>NZ_QTPO01000002.1 GCF_003853645.1 Burkholderia sp. Bp9143 | reverse complement strand
TACGCCGATGATAGTGCGGATTCCCGTGTGAAAGTAGGTAATCGTCAGGCTCCCTAAGCCAGAAACCCCCGCCCGAACAGGCGGGGGTTTTTGCATTTGGGCGACGGAAAACGCGGTCTCGGACACGCGAATCGCCTCCGTTTTCTGCTCAAGCCGCAACGCGCGTACCCCCGCTTTCATACCCACTCCATACCTCGATCGTCGCGCCGGCCTTTCGAAGCGGGTCCCGTGTCGATATTCGTCATCCGTCATTACCGCTGTTTCGCCAATAGGCGAGAAATTCGTGCGAAATGCAGCCCTATTCGGCCCGTCCACGTAAAATTTGCGAATCTCCACCCCAGCAGCATCCAGAACAATGAATGCCGCCACTCAGATAGCTCGGGCCGTTTGCCCGCACGATTGTCCGGACACGTGCGCCATGCACGTGACAGTCGAAAACGGCCGGGCGATCAAGGTCACGGGCGATCCCGATCATCCGCCCACGCAAGGCGTGTTGTGTACGAAAGTCAGCCGATACGCCGACCGCGTTCACCATCCCGACCGGCTCACAGTTCCCCTCAAGCGCGTCGGCGCGAAGGGGGAGGGGCGCTTCGTGCCGATCAGCTGGAGCGAGGCATTCGAGGAGATCGGTCGTCGTCTCGGGGAAATCGCCGCGCGCGCGCCGGAGGCGATCGTGCCGTACAGCTATGCGGGAACGATGGGGCTCGTGCAAGGCGAAGGCATTGCGCAGCGGTTCTTCCATAAACTCGGTGCGTCCCGACTCGAGCGGGCAATCTGCGCCGCGGCCGGTGCGGCAGGGCTGCGCTATACGTATGGCGGAAGCGTCGGCATGCATCTCGAGCATTTCGAGGAAAGCGAGCTGATCCTGATCTGGGGTGCCAATCCGATCGCATCCAGCCTGCATTTCTGGACCCGCGCGCAGGAAGCCAAGCGTCGCGGCGCCCGTCTCGTCGCAATCGATCCGTACCGCTCGCTGACGGCAGAGAAATGCCATCAGCACATCGCATTGAAACCGGGCACCGATGGGGCGTTCGCGCTCGGCATGATGCATGTGTTGATCACCGAAGATCTGCTCGATCATGACTATGTCGCGCGTCATACGCTCGGCTTCGATGCGCTCAAGGCGCGAGCCCTGTCTTATCCGCCGGAGCGTGTCGCGCAGATCTGCGGCATCGACGCGTCGGAACTGATCGAACTCGCACGTCGTTACGGCGCGACTCGCAAGGCATCGATCCGCCTCAATTACGGAATGCAGCGCGTGCGCGGCGGCGGCAATGCCGTGCGCGCGATTGCGAGCCTGCCTGCGCTGACGGGCGCGTGGCGCGATCGGGCCGGCGGGCTGCTGCTCTCGTCGTCGGAATCCGCACCGGTCAATCAGGCGGCGCTGCTGCGCCCCGATCTGATGCCCGGCTGGCCGCACAAACTGCCGCGCATCGTCAACATGAATGCGATCGGCGATGCGCTGCAGCATCCGGGCGACGCGACTTTCGGGCCGAAGGTCGAAGCCGTGATCGTCTACAACTCGAATCCGGTCGCGGTCGCACCCGACTCGTCAAAAGTCGCCGCAGGATTCGCGCGCGAAGACCTGTTCACGGTCGTTCTCGAGCACTTCAAGACAGATACGGTCGATTTCGCCGACATTGTGTTGCCGGCCACGACGCAGCTCGAGCATCTCGACGTCCACAAGTCGTACGGTCACACCTACGTGATGGCGAATCTGCCGGCGATTCCGCCGGTCGGCGACGCACGGCCGAATACCGACATCTTTCGCGGCATTGCGCGCAGCATGGGGCTCGAGGAGCCCGCGCTTTATCACAGCGACGAAGAGGTCGCGCAGGCGGCGTTCCGTTGGGACGATCCGGCGCTCGACAGCGACTGGGAGACGTTGAAGCGTGCCGGCTGGCTGAAGCTCAAGGTGGCGGACGCGCCTTTCGCGAATGGCGGCTTCCGCACACCGTCCGGCAAATGCGAGTTCTACAGCGCGCGACTCGAGCAGATGGGCATGGATCCGTTGCCCGATTACCTGCCGCCGTTCGAGTCGGCGGAGGCCGCGCCCGAGCTCGCCGCCCGCTATCCGCTTGCGATGATTTCACCGCCGGCCCGGCATTTCCTGAACAGCACGTTCGTCAACGTGGACAGCCTGCGCAGCACGGAAGGCCAGCCGCACCTCGACATTCACCCGGCCGACGCCGATGCGCGCGGCATCGGGGAGTGCGACGTCGTACGCATCTTCAACGACCGCGGATCGATGCAGGCGGTTGCAAGAGTGACTGATCGCGCGCGGGCGGGGCTCGTCGTAGGGCTGTCGATCTGGTGGAAGAAACTGTCGGCGGACGGGCGCAACGCGAACGAAGTGACGAGCCAGGCGCTCACCGATCTCGGCAATTCGGCGACGTTTTACGATTGTCTGGTAGAAGTTGAGCGCATTTGACCGAACTTCCGAATATGATCAGACGAATTTATTCGAAAGTTCGAATTGGGCATCTAACCCTGTTGTCTCGGAAGGGGCGAGCCGCTACGATGCGTTTTAGCACGACCATTCGAAAATCTGTGAGGAGACGCGTAGTATGGACAAAATTTGGCTGAAATCGTACCCACCCGGCGTTCCAGCCGAAATTGACGCGTCCCCGTATCCTTCCATCCCGGATCTTCTCGACGAAAGCTTCAAGCAGTATCGCGACCGCAACGCGTTCGTCTGCATGGGCAAGAGCATCACATACGGCGAACTCGATGTGCTGTCGCGCCAGTTCGGCGCGTGGCTGCAGTCGCGCGGCCTGAAGCGCGGCGCGCGCGTCGCGCTCATGATGCCGAACGTGCTGCAGTACCCGGTGGCGATCGTTGCGGTGCTCCGCGCGGGCTACACCGTCGTCAACGTCAATCCGCTCTATACGCCGCGCGAGCTTGAACATCAGCTGAAGGACAGCGGGGCGGAGGCGATCGTCATCCTCGAGAATTTCGCGTCGACGCTGCAGGCCGTCATCGCCAATACCGCCGTCAAGCATGTCGTGGTCGCGTCGATGGGGGACCTGCTGGGCATCAAGGGCTGGCTCGTCAATTGCGTCGTGCGCAACGTGAAGAAGATGGTGCCGGCCTGGCAGCTTCCGTCGTTCACGCGCTTCAAGGCCGCGCTGTCGGAAGGGGCGCGGCAGACCTTCACGCCGCAGAAGCTCGGCCCCGACGACGTCGCGTTCCTCCAGTACACGGGCGGGACGACGGGCGTCGCGAAGGGCGCGACGCTGCTGCACCGGAACATCGTGTCGAACGTGCTGCAGGCCGGTGCGTGGCACCATCCCGCGCACGAGAAGTACCCCGACGTGAAGCAGTTCGTGACGGTTGTCGCGCTGCCCCTCTATCACGTGTTCGCGCTGACGGTCTGCGGCTTCCTGACGATGCGCACGGGCGGCATGGGCATCCTGATTCCGAATCCGCGCGACATTGGCGGCATGATCAAGGAACTGAAGGGTTATCAGATCTCGACGATTCCGGCGGTCAACACGCTGTACAACGCACTGCTGAACCATCCCGAATTCAACCTGCTCGACCTGTCGAAGCTCGTGATCGCCAACGGCGGCGGCATGGCGATCCAGGAAGGCGTCGCGAAGCGCTGGTATGAGAAGACCCATACGGCGATCGTCGAAGGGTATGGCCTGTCCGAAACGTCGCCGGTTGCGACCTGCAACCCGGTGACTGCGACTGAATATAGCGGGACGATCGGCCTGCCGCTGCCATCGACTGAAGTTGCCATCCGCGACGACGCCGGCAACGACGTCGCGCTCGGCGAACCGGGCGAGATCTGCATCCGCGGGCCGCAGGTCATGGCCGGCTACTGGAACCGTCCGGACGAAACCGCGAAGGTCATGTTCCCGGACGGTTTCTTCAAGACCGGCGACGTCGGCGTGATGGACGCGCGCGGTTACGTGAAGATCGTCGACCGGAAGAAGGACATGATCCTGGTATCCGGTTTCAACGTGTATCCGAACGAGGTCGAGGACGTGGTGGCGTCGCACCCGGGCGTGTTCGAGGTGGCAGCGGTCGGCGTTCCGGACGAGCACTCGGGAGAAGCCGTGAAGCTGTTCGTCGTGAAGAAGGACCCGGCACTGACCGACAAGGACATCCTCGCGTACTGCAAGGAGCGGCTCACCGGCTACAAGCGGCCGAAACTCGTCGAGTTCCGCACGGAACTGCCGAAGACGAACGTCGGCAAGATCCTGCGGCGCGAACTGCGCGACGGACGCGCGTAACACCGAAGTCGAACGAACGAGCCCGGCCTGTGCCGGGCTTTTTTGTTTGTGGTGCCGGCATCGGAGTTGCGGCGCACCATTTGGCTTTCGCCGGAACGATGCACGTTCGACCCGGCGCGGCGCGTCGACGGAACGTCTCGGCCGGGCTGCCCGTGTCGAATGGCGCGGCACCTCGGTGCAAGCCGCGGGCAGCCGGCAATAGCGTGCGGGTCGATGGGGCACCGCGAACGGTACGCATCCGTGAATGCGGTGTGCACCGACCATCCAGCTCACCGCTCACCACTTCCCGGCCCCAAAAAGAAAAAGGCGCCCGAAGGCGCCTTCAATATGCTGCGGCTTGTCAGGCAAGCTGATTAGAACTTGTGACGGATGCCGACGCGCGCTGCGACCTGGTTGCTGGTCGTCGACGGATCGAGACCGTTGATCGAAGCATGTGCCTGAACGACGTCGCCTGCCGCGTTGAGCGCGTTGCCCGACGCATGCTGATACACGCCGATCACGTAGACGTCAGTGCGCTTCGACAGGAAGTAATCGACGCCCAGCGAGCCTTGGTGGTACTTGGCTGCCGAGTTGCCGTCGATCTTGCTGCCTTGCGTGTAGTCGTACGCTGCGCCGACGATCAGCGCAGGGGTCAGCTGATACTTGAAGTTGATTTCGCCGTTGTTGAACGTCGCGGTCTGGTTCACGAACGGACCCACCGAGAAGCCCTTGAACTTCGTGTTCGAGTACGTCGCGCCGATCGTTGCCGCGCCGAACGTGTATGCGCCGCCCGCGCCGATGACCTGGTACGTGTTCGCGCTGTTCGCATAGGCGCCGTAGACGGGTGACGACACAGCCGTCGCAGCAGCCGACGCGCCCGTGTTGAACATGCCGCCGAAGTTCGCCGGCGTGCGTGCGTTCAAGTAGCCGACACCCAACACCAGCGGGCCGTTGTTGTAACCGGCGCCGAGCGACCAGACCTGGTTCTTCGAGAACTGGCCGGCCTGGCCACCGAAGCTGTACATGCCGCCGAACGTGAAGCCGCCGTAGCTCGGGCTCATGTACTTGACCGCGTTGTTCACACGGTACGCGTTGTTGAAGTTGTCGAGGTCGCCCGGGTGAGCGGCGATGTAGCCGCCCCACTGGTCGCCTGCCTCGAGCGGGCCAACGAAGTCGACGACGGAGTCGTACTGGCGACCCAGCGTGACCGTACCGTACTGGCTCGACAGGCCGACGTAAGCCTGGCGGCCGAACATCAGGCCGCCTTGGCCGAGCTTGCCGGAGTTGACGTCAAAACCGTTCTCGAGCACGAAGATCGCCTTCAGGCCGCTGCCCAGATCTTCGGTGCCGCGCAGGCCGAAGCGGCTGCCTTGCATCACGCCGCTTGCCAGACCGTACAGATGGCCGCCCTTGGCGTTGTTGTTGAAGATGAAGCCTTCGTCGATGATGCCGTAAAGCGTCACGCTGCTTTGCGCATGGGCTGCGCCAGCAAACGCGCCCAGCGCGACGAGCGCGAGAAGCGACTTTTTCATTAACGGATCTCCAAGAATCACTGAATTTTTTTGGCGGGGCGGATAGTTATGTTGTGGTGACGGGCCCCATCAACTTCGCAAGAAGTCGCACGTAATGTAGCAAAACCGATTTTTCGGACAAAGCAAAATGCCGTGGCTCAAGGTCGCCATGTTTCCTTTATGCAACAATGGTTAAAATCACGGGTTAACCGCAATTTCCGCTGAATAATCAAGTCGGTTACGCAGCGGAGCACGTGCCTTTGCCGCTCGCGGCAGCACACGCAGCCAGGAGAACAGGATGGTGTTGGATGAACTGATCAGCGAATTCGATCGCGGCTTGCGATCGCTGACCGGCATTAGCCGGATGAGCCGCCCGGTGCCCGTGCCGGCGGAGCCGCCGGCCGGCGAATTGACGCCCGCCGAGCGCACGCATGCCGCCGGGCTGATGCGCGTGAACCACGTCGGCGAGGTCTGTGCACAGGCGCTTTATCAGGCGCAGAAGCTGACCGCGCGCTCGTCGTCGTCGAAGGCGATGTTCGAGGAAGCCGCGCGCGAGGAGGAGGATCACCTGGCGTGGACCGCGCATCGGCTGAAGGAACTCGATTCGCGTCCGAGCCTGCTCAACCCGCTGTGGTACGCTGGCGCGCTCGCGATCGGCGTCGTGGCCGGAACGCTGGGCGACAAGGTCAGCCTTGGGTTCATGGCGGAGACGGAGCGTCAGGTCGAGAGCCACCTCGACGGACACCTCTCCGAACTGCCGGCGACCGACACGGCGTCGCGCGCGATCGTCGAGCAGATGCGGCTCGACGAGGTGAAGCACGGCAAGGCCGCGACCGACGCCGGCGGGATCGAACTGCCGCTGCCCGCACGGATGCTGATGCGCGCCGCGTCGAAAGTCATGACGAACACTGCGTACTATCTCTGACATTCGGGCCGGGGCGACACGCGACGCCGCCCCGGTTCGCCGTCCCCGATACCGCCCGTTTTTTCCGCGTTTTCCCGCCCCCGAAAGCCCCGTCCGCACGCCAGTCTGGCCCGCCTTTCTCACGTATCACCTTCACAAGTTGCACTAGCTCATTCATTTATAACGATTTTTGGAATGAGGGGTCCCATGAGCATGTGCGCGTAAGTCCTTGTTCTAACTAACAAAATTCGTCAAAAAACCGGGCCGCTCCCTTGACCGTGCCAAACCCTTCCTCTAAAGTGGGAGACAGTGTGAGAAAGTGTATTTTTGTGTGATTTAGCGGGCTATTCCGGCTAAATTCTTGAGCGTTGAGCGGGTGCTTCGGTGCCCTGAACGGGAGAGCGGAAAGTGTTCCAAGGGGCGTCGGCGCTGACGCTCGATGCGAAAGGGCGGATGTCGGTGCCGGCTCGCTATCGCGAAGCGCTGCAAGGACAGGCAGAAGGACGGGTGACTGTGACCAAGCACCCGGACGGCTGCCTGTTGCTGTTTCCGCGCCCCGAATGGGAGGTATTCCGCGCCAAGATCGCCGCGCTGCCGATGGATGCACATTGGTGGCGGCGGATTTTTCTCGGCAATGCGATGGATGTCGATCTCGACAGCGCGGGCCGGATTCTCGTATCGCCCGAGCTGCGGATGGCGGCCGGACTCGAAAAGGAAGTCATGTTGTTGGGAATGGGTAGTCACTTCGAGCTGTGGGATTCACAGACCTACATCGCGAAGGAGCAGGCAGCGATGGCGCAGGGCATGCCCGACGCGCTGAAGAACTTTACGTTCTGATTGCGGTGACGGAGACGCCCGCGATGGGAAACGAATTGCAACATCGGACCGTGCTGTTGGACGAAGCGGTCGATTCGCTCGTGACGCGGCCGGACGGCATTTATGTCGACGGCACGTTCGGGCGCGGCGGTCATAGCCGCGCGGTGCTCGCGCGGCTGGCGCCGGCCGGCCGGCTGATCGCGTTCGACAAGGATCCGAGGGCGATCGAGACGGCGCAGCGCATCGAGGATGCGCGCTTCTCGATCGTGCATGACAGCTTTGCATCGATGCGCGACGCGCTTGCGGCGCGCGGCGTCGAGAAGGTGTCGGGTGTGTTGCTGGACCTGGGCGTGTCCTCGCCACAGGTGGACGATCCGGCGCGCGGCTTCAGCTTTCGCGCGGATGGCCCACTGGACATGCGAATGGATCCGACGCGTGGCGAGTCGGCGGCCGAGTGGCTCGCGCGGGCTTCGGTGCAGGAATTGACGGAGGTGATACGGGATTATGGGGAAGAACGGTTTGCTTTTCAGATTGCAAAGGCGCTTGTTGCTCGCCGGGCAGAGTCCGACCGTCTTGGGCCTCTCGACACCACGGGCGAGCTTGCCCAAATCGTGGGTAACGTCGTCAAAACCCGTGAGAAGGGCAAGGATCCGGCAACCCGCACCTTTCAGGCTATACGGATTCACGTCAATCAAGAGCTTGCGGACCTGCAAGTCGTACTAGACGCGGCACTGTCGTTGCTGGAGCAAGGGGGGCGGCTGGTGGTCATCAGCTTTCATTCACTCGAGGACCGGATCGTCAAACGATTCATGCAGGCGCACGCGAGTGCGCCTGCGGTCGATCGTCGCCTGCCGATCCGTGCCGTCGACCTCCCGAGCCCGCCGCTCAAGATAATCAGCCGTCAGTTTCCGAGCGAAGCGGAAGTCGCCGCGAATCCGCGCGCCCGGTCGGCTGTGATGCGCATCGCGGAGCGCGTCACGCCATGAGCCGCTTCAATATCTTCCTGCTGATCATCGTGATGGGCTGCGCGCTGTCGGTCGTCAACTCGACGAACCAGCAGCGCCAGATCTTCATCCAGCTGCAGCGCGCGCAGTCGCAGGAGCGTCAGCTCCAGCAGGACTACGCGCAGCTTCAATATCAGCAGAGCGCGCTATCGAAGACGTCGCGCATCGAGCAACTCGCGAACGACTCGCTGAAGATGCAGCCGATCACGACGGGCCGCACCCAATACCTGACGCTGCCACCGGGCGCCGTGAAGGCGATCGACGCGCCGATTCCCGCTTCGGCCGACACGGCCACCAAGGGCAGCGGAGGCGCGCGATGAAGCCGTCGCAAAAGCGCCAGGACGTGAAGTTCTCGTCGAGCCCCGTGCTCGGCGTGCATCTGCCGATGTGGCGCTCGAAACTCGTCGTGTTCCTGCTGTTCATGGCGTTCGTCGCGCTGGCCGCGCGGGCGTTCTGGATTCAGGGGCCCGGCAACGCGTTCTATCAGAAGCAGGGCGAAAGCCGCTATCAGCGCACGATCGAGCTGCCGGCCACGCGCGGCAAGATCCTCGACCGTAACGGGCTCGTGCTCGCGACGAGCCTGCCCGTGCGCGCGATCTGGGCGATTCCGGACGCCGTGCCGGACGATCTCGGCGCGGACAAGGTCAACCAGCTCGGCAAGCTCCTCGGCATGACGCAGAAGGAACTGCGCGTGAAGCTGTCGGAAGACAAGGGTTTTGTCTATGTGAAGCGCCAGGTGCCGATCGACATCGCGGACAAGGTCGCCGCGCTCGACATTCCCGGTATCTATCAGCGCAACGAATACAAGCGCTTCTATCCGGAAGGCGAGATCACCGCGCACCTGATCGGCTTCACGAACGTCGAGGACGAAGGGCAGGAGGGCGTCGAGCTCGGCGACCAGAAGATGCTGTCCGGCACGTCCGGCGTGCGCCGCGTGATCAAGGACCGGATGGGGCACATCGTCGAGGACGTCGCCGAACAAATCCCGCCGCACAACGGGACGGACGTCGGCCTGTCGATCGACAGCAAGATCCAGTACATCGCGTATGCGAACCTGAAGGCCGCCGTCGAGAAGTTCAAGGCGAAGGCTGGCGCGGCGATGGTCGTCGACGTGCGTACCGGCGAGGTGCTCGCGCTGGTCAACTATCCGACCTACAACCCGAACGACCGCTCGCGCATGACGGGCGAGCAGTTGCGCAACCGGATCATGACCGACGTGTTCGAGCCGGGCTCGATCATGAAGCCGTTCACGGTGTCGCTCGCGCTCGACCTGCACCGCGTGACGCCGAACACGCTCGTCGAGACCGGCAACGGGCATTTCGTGCTCGACGGCGCGCCGATCACCGACGACGCGGGGTTCGGCACGCTGACGGTCGGCGGCGTGATCCAGAAGTCGAGCAACATCGGCGCGACGAAGATCGCGATGACGATGCGGCCCGAGGAAATGTGGAATATGTATACGAGCATCGGCCTCGGCCAGGCGCCGAAGGTCGGGTTCCCGGGCGCGGTGGCCGGCCGCCTGCGTCCGTGGAAGAGCTGGCGTCGCATCGAGCAGGCGACGATGTCGTACGGCTATGGCCTGTCGGTGTCGCTGTTCCAGCTCGCGCGCGCATACACGGCGATCGCGCATGACGGCGAGCTGATGCCTGTGACCATTTTCAAGACCGACCCCAACCAGCCGGTCGTGGGTACGCAGGTGTTCAACCCGACCACCGCGCGCGAAGTGCGCGCGATGCTCGAGACCGTGGTCGCGCCGGGCGGCACGTCGCCCGACGCCGCCGTGCCGGGTTATCGCGTCGGCGGCAAGAGCGGCACCGCGTACAAGCACGAAGGCCACGGCTACACGCGCAAGTACCGCGCGTCGTTCGTCGGGATGGCACCGATGCCGAACCCGCGCATCGTCGTTGCGGTGTCGGTCGACGAACCGACTGCCGGCAGCCACTTCGGCGGCCAGGTGTCGGGCCCCGTATTCTCGGCGATCGCGGGCGATACGATGCGCGCGCTGAACGTGCCGCCGAACATGCCGATCAAGCAGCTCGTCGTGTCCGACGACGCGCCGGGCGCGCCCGCCAAGCCGGGCCCGCAAAAGCTCGCCGCGGGCGGCGGTGCGAAGCATATGATCGTATCCAGCACGACACGTAATTCACCAGGAGTTGTTCGATGAGCGCCGCTCGCAGTTCCCATCCGGCGCATCAGCAGATCGCGGCCGCGCTTGCGTGGCTGCGCCAGCACGTGGCCCCCGCGGCGCAACTGCATGCGGACACGCGCAGCCTGCAGGCTGGCGATGTGTTTCTTGGTTATGCGGTCGACGGGGCAGACAATCGCGCCTTCATTTCCGATGCCGTCGCCCGCGGCGCGGCCGCCGTGCTGTATCAGCCGGAAGGCCTCGTGGCCGCACCGGCCGTACCCGTCGCACTCGCGGTGCCGGCGCTCGATCAGCTGGCCGGCGAGATCGCCAGCGGCTGGTACGGCGACCCGAGCGACAGCCTGCTCGCCATCGGCGTGACCGGTACGAACGGCAAGACGTCGTGCACGCAATGGATCGCTGCCGCGCTGACGGCGCTGCACCAGCCGTGCGCGCTGATCGGCACGCTCGGCAGCGGCATGCTGGGGCGGCTGGTGCCGACCGGCTTCACGACGCCGGACGCGCCGCAACTGCAGCGCAGCCTCGCGCAACTGCACGACGCGGGCGCGAAGGCCGTCGCAATGGAAGTGTCGTCGCACGCGCTGCATCAGGGGCGCGTGAACGGCACGGCATTCGACATTGCCGTCTTCACGAACCTCACGCGGGATCACCTCGACTATCACGGCACGTTCGACGCGTACGAAGCCGCGAAGGTGAAGCTGTTCGCCTGGCGCGGCCTGCGCGCGGCGGTCGTCAATCGCGACGACGCAGCCGGCCGCCGCCTGCTCGAGAAGCTGGCCGGCCGTGTGCGCACGATCGCATACGGGATCGGCGACGCGCAGGCGCCCGACGCCGATCGCGAGCTGGTCGCGCTCGACGTGCGCGCGACCGCCACGGGCACGGCATTTCGCCTGCGCTCGTCGTGGGGCGATGCGGACGTCGAGGTCGGCACGCTCGGCGCGTTCAACGTCAGCAACCTGCTCGCGGTGCTCGGCTCGCTGCTCGCGGTCGACCTGCCGTTCGACGCGGCGGTCGCGGAGATCGCACGGCTCGAGTCCGTCAACGGCCGCATGCAGCGCCTTGGCGGCCGGCTGCAGAACGACGAACCGCTGGTCGTGATCGACTATGCGCACACGCCCGATGCGCTCGAAAAGACGCTCGACGCGCTGCGCCCGATCGCTGCGGCGCGCGGCGGCCGCCTCGTATGCATGTTCGGCTGCGGCGGCGATCGTGATGCGACGAAGCGCCCGCTGATGGGGGCGATCGCCGAGCGGCTTGCCGACGAAGTCGTCGTCACGAGCGACAACCCGCGCAGCGAAGATCCGCAGCGCATCATCGATCAAGTCATCGCGGGCATGACCGCGCCCGATTGCGCGCGCCGCATCGAGGATCGCGCGAGCGCGATCCTGCAGGCCGTGCGCGGAGCCGCCCGCGAGGATGTCGTCGTGCTGGCCGGCAAGGGGCACGAGGCAACGCAGGAAATCATGGGCAAGAAGCGCACGTTCTCGGATCAGGATCACGCCCGGCTCGCGCTCGCGGCACGCGCGACGCATGGCAAGGGAGGCGGCGAATGACGATGCTCAGTCTCGGCGAAGCCGCCCGCCTGATTCCTGGCGCCACCGTCCACGGCGATCCGGACGTCACGTTCGAGCGCGTGTCGACGGACAGCCGCACGGCCGGTCCGGGCGACCTGTTCGTCGCGCTGAAGGGCGAGCGCTTCGACGCGCACGACTTCCTCGGCGACGTGGCGGCGCGCGGCGTAGCCGCAGCGCTCGTCGCGCACGTGCCTGCGGGCCTCGCGATGCCGGTTGTCGAGGGCGGCGAAACGCGTGCCGCGCTCGTCGCACTTGCGCACGGCTGGCGCAAGCGCTTCGCGGTGCCGCTCGTCGCGGTCACGGGCAGCAACGGCAAGACGACCGTCAAGGAAATGATCGCGTCGATCCTTGCGGCGGCAGTCGGCGCCGACGCGCGGCTGGCGACGGCCGGCAACCTGAACAACGACATCGGCGTGCCGCTGACGCTGCTGCGCCTGTCGGGCGCGCATCGCGTCGCGGTGATCGAGCTCGGGATGAACCATCCGGGCGAGACCGAAATCCTCGCGCGCCTCGCGGCGCCGACCGTCGCGCTGGTCAACAACGCGCAGCGCGAGCACCAGGAATTCATGGCGACGGTCGAAGCCGTCGCGCTCGAACACGCGGCCGTGATCCACGCGCTGACGCCGGACGGCGTCGCGGTGTTTCCGGCCGACGATGCGTACGCCGGTATCTGGCGCGTCGCGGCGACCGGCAACCGGATTCTCGATTTCGCGCTGCACGACGCCGAACGGCAGGTCGAAGCGCAGGTCACGGGCCGTCTGAACGGCGGCGAGCTTGCGATCGACACACCGTCCGGCGCAGTGACGGTGCGGTTGCGCGCGCTCGGCGAGCACAACGCACGCAACGCATTGGCGGCAACGGCCGCGGCGCTCGCTGCCGGCATCGAGCTGGCCGCGATCAAGCAGGGCCTCGAATCGTTCGAGCCGGTCAAGGGCCGTTTGCAGGTTCGGCGGGCGGACGTCGGCAGCCTCGCGGGTGCGACGGTCGTCGACGACACCTACAACGCGAACCCCGATTCGATGCGTGCGGCGATCGACGTGCTGGCCGCACAACCGGCGCCGCGCGTGCTGGTGATCGGCGACATGGGCGAGGTCGGCGACGAAGGCCCGGCATTCCACCGGGAGATCGGTGCGTATGCGCGCGAGCGCGGCATCGATGCGCTGTTCGCGCTCGGCGATGCGTCGCGCGACGCGTGTACGGCGTACGGCGACACGGCGCGCCATTTCGGCGACGTCGGCGCGCTGGTAACGGCGCTGCTCGCGGCGGGTTATGGCGCGCGGGCGACGGTGCTCGTGAAGGGCTCGCGGTACATGAAGATGGAGCGCGTGGTCGACGCGCTGACGAACCAACCCGCGGCGGGCACGGTGCCCGCTGCACACTGAGTAGAAGGAAGGAAGCATGCTGCTGGCGCTGGCGCAATGGCTGCAAGGAGACGCAAGCTTTTTGCGCTTGTTCACGTACCTGACGTTCCGTGCGGTGATGGCTACCATCACCGCGCTCGGGATCGGGCTCGTGTGCGGACCGTGGGTGATCCGCAAGCTGACGCAAATGAAGGTCGGGCAGGCCGTGCGCAAGGACGGCCCGCAGAGCCATCTCGTCAAGTCCGGTACGCCGACGATGGGCGGCGTGCTGATCCTGATCGGCATCGCGGTCGCGACGCTGCTGTGGGGCGACCTGACGAACCGTTTCATCTGGATCGTGATGCTCGTCACGTTCGGCTTCGGCGTGATCGGTTGGGTCGATGACTACCGCAAGGTCGTCTACAAGGACCCGCGCGGGATGTCGTCGCGCGAAAAGTATTTCTGGCAGTCGGTGATCGGCCTGTTCGCGGCGGTCTACCTCGCATTCAGCGTGTCCGAGGCGAACAACGTGCGCGTGTTCGACCTGTTCATGGCGTGGGTGCGCAGCGGCCTGTCGATGGGGCTGCCCGCGCGGGCCGACCTGATGCTGCCGTTCCTGAAATCGATCAGCTACCCGCTGGGCGTCTGGGGCTTCATCGTGCTGACCTACTTCGTGATCGTCGGCGCGAGCAACGCGGTCAACCTGACCGACGGTCTCGACGGCCTCGTGATCATGCCGGTCGTGCTGGTCGGCGGCTCGCTCGGCGTGTTCGCGTACGTGATGGGCAGTTCGGTCTATTCGAAATACCTGCTGTTCCCGCACATCCCGGGCGCCGGTGAACTGCTGATCTTCTGTTCCGCGATGGGCGGGGCAGGGCTCGCGTTCCTCTGGTACAACACGCACCCCGCGCAGGTGTTCATGGGCGACGTCGGCGCGCTGGCGCTCGGCGGCGCGCTCGGCACGGTCGCGGTGATCGTGCGCCAGGAGATCGTGCTGTTCATCATGGGCGGCATCTTCGTCGCGGAAACGCTGTCGGTGATGCTGCAGGTGTCGTGGTTCAAGTACACGAAGAAGCGTTACGGCGAGGGGCGGCGCCTGCTGAAGATGGCGCCGCTGCATCACCATTTCGAATTGTCCGGCTGGAAGGAAACGCAGGTGGTGGTGCGTTTCTGGATTATCACGCTGATGCTGTGCCTGTTCGGTCTGTCCACCCTCAAATTGCGGTAAAGGAAAGGTAACAAGGATGTCTGGCGAGATGTTTGGAGATCGGCAGCGGCCGATGGTGCTCGTACTGGGGCTCGGTGAATCGGGTCTCGCGATCGCGCGGTGGTGCGCGAGGCACGGGTGCCGGCTGCGTATTGCCGATACCCGCGAGGCGCCGCCGAACCTTGCCGCGCTGCAGGCCGAAGGCATCGATGCGGAGTTCGTCGGCGGGCCGTTCACGCCCGCGCTGCTCGACGGTGGCGTCGAGATCGTCGGGCTGAGCCCCGGCCTGTCGCCGCTCGAACCGGCACTGGCGGCGCTGATCGCGACCGCGAACGAGCGCGCGATCGCTGTGTGGGGCGAACTGGAATTCTTCGCGCAGGCGCTGCGCGCGCTCGGCACGAGCGGCTATCAGCCGAAGGTGCTCGCGATCACCGGCACCAACGGCAAGACCACGACGACGAGCCTCACGGGCCTGCTGTGCCAGCGTTCGGGCAAGAGGGTCGCCGTCGCCGGCAACATCAGCCCGGCGATGCTCGACCGGCTCGCGGCCGCGATCGACGAGACGGCGCTGCCCGACGTCTGGGTGCTCGAACTGTCGAGCTTCCAGCTCGAGACGGCGCGCTCGTTCGCGCCCGACGCGGCGGCCGTTCTCAATATCACGCAGGATCACCTCGACTGGCACGGCAGCTTCGACGCGTATGCGGCGGCGAAGGGCCGGATCTTCGGCGCGACCACCACGCGCGTGCTCAACCGCGACGATGCGGCCGTGATGAAGTTCGCGCCGGCCGCTGGCGCGGCCGATGCGGCGCGCACGGTCACGTTCGGCCTGAATGAACCGGCGCAGGACGGCGACTACGGGCTGTCGCGCGACAACGGCATCGCGTGGCTGGTCGAGGCGGTCGACCGTGACGCCCCGGACGAGACGACGACCCGCCGGCGCAAGCGCGATGGCGCGCATACGCCCGACATCACGCAGAAGCGCCTGATGCCGGTCGACGCGCTGCGCATCCGTGGGCTGCACAACGCGGCGAACGCGCTGGCCGCGTTTGCGCTCGCACGTGCGATCGACCTGCCGGCCGCGCCGCTGCTGCACGCGCTGCGCGAATATCGCGGCGAAGCGCATCGCGTCGAAGTGATCGCGACGATTGACGACGTGGACTACGTCGACGACAGCAAGGGAACGAACGTCGGCGCGACGGTGGCCGCGCTCGACGGGCTTGCGCAGAAGATCGTGCTGATCGCCGGCGGCGACGGCAAGGGTCAGGATTTCGCGCCGCTGGTCGCGCCGGTCGCGCGCTGGTGCCGCGCGGTGATGCTGATCGGCCGCGACGCGCCGGCGATTCGCGACACGCTCGCCGAAACCGGCGTGCCGCTCGCCGACCACACGACGCTCGAAGGCGCGGTGCGTGCCGCCGCCGAGCTCGCCGAGCCGGGCGATGCAGTGCTGCTGTCGCCCGCGTGCGCGAGCCTCGACATGTTCAGGAACTACGCCCATCGCGCGGATGTGTTCCGCGCGGCGGTGGATGAAGTCGCCATCGATAAAGGAGCGACGCCATGAGCTGGTCCGATCGCCTCGTCTCCCGTTTCAACGACCGGCGCGACACCGGCGGCAACGCCGCCGGCGGCCGCGTCGCGTCCGCCACGCGCGCCGCGACCGGCGGCCTCGCGAGCGTCGTCAACGGGGTGCGGCCGAGCCGCTCGCGGATGCTCGACTTCGACTACTCGCTGCTGTGGGTCGCCATCGCGCTGCTCGGACTCGGCGTCGTGATGGTGTATTCGGCATCGATCGCGATGCCCGATTCGCCTAAATACGCGTCGTATCACGATTACGCGTTTCTGATGCGCCACTGTGTATCGCTCGTCGTTGCGTTCATCGCGGCGGTGATCGCGTTCCGGGTGCCTGTATCTATCTGGGACAAATACGCGCCGCATCTCTTTCTGATCGCGCTGGTCGGCCTCGTGATCGTGCTGATCCCGCACGTCGGCAAGGGCGTGAACGGCGCGCGCCGCTGGATTCCGCTCGGCATCACGAACATGCAGCCGTCGGAAATCATGAAGCTCGCGGTGACGATCTACGCGGCGAACTACACGGTGCGCAAGCAGGAGTACATGCAGAGCTTCGCGAAGGGCTTCCTGCCGATGGCGTTCGCGGTCGGTCTCGTCGGCGCGCTGCTGCTGCTCGAGCCGGACATGGGCGCGTTCATGGTGGTCGCCGCGATCGCGATGGGCGTGCTGTTCCTCGGCGGCGTGAACGGCAAGCTGTTCGGCGGTCTGGTCGCGACGGCGGTCGGCACCTTCACGATGCTCGTATGGCTGTCGCCGTGGCGTCGCGAGCGGATCTTCGCGTATCTCGATCCGTGGGACGAACGCTATGCGCAGGGCAAGGCATACCAGCTCACGCACTCGCTGATCGCGTTCGGCCGCGGCGAATGGTTCGGCGTCGGTCTCGGCGGCAGCGTCGAGAAGCTGAACTACCTGCCCGAAGCGCATACCGACTTCATCCTCGCCGTGATCGGCGAGGAACTCGGCTTCGTCGGCGTGCTGGTCGTGATCCTGCTGTTCTACTGGATCGTGCGCCGCGCGTTCGAGATCGGTCGCCAGGCGCTCGCGCTCGACCGTACGTTCGCGGGTCTGATGGCGAAGGGCATCGGTATCTGGTTCGGCGCGCAGACGTTCATCAACATGGGCGTGAACCTCGGCCTGCTGCCGACCAAGGGCCTGACGCTGCCGCTCGTGAGCTACGGCGGCTCGGGCATCCTGCTGAATTGTGTCGCGCTCGCGGTGCTGCTGCGGGTCGACTATGAAAATCGCGTATTGATGCGCGGAGGAAAGGTATGACCGCGTCGCGACGCACGCTGATGGTGATGGCAGGCGGCACCGGGGGCCACGTGTTCCCGGGGCTCGCGGTCGCGCACCGGATGGAAGCGGCGGGCTGGCGCGTCGTATGGCTCGGCAATCCGGCCGGGATGGAAGCGACGCTCGTGCCGAAGCACGGCATTCCGATGGAATACGTGCGCTTCGGCGGACTGCGCGGCAAGGGCCTGAAGACCAAGCTGAC
This sequence comes from Burkholderia sp. Bp9143, assembly GCF_003853645.1. Lineage (GTDB taxonomy): Bacteria > Pseudomonadota > Gammaproteobacteria > Burkholderiales > Burkholderiaceae > Burkholderia. The sequence continues at coordinate 234,751 of NZ_QTPO01000002.1, read as the reverse complement.
GCTGCCGTTCAACCTGCTGCGGGCTTGCTGGCAAAGCCTCGGCGCGCTGCGCCGCGTGCGGCCGGACGTCGTGCTCGGGATGGGCGGCTACATCACGTTCCCGGCGGGCGTGATGACCGCGCTGTCGGGCCGTCCGCTCGTGCTGCACGAACAGAATTCGATCGCCGGTCTCGCGAACAAGGTGCTCGCGAAGTTCGCGAAGCGCGTGCTCGTCGCGTTCCCCGGTGCGTTGCCGCACGCGGAATGGACCGGCAACCCGATTCGCGCGGAACTTGCGCGCACGGAAACGCCCAAAGCACGCTATGCATCGCGCAGCGGCCCGCTGAACGTGCTGGTCGTCGGCGGCAGTCTCGGCGCCGCCGCGCTGAACGAAGTCGTGCCGCGCGCGCTGGCGCTGCTGGCGCCGGGCGAGCGCCCGCGCGTCGTGCACCAGGCCGGCGCGAAGCACATCGACGCGCTGAAGGCGAATTACGAAGCGGCCGGTTTCGCGGGCGACGACGACGTACGGCTCGTGCCGTTCATCGACGACATGGCGACCGCGTACGCAGCGGCGGATCTCGTGATCTGCCGCTCCGGCGCGATGACGGTGTCGGAGATCGCGGCGGTGGGCGTGGCAGCGCTGTTCGTGCCGTTCCCGTACGCAGTCGACGATCACCAGACGACCAACGCCGCGTTCCTCGCCGATGCGGGCGCGGCGGTGCTGGTGCAACAACGCGACCTGTCGGCGGATCTGCTTGCCGACTGGCTGCACGGCCAGTCGCGGGCATCGCTCGCGGACATGGCGGAGCGTTCGCGAGCGCTGGCGAAGCCCGAGGCCACCGACGAAGTCGCGCGTGTCTGCGCGAAGGTGGCCGGCGCGAACCTGGAACAACTGCAATGAAACACATCGTCAAACATATTCATTTCGTCGGGATCGGCGGCGCGGGCATGAGCGGCATCGCCGAGGTGCTCGTCAACCTCGGCTACGAGGTCAGCGGCTCCGACTTGTCGCGCAACGCGGTGACCGACCGTCTCGAGGCGCTCGGCGCGCGGATCGCGATCGGCCACGACGCGGCGAACATCGAGGGTGCGAACGCGGTCGTCGTGTCGACGGCCGTGCGCTCGGACAACCCCGAAGTGCTGGCCGCGCGCCACCAGCGCGTGCCGATCGTGCAGCGCGCGGTGATGCTCGCGGAACTCATGCGCCTGAAGCAGGGGATCGCGATTGCCGGCACGCACGGCAAGACCACGACGACGAGCCTCGTCGCGAGCGTGCTCGCGGCGGGCGGCCTCGATCCGACCTTCGTGATCGGCGGCCGGCTGATCAGCGCCGGCGCGAACGCGCGGCTCGGCACGGGCGATTTCATCGTCGCCGAGGCCGACGAGTCGGACGCGTCGTTCCTGAACCTGTATCCGGTGATCGAAGTCATCACGAACATCGATGCCGATCACATGGATACCTACGGCCACGATTTCGCGCGGCTCAAGCAGGCGTTCATCGAATTCACTCAGCGCCTGCCGTTTTACGGCAGCGCGGTGGTGTGCGTCGACGATCCGAACGTGCGGCAGATCATCCCGTTCATCTCGAAGCCGGTCGTGCGCTACGGGCTGTCGCCGGACGCGCAGGTGCGCGCGGAAGACATCGACGCACGCGACGGCCGCATGCACTTCACGGTGATCCGCGAAGGTCGTGCGCCGCTGGCGGTGGTGCTGAACCTGCCGGGCCTGCACAACGTGCAGAACGCGCTCGCGGCGATCGCGATCGCGACCGATCTCGGCGTGGCGGACGACGCGATCCAGCTGGCGCTGGCGGAATTCAACGGCGTCGGCCGGCGCTTCCAGCGCTACGGCGAGGTGCCGAGCGCGGACGGCGGCCAGTACACGCTGATCGACGATTACGGCCACCACCCGGTCGAGATGGCCGCGACGATCGCGGCCGCGCGCGGTGCGTTCCCGGGCCGCCGCCTCGTGCTGGCGTTCCAGCCGCATCGCTACACGCGCACGCGCGACTGCTTCGACGACTTCGTCAACGTGCTGTCGACGGTCGACGCGCTGGTGCTGACGGAAGTCTATGCCGCGGGCGAGGCGGCGATCGCGACGGCCAACGGCGACGCGCTGTCGCGTGCGCTGCGCGCGGTGGGGAAGGTTGACCCGGTGTTCGTCGCGACGGTCGACGACGTGCCGGACGCACTGGCCAAGGTCGCGCTGAACGGCGACGTGGTGATCACGATGGGCGCGGGTTCGATCGGCGGCGTGCCGGCGAAGCTCGTGCAACACACACAACAGAAGGCATGACATGAGCGGGATCGATCCGAAACGTTTCGGCAAGGTGGCGGTGTTGTTCGGCGGCGAATCCGCCGAGCGCGAGGTGTCGCTCACCTCGGGCCGTCTCGTGCTGCAGGGCCTGCGCGATGCGGGCGTCGACGCGCATCCGTTCGACCCGGCCGAGCGGCCGCTATCGGCGCTGAAGGACGAAGGCTTCGTGCGCGCGTTCAACGCGCTGCACGGCGGCTACGGCGAGAACGGCCAGATCCAGGGCGCGCTCGATTTCTACGGAATCCGCTACACGGGCAGCGGCGTGCTCGGCTCGGCGCTCGGTCTCGACAAGTTCCGCACGAAGCTCGTGTGGCAGCAGACGGGCGTGCCGACGCCGCCGTTCGAGACGGTGATGCGCGGCGACGATTACGCGGCGCGCGCGACGGACATCGTCGCGAAGCTCGGCCTGCCGCTGTTCGTGAAACCGGCGAGCGAAGGCTCGAGCGTCGCGGTGCTGAAGGTGAAGACGGCCGACGCGTTGCCCGCCGCACTGTCGGAAGCCGCGACGCACGACAAGATCGTGATCGTCGAGAAGAGCATCGAAGGCGGCGGCGAATACACCGCGTGCATCGCCGGCGATCTCGACCTGCCGCTGATCAAGATCGTGCCGGCCGGCGAGTTCTACGACTACCACGCGAAGTATGTTGCCGACGATACGCAGTACCTGATTCCGTGCGGGCTGCCCGCCGAACAGGAAGCTGAACTGAAGCGCATCGCGCGCCGCGCGTTCGACGTGCTCGGCTGCACCGACTGGGGCCGGGCGGACTTCATGCTCGACGCCGCCGGCAACGCGTATTTCCTGGAAGTGAACACGGCCCCCGGGATGACCGACCACTCGCTGCCGCCGAAGGCCGCGCGGTCGATCGGCATCAGCTATTCGGAGCTGGTCGTGAAGGTGCTGTCGCTTACGCTCAACGACTGACGCAGGAACGGAACGACGTATGTGGAACAACGTTCGCCAACTCAACCTTGCCGCCAGCGCGCTGTACGCGCTGCTGCTGCTCGTGTTGGCGGCGGCCGGTTGCTACTGGCTGATCCAGCGTCCGACGTTCGCGTTGCGCGAAATCCGGATCGACGGCGACACCGAGCACATCAACACGCCGACGGTGCGTGCGGGCGTGGTCGGCCGGCTGAAGGGCAATTTCTTCACGGTCGATCTCGACACGGCGCGTGCCGCGTTCGAGCAGATGCCGTGGGTGCGCCACGCGAGCGTGCGCCGGGTCTGGCCGAATGCGCTGGCTGTCACGCTCGAGGAGTACAAACCGCTCGGGACCTGGGGCAGCGCGCAGCTCGTGAGCGTCGACGGCGAGCTGTTCACCGCGAACCAGGGCGAACTGGATCAGGAACTGCCCGCGTTCGACGGCCCGGAGGGCAGTGCGAAGGAAGTCGTCACGCGGTATCGCGACTTCGCGAACTGGTTTGCGCCGCTGAAGGCGGCGCCGGAAGAAGTGACGCTGTCGGCGCGCTACGCGTGGACGGTGAAGCTGTCGAACGGCATGCAGGTCGAACTGGGCAAGGAGCGTACCAGCGAGACCCTGCATGACCGGAGCCAGCGCCTCGTCGCCGCGTGGCCGGCCGTCACGGAGCGTTGGGGCAACGACATCGAGTACGCGGACCTGCGTTATCCGAACGGATTCGCGATTCGTGCGGCAGGCATGCGGTTCCTGACCGATACCGACAAGCGCAAGAAGTAACGAGAGATCACACGCAAGAGCACTTTATGAGCAAAGACTACAAGGATCTGCTGGTTTCCCTCGACATCGGCACGTCGAAGGTGGTGGCCATCGTCGCCGAGCTGAAGGGCGAGGGCCATTACGAGGTGATCGGCCTCGGCCAGAGCGAATCGAAGGGTCTGAAGAAGGGCGTGGTGGTCAACATCGAGGCCACCGTGCAGTCGATTCAGCGCGCGCTCGAGGAAGCCGAGCTGATGGCCGACTGCAAGATCACCAACGTGTTCACGGGGATTGCCGGCAGCCACATCCGCAGCTTCAACTCGAGCGGGATGGTCGCGATCAAGGACAAGGAAGTCACGCAGACCGACGTCGCGCGCGTGATCGAGACCGCGAAGGCGATCAACATCCCGACCGACCAGCAGGTGCTGCACATCCTCACGCAGGAATTCATCATCGACGGCCAGGAAGACGTGCGCGAGCCGATCGGGATGAGCGGCATCCGCCTCGAGGTGAAGGTGCACATCGTGACGGGCGCGGTCAGTGCCGCGCAGAACATCGTCAAGTGCGTGCGCCGCTGCGGGCTGGAAGTGAACGACCTGATCCTGCAGCCGCTCGCGTCGTCGCTGGCCGTGCTGACGGAAGACGAGAAGGATCTCGGCGTGGTGCTGGTCGACGTCGGCGGCGGCACGACCGACATCGCGATCTTCGCCGAAGGCGCGATCCGCCATACCGCGGTGATTCCGATCGCCGGCGACCAAATCACGAGCGACATCGCGATGGCGCTGCGCACGCCGACGCCGGATGCGGAAGACATCAAGGTCGGCTACGGGATCGCGAAGCAGGCGCTCGCCGATCCGGACGAGATGGTCGAAGTGCCGGGCCTCGGCGAACGCGGCCCGCGCACGCTGTCGCGCCAGGCGCTTGCCGCCGTGATCGAGCCGCGCGTCGAGGAACTGTTCTCGCTCGTGCAGCAGGTCGTGCGCGAGTCGGGTTACGAAGAACTGCTGAGCTCCGGCGTGGTCATTACCGGCGGGGCTTCGATGATGCCGGGCATGGTCGAGCTCGGCGAAGACATTTTCCTGAAACCGGTGCGCATCGGCGCGCCGGAATACGCGGGCGGCCTCGCCGACGTCGTGCGCAATCCGCGCTACTCGACGGCGATGGGCCTGCTCGTCGAAGGCAGTGCCCAGCGCATGCGCGGCCGCAAGGTCGCCGTGCAGTCCGGCAACGCGGGGCAGATCTTCTCGCGGATGAAGGAATGGTTCCTGAGCAACTTCTGACGAACCGAATCGAAATTCGCGCCGGTGCCGGCGGCTGGCGCGCGACAGGGGGTTGCCCGATCTCCTGCCGAATAACGGCCGAGTAGGTTTATTTTCTTGACGGAGGCAACAATGGAATTCGAAATGCTGGAAACCGAAACCAACGGCACCATCATCAAGGTGGTCGGCGTTGGCGGCGCTGGCGGCAATGCCGTTCAGCACATGATCAACCGTGGCGTGCAGGGCGTCGACTTCATCGTGATGAACACCGACGCACAGGCGCTGTCGCGTGCGCGCGCACCGTCCGTGATTCAGCTCGGCAACACCGGCCTCGGCGCCGGCGCGAAGCCGGAAATGGGCAAGGCGGCGGCGGAAGAGGCGCGTGAGCGCATCGCCGACGCACTGCGTGGCGCGCACATGGTGTTCATCACGGCCGGCATGGGTGGCGGCACGGGTACGGGCGCGGCGCCGGTGGTCGCGCAGATCGCGAAGGAGATGGGCATCCTGACGGTTGGTGTCGTCAGCAAGCCGTTCGAATTCGAAGGCGGCAAGCGGATGCGCGTCGCGGAAGCAGGCTCGCAGCAACTGGAGGATCACGTCGACTCGCTGATCGTCGTCCTGAACGACAAGCTGTTCGACGTGATGGGCGATGACGCCGAGATGGACAAGTGCTTCCAGTGCGCGGACGACGTGTTGAACAACGCGGTTGCAGGCATTGCTGAAATCATCAATGTCGATGGCCTCGTGAACGTCGACTTCGAAGACGTGAAGACGGTGATGGGCGAGCAGGGCAAGGCGATGATGGGCACGGCGACGGTCGCCGGCGTCGATCGCGCACGCCTCGCGGCGGAACAGGCCGTGGCGAGCCCGCTGCTCGAAGGCGTCGATCTGTCGGGCGCGCGCGGCGTGCTGGTCAACATCACGTCGAGCCGTTCGCTGCGCCTGTCGGAAACGCGCGAAGTGATGAACACGATCAAGAGCTACGCGGCGGAAGATGCCACGGTGATCTTCGGTGCGGTGTACGACGACGCAATGGGCGATGCGCTGCGCGTGACGGTCGTGGCGACGGGTCTGGGCCGTGCGGCGAAGAAGCAGCAATCGGCTCCGATGACGCTGCTGCGCACGGGTACCGACAACCAGCCGGTCAGCGCGGTCTCGCACGGCTATGCGCAGCCGCAACACGTCAGCACGGCCGACTACGGCGCGCTCGATACGCCGGCGGTGTGGCGCAACTCGCGCGAAACCGCGGCATCGCACGTGCAGGCGCTGCAGGAGAAGGGTGTCGACACGTACGACATCCCGGCTTTCCTGCGCAAGCAGGCTGACTGACGACGCACACACAGGCGAAGCCGCGGCGCAATCGCTGAGATTGCCGCGGTAACGCCGGCGTGACGGATGCTACGGACCACGACAGGCCGCGTCGGATGCGACGCCGGGCCGGGAAACGTGCCCTCTTCGCTCGAGCGAGGCGGGATGGACCGTGCTGTCCGCAACACGCCGAAAAACCGTATCGCTATGAGGGACCAGCCATGATTCAAGTGGGCGACGCGCTGCCCGACGCGCAACTGTTCGAGTTCATCGACGACGCGCGCGAAGGCTGCTCGCTGGGGCCGAATGCCTACAGCGTGCGCGACCAGGTTGCGGGAAAGCGGGTGGTGATCTTCGGATTGCCGGGCGCGTTCACGCCGACCTGCTCGGCGCAGCATGTGCCGGGCTATGTCGAGCACGCCGAGCAACTGCGCTCGGCGGGCATAGACGAGCTCTGGTGCGTGTCCGTCAACGACGCATTCGTGATGGGCGCATGGGGACGTGATCTGCACACCGCGGGCAAGGTGCGCATGATGGCGGACGGCAGCGCTGCTTTCACTCATGCGCTGGGGCTGACGCAGGATTTGTCCGCGCGTGGCATGGGAATCCGTTCCCTGCGCTACGCGATGGTGGTCGACGACGGTGTGGTCAAGACGCTGGCCGTCGAAGCGCCGGGCAAGTTCGAAGTGAGCGATGCGGCGAGTGTGCTCGCGACGTTGACGTCCTGATCGTGCGGTGCGCCGTTGCCTGCCGGCAACGCTGCTCACCGGGCCTCAGGGCAGTTGTAACACGGGCCGATGACCGGAAACGCCTCCGTTCCGGGCATCGGCCCGTCCCGTATCGGCGCGGGTAAACAGTCGAAACAGTTTGATACGCAGTTTCAAACAGCGTTGAATAGGGAATTACGCTATAATCCCACCTATCGAATATAACTCCTGATTGATATTCTCAATCAAGATGAAGAACACCATGCTGAAGCAGCGCACCATCAAATCGATCGTGAAGACCGTGGGCATCGGTCTCCACTCGGGCCGCAAGGTCGAACTGACGCTCCGCCCGGCCGCGCCGGGCACAGGGATCGTTTTCTCGCGCGTCGACCTGCCCACGCCCGTCGACATTCCGGCATCCGCGATGTCGATCGGCGACACGCGGCTCGCGTCGGTGCTGCAGAAGGATGGTGCGCGCGTTTCGACCGTCGAGCACCTGATGTCGGCGTGTGCTGGCCTCGGCATCGACAACCTCTATGTCGACGTGACGGCCGAGGAAATCCCGATCATGGACGGCAGCGCCGCGTCCTTCGTGTTCCTGATCCAGTCCGCGGGCATCGAGGAGCAGAACGCGCCGAAGCGCTTCATCAAGGTGAAGAAGCCGGTCGAAATCCGCGACGGCGACAAATTCGCGCGTCTTGATCCGTATTTCGGCTTCAAGCTGAAGTTCACGATCGACTTCCGTCACCCGGCCGTCGACAAGACCGGCCAGGAACTCGAGGTCGACTTCGCGAACACGTCGTACGTGCGCGAGATCGCGCGGGCACGTACGTTCGGTTTTGCCCACGAAGTCGAAATGATGCGCGAGCTGGGTCTCGCACGCGGCGGCAGCATGGACAACGCGATCGTGCTCGACGAATACCGGATTCTGAACAACGACGGGCTGCGCTACGACGATGAGTTCGTGAAGCACAAGATGCTTGACGCGATCGGCGACCTGTACGTGGTCGGCCATCCGCTGCTGGCGTCGTACACCGCGTACAAGTCGGGGCACGGGCTGAACAACGCGCTGCTGCGCGAGCTGCTCGCGCACGAAGATGCGTACGAGATCGTCACGTTCGACGATCCGCAAGCCGCACCGAGCGGCTTCGCTTTCGACACGCAGACGGCCTTCGCCTGATCGGCGTCGGGCTCCCTGCAACAAAAAAGCGACCTTCGGGTCGCTTTTTTGTTGGGCGGCCGCGGCCGGCGGCGCGCATTCAGCGCGACGACTTTGCGCCGTGCCGCGCGGCCATCCGCGCGAGCGCGGCCTGCAGCGGCGACGGCTCGAGGTGATCGGCGAGCTCGCGCAGCGCGGTGGCGCCGACGGTCGTCATGCGCGCCTGCTTCACGTGTGGCGGTTCCGGCGCGTCCTTCGGCCGCACGCGCACGCGCAACGCCGAGACCGGCCAGCCGCGCTTCTGGAGATCGGCGAGCAGGCGCGGCTCGACCTGCCGCAGCCGGGCGGCAAGCGCATTGTGCGCGGCAAAGAGGGTCAGGGTGCCGTCCTTGATGGAGCCCGGTTCGACATGATTCGCAAGATAGTCGGGCAGGAGCGCGGCGAGGTCGCGCTGCAGCGACGCGACCTGTTCGACGCCGGCGCGCAGCGCCGCGAACGCGTCGGTGCGGTTGAGCACTTCGGACACGGGTTGCGGGCGGTACGCGGGGAGCGGGCCGAAACGCTTGGAAAATCGGTTCATCGAGGCATTCTTCGGGCGCGCACGTGCGCGGACGTTGACGCCGATTGTACCCGCGCCGGCACGCGCACGTGCGGCTTTCGGGCCGTGCGCCCGGTTGCCGGCGCGGTCCCGGCGCACGGCGCGAGTCCGGCCGGGACACGGGCGCATGCTTTCCCGCGTGCTAAAATTCCTCGTTTGATTCCACTAATTCGCTAAGCCGCCGAGGCTCGGGCGTCGGGGCGCGCAACACGCGCCGGGCGCCGGTGCTGCGACGCAGGATCCGATCCGATGACAACCGGTTTTCTCCAGAAAATTTTTGGCAGCCGCAACCAGCGGCTCGTCAAGCAATACCAAAAGACCGTCGCGACGATCAATGCGCTCGAAACGCAGATCGAGAAGCTGACGGACGACCAGTTGCGCGGCAAGACGGATGAGTTCCGTCAGCGGATCGCAGGCGGCGAGTCGCTCGACAAGCTGCTGCCCGAGGCGTTCGCGGTCTGCCGGGAGGCGAGCCGCCGCGTGCTGAAGATGCGCCACTTCGACGTGCAGTTGATCGGTGGCATGGTGCTCCACTACGGCAAGATCGCGGAAATGCGCACCGGCGAGGGCAAGACGCTCGTCGCGACGCTGCCGGTGTACTTGAATGCGTTGGCCGGTCGCGGCGTGCACGTCGTGACGGTCAACGACTACCTCGCGCAGCGCGACGCCGAATGGATGGCGCGCCTCTATAACTTCCTCGGTCTGTCGGTTGGCATCAACCTGTCCGGCATGGAGCACGACCAGAAGCAGCAAGCCTACGCGTCCGACATCACCTACGGCACGAACAACGAGTTCGGCTTCGACTACCTGCGCGACAACATGGTCTACGAGACCGACGCGCGCGTGCAGCGGGCCCTGAACTTCGCGGTCGTTGACGAAGTGGACTCGATCCTGATCGATGAGGCGCGTACGCCGCTGATCATCTCGGGCCAGGCGGAAGATCACACCGAACTGTACGTGCGGATGAATGCGCTGCCGCCGCTGCTCGAGCGCCAGATCGGCGAGGAGAAGGCCGACGGCACGGGCGTCGAGAAGCCGGGCGACTACACGCTCGACGAGAAGTCGCGCCAGGTGTTCCTGACGGAGTCGGGCCACGAGAAGGCCGAGCGGCTGCTGGCCGAGTGGGGCCTGATCGGCGAGGGCGAGAGCCTGTACGCGCCGCAGAACATCACGCTGATGCACCACGTGTACGCGGCGCTGCGCGCACACACGCTGTTCTACAAGGACCAGCACTACGTCGTGCAGAACGGCGAAGTCGTGATCGTCGACGAATTCACGGGACGCCTGATGGCGGGCCGCCGATGGTCCGACGGCCTGCACCAGGCGGTCGAGGCGAAGGAGCACGTGAAGATCCAGAGCGAGAACCAGACGCTCGCATCGATCACGTTCCAGAACTACTTCCGGATGTACGCGAAGCTGGCGGGCATGACGGGTACGGCCGACACCGAAGCGTACGAATTCAACGAGATCTATGGCCTCGAGACGGTCGTGATCCCGACCAACCGTCCGCCGAAGCGGATCGACAAGCAGGACCAGATCTACAAGACGGCCAAGGAGCGCTACGACGCGGTGATCCGCGACATCCGCGAGTGCTACGAGCGCGGCCAGCCGGTGCTGGTCGGCACGACGTCGATCGAGAACTCGGAACTGCTGTCGCACCTGCTGAAGCAGGCCGGGCTGCCGCACGAAGTGCTGAACGCGAAGCAGCACGAGCGTGAAGCGGCGATCGTCGCGGAAGCCGGCCGTCCGAACCGCATCACGATCGCGACCAACATGGCCGGTCGCGGTACCGACATCGTGCTCGGCGGCAACGCCGAGAAGCAGGCCGCGTTCATCGAAGCAGACGACGCGATCCCGGCTGACGAAAAAGCGCGCCGCATCAAGCAACTGCACGACGAGTGGGAAACGCTGCACGAACAGGTGAAGGCCGCGGGCGGCCTGCACATCATCGGCACCGAGCGCCACGAATCGCGCCGGATCGACAACCAGCTGCGCGGCCGTGCGGGCCGCCAGGGTGACCCGGGCTCGTCGCGCTTCTACCTGTCACTCGACGATCCGCTGCTGCGCATCTTCGCGGGCGACCGCGTGCGCTCGATCATGGATCGCCTGAAGATGCCGGAAGGCGAGGCGATCGAGGCCGGCATCGTCACGCGTTCGATCGAATCCGCGCAGCGCAAGGTCGAAGCGCGCAACTTCGACATCCGCAAGCAGCTGCTCGAATACGACGACGTGTCGAACGACCAGCGGAAGGTGATCTACCAGCAGCGCAATGAACTGCTCGAAGCGCACGACATCACCGAGACGATCTCGGCGATGCGTCACGGCGTGATCACCGAAGTCGTCCGCCAGTTCGTGCCGGACGGCAGCATCGAGGAACAGTGGGACGTGCCCGAACTGGAGGAAGCGCTGCGCAACGACTGGCAGCTCGACCTCGCGATCCAGGAAATGGTGAACGAGTCGTCGTCGATCACGGCCGAGGAGATTCTCGAAGCCGTGACGACCGCCGCCGACGAGCAGTACGAGGCGAAAGTCGCGCTGGTCGGCCGCGAATCGTTCAGCGCGTTCGAGCGTTCGGTGATGCTGCAGACGGTCGACCGCCTGTGGCGCGAGCACCTCGCGGCGCTTGACCACCTGCGCCAGGGCATCCACCTGCGCGGCTATGCGCAGAAGAACCCGAAGCAGGAATACAAGCGCGAAGCGTTCGAGCTGTTCGCCGCGATGCTCGAGGCGATCAAGCAGGAAGTCACGCGCATCGTGATGAACGTGCAGATCCAGTCGCCCGAGCAACTCGAGGAAGCCGCCGAGCAGATCGAGGAGCGCGGCGGTCATCTCGAGAACGTCGAGTACCAGCACGCCGACTACGCGGAATCCGGCGCGCCGGTCGCGAACGTCGCGGCCGCCACCGCGGCCACGGCGACGGCCGAGATGGTCGGCAGCGCGATGACCCACAGTGGCCCCGGCGGCGAGATGCCGAAGGTCGGCCGCAACGACCCGTGCCCGTGCGGCAGCGGCAAGAAGTACAAGCAATGTCACGGGAAGCTGTCATGATCGGCGGCGGCGCGCGTCCGCGTGCCGCTTCGTTCGCAGCTTCGAGTCAGTGATGTGAGTTGCGGCGGCCCGCTCATGCGGCCGCCGGTTCTTCCAATCGATGCCGGCGCGTGCCGGCATTTTCCATCCGGCAGGTGTGCCCCATGGCTGTCAATTTTCCGTCGATCGATCCCGCCCAACTCCAACCCGTCGCCGGCGTCACGCTCGGCTGGGCGGAAGCGAACATCCGCAAGCCGAATCGCAAGGACGTGCTGGTCATCTCCGTCGACGAAGGGGCGACGGTCGCCGGCGTATTCACCGAGAATCGCTTCTGCGCCGCACCGGTGACGGTGTGCCGCGAGCACCTGGCAAAGGTGCGTGACGGCGGCGCGGGCATCCGCGCGCTCGTCGTGAACACGGGTAACGCGAATGCGGGCACCGGCGAGCCGGGCCTCGCGAACACCCGCGAAACCTGCGCGGAACTCGCGCGCCTCGCGGGCATCGACGCCGCGCAGGTGCTGCCGTTCTCGACCGGCGTGATTCTCGAGCCGCTGCCGATCGACCGCCTGAAGGCCGGGCTGCCGGCCGCGCTCGCGAACCGCAAGGCCGCGAACTGGTACGACGCCGCGCAGGCGATCATGACGACCGACACGCTGCCGAAGGCCACGTCGCGCCAGGTGACGATCGACGGCCACACGGTCACGCTGACGGGCATCAGCAAGGGCGCGGGCATGATCAAGCCGAACATGGCGACGATGCTGGGCTTCCTCGCGTTCGATGCGAACGTCGCGCAGCCGGTGCTCGACACGCTCGTGAAGGAAGTGGCCGATCGCTCGTTCAACTGCATCACGATCGACGGCGACACGTCGACGAACGACTCGTTCATCCTGATCGCGTCGGGCAAGAGCACGCTTCCCGCGATCACGTCGACGGACTCGCCGGCCTATGCGGCGCTGCGCGACGCGGTCACGCAGGTCGCCCAGGTGTTGTCGCAACTGATCGTGCGCGACGGCGAAGGCGCGACGAAATTCATGACGGTGCAGGTCGAAGGCGGCAAGAGTGTCGCCGAGTGCCGCCAGATCGCGTATGCGATCGGACATTCGCCGCTCGTGAAGACGGCTTTCTATGCATCCGACCCCAACCTGGGCCGGATCCTCGCGGCGATCGGCTATGCGGGCGTCACGGATCTCGACGTCGGCAAGATCGATCTCTATCTCGACGACGTGCTCGTCGCGAAGGCCGGCGGTCGCAATCCCGCCTACCAGGAAGAGGACGGCCAGCGCGTGATGAAGCAGAGCGAAATCACGATCCGCGTGCTGCTCGGCCGCGGCGACGCGCAGGCAACCGTCTGGACGTGCGACCTGTCGCACGATTACGTGAGCATCAACGCGGATTACCGCTCCTGATCGGGAGCGCTCGAACGACATGGACAAGCTCGAACAGTTTCTGACGCGCGCGGAAGCGCTGCTCGGCCGCCTCGAGGGGATGCTGCCGCCCGCGCCGGCGGCCGTCGACTGGAATGCCGCCACTGCGTTTCGCTGGCGCAAACGCCAGGGGCGCGGCTATCTGCAGCCGGTGCCGGCCGCGTCGACGATCACGCTCGACGACCTGCACAACATCGATCGTCAGAAAGGGCTGATCGAGCAGAACACGCGACAGTTCGTGCAGTGCAAGCCGGCGAACAACGTGCTGCTGACCGGTGCCCGCGGCACCGGCAAGTCGTCGCTGATCAAGGCGTGCCTGAACGCGTATGCGAAGGAGGGGCTGCGCCTGATCGAAGTCGACAAGGACGACCTGCACGATCTCGGCGACATCGTCGAGCTGATCGCGCGGCGTCCGGAGCGGTTCATCGTGTTCTGCGATGACCTGTCGTTCGAGGAAGGCGAATCGGGCTACAAGGCGTTGAAGGTCGCGCTCGACGGCTCGATCGCCGCGCAGTCCGACAACGTGCTGATCTACGCGACGTCGAACCGCCGCCATCTGCTGCCCGAATACATGAGCGACAACGAGTCGTACAAGCATCTGCCGGACGGCGAGATTCACCCCGGTGAAGTCGTCGAGGAAAAGATCTCGCTGTCGGAGCGCTTCGGCCTGTGGGTCAGCTTCTACCCGTTCAAGCAGGACGACTACCTCGACATCGTCGCGCACTGGCTGCGCCATTTCGGCTGCGTGGACGCCGAGATCGAGACGGCACGCGGCGACGCACTCGTCTGGGCGCTCGAGCGCGGTTCGCGGTCGGGGCGCGTCGCATGGCAGTTCGCGCGCGACTGGTCGGGCCGCAAGGAGCAGGCATGAGCACGGATTCCACAACGAGCGCCGTGCGCGCGCCCGACGGCCGCAAGGTGACCGAAGTCGCGGTCGGTGTGATGGTACGGCCGGACGGGCCGGTCGGCCGCTGCCGCTACCTGCTCGCGCAGCGGCTGCAGGGCAAGCCGTACGAAGGCTACTGGGAGTTTCCGGGCGGCAAGCTGGAGGCCGGGGAGAGCGTCGAGGACGCACTGGCGCGCGAGTTGCACGAGGAACTCGGCATCGAGGTCACGGCCAGCCACCGCTGGCATACCCTCGAGCACGATTATCCGCACGCGTACGTGCGGCTCTATTTCTGCAAGGTGACGGGCTGGACGGGCGAGCCGCACAGCAAGGAAGGGCAGGCGTTCGTGTGGCAGCCACTGCCGGTCGAGGTCGCGCCGCTGTTGCCGGCGGCGCTGCCGGTGCTGGAACTGCTCGAGAAGGAAGCGGCGTCGCAATGACGCCGTGACGGCTCGCCTGAAAGGCGGGCCATATCCGCCCACGGGCGGTGCCGCGCGCCGCTCAGCTGTCGCCGCGGCCGTCGGTGCCGTCTTCCTCCGACGACGGACCCTCGTCGGAGGACCCGCCGATGCGGTACTTTTCTGCGGCCCATGCACCGAGGTCGAGCTGCTTGCAGCGGGCCGAACAGAAGGGACGGAACTTGTTTTCAGGCGTCCAGCGCACTTCCGCGCCGCACGAAGGACATTTCACAACGGTAGTCATACGAAAGCGTCGAACCGGCACACGGCCGTTACAGATTGCACAGTGTCAGATGGAACGGCACGTCGATGTCCACCGCGCGCGGCCGCACGTCGCCGTCCTGCATGGTGAACCGTACCCACAGCATGTATTTGTTGGCGCTCGCTTCGGGAATGACGCGCAGCTCCGGCGGCACGCGCACCTGCATCAGCTGATAGGAGCGTCCCGACAGCATCTGCTGGTAGCTGCCCTGCATTGCCATCACCTTCGACGCCTGACCCGATTCGCGCGCGAGCCGCAGCACGATCGCCGCGGCATCGCGCAGCGGCAGCAGTGGCAGGATCCATTTCGCGATGTCCTGGCGCCGCTGTTCCGCGGGCCATTGCTGCCACGCATAGTACGACGGCAGGTCGAACTTGCACGTGCCGCCGGGAATCACCGCGCGGCTGCGGATGCTGGCAAGCCACTCATTGTCGACCAGATGCTGCCCGGTCTTGCCCTGCATCTGCGCAAGATTGGCGAGCGTCTGCTCGATTTCACCGAGCACGGACTCGAGTGCATTCTGTTCGATGCCCGGATTGCCGCGAAAGGGGGCGAGCGTCTGGCGTTGACGTTCGAGCTCCTTCATCAGATCCGATTTCAGGTCCGCGCGGCCCGTGACCTCGGCGATTTCGAACAGCGTCGTCAGTGCGACGTGATGTTCTCGCGGGTCCTCCTGAGTCAAAAAGAACGCGAAGCGCTCGAACAGGTCTTCGAGGCGCAACAGCGTGCGAATTCGCTCGTTGAACGGATACTCGTAAAGAATCAAGCGCGCTCGCCTCTTGGGTAGGGATTGAAACAATGCAGGACATTCTAATGCTCACTCTCTACCCTAGCAACGCACCAATTTCGTACACCATCACGATCGCGCGCGGCGGTCAGTGCGCGGCGGCCGCGAATCCGAGATAGCGTTGGTGCAGTGCATCGACTTGCGCGGCGAGCGCATCGGGTGTCGTCGCGTCGTTGACGATCACGTCGTCGGCCGCCGCGAGACGCGCTTCGCGCGTTGCCTGTCTTGCGATGATCGCTTCGACCTGTTCACGCGTGAAATCATTGCGCCGCATCACACGTGCGATCTGCGTTTCGACCGGACAGTCGACCACGAGCACACGATCGCTGCGCGCCTTCCAATTGCCTGACTCCACGAGCAGCGGCACGACGAAGATCACGTAAGGGCCCTGCGCTTCGCGCGCTTCGCGATCGGTCTCGGCGCGGATCAGCGGATGCGTGATCGCTTCGAGGCGCCGGCGTGCGTCGTCGTCGCTGAAAATGAGTGCGCGCATCTTCGCGCGATCGAGCGAGCCGTCGGCCGCGACGAAGTCCGGTCCGAATGCGTGTTCGATCGCCGGCATCGCGAGACCGGCCGGTGCGGTGATTCGGTGCGCGATCAGGTCGGTATCGACGAGCGATGCCCCGCGTGCGGCGAACATGTCGGCGACGGTCGTCTTGCCGCTGCCGATGCCGCCGGTGAGTCCTATTGAAAACATGTGAGCCTCCGCCGGGCCGCCACAAGGAGGCGAAGTGCCTCCCCGCGACGCAGCGAACAAAGCGGACGCCGGCGGTGCGTCATGTCAGCCGCCGAGCGCCGAATAGAAAGGTGTACCGAAAAATAGCGTGGCGACGCCGCCTGCCGCGAGGAACGGGCCGAACGGAATCGGCTCCTCGAAACGCATGCGCCCGCGCCAGGTCGCGACGAGCCCGACGAGCGCGCCCGTCACCGCGGCGAACAGCACGACCTGCGGCAGTGCGGTCCAGCCCATCCATGCACCGAGCGCGGCGAGCAGCTTCAGGTCGCCGAAGCCGATGCCCTCGATGCCGCGCAGCCATTTGAACAGCCAGTAGATCGACCACAGGAACAGGTAGCCAGCCATCGCGCCGACCACGGCCGAACGCAGCGACGTGAACGTTCCGCCGAGATTCAGTGCGAGCCCGGCCCACAGCAGCGGCAGCGTCATCGAATCGGGCAGGTAGCCGGTCCGGATATCGATCGCGCTCATCGCCAGCAGCGCGGCACACAGTCCGAACGCGGCGAGTGCGGCGACGGTGGGGCCGAACGCGGCGAGCGACCCGGCGGCGAGCAGCGCACCGGCAAGCTCGACGAGCGGATAGCGCACGCCGATCGCATGGCCGCACTGACGGCAGCGCCCGCGCAACAGCAGGTAG
This sequence comes from Burkholderia sp. Bp9143, assembly GCF_003853645.1. Taxonomy (GTDB): domain Bacteria; phylum Pseudomonadota; class Gammaproteobacteria; order Burkholderiales; family Burkholderiaceae; genus Burkholderia. The sequence goes on along the minus strand of NZ_QTPO01000002.1, from coordinate 217,535 downwards.
CTGACAAGCGGGATGTTCTCCCACGCGCGCAGCACGTGACCGCAATGCGGACAGGCGCTGCGCGGGCGCCACAGATCGTAGTGCGGCGGATAGCCGTCGTCCGGCGGCGTGCTCGCGCTGCCGGTCGCTTCGGCGATTTCGGCCTGCCAGGCGCGCTGCATCATCACCGGGATCCGGTGCACGACGACGTTCACGAAGCTGCCGACGCACAGGCCGAGCACGACGGCGAATACATACTGCACCGCGGGCGGCAGCATCGCCAGCGCGAGCAACGTGCTGTCGGGCGAGTCGAAAACGGTGGTCAGGGGCGCGGGCGTCATGGGGCTCGGGTTCGGGCTTGAAAGGCGACAGAGTCGGTTGCGATGCTACACCACGTTGCCTAGCTGAAGGATGGGCAGATACATCGCGATCACAAGGCCGCCGACGAGCGCGCCCAGCACGATCACGATCAGCGGCTCGCCGAGCGCGGCGAGCGCATCGAGGCGCGCGTCGAGCTGACGCTCGCAAAGCGCGGCGATGTCGGCGAGCATCGTGTCGAGCGCGCCGGTTTCCTCGGCGACGGCGATCGGCTGCACGACGTCGTCCGGAAAGCAGCCCGCCGCGTGCATCGCGTCGGCGAGACGCGCGCCGCGCAGCACGCGCGTCGCGATCTGCGCGGTGGCCTGTTCGAACACCGGATGGCCGGCGGTGCGTTCGAGCGTGGCGAATGCATCGGCGAGCGGGACGCCCGCACCGAGCAGCGTTGCAAGCGAGCGGCACCAGCGCGCGGTCGCGAACCGCGTGAGCGCGCTGCCGACGAGCGGCGCATTCAGCACGTGTAGCGCGACCGTGTAGCGCAGCGATGGCGAGCGCCGCAGCGCGTGGCGCGCGGCGAGTCCCGCGCCGGCTGCGCCAGCGACGAACGTGCCGCCCCAGGCCGATGTCGCGGACGAGAGGGCGAGCAGGGCGCGGGTCGGGGCCGGCAACGCCGCGCCGAAGCCATCGAAGATCTGCCGGAACGTCGGCACGACCCACACCATCAGCGCGGCCGAGATCGCGAGCGCGAACACGATGACGGCGACCGGGTAGGCGAGTGCGGCGCGCAGCTTGCGCCATTGCGCGTCGGCGCGTTCGCGGTGCTCCGCGACGCGGGTCAGTACGGTCCCGAGCGCGCCCGATGCCTCGCCCACCTCGATCAACTGGCGATACAGCGTGCCGAACTGGGACGGATAGCGTGCAAGCGCGGCGGCGAAGCGTTGTCCGCCGACGATCTCGCGTGCGAGGCCGGCGGCGATGCGCGGCAGCCCGTCGCGCGTACGGGTGCGGGCGAGCATCTCGAGCGACGGTGCGAGCGGCAGTCCGGCTTGCAGCAGGCTAGCGAGCTGACGCGTGAAGCGCGTGACCTCCCGTGCGCCGGCCGCCGGTGGTCGGGCCGTGCCGCGGACGTCGAGCGACAGCACCGCGACGCCGTCGCGCGCGAGCGCTGCGCGCGCGGCGGCTGCATCGAAGGCGATGACGTTCCCGCGGCATGGCGTGCCGTCGCGACGACGGCCACGCCACGCGAAACGCGTCTCGGGCGGCGGCATATGCATTGCGATCACGCGTCAGGCGTCGCGGCCAGCGCTTCCGCGACGCTCGTCGTGCCGTCGCGAACGTGCGCGAGTGCCGCGTCACGCAGACTGCGTACGCCCTCGGCGGCCGCGCATTGCGCGAGCGCGCCGACGCTTGCGCGCGCGACGATGCGTTCCGCCATCTCCGGTGAAACCGGCATCGTCTGATGCAGGCCGATCCGGCCTCGATAACCGATGCCGTGACAGGCGGAACAGCCGCGTGCGACGAACGGGCGCCATCCGGATTCCAGCGTCGCCGGGTCGCAGCCTGCGTCGCGCAGCGCGCGCACCGACGCGTCCGAACGCACACGGCAGGTGGTGCACAGACGCCGAACGAGGCGTTGCGCGGTGACGAGGCGCAACGCGGCCGCCAGGTTGTACGGCGCGACACCGATGTCGAGCAGTCGCGCGACGGCTGCCGGCGCGTCGTTCGTATGCAGCGTCGACAGCACGAGGTGCCCGGTTTGCGCGGCCTTGATCGCGACGTCGGCCGTCTCCGCATCGCGAATTTCACCGACCATGATGACGTCCGGGTCCTGCCGCAGCAGCGCGCGCAGCGCAGTGGCAAAAGTGAGCCCGGCCTTTTCGGCGACACCGACCTGGTTGATGCCGTCGAGCTGAATCTCGGCCGGATCCTCGACCGTGCATACGTTGTGCGCATCGCGGTCGAGCATCTGCAGCGCGCAGTAGAGCGACAGCGTCTTGCCGCTGCCGGTCGGCCCGGTGACGAGCACGAGACCGTGCGGCGCGCGTATCGCGGCTTCCATCGCCGCGGCCTGCCGCGCGTCGAACCCGAGGCGCGCGAGCGTGAGGTCGGGCGGCAGCGTTTCGAGGCGGCGCAACACGAGCTTTTCGCCGAACAGCGTGGGCAGCGAGCTGACCCGGTAGTCCCCTCGCATGCCACCGTCGACCGCTATGCGCAGCCGGCCGTCCTGCGGAAGCCGGCGCTCGGCGATGTCCATGCGGGCGAGCACCTTGATCCGCGTCACGAGCGCGTCGCGCAGATGAGCGGGCGGTCGCGCGTGTTCATGCAGGACGCCGTCTATACGCAGGCGGATGCGCCAGCCTGCTTCGAACGGTTCGACGTGGATGTCTGACGCGTCGCGCACGCGGGCGGCGTGCAGCGTGTCGGTCAGCAGCCGTACGGCGGGCGAATCGTCGAGTTGCGTCGCGTCGAGCGACCGGGATGTTTCAGCGAGCGATGCGTCGGTGGAGACGGGCGGCCGCTGCGTGCGCAGCGGCGCCCCGGGAGGTGGGAAGTGCATGTGAGCCGGCGCTCGGCCGCCTGTTGATCGTGACCGGCAAATGGTCGCGTATCACGAGCGGCGCCGACAGTCGGCCGTTCGGCTAGCGCGCGGCGCGTGCGCGCGTGCTGTGCGGTTTGAAGAGCTTGACGGTACGCACGGCCTGGTCGTCGCTGCGCATGACCTCGAGCATCACGTCGCGGATTTTCAGGCACACGTCGCCTTCGGGAATTTCCTCGAGGATTTCGAGGATCAGGCCGTTCAGCGTCTTCGGTCCGTCGGTCGGCAGTTGCAGGTGCAGCCAGCGGTTCAGTTCTCGTAGCGGCATGCTGGCGGCGACGATGCATTCGCCGTTCGCGTCCCAGCCGCCCGCGCGTTCGCCGCGCGGCATCGACGTCGTGAATTCGCCGATCAGCTCCTCGATGATGTCCTCGGGCGTGACGAGCCCCTCGAGTTCACCGTACTCGTTGACGACGAGCGCGGTCCGCTGCCGGCTTTCCTGGAAATACTGGAGCTGCTGGACGACCGGCGTGCCCGACGGCACGTAGTACGGCTCGGCGAGCAGCGTGCGCAACGTTTCGCGGTCGAAATCCTGGTTGTGCAGCGCGGTGAGCGTCTTGCGGACGTGCAGCACGCCCAGCACCTTGTCGATGTCGCCTTCGTAGACGACCAGGCGGTTGTGATAGCAGGTCTCGAGCTGATGCAGGATGTCGTCGAGCGGCGCGTAGAAGTTGAGCGACTCGATCTGCCGGCGCGGCACCATCACGTCGTCGACCGTGATGTTCTCGAGGTCGAACAGGTTGAGCAGGATGCTGCGGTGCTTGGTCGGCATGAAGCTGCTCGACTCGAGCACGATCGCGCGCAGCTCGTCGGCCGACATCCGCTGGTCGCGTCCCTTCTTCGTATTGATGCGCAGCACCCAGAGCACGCCGTTCGCGAGCGCGTTGACGAACCAGACGACCGGCTTGAACACGCGCATCAGCGGCGCGATCACGAGACTGGCCGGCAGCGCGATGCGCTCGGGAAAGGTCGCGCCGACGATCTTCGGCGCGATTTCCGCGAACACGATGATCAGGAACGCGACGATGCCGGTCGCGATCGACAGCGCGAGGTTGTTACGGCCGAACGTGTGCAGCGCGAGCGACGTCGTCAGGACCGGGATGATCGTGTTGAACAGGTTGTTGCCGATCAGGATCACGCTGAGCAGCAGGTCAGTGCGCGTGAGGAGGCCCTGCGTGGTTTTCGCGCCGAGCACGCCCTGGCCGGCGAGATGCTTCAGCCGATGGCGGTTGAGCGCCATCATCGCGGTCTCGGAAATGGAAAAGAAGCTGGAGCAGAGGAGAAGCAGGAAGACGGCGCCGATTTGCGCCCATAAGGGAATTTGGTCCACGCGTCAGAAGGGCAGTGAAGGACAGGGATGAAGGGAATATAGCAGAGGCCGGCGGCCGGGATGTGTCGGGCGCGGCACGAGGGCTCGCGCGATCAGGCAAACAGAAGGCAAAAAAAAACCGTGCACACGGTGCACGGTTTTTTCAAATCTGGTCGGGGTGAGAGGATTCGAACCTCCGGCCTCTACGTCCCGAACGCCAGTTTGCCGCCCTACACGGGTTTCGTCAGTATATTCGATTCCTTGAAAATCAACCACTTGCGTCTGGCTGCGCTCGCCTGCGCACCGCTGCGCGCAAGGGGAAATGGCGGCAATTGCCGCAAGATTGCCGCAAGATTTTCGCGGTCAGCCGCGTTTCCGCGGGGGCGATTATGCGTGCCTGGGGACGTCCGTCGACTGGCAGCGCGCGGCGGGTGTCGCCCTGGCTCCTGGGAGGGCCCTGGCCATTCATTGAGGCGGTTAATTGGGGTACGTTTACGAGGGGGCTACCTTAGGGCGTTGACCATTGAGCGGTTGCCGACACGTCGTGCCTGGCGCAGTAACGTCTGCGGGCATGCCTGGCCGCGCCTGCGGGCGGAGGTGTCCAGGGACTATCCGGCGCCGCTGGCAGCAGCGGCGCTCTCTGTGCAATGTTTCGACATCGTTTTCGAAAGGACCTGCGATATAAACCGCGCTCGCTTCACTTGCCCGTCATCACTCGACGGAAACTGCAAGATGAGCACCGCTGCCTTCATGCCACTGAACAAACAGGACGTCGCCCAGATTCTGGGCGTCTCCATCCGGACCGTGGAAAACTTTGTATCGAAGGGGCGGATGAGGTCGACGAACGTGACCTGGTGGGCCTTCGTGTAGTCGCGGAACAGGCCGCGGCTGCGCTCTTCCTCGATTTTCTGCACGGTCTTTTCGGCTTCCGCGATAGAGCCTGCGGTGTAGTTCACCGTCGGCCAGCCTTTCTGGCGGATGCGGATTTCGATGGTGTCCTCGTACTGGCCGAGGCGCGGTTTCAGTTTCTGCGCGACGAGTTCGGTGTGGTACGCCTTCGCGTCGGTCAGCCGGTGAAAGGAAAATTCGCGGTGCAGGTCGTCGCGTTGTCTGACGCTGACGAAGAAGCGGCTGCGGTTGGTGATGCTGGCCATCGGGCGGTCTCCGGTTGGGAAGGAAGACCGTGTTTAACGAGGGGGGTTTAGATTTCGCGGGAGTAGGGCGCAGCGTTTCCGTCAGAGGAAATTGCCGCAAGATTGCCGCAAAGCGGCGCCGCAAAACAAAAACCGCCCGGCGAAGCGGGCGGTTGTGCCTTGATTTAACAAGGAAAATCTGGTCGGGGTGAGAGGATTCGAACCTCCGGCCTCTACGTCCCGAACGTAGCGCTCTACCAGGCTAAGCTACACCCCGATTTTTTGCTCTTCCGACTCCGCCGTCTTGGTGAAGATCGCTGCGTCGTCTCAAGCAAGAACGTAACTATAACGATGTTTTTTCGAAAAGGGAATACCTTGATGAAGAAATTTTTCGAGACAAGGTATCGCCTCTCGTTCGCGGCGCGTTTACGACTGCCGCGACGTCGAGTACGAGCACAACGCGAGCAGGCTTTCCTTGTAGATCGAATCCGGGAACGCAGTGATCGCGGCCGCCGCCGCCTGTGCTTCCTGACGTGCACATTCGAGCGTATGGTCGAGTGCGCCCGAACGCGTGATCGCGTCGAAGATCGTGTCGAAGCGATCGGTGCCGCCTTGCTCGATTGCCTCGCGTGCGAGCGTCGACTGCTCGGGCGTGCCGCGTTCGATCAGATAGATGAGCGGCAGCGTCGGCTTGCCTTCGCGCAAGTCGTCGCCGGCATTCTTGCCCATCGCTTCGGCCGTGCCCGCGTAGTCGAGCCAGTCGTCCATGATCTGGAACGCGGTGCCGATCCGGCGGCCGTATTCGGCCGCGGCCGCTTCGGTCGGCGCGTCGGCGCCGGCGAGCACCGCGCCCAGGCGGGCCGATGCCTCGAACAGCTTCGCCGTCTTGTAGCGGATCACCTGCATGTAGCGCGTCTCGTCGACGTCCGCGTCGTGCATGTTCAGAAGCTGCAGCACTTCGCCTTCGGAAATGATCGTCGTCGCTTCCGACAGGATTTCCATCACGCGCATCTTGCCGACGCCGACCATCATCTCGAACGAGCGCGAATAGAGGTAGTCGCCAACCAGCACGCTCGCCGCGTTGCCGAACAGCGCGTTGGCCGTCTGGCGACCGCGTCGCAGTTCGGATTCGTCGACGACGTCGTCATGCAGCAGCGTGGCCGTGTGGATGAACTCGACGACGGCGGCCAGCACGTGCCGCTGGTGCGACGTCTCGCCGAGCGCGCCGGCGACGAGCAACAGCAGGGCCGGACGCAGTCGCTTGCCGCCCGCGCCGATGATGTACTCGGCGATCTGGTTGATCAGCAGCACGTCGGACGCGAGGCTTTGCCGGATAACGCGATTCACCTGCTCCATGTCGCTGGCGATCGGGGCGAGCAGGTGGGCGGCGCTGAGGGTGGGGGAGGCGGTGGACGACGACATGATGATCGAAATGGGTGATGCCGCGGATTATAAGTCGAATCCGAGATATCCCGGTCTGTCGGACGTGCCCGCACCGTGATTTTGGCCGTCCGGCCAGGGCTTGCGCGCGGCAATCGTCGATCGGCTTTGACTCGGGTGCTAACCCCATGTATAATCACGTGTTTTCCGCGCGTGGTGTGCGGAAAAATTGGATCCAGAGTGAGGTTCTCAATGTACGCGGTCATAAAAACCGGCGGCAAGCAGTACAAGGTTGCCGTTGGCGAAAAACTCAAAGTAGAACAGATACCGGCTGACATTGACGCTGAAATCACGCTCGACCAGGTTCTCGCAGTGGGCGAAGGCGAATCGATTAAGTTCGGTACGCCGCTGGTCAGTGGGGCTTCCGTCAAGGCCACCGTTGTGTCGCACGGTCGTCATGCCAAGGTCACCATCTTCAAGATGCGTCGCCGGAAGCACTACCAAAAGCACGGCGGCCACCGCCAGAACTACACTGAGCTGCGCATCGACGCGATCAACGCGTAAGCGCCTCGGTAAAGGAGCAATCAGATGGCACACAAAAAGGCAGGCGGCTCTTCCCGGAACGGCCGCGACTCCGAGTCGAAACGTCTCGGCGTGAAAGTGTACGGCGGCCAGGCGATCAACGCCGGCGGCATCATCGTGCGTCAGCGCGGTACGCGCATGCACGCTGGCGAGAACGTCGGCATGGGCAAGGATCACACCCTGTTCGCGCTGGTCGACGGTCACGTCAAGTTCGCGACCAAGGGCGCGGACAAGAAGCATCTGGTCATCGTTGTCCCGGCGGCTGCCTAAGTTCAGGCACCCACGGGCTTCGTAGCCGAAAGGCCCCGCAGTCTTCGCGGGGCCTTTTTTTATTTGGCCGCCGCGCGCATGTGCGCGCTGGCGGCTGTCGCGAAACGGCGGGCAATCGGCCGAACGGCAGATTGTTCAAGCGCGCCGGCGCGCGGCACAATAGCGGAAATACTGGTCGGAGTGACGAATGAAGTTCATTGACGAAGCACGAATCGAAGTCATCGCCGGCGACGGAGGCGATGGCAGCGCGTCGATGCGCCGCGAGAAATTCGTTCCGTTTGGCGGGCCGGACGGCGGCGACGGCGGCCGGGGCGGCAACGTCTACGCGATCGCCGACCGCAACATCAACACGCTGATTGACTACCGTTACGCGAAGAAGCACCTGGCGCGCAACGGCGAAAACGGTCGCGGTTCGGATTGCTACGGCAAGGGCGGTGACGACGTCACGCTGCGCATGCCGGTCGGTACGGTCGTGACCGACATGGACACGGGCGAACTGATTGCCGATCTAACCGAGCACGATCAGCAGGTGATGCTCGCGAAGGGCGGCGCAGGCGGTCTCGGCAACCTGCATTTCAAGTCGAGCACGAACCGCGCACCGCGCCAGAAAACCGACGGCAAGCCCGGCGAACGGCGCATGCTGCGGCTCGAGCTGAAGGTGCTCGCCGACGTCGGGCTGCTCGGCATGCCGAACGCCGGCAAGTCGACCTTCATCTCGTCGGTGTCGAACGCGAAGCCGAAGATCGCCGATTATCCGTTCACGACGCTCGCGCCGAACCTCGGCGTCGTGCGGGTCGGCCCGAGCAAGAGTTTCGTGATCGCCGATATTCCGGGGCTGATCGAGGGCGCCGCCGAAGGCGCGGGCCTCGGCCACCAGTTCCTGCGACACCTGCAGCGCACCGGCGTGCTGCTGCATCTCGTCGATTTGGCCCCGTTCGACGAAAGCGTCGATCCGGTCGCGGAAGCGACCGCGATCGTCGGCGAACTGCGCAAGTATGACGAGGCGCTTTACGAGAAGCCGCGCTGGCTCGTCCTCAACAAGCTCGACATGGTGCCGGAAGACGAGCGCGAGGCGCGCGTCGCCGATTTCCTCGACCGTTTCGGCTGGGACGGCCCGGTGTTCGAGATTTCGGCGCTCACAGGCCAGGGCTGTGAAGCGCTGTGCTACGCGATCTACGATTACCTCGCCGAGCATTCGGACGCGCATCGTGCGGCGGAAGAGGAAGATCTGGCCGCGGACGTGCGGTTCCGCGATGCGCCGCCCGCCGATGGCGGTGCGACGCCCGGCGGCGACGCCTGAGCGGCCCCGAAACGCACCGGGCATCGCGTCCGGTGCCGGAATTCAATCGCGCCCGGCCGGGCAGGCATCAGATACAGGAGACAGCGCACGATGCGTTCGATCATCGCGGATTCGAAGCGATTGGTGGTGAAGGTGGGCTCCAGCCTCGTGACCAACGACGGCAAGGGGCTCGATCATGCTGCAATCGGCCGCTGGGCGGCCCAGATCGCCGCGCTGCGCGCGCAGGGCAAGGAAGTGGTGCTCGTCAGTTCGGGCGCGATTGCCGAAGGGATGCAGCGGCTCGGCTGGAGCAAGCGTCCGCGCGAGATCGACGAACTGCAAGCCGCCGCCGCAGTCGGCCAGATGGGGCTCGCGCAAGTCTATGAAAGCCGCTTTACCGAGCACGATATCCGCACCGCGCAGATCCTGCTGACGCATGCCGATCTGGCCGATCGCGAACGCTACCTGAATGCGCGCTCGACGCTGCTCACACTGCTGCGGCTCGGCGTCGTGCCGATCATCAACGAGAACGACACGGTCGTCACCGACGAAATCAAGTTCGGCGACAACGACACGCTCGGCGCGCTCGTCGCGAACCTGATCGAAGGCGATGCGCTGATCATCCTGACCGACCAGTCGGGGCTGTTCACCGCCGATCCGCGCAAGGATCCGAACGCGACGCTGGTCGCGGAAGCCAGTGCGGGCGCACCGGAACTCGAGGCGATGGCGGGCGGCGCAGGCTCGAGCCTCGGTCGCGGCGGGATGCTGACGAAGATCCTCGCGGCGAAGCGCGCAGCGCACAGTGGCGCGAACACCGTGATCGCGAGCGGCCGCGAAGCCGACGTGCTGGTGCGGCTGGCGGCGGGCGAGGCGATCGGCACGCAACTGATCGCACGCACCGCGCGGATGGCCGCGCGCAAGCAATGGATGGCCGACCACCTGCAGGTACGCGGGCACGTCGTGATCGATGCGGGCGCGGTTGAAAAGCTGACGGCCGGTGGCAAGAGCCTGCTGCCGATCGGCGTGATCGGCGTGCAGGGCGCGTTCGCACGCGGTGAAGTGATCGCGTGCGTCGGCCCCGACGGGCGTGAAGTGGCGCGTGGCCTTACGAACTACAGCAGTGCGGAAACGAAGCTGATTCACCGCAAGCCGAGCGGCGAGATCGAGACGGTACTCGGCTACATGCTGGAGCCGGAGCTGATTCACCGCGATAACCTCGTGCTTGTGTAAGCGCTCGGCAGACGTCGCGAGACCACGAAAAAGCCCGCATTGCGCGGGCTTTTTTATTGCGACGGGCGGGGCAGGGTCGGACAGGCAGCCTGCGCAAACGCCGTCAGCGCAACTGGCTCATCGCGGTGCGATGGAACCGGATGTTCTCGAGAATCTGCTGGGTCGTGCCCTGCGGCATCTTGTTCGAGCAGAAGTAGTCCTGGTACAGCGCCGAGTGGTACGCGTTCAGCTCGCCGTTCTCGATGCGACGCCAGTCGTTCTCGACCGTGCGGTCCCAGCCGTCGTGATCCGAATTCAGGCCCGCGTACTGACGCCATTCGTAGGTGTCGCAGCGGATGCCTTCATAGTTCACGTTGCGCGCGCCGGCCGGGCTCGTGATGACGACTGCATAGCGCACGACGCCGTCGGTGCCGACCACGAGCGACTTCGCATCGACGGAGAACTTGAGCGGGGTGTTCTGCGACACGTTGAACGGCAGCAGGTCGCCCGCTTGCGGCAGCGGCGGCAGCGTGTCGACCGGGTTTTCCTTCCAGTTGCCCTGGCGGTCCAGCAGGTACACGAACTCGCTGTCATCCTTGTTGGTCGGCGTCTTCGAATTCGCGCAACCGGCCAGCGTGGCCGCCGCGACAATCGATGCGAGCGCGAGAGCAATCGCTTTCAATATGCATTCCTCGTAAAAAAAGGGCGCGACACCAAGGTCGCGCCCGGTCATGCAGTCCGACTCGTCATTTGCCGACGATCACGCGGGGCGGCAACTCGTCGAGCGTGCTCGCCTCTACTTCGATCTCCGAACAGACTACCGATGTGTCGACAATCGTCAGCGTCTGCTGGGCCTGTGCGCCAATGACGCGCGGATAGCGCGACGGACGCGGCCCACGCGGCTTTTCGGCTCGCTGCGCCGGGCGGCGCAGGAAGCGCGACAGTTCCGTCAGCGCCAACTGATAGACATCCCGCTTGAACTCGATCACCGCATCGAGCGGCACCCAATACTCGTTCCAGCGCCACGCATCGAACTCCGGGTGATCGGTCGCGCGCAAGCAAATGTCGCAATCGCGTCCGACCATCCGCAGCAGGAACCAGATCTGCTTCTGGCCGCGGTAATGTCCGCGTACTTCGCGTTTGATGAACTTGTCAGGCACCTCGTAACGCAACCAGTCGCGAGTGCGGCCGATTATCTTGACGTGTTCCGGGTGCAGGCCCGTCTCCTCGTGCAGTTCCCGGTACATCGCCTGCATGGGGGTCTCGCCGTACTTGATCCCACCTTGAGGAAACTGCCAGGAATGCTCGCGGAGCCGCTTGCCCCAAAACACCTCGTTGCGCGCGTTCAAGAGGATGATGCCGACGTTCGGGCGAAAGCCTTCACGATCCAGCATACAACCACCTTCGAATCCTTTAAAATTGCTTTGATTATAAACAGATAACGGGCGCTGCGCACCGTGACGGAGCGAATCCGCGCGGGGTACACCGGCTGAATTGTCCCTGATTTGTCTGCTAAGTCATCTGCGCCATCGTCGTTCGTCGCGCGCAGCTTTTTCACCTTGAAACTTTTTCGGGCGCCCCGCCTGGGGGCGCCGTATTTGGAACCGTCCGCATGAAAGCTTCCCGTTTCTTTATCGGCACCCTCAAAGAAGCACCGGCCGACGCAGAGATCGTCAGCCACAAGCTGATGGTGCGCGCCGGCATGATCCGTCGCGTCGCCGGCGGCATCTACAATTACCTGCCGGTCGGCCTGCGTTCGATTCGCAAGGTCGAGGCGATCGTGCGCGAGGAAATGAACCGGGCAGGCGCCATCGAGCTGCTGATGCCGGCCGTGCAACCGGCCGAGCTGTGGCAGGAATCGGGCCGCTGGGAACAGTATGGCCCGGAGCTGCTGCGCTTCAAGGACCGCAAGGACAACGACTTCGTGATCGGGCCGACGCACGAGGAAGTCGTCACCGACATCGCCCGCAACCAGATCAAGAGCTACCGGCAGATGCCGGTGAACTTCTACCAGATCCAGACGAAGTTCCGCGACGAGATCCGTCCGCGCTTCGGCGTGATGCGCGGACGCGAATTCATCATGAAGGACGCGTATTCGTTCGACAAGGACGCGGCCGGCCTGAACGAGTCGTATCGCAAGATGTATGACGCATACGTGCGCATCTTCACGCGCCTCGGCCTCGAGTTCCGTGCGGTCGCGGCCGACAGCGGCTCGATCGGCGGCAACTTCTCGCACGAGTTCCACGTGATCGCCGATACCGGCGAGGACGCGATCGCCTACTGCCCGACGTCCGATTTCGCGGCGAACATCGAAGCGGCCGAAGCGCTGCCGCTGACTCCCAAGCGCGCGGCGCCGGCCGAAGCGATGGAGAAGGTCGCGACGCCCGGCAAGGCGAAGTGCGAAGCCGTCGCCGAACTGCTGGCGATCCCGCTCGAGCGCACGATCAAGTCGATCGTGCTCGCGACCGAGAACGAAGGCGCCGAGCCGACCATCTGGCTCGTGATGCTGCGCGGCGACCACGACCTGAACGAGATCAAGGTATCGAAGCTGCCGGGGCTGAAGAACCACCGCTTCGCGACCGAGCAGGAAATCGTCGAATGGTTCGGCACGCCGCCGGGCTATCTCGGCCCGGTCGGCACGAAGAAGCCGGTGAAGGTGATCGCCGATCGCACGGTCGCGAACATGAGCGACTTCGTCGTCGGCGCGAACGAGGTCGACTATCACATCGCAGGCGTGAACTGGGGCCGCGACCTGCCGGAGCCGGAAGTCGCCGACGTGCGCAACGTGAAGAAGGGCGATCCGTCGCCGGACGGCAAGGGAGAGATCGACATCTGCCGCGGCATCGAAGTCGGCCACGTGTTCCAGCTCGGCACCAAGTACTCGGAAGCGATGGGCGCGACGTTCCTCGACGAGTCGGGCAAGCCGCAGCCGATGCTGATGGGCTGCTACGGCGTCGGCGTCACGCGCATTCTCGGCGCGGCGATCGAACAGAACTTCGACGACAAGGGCATCATCTGGCCCGAGTCGATCGCGCCGTTCGAGGTCGTGCTGTGCCCGATGGGCTATGACCGCAGCGAGATGGTCCGCGAGGCCGCCGACAAGCTGTACGCGGAACTGGCCGCGGCCGGCATCGACGTGATCCTCGACGATCGCGGCGAGCGCCCTGGCGTGATGTTCGCCGACTGGGAACTGATCGGCGTGCCGCATCGCCTGGTGATCGGCGAGCGCGGCCTGAAGGAAGGCAAGATCGAGTACCAGGGCCGCCGCGACGCCGAGGCGACGCTGCTGCCGGCCGACGCGGCTGCGGCGACGGTGACGGAGAAGATCCGCGCCGCGCTCGCGCACTAAGCGCCGCGACCGGGGGACACGGTGGAATACACCTTCCTGTCGGCCACCGTGCTCCTCGTGCTGATCACGGATCCGCTCGGCAACATCCCGCTGTTCATCACGGCGATGCGGGACGTGCCGCGCGAGCGGCGCGTGAAGCTGATCCTGCGTGAAGTCGGGATCGCGTTCGTGATCCTGCTGTTCTTCATGGTGGTCGGCGACCGCTTCCTGCGGATGATGAACCTCACCGACCTGTCGCTGCGGCTCGGCGGCGGGATCGTGCTGTTCCTGATCGCTTTGCGGATGATCTTCCCGCATCCGGACGGTGCGCTCGGCAGCGATCCTCGTGCCGGGGGCGAGCCGTTCATCGTGCCGCTCGCGATTCCCGCGCTCGCCGGGCCGTCCGCGCTCGCGACGGTGATGCTGCTGACGTCGCAGGCGCCGGGCAAGATGTTCGAGTGGGTCGGCGCGCTGACGGTCACGATGATCGTCTGCGCGATCACGTTGGTGCTGGCCGAACGGATCCAGCAGTGGCTCGGCGAGCGGACCGTCGCCGCGTTCGAGCGGCTGATGGGTCTTGTGCTCGTCGCGATCTCGGTCGAGATGCTGCTGGCCGGCATCCGGGCGTTCGTGCACCAGTTGTAGCACGGGCGGCGCGGCCGAGGAAAAAAAGCGGCGCTCCGGGAAACCGGAGCGCCGCTTTTCTTTATGGCGGGCAGGGCGGTCAGACGTTCGCGGTCAGCGCACGGATCGTCGGGAGGTTGCGCCAGTAGCCCTTTGCGTCCATCCCGCAGCCGAACACGTAGCGGTCCGGCACCGAGAATCCGCAGAAGTCGGGGTGCAGCGGTTTCGCCTTCGTCAGCGTCTTCTCGCACAGCACGGCGGACATGAAGCGCTTCGCACCCATGTCGAGGATGCGGTCGCGGATCGCGGCCATCGTCTCGCCTTCGTCGAGGATGTCGTCGAGCACGAGCACGATCCGGTCCTTCACCGATTCTCGCGGGGCGACGCGCCAATGCATCTCGGGGCTGCCCTGCGTCGTGTTGCGGTAGCGGGTCAGGTGGATGTAGTCGAATTCCAGCGGGAAATCGAGATGCGGCAGCAGCATCCCGGTAAACACCGCGGCGCCGCCCATCACCGAGAGAACGAGCGGGAACGCATCGCCGATCTCGGCGCGGATCGCGTCGGCCATCCGGGCGATCGAGGCGTTGACGGCGTCTGCCGAGACGATCTCTTCGGAGTGGTCGAAAATGTGGAGGGCTTCTTCGCGGTTCATGTGTTCTGGCGGGCAGTCGGTATACAAATAAGAATGAAGCAGAACGGCCGGCGCGCGCTACGGCAAAAACCCGCGCGCCGGCCGACGGGCGGAATCAGCGCATGCCGGGCATCATGCCCTTCAGGCCGCGCATCATCTTCTGCATGTTGCCGCCCTTCAGCTTCTTCATCATCGTACGCATTTGGTCGTACTGGTTCAGCATCCGGTTGACTTCCTGCACCGGCACGCCCGCGCCGGCTGCAATGCGGCGCTTGCGCGTCGCCTTGATGATTTCGGGTTTCGCTCGCTCGGCGGGCGTCATCGAACTGATGATCCCTTCCATCCGGCGGATCGACTTCTCGGCCTGGCCCATGTCGGCGCCGGCCGCGGCCTGCTGGAACTGCGCAGGCAGCTTGTCCATCAGCGACGACAGGCCGCCCATGTTCTTCATCTGCGAGATCTGCGCGCGGAAGTCGTTCAGGTCGAAGTCGCCGCCTTTCTTGACCTTGTCGGCGAGCTTCTGCGCGGCCTGCACGTCGACGCCGCGCTGGGCTTCCTCGACGAGCGCGAGGATGTCGCCCATGCCGAGGATCCGGTTCGCCATCCGGTCCGGGTGGAACACCTCGAGGCCGTCGAGCTTTTCGGCGACGCCGACGAACTTGATCGGCTTGCCCGTGATGTGGCGCACCGACAGCGCGGCACCGCCGCGCGAATCGCCGTCGAGCTTGGTCAGCACGACGCCGGTGAGCGGCAGTGTGTCGTTGAACGCCTTCGCGGTGTTGACCGCGTCCTGGCCGAGCATCGCGTCGACGACGAACAGCGTTTCGGCCGGCTTCAGCGTGCCGTGCAGCGCGGCGATTTCCTGCATCATCGCCTCGTCGATACCGAGGCGGCCGGCCGTGTCGACGATCAGCACGTCATGGTAGTGGCGCTTCGCCCAGTCGACGGCCGCGAGCGCGATGTCGACGGGCTTCTGGTCGGGTGTCGACGGGAAGAAATCGGCACCGACCTGTTCGCTCACCGTTTTCAGCTGCATGATGGCGGCCGGGCGATACACGTCGCACGACACCGTCAGCACCTTCTTCTTGTACTTCTCGCGCAGCAGCTTCGCGAGCTTGCCGGCGGTCGTGGTCTTGCCGGCGCCCTGCAGGCCGGCCATCAGGATCACGGCGGGCGGCGTGACCGCGAGATTCAGCTCGGCGGCCTTGCCTTCGTAGTCGCCGCCGATCACGGCGGTCAGTTCCTTCTGGACCACGCCGACGAGCGCCTGACCCGGCGACAGGCTGCTGATCACTTCCTCGCCGAGCGCCTTTTCCTTGACCTTGGCGATGAATTCGCGGACGACGGGCAGCGCGACGTCGGCTTCCAGCAGCGCGAGACGCACCTCGCGGAGCATCTCCTGGGTGTTCGCCTCGGTAAGCCGGGCCTCGCCGCGCAGCGTCTTGACGACGCGCGCCATCCGTTGAGTGAGATTGTCGAGCATGGGGAGCGATGGACAGTGGGGCCCGAAGGCGCAACGGAACCGAACAAAGGGAGCCGTCGCGGGAAGGGGGCCTAGTGTAAACTTCGAACATGGATATTGTACTGTATGCCCTCACTGCATTCCTGTACGGCGGCCTCGCCGTCGCAGGCTGGCGCACGCACCGCCAGGGCGCGACGCCGCTCGTCGCGAGCGTGCCGGCCGTGCCGGTTCCGGCGTCCGCCGCGTCGGGGATGAGCGGGGCCGGCCGCGCGCTGCTGTTCGCGGCGCTCGTCGCTCACGGCGTGTTGCTGCACATGACGATTTTCCCGCACGACGCGATGATCTTCGGTTTCGCGTTCGCGCTGTCCGCGATGTTCTGGCTCGGCGCCGGCATCTACTGGATCGAGAGCTTCTTCTTCCCGCTCGACAGCCTGCGCCTGCTGGTGCTGCCGCTCGCGTGCGGCGCGTCGCTGCTGCCGCTCGTGTTCGGCGGCGTGCGGGTGCTGCCTTATGCCGCGGCGCCGCTGTTCAAGATGCACTTCCTGATCGCGAACATCGCGTACGGCCTCTTCGCGATCGCCGCGCTGCACGCGGTCCTGATGCTGATGGTCGAGCGGCGCCTGCAGTCGCTGAGGAGCGGCGGGCGCGACGGCTCGACCGGCTGGATCGCGAGCTGGCTCGAAACGCTGCCGCCGCTGCTCACGCTCGAGAAGCTGCTGTTCCGCCTGATCGGCGCGGGTTTCGTGTTGCTGACGCTGACGCTCGCGTCGGGGATCCTGTTCAGCGAGCAAGTCGATGCACGCGCGCTGCGGCTCGATCACAAGACCGTGTTCGCGGTACTGTCGTGGCTGATGTTCGGTGGCCTGCTGGTCGCCCACAAGACGTCGGGCTGGCGCGGGCGCGGCGCCGCGCGCTGGGTGCTCGTGTCGTTTGCCGCGCTGCTGCTCGCGTATGTCGGCAGCCGGTTCGTTTTCGAGGTGCTGCTGCACCGCTCCGTGGTTTGAACGCAGGTTTCCGATGCGACAGATTCTTCTCCTGATTCTTCTCTTCTTCGCGGGTTCGTGGCTCACGCGCAAGCTGCGCCAGGCCCAGGAGCATGCGCAGGCGCGCACCGGCCGCGGTGGCGGCTACGACGGCGCGTCCGGTCGCGGCACCGGGACGGCACGCCCGAACGACGACGCTCGCTCGCTGCCCGAACCGATGGTGCGCTGCGCCGAATGCGGCGTGCATGCGCCGAAGGGCGATGCCGTCGCCGTAGGCGGCGAATACTTCTGCAGCACCGAGCACGCGCAGCGCCACGGCGCACGCGCGAGCGGCCACGACGCCCGATGAGCGACGCAGCGCTGCTGTCGGTCGACGCACACGGCTGGGTGCGCGAAGCGCGCCACGCGCCGTCGCCGAATTTCGAGGCGCGGCCCGCGGGCGCGGTGCCGACGCTCGTCGTCGTCCACAACATCAGCCTGCCGCCTGGCGAGTTCGGCGGCGACGCAATCGAAGCGCTGTTCCTGAATCGCCTCGATTGCGATGCGCATCCCTATTACCAGAGCCACCTGCGCGACGTGCGCGTGTCCGCGCACTTCCTGATCCGTCGCGACGGCGAGCTCGTGCAGTTCGTGTCGTGCGACGAGCGCGCATGGCATGCGGGCGCGTCCGAGTTCTTCGGCCGTCCGCGCTGCAACGACTTCTCGATCGGCATCGAGCTCGAAGGCACGGACGACGTGCCGTTCGACGCGGCGCAGTACGCGACGCTCGGCGTGCTCGCACGCGCGCTCGCCGCGCGCTACCCGATCGATGCCGTTGCCGGGCACTCGGACGTCGCGCCGGGCCGCAAAACCGACCCCGGGCCGCACTTCGATTGGCAACGCTTCGCGGGCGATGCCGGCTTTTCCGACGAATACTTTCCTTTCCGTCAGCACTGAACGCAGGGTTTTTTGACCGGGGAAAGTTTTTTCTCCGACCAATGCCTTGTCGTGTCTGCGCGCGAGCGATGTCAATACCTCCATCGCAAATTATCCGTTTTGACCTCGTCCGAATGTCCACTATACTTGGTGCCAGTTGAGTGGTTCTGTACTAGATATAGTGTGTGTCGCAGGGGAAACCCGAGCGGCACCGGCCGGCGGGCAACGCCGGCGGACAGGGTTCTCAGGGCGGCGCGCCAGGCCGGGCGGTCCGGGCGTCGCGATCAAGCGCAGCGAACTTCGACGGGGCAGGGTACACATGACGAAGCACACGACCGGATCGGTTGTCGCGCATCGACCGAACCGGCTTCCCCGACGCATCGCTCGCCTCTTACCGCTCGCGCACCCCATTGCGCAGCGTTCGTTTTAATCCGCGGTTCTCTCCGCACCATCCAACACCAGGAGCTTTGCACATGCAAACCACCGACAACGCGACGTCCCAGTACGAGAGCGCCTCGAGCCGTCCGCTCGGCGGGACCGAACAGGGCGCGCAGGCGCTCGCGCCGCAGGCCACGTTCGCCGACTACAAGGTGATCCGCCGCAACGGCAGCGTGGTGTCGTTCGAGCCTTCGAAGATCGCGATTGCGGTGACCAAGGCTTTCCTGGCCGTCAACGGCGGGCAGGGCGCGGCATCGGCGCGCGTGCGCGAACTCGTCGAGCAGCTGACGCACAACGTCGTGCGCGCGCTCGTGCGCAGCCGTCCGAACGGCGGTACGTTCCATATCGAAGACATCCAGGATCAGGTCGAACTCGCGCTGATGCGCGGTGGCGAACACAACGTCGCGCGCGCGTACGTGCTGTATCGCGAGAAGCGTCACCTCGAGCGCCAGCATGCGGGCGAGGAAGCGGCGGCAGCGGGCGGCGAGTCGAGCACCGGCATCAACGTCGTCGACAACGGCGTCACGCGCCCGCTCGACCTGAACGCGCTGCGCGCGCTGATCGTGTCGGCATGCGACGGTCTCGGCGCTGCGGTTAACCCTGACCCGATCGTCGCCGAAACGGTGAAGAACCTGTACGACGGCGTGCCGATGAGCCAGGTCTACGACTCGGCGATCCTCGCTGCGCGCACGATGATCGAAAAGGATCCGGCGTACAGCCAGGTCACGGCCCGCATCCTGCTGCACACGATCCGTCGCGAGATCCTCGGCGAGGAAGTGGTCCAGGCCGAGATGTCGGCACGCTACGCGGAATACTTCCCGCAGTTCCTGAAGCGCGGCGTCGACGCCGGCCTGCTCGACGACAAGCTGCTGCAGTTCGACTTGAAGCGTCTCGGCGAAGCGCTGGACGCGAACCGCGACCTGCAGTTCGGCTACCTCGGCCTGCAGACGCTGTACGACCGTTACTTCCTGCACGTCGACGGCTCGCGCATCGAAATGCCGCAGGCATTCTTCATGCGCGTCGCGATGGGCCTGTCGCTGAACGAGATCGACCGCGAAACGCGCGCGATCGAGTTCTACAACGTGCTGTCGAGCTTCGATTTCATGAGCTCGACGCCGACGCTGTTCAACTCGGGCACGCACCGTTCGCAGCTGTCGTCGTGCTACCTGACGACGGTCGCGGACGACCTCGACGGCATCTATGAAGCGCTGAAGGAAAACGCGCTGCTGTCGAAGTTCGCCGGCGGTCTCGGCAACGACTGGACCCGCGTGCGCGCACTCGGCTCGCATATCAAGGGCACGAACGGCAAGTCGCAAGGCGTGGTCCCGTTCCTTAAGGTCGTCAACGACACGGCCGTCGCGGTCAACCAGGGCGGCAAGCGCAAGGGCGCGGTGTGCGCGTACCTGGAATCGTGGCACCTCGACATCGAGGAATTCCTCGAGCTGCGCAAGAACACCGGCGACGATCGCCGCCGTACGCACGACATGAACACGGCGAACTGGATTCCCGACCTGTTCATGAAGCGCGTGATGGAAGGCGCCGACTGGACGCTGTTCTCGCCGTCGACCTGCCCGGACCTGCACGACAAGTTCGGCGCCGAGTTCGAGGCGGCTTACACGGCTTACGAAGACAAGGTCGCGCGCGGCGAGATCAAGCTGTTCAAGAAGATCCCGGCGCAGCAACTCTGGCGCAAGATGCTCGGCATGCTGTTCGAAACGGGCCACCCGTGGATCACGTTCAAGGATCCGTGCAACGTGCGCTCGCCGCAGCAGCACGTCGGCGTCGTCCACTCGTCGAACCTGTGCACGGAAATCACGCTGAACACGAGCGACACCGAAATCGCGGTGTGCAACCTGGGCTCGGTGAACCTCGTCGCCCACCTGGTGAAGCAGGCCGACGGCAGCTACGCGCTCGACCACGACAAGCTTAAGCGCACGATCAGCGTCGCGATGCGCATGCTCGACAACGTGATCGACATCAACTACTACGCGGTGCCGAAGGCGCGTAACTCGAACCTGAAGCACCGTCCGGTCGGCATGGGCATCATGGGCTTCCAGGACTGCCTGCACCTGCTGCGCACGCCGTACGCGTCGGAAGCGGCGGTCGAGTTCGCCGATCGTTCGATGGAAGCGGTCTGCTACTACGCGTACTACGCGTCGACCGAGCTGGCCGAGGAACGCGGCCGCTACTCGAGCTACCGCGGCTCGCTGTGGGATCGCGGCATCCTCCCGCAAGACACGCTGAAGCTGCTGACGGAAGCGCGCGGCGGCTACGTCGAGGTCGACACGTCCGAGTCGCTCGACTGGACGACGCTGCGTTCGCGGATCGCCGCGCACGGCATGCGCAACTCGAACTGCGTCGCGATCGCGCCGACGGCGACGATCTCGAACATCATCGGCGTGTCGGCGTGCATCGAGCCGACCTTCCAGAACCTGTACGTGAAGTCGAACCTGTCGGGCGAGTTCACGGTGGTCAACGAGTACCTCGTTCGCGACCTGAAGGAACGCGGCCTGTGGGACGAAGTGATGGTCGCCGACCTGAAGTACTTCGACGGCATGCTGTCGCGCATCGACCGCATCCCGGCCGACCTGCGCGCGATCTACGCGACCGCGTTCGAAGTCGACCCGACGTGGCTGGTCGAAGCGGCATCGCGTCGCCAGAAGTGGATCGACCAGGCGCAGTCGCTGAACATCTACATGGGTGGCGCGTCGGGCAAGAAGCTCGACGAGGTCTACAAGCTCGCATGGCTGCGCGGTCTGAAGACGACCTACTACCTCCGCACGATGGCGGCGACGCACGTCGAGAAGTCGACGGTCGCACACGGCGCGCTGAACGCAGTGCCGACGAGCGGTGGCTCGAGCAGCGGCGGCGCGCAAGGCGCGGCAGGCGGCTTCGGTGCGGCAGGCGGCGATGCATCGTCGGGTGCGGTCAATGCGGCACCGGCGCTGGCGCCGGTCGAAGCAGACGGTCCGGTGTGCACGATGCGTCCGGGCGATCCGGGCTTCGACGAGTGCGAAGCCTGCCAGTAACGCGGCGCGCATGACCTGAAGAAGGTTCGGGCGGCGCGCACGACAACCGATCGAGGTTGAAGTGTGCGCCGCTCTCTACTAAAAAAATGATAAGGAATCTGTAACGCGGCACTTGCGTTGCAGGCAGTGACAAGCGATCGAAACATCCCCGACGACGTCGCGTTTCGATCAGCGTTCGATGCGTCGAGCGCACCTCGCGAACCATGCTTGACTCACGTCGCGCGCTGCATGAGCGACGATGCGTTGCTCAAAGTGTTGTATCGAGGTCGCAACGCGAATCGAAAAAAGGATTTTTCGTGAGCGAACCCTTTTATCGCTCAGGAAAAGATGGTACAAACCGTTCTAAATTGATGGTGAGAATTTATGCTCAACTGGGATGACGAGAAGACTGCCGTGACCCCCGCGAGCGGAGCGCAGCAAAACGCGATGCGCACCTCCGCAGGGATGGCTGTCGGAATGCAGGCTGCAACGCCTGCCGCCCATCAGGTCCGCGACATTTTCGAAGGCGATCTTGCGGTGCCGCCGCAAGCATCGGCTGTTCCCGCTGGCGGTTCGGAAGCACGGGTCAATGTCGCCGACAAGCGCATCATCAACGGCCAGACTGACGTCAATCAGCTGGTGCCGTTCAAGTACAAGTGGGCGTGGGAAAAGTATCTGGCGGGTTGCGCGAACCACTGGATGCCGCAGGAAATCAACATGTCCCGCGACATCGCACTGTGGAAGGACCCGAACGGTCTGACCGAGGACGAGCGCCGCATCGTCAAGCGCAACCTCGGCTTCTTCGTGACGGCCGATTCGCTCGCCGCGAATAACATCGTGCTCGGCACGTACCGCCACATCACGGCGCCCGAGTGCCGGCAGTTCCTGCTGCGCCAGGCGTTCGAAGAAGCGATCCACACGCACGCGTACCAATACATTGTCGAATCGCTCGGTCTCGACGAAGGCGAGATCTTCAACGCGTACCACGAGGTCACGTCGATCCGCGCGAAGGACGAATTCCTGATCCCGTTTATCCACACGCTGACGGACCCGGCCTTCAAGACTGGCACGCTCGAAGCGGATCAGAAGCTGCTGAAGTCGCTGATCGTGTTCGCCTGCATCATGGAAGGCCTGTTCTTCTATGTCGGCTTCACGCAGATTCTCGCGCTCGGCCGCCAGAACAAGATGACGGGTGCTGCAGAGCAATATCAGTACATCCTGCGTGACGAGTCGATGCACTGCAATTTCGGCATCGACCTGATCAACCAGATCAAGCTCGAGAACCCGCATCTCTGGACCGCGGAATTCCGCGCCGAGATCCGCGAGTTGTTCAAGCAGGCTGTCGAACTCGAATACCGCTACGCCGAGGACACGATGCCGCGCGGCGTGCTGGGTCTGAACGCGTCGATGTTCAAGAGCTATCTGCGCTTCATCAGCAACCGCCGTTGCCAGCAGATCGGCCTCGACCCGCTGTACCCGAACGAGGAAAACCCGTTCCCGTGGATGAGCGAGATGATCGACCTGAAGAAGGAGCGCAACTTCTTCGAGACGCGTGTGATCGAGTATCAGACGGGCGGCGCGCTGTCCTGGGAATAACCCGCAGCAGCGAACCCGTCACATGATGGAGCAGCCGGTGGCCTCTCGGCCCCGGCCCAAGGTTTAGGAGCAAGAACGCCTGATGCAAAGCATGCCCGGTGCCTTAACGGCCCAACGACATGATCGGCACTTTGCGAACCCTTCAGTGGGATGGGCAAACTTCCCTCCGGAAAAAGCGGACGGCCGTGTGGCCGTCCGCTTGATCAAGCGATTAGGGGTGGCGGTGCGAAGCGCACCGGCTACCGACTTGATTTGGCGCGCGAGGCCATGGGGTCACGCGCGCCATACCGTATTCATTAGCGTAAGCGCGCGGTATCCGCGTACGCCGATGAATAGCCCGCTTCGAAGCGCACGTCCTGAACAGCGTCCGCGGGAAGCGGGTTTTGACGAAGGGTGTAGTTTGAACTGACTCTCATCTGAACCTGAAGGAGAACAACATGGCTACTGCCAAGAAGAAACCGGCTGCTAAGAAGGTTGCTGCCAAGAAGACCGTTGCGAAGAAGGCTGCTGCTCCGGCGAAGAAGGCCGCTGCAGTGAAGAAGGTTGCTGCGAAGAAGGTCGCGGTGAAGAAGGTTGCCGCGAAGAAGGCAGCACCGGCGAAGAAGGCCGCTGCGAAGAAGGTCGCGGCAAAGAAGGTCGCAACGAAGAAGGTTGCAGCCAAGAAGGTTGCTGCGAAGAAAGTCGCGGTGAAGAAGGTTGCCGCGAAGAAGGCAGCACCGGCGAAGAAGGCCGCTGCGAAGAAGGTTGCAGCCAAGAAAGTCGCAGTAAAGAAGGTTGCTGCGAAGAAGGCCGCACCGGCGAAGAAGGCTGCTGCCAAGAAGGCCGCGCCTGCGAAGAAGGCTGCCGCGAAGAAGGCTGCGCCTGCGAAGAAGGCTGCCGCGAAGAAGGCTGCACCTGCCAAGAAGGCTGCCCCTGCGAAGAAGGCTGCTGCTGCACCGAAGGCTGCCGCTGCACCGAAGGCTGCCGCTGCACCGAAGGCCGCCGCACCGGCGAAGAAGGCTGCTGCTCCGAAGAAGGCCGTCGTGAAGAAGGCTGCACCGGCAACCACCGCGTCGACCGCATCGGTCGCGCCGGCATCGGGCGTGAAGACCGCGCTCAACCCGGCAGCGGCATGGCCGTTCCCGACCGGCAGCCGTCCGTAATCGCGGCTGACCAGTACCACCCGGACACTCACGTGGTGTCCGTGGGTTGAGTAGCGCTACTCAATCAATCCCGCCATCTGGCTCAGGTGGCGGGATTTTTTTCGTCCGTATTCATCGATGTGCCGGCCGGTTGCCGGTCACGGACGAAAAAAAACGCATGTGCAGCTTCGCACATGCGTTCGACCGCGGCTTGCGCCGCGTGCTGAGGATGCTCGGTTAGTGCGTGACGCGCGTGACGCCGCCGCTCGACAGCAGCCGCACACGTTCACCGGCGCGGAACATCTCGCCGCTCGCCGCCTGCGTGATCGAGCGCAGGTCGCCGTTGTCGAGGCGCACGGTGATTTCGACACCGTTCGCCGTGCTGAGGTTTTCGCCGACCGCGTTACCCGCGACCGCGCCGACGAGACCGCCCGCGATGGCCGTCAGGATCGACCCCTTGCCGCCGCCGATCGCGCTACCCGCGACTGCGCCGAGCGCACCGCCGCCGAGCGTGCCGATCGCGCTGCCGCCACCGTCGGACTGGATGCGTACGGCACGGACGCTTTCGACCGTGCCCATGCGGACGGTTTGTTCGCGCTGCGCCTGGCCGACGCTATAGACATCTGCCGAGCCCGGCGCCGTGAAGCAGCCGGCGAGCGTCAGGGTGGCCGTCAGCATGGCCGCGAGCGTGAGGGTTTTCTTGGTCAACATTCGTGCTCTCCCACAATATTCATTTGAGACTGTAACCGAAGACAGCCTCGAAGCGCGCGTCGATTTCGGCGCGCGTCAGTGCGTAAGTCTGGGGCCCCTGGTGGGCGATCTTGATCGAGCCCATGAGGCTCGCGAGGCGGCCCGTGGTTGCCCAGTCGAGGCCATTCTCGATGCCGTACAGCAGGCCGCCCCGGAAGGCGTCGCCGCAACCGGTCGGATCGACGACACGCTCGGCTTGCACGACCGGAATCTGTTCTTCGCCGTTTTTGTGAAGAATGGTGGAGCCGTGCTCGCCGCGCGTGATGATCAACGCCTGAACCCGGCTGGCGATTTCCTGTTCGGACCAGCCCGTCTTGTCGCTGACGAGCTTGCCCTCGTAGTCGTTGACCGCGACGAAGGTCGCGAGTTCAATGATGCGGCGCAGCGTCGCACCGTCGAACAGCGGCAGGCCCTGGCCCGGATCGAAGATGAACGGGATGCCGGCCTTCGCGAATTGTTCGGCGTGCTGGACCATCCCGTCGAAGCCGTCCGGCGCGACGATGCCGAGCTTCACGCCCGACACTTCGTCCGCGCGGTTCAGGTGCGACTGCATCATCGCGCCCGGGTGGAATGCGGTGATCTGGTTGTTCTCGAGATCGGTCGTGATCATCGCCTGCGCGGTGTGCGTTTCAGGCACTACGCGCACGCTGGCCTTGGACAGGCCGAGGCTGTCGAGACGCTCGAGATAGCGGTCGGCGTCGTTCGCGCCGACCGTCGCCATGATGCGCGCGTCGCCGCCGAGCATGTGCAGCGCGTAGGCGATGTTCCCCGCGCAACCGCCGAATTCGCGACGCATCGTCGGCACGAGGAAGCTCACGTTCAGAAGGTGAACCTGGTCGGGCAGGATGTGCTCGCGAAACCGGCCTTCGAAGGTCATGATGTTGTCGTAGGCGAGCGAGCCGCAAATCAGCGTAGTCAAGGCGTGCGTTCCTGTAGAGAGCAAAAGGAGGCGGCCGCCCGGCCGGCGCGCGGAGGCCGTCGGGCCCAGCGCGGCAGGGTCGGGCGGCTGCGGGTTACTTCAGTGCGGCGAGCGCTGCGTCGTAGTTCGGCTCGTCCTTGATCTCGCCGACGAGTTCCGCGTGGATCACCTTGTCCTGCGCGTCGAGCACGACGACCGCGCGGGCCGTCAGGCCGTTCAGCGGGCCGCTCGTCACGTCGACGCCGTACGCGTTCGCGAACGCGCGGCCGGCGCGGAACGTCGAAGCCGTCACGACGTTTGCGAGGCCTTCGGTCGTGCAGAAGCGCGTGGCGGCGAACGGCAGGTCGCCGGACACGACGACCACGACCGTGTTGTCGAGCGACGACGCGGCTTCGTTGAACTTGCGGGTCGACGTCGCGCAGGTCGGCGTATCGAGGCTCGGGACGATGTTCAGCACCTTGCGCTTGCCGGCGAAGCTGGCGAGCGACAGATCGGCGAGGTCCTTGCCGACCAGCTTGAAGTCGGGGGCTTGCGAGCCGACGGCCGGGAACGTGCCGGCGAGATCGATCGGGTTGCCACCCAGCGTAACTTTGCTCATGTTCGTGCTCCGAAATAGCGCGCCGCTCCGGCGCGCGGGTTGAGACGGCGCGCATGTGCGCGCCGCGGGGCGTCACGGATAGAAGATCTGGACGCGGAAATTCGAGGCGGGCGCGCCGTTCGTGTCGAGACGGACGACCATCGTCTGCGTCATGCCGGGCGGCAGCCCGGCGTCGATCGGCGTGCCCGGGCGCACGTAGTCGCGCGGCGCGAGCACGCGGCGCACGGTCACGTGATTCGTGTCGTCGAGCAGCGTCAGCTCGAGCGACGGGTAGGCGAGTGCGACGCGGTAGCGGTTCGTCAGCGGCACCTTCAGCTCCAGCACGCGCGGGCCGTCGAGCTGGCGCAGGTCGGCCGCGTCGAGCCGCAGGCCGTCGATCGCGCGCGGCGGCGTGACCGTGCAGCCGAGCGGCGCACACGCCTGCCGGAACCAGCCCTGCGTGACGGGCCAGTAGATCATCACGCTTTCGCGCTGCCACCACGCGAGTTGCGCGACGAGCAGTACCGCGAGCGCGGCGGCGACGAGTCCGCCGAAAAAGCCGCCGAGCATCCCGCGTTGCTGCGGCGCGCGCGTTTCGCGCGTGACGGCGAAGTGCGGGCGGTCGTCGTCAGTCAGTGCGGCGGGGAAGGGGACGGCCGGTTGGACGGCCGGTTCGCTGGCGGCCGCAGCCGGTGCGGGGGCGCGCTCGTCGGCGTCGGCATCGGGTTCAGGGACGGCCTGCGCCGGCGTGAACGCGAAGCGCGGTTCGCGCGGTGCGCGTTCGTCGTCGGGTACGGCGAAGTGCGCGTGGGCGACGGGTTCGTCCGTGTCTGCGGCCGACGGCGGGTGCACGACGAAGCGCGGTTCGCGCAGGTCGGGTTCGGCGGGCGGCGTGGCCCGCGACGTGCCCGATGCGTCGGATTCGTGCGGCGTCGCATCCGGTCCGGCCGGTTGCGACGCGACAGCGTGCAGCTCGGCCGGGGCCGATGCGATCGGCGCGGGCGTTCCGGACAGGTGAACGACGCCGGCGTCCGTTGCCGGCAGCGCGAGCGGCACCAGCGGCTCGGCGCGTACGGTCTGCACGTTGTGCTGCAGGGACGGGTCGACGCCGGCATCGAGCCACGGCGCCCACATGTCCCAGCCTTCTGGCTTGTAATCGGAACCGGACGCCGGTTCGACCGGTGCGTCGGTGGTGAAGAGCCGCGCGGGCGCGGCGTCGTGTTGCGGCGCGGCGGCGGCCGGCTCGGCCGGCGCCGCTTCGGTCAGAGCGGTTTCCGGCTGCTGCGCCGGATCGGGCACGAGCGACTGCGATGCGTTGAAGACCTGCTGGCAGTGTCCGCAACGCACGAGCCCGTCATGCAGCGAGAGCTGTTCCTGCTGCAGCCGGAAGACGGTTTCGCAATGAGGGCAGCGCGTCGCAAGAAGCATGTCGAGCCGGGCGGCCTGCTGGCCAGAGTGAAGGACAGCGCTATTCTAATGGCTTTCGCGCCGGGTTCCGGCGAGGCACACCCAACCTTCGTGTTCGCGCCAGACCGAGATGTCGACGTAGCGCGCATAGACGGCCGCGACTTCGTCCGCCTGGCGCGCGAGCACGCCCGACAGCGCGATGCGCCCGCCCGGTTTCACCTTCGATGCGAGCATCGATGCCATCAGCTTCAGCGGGTTCGACAGGATGTTGGCGACGACGATGTCGAATTCGCCGGCCGGGCACGCGTCGGGCAGCCCGTACGTGACTTCCGCATGGTTGCGTTCGCTGTTCTGCCGCGCCGATTCAACCGCCTGCGGATCGATGTCGATGCCGACCACGGGGTTCGCCCCGCATTTCTGCGCGAGGATCGCCAGAATGCCCGAGCCGCAGCCGTAGTCGAGCACCGACTGGCCGGGCTTCACCGACTGTTCGAGCCATTCCATGCACAGGCGCGTGGTCGGGTGGCTGCCGGTGCCGAATGCGAGACCGGGGTCGAGTTCGAGGATCAGCGCGTCGGGGTCGGGTGCGTCGTGCCACGACGGCACGACCCAGATGCGTTCGCCGATCGGAATCGGCTCGAATTGCGACTGCGTGAGCCGCACCCAGTCCTGCTCCTCGACTTCGCGCACGTCGAACTTCGGCGTCTCGGCGACACCGATCTCGTTCGCGGCCGCCGCAAGCAGCACGGCTGGCTCGTGATCGGGCGACAGCAGCGCGATCACGCGCGAGTGCTGCCACGCGCTGCGTTCGGGAACGAGGCCAGGCTCGCCGAAGAGCGGCTGTTCGTCGGGCGTGTCGGCGTCGGCGTCCTCGACGGACACCGACAGCGCGCCGAGGTCGAGCAGCGCGTCGGACAACGCCTCCGCATGCTCACGGGCCAGTTCGACGACGAGTTCGCGATAGCTCATGCTTACGCTTCTTCCGGTGCGACCTGCTGCTTCTGGGCGAGCCGGTGTTCGAGGTAGTGGATGCTGGTGCCGCCTTCGACGAACTTCGAGTCGATCATCAACTCGCGGTGCAGCGGGATGTTGGTCTGGATGCCTTCGACGACCATTTCCGACAATGCGATGCGCATCCGGCGGATCGCCTGGTCGCGCGTCGCGCCGTAGGTGATCAGCTTGCCGATCATCGAATCATAGTTCGGCGGCACGAAATAGCCATTGTATGCATGCGAGTCGACGCGCACGCCGGGTCCGCCCGGTGTATGCCACGACGTGATCCGGCCCGGCGACGGCGTGAACTTGAACGGATCTTCCGCGTTGATCCGGCATTCGATCGCATGTCCGCGGAACTGGATGTCGCGCTGGCGCAGCGTGAGCTTCTCGCCGGCCGCGATGCGGATCTGTTCCTGCACGATGTCGACGCCCGTGATCATCTCAGATACCGGGTGCTCGACCTGCACGCGCGTGTTCATCTCGATGAAGTAGAACTCGTTGTTCTCGTACAGGAATTCGAACGTGCCCGCACCGAGGTAGCCCATCTTCTTGCACGCGTCCGCGCAGCGGTCGCCGATGCGCTCGATCAGGCGGCGCGGAATGCCGGGCGCCGGCGCTTCCTCGATCACCTTCTGGTGACGGCGCTGCATCGAGCAGTCGCGCTCGCCGAGCCAGATCGCGTTCTTGTGCGCGTCGGACAGCACCTGGATTTCGATGTGGCGCGGGTTCTCGAGGAACTTCTCCATGTATACCTGCGGGTTGCCGAACGCACGGCCGGCTTCCTCGCGGGTCATGTTGACCGCGTTGACGAGCGCGGCCTCGGTATGCACGACGCGCATCCCGCGCCCGCCGCCGCCGCCCGCTGCCTTGATGATCACCGGATAGCCGATCGCGCGCGCAATCTTCACGATCTCCTTCGGATCGTCCGGCAACGCGCCTTCCGAACCCGGCACGCACGGCACGCCGGTCTTGATCATGGTCTGCTTCGCGGTGACCTTGTCGCCCATCAGGCGGATCGTTTCCGGACGCGGGCCGATGAACGTGAAGCCCGACTGCTCGACGCGCTCCGCGAAGTCGGCGTTCTCCGACAGGAAGCCGTAGCCGGGGTGGATCGCCTCGGCATCGGTGACTTCCGCGGCGCTGATCAGCGCCGGCATGTTCAGGTAGCTCAGGTTCGACGGAGCCGGGCCGATACAGACGGCTTCGTCCGCGAGGCGCACGTACTTGGCTTCCTTGTCGGCTTCCGAGTAGACGACCACCGTCTTGACGCCGAGCTCGCGGCACGCACGCTGGATGCGCAGCGCGATTTCACCGCGGTTGGCAATGAGGATTTTTTCAAACATAGCGAGTATTCGTCTCTTCGAGGGGCGCGCGAACGGCGCCTGGCGAGCATCGGCGGCGCGCGGCCGGGTGGGCCGCGCGGTGTACTTAGCCGATCACGAAAAGCGGCTGGCCGTATTCGACGGCCTGGCCGTTCTCGACGAGGATTTCCTTGATCACGCCGGCCTTGTCCGACTCGATCTCGTTGAGCAGCTTCATCGCTTCGATGATGCAGATGGTCTGGCCTTCCTTGACCGTGTCACCGACCTGGGTGAACGGGTCCGCGCCCGGCGACGGCGCGCGATAGAACGTGCCGACCATCGGCGACGTCACGACGTGGCCTTGCGGGACGGCGGGCGCGGCGGCGCCTGCGGCCGGCGCGCCCGCCGCGCCTTCGGTCGGCAGCGCGACCGACGGGATCGGTGCGCTGATCTGCGGGGCAAATCCGCCCGTCGGCTGGACATAGACCGGCGGCGCGTTCTTGACGATACGCACCTTGCCTTCGCCTTCCGTCACTTCCAGCTCGGAGATGCCGGATTCGGAGACGAGGTCGATCAGAGTTTTCAGCTTACGAAGATCCATCGGGAATTCCCCTTTCAATACGTGAAAGCGCCGGTGAGACCGGCGCTGAATCTAGATCGCGAAATCAGCCGCGCGACGCGCCTTGCAGCTTGTCCAGCGCGTACTCGAGCGCGTACAGATAGCCTTTCCAGCCGAGCCCGCAGATCACGCCTTCGGCCTGGTCGGAAAAGTAGGAGTGGTGCCTGAACGCTTCGCGGCGGTGCACGTTCGACAGATGAACCTCGACGAACGGGATGCCAACGCCGGCGATCGCGTCCCGGATCGCGACGCTCGTATGCGTATACGCGGCGGGATTGATCAGGATGAAATCGGTCTGTTCCTCCCGCGCGGCCTGGATGCGGTCGACGAGCGCGCCTTCATGGTTGCTCTGGAACGACGACAGTTCGGCGCCGGCTTCCTGAGCCCGCGCGGCAAGCGCCTGATCGATCTGCGCGAGCGTGACGCAGCCGTACACCTCCGGTTCCCGGGTGCCGAGAAGGTTCAGGTTGGGGCCGTGCAGCACCAGCAATCGTGTCATGGTCGCTTCTATTTCTGCGGAATTGCGCGAACTTTAGCGCTATTTAGAGAAATTTGTCTAGTTTTGCCGAACGGCCGGGCGCGCCGGACCCGCAAGAATTACCGGTGCGGCTGCAAAGTATCAGCGAATTCACGTGAATTTGCGGCGATCGACGCACAAGTCGCCGCCAACGTGCGGGCCGCCGTTCGGGGCAATCACAGCGCGTCGAGGGTCTTTTTCAGCTCGGCCGGATGGATTTGTCCCAATTTTGTCTCGCGAATCTTGCCGGTTTCGTCGATGACGACGGTAAACGGCAGCGCGCCGGCGGTATTTCCGAAATTACGGGCCAGATCGGCGCCCGCATAGCCGCTGACGAAAACCGGATAGTCGACCTTCACCTTCTGCAGAAAGTTCTTCACGTTCTGGTTGGAATCGACGCCGATCCCGATGAAGCGGATGCCTTTCTGCTTGTATTGGTGCGACAGCGCGACGAGCTCCGGCATCTCCTCGACGCACGGGCCGCACCACGATGCCCAGAAATTGACCACGATCTTCTGGCCCTTGAAGGAAGCGAGTGAGGCCGGCTTGCCGTCGACGCCGGTCAGCGACGCGGCCCACAACTGGTCGACCGGGCTGCCTTGCGCGGCGGGTGCGGCGACGGCGACGCCGTCATCGGCGCTGCCGCCGCGGAACCAGTGGCCGGCGGCGAGCCCGCCGGCGACGGCGGCGGCGGCGACTACCGCGAGCGCCAACATGCGTTTCATCATCATCGTTGAATCATTCCGGTTCGGAAGGGGCGTTGCTGGCCTCGAGGAGCGCCCGCAATGCGGCGGCGTCCGCGCGGGCGACCCGGCCGCGGGCGTCGGCCTTGACCGCGCCGCGCAGGTCGTCGCTCGCGTAGAGCGCGACGTGAATGCCGGTCGCGTCCACGTCGCGCCGCGGGCGCCACAGGAAGCTCAGCGTCTCGACGTCCGCGCGACCGGCGAAATGCCGCGTCTCGGACACGTCGTACTGAACGTTCTGGTTCAGCAGGTAGATCGAGACGTCCTTCGGGTTGTCGGTGAATATCTGCAAATGGATGTCCGAATGCGCGTTCGCGGTGCCGTTCAGCACCGCGCCCGTCACATACGGATTGAACTCGGCGAGCCGGCGCATCCAGTCGAGCGCGACCTCGCGCAGGCAGCGCAGTTCGTCCGGTTGCGTGTCGCTCTGGAACAGGGCGAGGTACTCGCGCAGTTCTTCCTCGATCAGGTCGTTATCCGGCAGCCATTCGCCGGCAACGCGCGTATCGCCGAACAGCTGGCGCGCGGCCTTGCGTTTCGCGCTGGCGTAATCGAGGCCGTCCTCCGCGATCAGGCGGGCGGCGGACTGGGCGATTTCCTCGCGGGCGCGCCGCGGGTCGACAAAAGGTTTGCGAGACATGATCCGGCAATCATACTCGATCGCCGCCACGGCCGAATCCGGTGCGGCTGCGTGCCGTCCGCCGCGCCGGGCAGCCTCCCGATCCATCGTTCGGGCCGCCGGGCACGGCGGCCCGTCAGTTACAATGACGGTCTTTGTGTCGCGGCGAAAGTCGTTGGCCGGGCGGCCTGTCCGGCGTGCCGCAGACCATCCTTTCCGAATCGACGGCGCCCGGCGGCGCGAAAGCATTCATCTATGCACATCCACATTCTTGGCATCTGCGGCACCTTCATGGGCGGTCTCGCCGTGCTCGCGCGCGAGGCGGGCCACACGGTGACGGGTTGCGACGCGGGCGTCTATCCGCCGATGAGCACGCAGCTCGAGGCGCAGGGCATCACGCTGATCGAGGGCTACGGCGCCGAGCAGATCGACCTGAAGCCCGACCTGTTCGTGATCGGCAACGTCGTCACGCGCGGCAACCCGCTGATGGAGGCGATCCTCGATCGCGGCCTGCCGTATGTGTCCGGCCCGCAATGGCTCGGCGAGCACGTGCTGGCCGGCAAATGGGTGCTGGCGGTCGCGGGCACGCACGGCAAGACGACCACGTCGTCGATGCTCGCATGGCTGCTGGAAGATGCCGGCCTGAACCCGGGCTTCCTGATCGGCGGCGTGCCGCTGAACTTCGGCGTGTCGGCGCGGCTGACCGATTCGAGCTTCTTCGTGATCGAGGCCGACGAATACGATACGGCGTTCTTCGACAAGCGCTCGAAGTTCGTCCACTACCGGCCGCGCACCGCGGTGCTCAACAATCTCGAATTCGATCACGCCGACATCTTCCCGGATCTCGCCGCGATCGAAACGCAATTCCACCATCTCGTGCGCACCGTGCCGGGCGTTGGCCGGATCGTGACCAACGGCCGCTCGGATGCGCTGGAGCGCGTGCTCGCGCGCGGCTGCTGGAGCGAGGTCGAGCGCTTCGGCGTCGACGGCGGCTGGCAGGCGCTGCCGGCCGAGGACGGCGTGCCGGTCGACGAGCGCTTCGCGGTGTATTCGCACGCAGAGCGCGTCGGTGAAGTCGCGTGGCAGGTGCAGGGCGACCACAACCGGATGAACGCGCTCGCGGCGATCGCCGCCGCGCGCCACGTCGGCGTGCCGCCTGCGCAGGCCGCCGAATCCCTCGCGTCGTTCCGCAACGTGAAGCGGCGCATGGAAGTGCGCGGCAGCGTGGATGGTGTAACCGTCTACGACGACTTCGCGCACCATCCGACCGCGATCGAAACCACGATCGCCGGCCTTCGTGCGCGCATCGGCCGCCAACATTCCCGCATTCTCGCCGTGCTCGAGCCGCGTTCGAACACGATGAAGCTCGGCGTGATGAAGGCGCAACTGCCGGCCAGCCTCGCCGACGCCGATTTCGTATTCGGCTACGGTGCCCCGACCGGACGCGACGCGCTCGGCTGGAACCTCGGCGATGCGCTCGCGCCGCTCGGCGACAAGGCGCGCGCGTTCGACGATCTCCATCTGCTGGTGAAGTCGGTCGTCGAGGCCGCGCGCCCGGGCGACCACGTGCTCGTGATGAGCAACGGCGGTTTCGGCGGCGTGCACCAGAAGCTGCTCGACGCGCTCGGGAGCCGCACGTGATCCTGTACCTGCACGGGTTTCGGTCGTCGCCGGAGTCGCAGAAGTCGCGGCTGCTCGCCGCGCGCATGGCCGAACTCGGCCGCATGCACGCGTGGCGCTGCCCGTCGCTGTCGGTGTCGCCCCTGGAGGCGATCGCCGTCGCGGAAGCCGAGGTGGCCGGTGCGCGCGACGTGACGGTGATCGGCAGTTCGCTCGGCGGCTACTACGCGACCTGGCTCGCCGAAAAGCACGGCTGGAAGGCGGTGCTGCTGAACCCGGCGATCGTGCCGCAGCGCGATCTCGAGCAACATCTGGGCGAACAGCCGCTGTGGCACGGCGGCGGGTCGATCGTCGTCGAACGCCATCACCTGCAGGAGCTCGATGCGCTGCGCGTGCCGGCGATTTCGCGGCCCGAACGCTACTATCTGTTCGCGGCGACGGGCGACGAAGTGCTCGACTACCGCGAGATGCTCGCCCACTACCCGGGCGCGAAAACGCGCGTGATCGAAGGCAGCGATCACGGAATCAGCGAATTTGCCGACTATGTCGACGACGTTCTCGCCTTTTGCGACGACAGAACGTCATGAACCCGGCGTCATGCCGATCGAATTCCCATCATCATGCGGCGCCGCCGATGTGGCGCCCGGCAGTCTGAACGAGAGTACTGAGTGAACGTTTTCTTCGAGGAATCGGGCAGTTTCAAGGCGGGCAGCGTGCTGTCGCGCCAGGGCGACGCGTTTCAGGTCGAGTTGCCCGGCGGGCGGCGGGCGAAGGTGCGCGCAAAAGACGTGCTGATCGAATTCGAGAAGCCGGCCGCGAGCGAGCTGATGCAGGAAGCCGATACGGCCGCGCAGCAGATCGACCTGGATTTCCTGTGGGAGTGCGCGCCGGCCGACGAATTCGCGTATACGGCGCTGGCCGCGGAATACTTCGGCGCGACCTACGGCCCGGTCGAGCGCGCGGCGCTGGTGCTGCGGCTGCACGGCTCGCCCGTCTACTTCCGCCGCAAGGGGCGCGGCCAGTACCAGCGCGCGCCGGAAGAGCAGCTCAAGATGGCGCTCGCGTCGCTCGAGCGCAAGCGCCAGCAGGCGCTCGTCCAGGCGCAGTATGAAGAGGAACTGAAGGCCGGCAAGCTGCCGGAAGCGTTCGCGGGCAAGGTGCTCGGGCTGCTGACGCGGCCGGACAAGAACGCGATCGAATACAAGGCGATGGAAGCGGCGGCCGGCGCGCGCGGCGTGTCGCCGGCGCGGCTGATGCTCGACTGCGGCGGCATCGCGTCGCCGCGTGCGCTGCACGAAGCGCGTTTCCTCGCGGAATTCTTCCCGCACGGCACGGGCTTCCCGGCCGTCACGGTCGGCCCGCTGCCGGACGACCTGCCGCGCGCGGACGTCCAGGCGTTCTCGATCGACGACATCACGACGACCGAAATCGACGACGCGTTCTCGGTCGAGCACCTGTCCGACGGTCGTGTGCGGATCGGCGTGCACATCGCGGCGCCGGCGCTCGGCATCGGGCGCGGCGATGCGGTCGACGCGATCGCGCGCGCGCGCCTGTCGACCGTCTACATGCCGGGCGACAAGATCACGATGCTGCCGGACGACGTCGTCGACGTGTTCACGCTGAAGGAAGGCGACTACCGCCCGGCGCTGTCGCTGTACATCATCGTCAACCGCGAGACGCAGGAGATCGTCGCGAACGAGACGCGGGCCGAACTGGTGTTCGTGAAGAACAACCTGCGCCACAACACGCTCGACGAACTCGTCAACGAAGAGACGCTCGCGGCCGGCACCGGCGACTACCCGCACAAGGATGACATCGCCGTGCTGTGGCCGCTCGCGCAGGCGTTGTTCGAGAAGCGCCAGGTCGCGCGCGCGGGCTATGGCCTGAAGCGCGAAGTGCAGCGCAACACCGACTACAACTTCTACGTCGAAGGCGAGCACGTGACGATCACGCCGCGTCGCCGCGGGTCGCCGCTCGACCTGATCGTGTCGGAGCTCGCGATCCTCGCGAACTCGACGTGGGGCGCGTTCCTGCACGATCACACGGTGCCCGGCATCTACCGCTCGCAGCGCGGCTTCGGCGCGCCGGGCCCGAAGCGCACGCGGATGCAGACGACGGCCGCGCCGCACGAAGGCCTCGGCGTCGCGCAGTACGCGTGGAGCACGTCGCCGCTGCGCCGCTACGTCGACCTCGTGAACCAGTGGCAGTTGCTCGCGTGCGTGCAGCACGGCGTCACCGCGAAGCTCGCCGCGCCGTTCAAGCCGAAGGACGCCGACCTGTACGCGGTCGTGCAGGGCTTCGACGACACCTATACCGCGTACGCCGACTACCAGCGCCGGATGGAGTACTTCTGGTGCCTGCGCTGGCTCGCGCAGGAGCAGAAGAGGCAGGTCGTCGCGAGCGTCGTGAAGGGCGATCTCGTGCGCCTCGAGGACATTCCGCTGCTGCTGCACGTGCCGGGGCTCGGCGTGCATGCGCGCGGCACGCGCGTGCTGCTCGACGTGATGTCGCTCGACGAGCTGACGATCGAGGCGTCGGTGCGACTGCTTAACGTGCTCGATGCGCCGACCGTGACGAGCGGCGAGGCGGCCGACGACGAAGACGAGACCGAAGGCGGCGACGACACGCTGGTCGATGCGGAAGACGCGTCGGCGGAAACCGAGGCCGAAGCACTGGCCGAAGCGGACGGCGTGGTAGTCGAAGGCGGCGAGGCCGCGAACGGCAACGGCCAGGAAAGCGAAGAGGGGCGCGCATCATGAACGCAGCCGCGTCGACGAGCGGCGCCGACCGCTACGTGGTGTTCGGCAACCCGGTGGCGCACAGCAAGTCGCCGTTCATCCACGCGCAGTTCGCGGCGCAGACGGGCGAGGCGATCGTCTATGAGCACCGGCTTGCGCCGGTCGACGGCTTCGAGGCCGCCGTGCGCGCGTTCATCGCCGAAGGCGGCCGCGGCGCGAATGTGACGGTACCGTTCAAGCTCGACGCGCATGCGCTCGCCGACACGCTGTCGCCGCGCGCGGCGGCGGCGGGCGCGGTGAACACGCTGCGCATCGAGGCCGACGGCAGCATCTACGGCGACAACACCGACGGCGTTGGCCTCGTGCGCGACATCGAATTGAATCTCGGCGTGTCGCTCGCGGGCGCGCGCATCCTGCTGCTCGGCGCGGGCGGCGCGGCGCGTGGCGTCGTGCTGCCGATGCTCGAGCGCGCGCCGCTGTCGATCACGATCGTGAACCGCACCGCGAGCAAGGCCGAGGCACTCGTCGGCCAGTTCACGCAGGCCGCGCACGATGCGGGCTGCGTGCTGTCGGGCGGCGGCCCGGAATGCGTGCGCGCCGAACCGTACGACGTGATCGTCAACGCGACGGCAGGCAGCCTCGATGCGGCGCTGCCGGAGTGCGACGCGGCCGCGTTCGGCGCGGGCACGCTCGCGTACGACATGATGTACGGCGCGCAGCCGACCGTGTTCATGCAGCATGCGGCGTCGCTCGGCGCGCGCACGGCCGACGGGCTCGGGATGCTGGTCGAGCAGGCGGCCGAATCGTTCTTCATCTGGCGCGGCGTGCGGCCGGACGGCGCACCGGTGCTGGCCGCGCTGCGTCAGGCGCTCGCGGCGGCCTGACCGGAGCGCGGCAGGTGGTGGCGGTAAGCGGCACGCAGCGCACGCGCACGGTCAGTCCGACCCGCTGGATCGTCTATGCGGGTTCGGTGTTCGCGGGCGCGTGGCTCGCGACGCAGCTGTTCTATCTCGCGCAGATCGCGCTGTGGTCGTTCATCAATCCCGGTTCGACCGCGTTCATGCGTACCGATGCGTGGTGGCTGTCGCGCGACAAGCCGCCCGCGCAGATCCAGCATCAGTGGGTGCCGTACGACCAGATCTCGCGCAACCTGAAGCGCGCGCTGATCGCGTCGGAGGATTCGACCTTCGCGACCAACAACGGCTACGATGTCGACGCGATCCTGCAGGCGTGGGAGAAGAACAAGGCGCGCGGCCGGATCGTCGCGGGCGGCTCGACGATCACGCAGCAACTCGCGCGCAACCTGTTCCTGTCACGCGAGAAGAGCTACATCCGCAAGGGGCAGGAACTGATCATCACGTGGATGCTCGAGACGGTGCTCGACAAGGAGCGGATCTTCGAGATCTACCTGAATTCGGTCGAATGGGGCCGCGGCGTGTACGGCGCCGAGGCCGCCGCCCGCTATTACTACAAGATTCCCGCGAGCCGGCTCGG
This sequence comes from Burkholderia sp. Bp9143, assembly GCF_003853645.1. Lineage (GTDB taxonomy): Bacteria > Pseudomonadota > Gammaproteobacteria > Burkholderiales > Burkholderiaceae > Burkholderia. The sequence continues at coordinate 179,074 of NZ_QTPO01000002.1, read as the reverse complement.
CGCGTGGCAGTCGGCGCGCCTCGCGGTGATGCTGCCGAAGCCGCGCTGGTTCGACGCGCACCGCGGCTCGGCCTACCAGGCGCAGCGCGCGGCCGTCATTGCCCGCCGGATGGGCGCGGCCGAACTGCCGCAATCGCAGTGAGCGGCGCGCCCGCGCCGTTGCATTGTCCGTTCCGTCGCCGGCGCACCATTGGTGCGCTGCAGCGCATTCGTGTCGCCCGCATTTCGGGCCACATCCATTAGACGAATTCGTCTATTTCGCTTTGCTGAGCAATGCCCGTGGACACGGGATTTTGTTTGCCGATGTGGCACGAAATCCGCGTGGTTTTAGTGTTTGCGGGTAAGCGCGAAAGCCTCTGAAAGGCGACTGAAAATAGATGGTTCGAGAATCGAAGGATTCCTGAAAGGTGTGCGCTGCACCGGCCATCGATCAAATATTTCCAAATTTTTCAAAGCCGACCCGCTCGCGTATATTGGCCAGCGCCTTGGCTTATCGGCCGCAATCGAGGCGGGGGGCGGCTTACCCGGCTGCTCGACACAAAAAACATTCGAGAGAAGGAAAGCAACGATGCCAGCGAGCAAAGCGAAGCTGTTGTTGGGGGTTGTGTTCTCTTCGCTGATTCTGACGGCCTGCAACGACGACGTGACGTCGTCCTCGGCAGCAGGTACCGACAATTCAGCCGATCCCGCCGCTCAGGTGGACAGGCCGTACAACGATCCCAACAGTTATTCGTCGAGCGCGACCGCGTCGCTCGACGCGTCCGCCGGGGTCGAAAAGGCCGCCGTCACCCATCACCAGATCACACTGAACGGCAAGACGATTCGCTACACGGCCACCGCCGGCCACCTCGTCGCGCGCAATCCGCAGACGGGCGCGCCCGAAGCATCGTTCTTCTACGTCGCGTACACCGCCGACAACCAGCCCGCGGCGAAGCGGCCCGTCACGTTCCTGTACAACGGCGGCCCCGGTTCCGCATCGGTGTGGCTGCATCTCGGCTCGTTCGGTCCGAAGCGGGTCCAGACGGGCGACCCGAACGCGAACACGTCGACGTTCCCGTTCGTCGACAACGCGGAAAGCCTGCTCGATACGACCGACCTCGTGTTCGTCGATGCGATCGGCACCGGCTTCTCGGAGGCGATCGCGCCGAACACGAACCAGACATTCTGGGGCGTCGACCAGGACGGCGGCGCGTTCCGCGATTTCGTGACGCGCTACATCGCCGTGAACCAGCGCAACGATTCACCGAAGTACCTGTTCGGCGAGTCGTACGGCACGCCGCGCACCGACGTGCTCGCGAACCTGCTCGAGACGGCCGGCGTGAAGCTCGACGGCATCGTGCTGCAGTCGTCGATCCTGAACTACAACGCGAACTGCGACATGGCGAGCGACTATGTCGGCAACTCGAACAACGGGGCGAGTCCGGTGAGTTGCGCGGGCTTCGTGCCGTCCTACGGCACCGTCGGCGCGTATTACCAGCTCGACAATCCGAACCCGTCGAGCCTGCCGCAGTATGCGGACCAGATGCGCCTCCTGACGGCCGGCAGCTACGCGCCCGCCGTGAACGCGTATCTCGCGAGCCACACGCCGCCTCCGCCGACGCTCGTCACGACGATGGTGAATTCGACCGGCGTGAAGCAGTCGCTGTGGAATGCGGACTTCAACGTGGTCCCGACGTTCTTCGACAACAGCTTCCAGGTGTCGCTGATCCCGGGCACGCTGATCGGCCGCTACGACGCACGCGTGAACGTGCCGTCGTCGAGCCCGCTCGCCGCGGACGGCGACCCGTCGAGCACGTTCATCACGAAGCCGTTCACCGACACCATCGGCAGCTACCTGCCGAACGTGCTGAAGTACAGCGCGCAGACGGCGTATTCGGTCAGCAGCAATGCGATCCAGACCTGGGACTGGACACACGACGGCCTCGCGATGCCCGACACGATTCCCGATCTTGCGGCGGCGCTGACGCTGAATCCGTCGCTGAAGGTGCTGTCGCTGAACGGGTATCACGACATCGCGACGCCGTTCTACCAGACCGAGCTCGACCTCGCGCGGCTCGGCTCGCAACCGAACCTGACGATCAAGGACTATCAGGGTGGACACATGGTCTATCTCGACGATACGTCGCGTCCGCAGGAGAAGGCCGACCTCGTGACCTTCTACAACGCGGCCGCGCACTGATGCGATGTGCGGGCCTGGCGACGCGCGCCTATGGTGGCGCCGTTCGCCGGCCGTCGACGACCTCATTCCAGACTGGAGCCTGATATGAAGAAACGTTTCATCGTCGTTGCCGCGGCGCTTGCATGCGCCGGAGTTGCAGCATTCGCATCGGTATCCGCGTTCGCGCAGGCGAGCGACGCCGCCACCCCGGCGCGTGCACGACAGGCGCAGCTCGGCGATCCGTACGTGCCGCCGGCCGCACGCAAGCCGACCGCCGGCACGCAGACGACGGGCGCCGCGCTGCACGCGCAGGTGGTGCGCAAGCTCGCGCGGCAGTTCGGCGCGGCCGACACGCAGAACACCGGTTCGATCACCGAAGCACAGGCGCGCGCGGCCGGCCTCGGCTATGTCGCGAACCACTTCCGGCAGATCGATTCGAGCGGTAGCGGACGCGTCTCGTTTTCCGACGTGCAGCGCTACATGCAGGCGCGCAGCACGAACCAACAGTAAGCGCGGCGCGCGTGGATAACGGGGGCGGAACCCGCGACGCGTCGGGTTCCGCCCCCGTGCGCATGGGGCCGCCGTTTCGCGACGAATCACGCGACCTTTGCCTGTTTATCTCATTATCTGGACAACGCATTCAAATATTGGAGACGAGTGCGTGCGCTCCTACAATCCGAAGCACATCGACAGCTTCGGACCCACGCACCGCGCGGCGCCCGACGCACACGGAGACACATTCCATGAAGTTCGCCGGGCGCTTTCCTCGGTGCATCGACCGCCGCGTTGCCGCGACGCCCGACCTCGTTCCGGCCTCGCGACAGCGGCTTCACCGATTCCGTTGAAGAAGCCTGTTCCATGACCAAGATGCCCGATTCCCTTGCTCTCGACGCCCGGCGCGCGACGCCGGACGATGCGCCGCTGACCGACAGCATCGGCGCGACCAGCACGCCGCTCGACCTCGCCGCGCAGCAGGCCGGCACGCAGACGCTGTTGCGCGGTCTCGCGATCCTCGAAGCGATCGCGAACGGCGCGCGCGACATGCGTGCGATCGGCGCGGCGCTCGGCACGACGCGCAGCACGACGCACCGTCTCGTCAGCAGCCTCGTGCAGGCGCGCTACCTGCGCCAGGTGCAGGGCGGCTACCTGCTCGGCCCGAAGTTGATCGAGCTCGGCACGATCGCGCTCGAGCAGATGCCGCTCACGGCGGTCGCGCGGCCGCACCTCGAAGCGCTCGCGGAAGCAACGCTCGACACGATCCACCTCGGCGTGCGCGATGGCGACGACGTGCTGTACATCGACAAGATTCCCGGCACGCGCGGCCTCGAGATGCGTTCGCGTGTCGGTCACCGGATGCCGCTCGCATCGACCGGCATCGGCAAGGCGATGATGCTCGACCTCGATCCGGACCTGTGGCGCTCGCTGTTCGAAGCCGCGCGGCGTGCACTGGCCGGCGTCAATTTCAAGCCGGACAACCGGCCCGAGACGAGCGCGTTCCTGCAGCGCATGGCGCATTACGCGGCCGGCGGCTACACGTTCGACCTCGAGGAAAACGAAGCGTCGATCCGCTGCGTGGCCGCGCCGATCCGCGACGCGTCGGGCGCGATCGTCGCGGCCGTATCGGTCGCGAGCACGATTCCGTACATGCCGCACGACCGGATGGACGAACTGATTCCGCTCGTGCAGCGCGAAGCGCGAGCCATTTCCGCGGAACTGGGCTGGAGCCCGCCGCAGGGTACCCGCAGGATCAAACGATGACCAATTCGACCCGGACCGCTCCGGACGCCAACTCCGCCGCCCCGTCGCTGATCGCGCTCGACTGGGGCACGACGTCGCTGCGCGCATATCTGTTCGACGCGCACGGCGCGCTGCTCGACACGCGCAGCCGCGCGGCGGGCGTGATGCACGTGCCGGCCGGCGGCGCGCGTGCGTTCGACGTCGTGTTCGAGGAAGCGTGCGGCGACTGGCTCGACCGTGTGCCGGGCGTGCCGGTGCTGGCGGCCGGGATGGTCGGCAGCGCGCAGGGCTGGCGCGAGGCGCCGTACGTCGCGGTGCCGGCCGGCGCCGACGCGCTCGTCGCGGGCCTCGTCACGGTGACGACGGCGCGCGGCACGACGGTGTCGATCGTGCCGGGCGTGATCGCGACGGGCGAATTGCCCGATGTGATGCGCGGCGAGGAAACGCAGATATTCGGCGCACTCGCGAACGATCCCTTGCTTGACGCAGATCGTTCAGGGGTACTGATCGGCTTGCCGGGCACGCATGCGAAATGGGCATGGGTGAAGGACGGGCTCATCGAGCGCTTCCAGACCTTCATGACGGGCGAGCTGTTCGCGGCGCTGCGCGATCACACGATCCTCGGCCGCACGATGCGCGCGAGCGCGTCGCCCGACCGCGCGGCGTTCGCGCGCGGCGTCGCGGTGGCCCGCGGCGCGCAGCGCGCGGGGCTGCTCGCGACGATCTTCAGCACGCGCACGCTCGGCCTGACCGACCGGCTCGCACCCGACGCGCAGGGCGACTACCTGTCCGGGCTGCTGATCGGCCATGAGCTCAATGCGCTCGACGCGATGCTCGCGGAGCGCGGTGTCGCGCTCGCGAACCAGCCGCTGCTGCTGATCGGCGACGACGGATTGTGCGCGCGCTACGTCGACGCGTTGAGCGTGTTCGGCTGCACGCATGCACGCGTCGCCGCACAGGCGACCGAGCGCGGCTTGTGGTGGATTGCGTCGCGTGCCGGACTCGTGCGCGCGGACGGCGAGCCCGTCTGCGCCGACCAATGAACCGATCGAAGAGGAACCGCTGATGTCGTCCGACCTTACGCTGCCCGCGCCGTACACGCCGCACGCCGCACTGATGCGCGCGTTCGACGCGTGCCCGCTGATCGCGATCATGCGTGGCATCACGCCCGCCGAAGTCGCCGACCACGGCCTTGCGCTGCATGAAGCCGGCTTCCGGATCGTCGAGGTGCCGCTCAACTCGCCCGATCCGTTCGACAGCATCGCGGCGCTGCGCCGTGCGCTGCCCGACGACATGATCGTCGGCGCGGGCACCGTGCTGCGTGCCGAATTTGTCGACCGCGTGCAGGACGCCGGCGGCACGCTGATCGTGATGCCGCACAGCGACGCGGCCGTGATCCGGCGTGCGCGCGAGTGCGGGCTCGCGAGCGCACCGGGCGTCGCGACGCCGACCGAGGCGTTCGCCGCGCTCGCGAACGGCGCCGACGTGTTGAAGATGTTCCCGGCCGAGCAGATCGGCATCCCCGTCGTGAAGGCGTGGCGCGCGGTGATCGACCGCGCGGTGCCGCTGATTCCGGTCGGCGGGATTGCGCCGGACAACATGCAGCCGTTCCTCGCAGCCGGTGCCAATGGCTTCGGCCTTGGTTCGGCGCTGTACCGGTCCGGTCAGTCGGCGGAAGCGACCGCGGCGAACGCGCGCGCGTTCCAGGCCGGCCTGCGCGCGGCGCGCGGCGGAGTCGCATGATGGGGCGCCTCGCGGGCAAGGTCGCGATGGTGACGGGTGCGGGCCGCGGGATCGGCGCCGCGATCGCGCGGGCGTTCGCGCGCGAAGGCGCGGCCGTCGCGCTCGTCGACCTCGACTTCCCGCAAGCGCAGCGCACGACTGCGGCGATCGCCGACGACATCGACGGTGCGCGCGTGCTCGCGCTGCACGCGGACGTCGCGCGGCAGGACTCGGTGCGCGACGCGCTCGCGCGGACCGAAGCCGCATTCGGCCCGCTCGACGTGCTGGTGAACAACGCCGGCATCAACGTGTTCGCCGATCCGCTGACGATGACGGACGACGACTGGCGCCGCTGCTTCGCGGTCGACCTCGACGGCGTGTGGCACGGCTGCCGCGCGGCGCTGCCGGGAATGGTCGAACGCGGCCGCGGCAGCATCGTGAACATCGCGTCGACGCATGCGTTCCGGATCATCCCGGGCTGCTTTCCGTACCCGGTCGCGAAACACGGCGTGCTGGGCCTCACACGTGCGCTCGGCATCGAATACGCGGCGCGCAACGTGCGCGTGAACGCGATCGCGCCCGGCTACATCGAGACGCAGCTCACGCGCGACTGGTGGGATGCGCAGGCCGACCCGGCCGCGGCACGCGCCGAGACGCTCGCGCTGCAGCCGATGAAGCGAATCGGCAAACCGGAGGAGGTCGCGATGACGGCCGTGTTCCTCGCCTCCGACGAGGCGCCGTTCATCAATGCCGCGTGCATCACCGTCGACGGCGGGCGCGCGGCGCTGTATCACGACTGACGCAACGATTCGAAAGACCGCACGTGCGACGGCCGCGCGCACGCTGCGTCGAAACCAACAAGCGGCTGGTTCCTATTCGATGAAGACAAGGAGACACTGGAGATGAAACGCAGAACGTTCGTAACGCTGGCCGCCGCGGCCGCGGTGGTGATGGGTAGCCCGGTTGCGCACGCGGCCGATCCGGTCAAGATCGGCTTCCTCGTGAAGCAGCCCGAAGAGCCGTGGTTCCAGGACGAATGGAAGTTCGCCGAGATGGCCGCGAAGGACAAGGGCTTCACGCTCGTGAAGATCGGCGCGCCGTCGGGCGAGAAGGTGATGAGCGCGATCGACAACCTGTCCGCGCAGAAGGCGCAGGGCTTCATCATCTGCACGCCCGACGTGAAGCTCGGGCCGGGCATCGTCGCGAAGGCGAAGTCGCACAACCTGAAGATGATGACGGTCGACGATCGCCTCGTCGACGGCGCCGGCAAGCCGATCGAGTCGGTGCCGCACATGGGGATCTCCGCGTACAACATCGGCAAGCAGGTCGGCGACGGCATCGCGGCCGAGATCAAGAAGCGCGGCTGGAACATGAAGGACGTCGGCGCGATCGACATCACGTACGAGCAGCTGCCGACCGCGCACGACCGCACGAGCGGCGCGACCGACGCGCTGGTTGCCGCCGGCTTCCCGAAGGCGAACGTGATCGCGGCGCCACAGGCGAAGACCGATACCGAGAACGCATTCAACGCGGCGAACATCGCGCTCACGAAGAACCCGCAGTTCAAGCACTGGGTCGCCTACGGCCTGAACGACGAGGCCGTGCTCGGCGCGGTGCGCGCGGCCGAAGGGCGCGGCTTCAAGGCGGACAACATGATCGGCATCGGCATCGGCGGGTCCGATTCGGCGCTGAACGAGTTCAAGAAGCCGCAGCCGACGGGTTTCTACGGCACCGTGATCATCAGCCCGAAGCGCCACGGCGAGGAAACCTCCGAGCTGATGTATACGTGGATCACGCAGGGCAAGGCGCCGGCGCCGCTCACGCTGACCACCGGCATGCTCGCGACGCGCGACAACGTGTCGAAGGTGCGCGACGAGATGGGGCTCGCCTCGAAGTAAGCGGCCCGCCGGCTGCCGCGGCGATGCGGCGGCCGGCGGTCGATCGAATTGGAAGTGGGGAGACGACGTGTCAGCGGCACTGCGTTTTGACAATATCGGCAAGGTATTTCCCGGCGTGCGCGCACTCGACGGCATCTCGTTCGACGTGCACGCGGGCGAGGTGCATGGCCTGATGGGCGAGAACGGCGCGGGCAAGTCGACGCTGCTGAAGATTCTCGGCGGCGAATACCAGCCCGATGCGGGCAGCGTGCTGGTCGACGGCCAGCCCGTGCATTTCTCGAGTGCGGCTGCGTCGATCGCGGCCGGCATTGCAGTGATTCACCAGGAACTGCAGTACGTGCCCGACCTGACGGTCGCGGAGAACCTGCTGCTCGGCCGCCTGCCGAATGCGCTCGGCTGGGTGAGAAAGGGCGAGGCGAAGCGCCACGTGCGCGAGCGGCTCGCCGCGATGGGCGTCGATCTGGATCCCGACGCGAAGCTCGGGCGGCTGTCGATCGCGCAGCGGCAGATGGTCGAGATCTGCAAGGCGCTGATGCGCAATGCGCGCGTGATCGCGCTCGACGAACCGACGAGCTCGCTGTCGCATCGCGAGACCGAGGTGCTGTTCAAGCTCGTCGACGACCTGCGTGCGCAGGGCCGCGCGCTGATCTACATCTCGCACCGGATGGACGAGATCTACCGGCTGTGCGATGCGTGCACGATTTTCCGCGACGGGCGCAAGATCGCATCGCACGAAGCGCTCGCCGACGTGCCGCGCGAACGGCTGGTCGCCGAGATGGTCGGGCGCGAGATCGCTGATATTTACCATTACGCGCCGCGCGCGCTCGGCGACGTGCGGTTGTCCGCCGAAGGCGTCGACGGCCCGGCGCTGCGCGAACCGGCGAGCTTCTCGGTGCGCGCGGGCGAGATCGTCGGCTTCTTCGGCCTCGTCGGCGCCGGGCGCAGCGAACTGATGCGGCTCGTCTACGGTGCCGACCGCCGGCGCGCGGGCGTGCTGACGCTCGACGGCAAGCGCATCGACGTGAAGCGCACCGGCGACGCGATCCGTCACGGCATCGTGCTGTGCCCGGAGGACCGCAAGGAAGAGGGGATCATCGCGATGGCGTCGGTCGCGGAGAACATCAACATCAGCTGCCGCCGTCATTCGCTGCGCGCGGGGCTCTTCATCGATCGCAAGACCGAAAGCGCAACGGCCGACCGCTTCATCCAGCGGCTGAAGATCAAGACGCCGAACCGGCGCCAGAAGATCCGCTTCCTGTCGGGCGGCAACCAGCAGAAGGCGATCCTGTCGCGCTGGCTCGCGGAGCCCGACCTGAAGGTCGTGATCCTCGACGAGCCGACGCGCGGGATCGACGTCGGCGCGAAGCACGAGATCTACGACGTGATCTACCGGCTCGCGGAACGCGGCTGCGCGATCGTGATGGTGTCGTCGGAACTGCCGGAAGTGCTCGGCGTGTCCGATCGCATCGTCGTGATGCGAGAAGGCCGCATCGCGGGCGAGTTGCCGCGCGAGCAGGCGAACGAGCATGCGGTGCTGAGCCTCGCGCTGCCGCAGACGAGCGTCGTCGAGGCGGCCTGACGCGGTTTCAGGTCGCCGCGGGCGATGCACGATATTCGAATCGATTACGCGCGGCGCGGGCCGCGCGATGCAGGAGCAGGAGACACAACCATGCAAGTCCGGGAAAACCTCGCCAGCGCAGCCGTGAAGCCGTCGGCCGACGCGCTGGTTCCACAGCAGAGCGACCGCCAGAAGTGGTGGCAGCACCTCACCGAATACAGCCTGATCGCGATCTTCGCGGTGATGTTCGTGACGATGTCTCTGACGGTCGATCACTTCTTCTCGATCGACAACATGCTCGGCCTCGCGCTGTCGATCTCGCAGATCGGGATGGTCGCGTGCACGATGATGTTCTGTCTGGCGTCGCGCGACTTCGACCTGTCGATCGGCTCGACCGTCGCGTTCTCCGGCGTGCTGTGCGCGATGGTGCTGAACGCGACCGACAACACGTTCGTCGCGATCGTCGCGGCGGTCGCGGCCGGTGCGGCGATCGGCTTCGTGAATGGCGCGGTGATCGCGTACCTGCGCATCAACGCGCTGATCACGACGCTCGCGACGATGGAAATCGTGCGCGGGCTCGGCTTCATCGTGTCGAAGGGGCAGGCGGTCGGCGTGTCGTCGGATACGTTCATCGCGCTCGGCGGGTTGTCGCTGTTCGGCGTGTCGCTGCCGATCTGGGTCACGCTGCTGTGCTTCATCGTGTTCGGCGTGCTGCTGAACCAGACCGTGTACGGCCGCAACACGCTCGCGATCGGCGGCAACCCCGAGGCGTCGCGTCTCGCGGGGATCAACGTCGAACGCACGCGCGTGTACATCTTCCTGATCCAGGGCGCGGTGACGGCGCTCGCCGGCGTGATCCTCGCGTCGCGCATCACGTCGGGCCAGCCGAACGCCGCGCAGGGCTTCGAGCTGAACGTGATCTCCGCGTGCGTGCTCGGCGGCGTGTCGCTGATGGGCGGCCGCGCGACGATCTCGGGCGTCGTGATCGGCGTGCTGATCATGGGCACCGTCGAGAACGTGATGAACCTGCTGAACATCGACGCGTTCTACCAGTACCTCGTGCGCGGCGCGATCCTGCTCGCGGCGGTATTGCTCGACCAGCTGAAGAACCGCGGCGTACGCGACTGACCGATTCCACGGAGACGATTCGCATGACCATCGAAACTTCCGCGCTGGATCCGCGCGCCGCGAGCGACGCGCGCTATGCGCGCTACCCGAGCCTCGAGGATCGCGCGGTGCTGATCACGGGCGGCGCGACCGGCATCGGCGCGGCGTTCGTCGAGCACTTCGCGCGGCAGGGCGCGCGCGTGGCGTTCGTCGATCTCGACGCGCAGGCGGGCCAGGCGCTCGCGGAAAGTCTCGCGCAGTTGCCGGACGTACGCCACGCGCCGCTGTTCATCCCGTGCGACCTGACCGACATCGACGCGCTGCGCCATGCGATCGACGCGATCCGCGCACGCATCGGCGCGATCGCGGTGCTCGTGAACAATGCGGCGAACGACACGCGCCACGCGATCGGCGACGTGACACCCGCGTCGTTCGACGCGGGCATCGCGGTGAACCTGCGCCACCAGTTCTTCGCCGCGCAGGCGGTGATCGACGACATGAAGCAGCGCGGCGGCGGCGCGATCATCAATCTCGGCTCGATCAGCTGGATGCTGAAGAACGGCGGCTATCCCGTCTACGTGATGGCGAAGGCGGCCGTGCAGGGGCTCACGCGCGGGCTCGCGCGCGATCTCGGCCCGTTCGGAATCCGCGTGAATTCGCTGGTGCCCGGTTGGGTGATGACCGACAAGCAGCGCAGGCTGTGGCTCGACGACGCGGGCCGCGCGGCGATCAAGGCCGGCCAGTGCATCGACGCCGAGCTGCTGCCGGACGATCTCGCCCGGATGGCGCTGTTCCTCGCGGCCGACGACAGCCGGATGATCACCGCGCAGGACGTGGTGGTCGACGGCGGCTGGGCCTGATTGCCGGTGTTCGAGTTCGCGCGACACCGCGCGACGACCCGTATCGTTTCATCGACGAAGGAAAGGAGCTCACCATGACCGCCACGTCCTCGCACGCATCGTCGTCCACGAGCCAGTCGCGCCGCGCACGCCTGGCTGCCGCCGCTCAGCCGGTCAGCGCCGGCCCGCAGACCGCCGCGTTCGCGCAGGGCGTCGGCGCCGCGCATGCGGAGACCGTCACGTTGTCGAACGCGTCGCTGCGGCTCGACGTGCTGCCGCACCTCGGTGGCGGCATCGCGCGCTTCGACTGGCGCGGCGACCACGGCGCGCTGGTGCCGGTGTTCCGTCGTTGCGAGCACCCGGAAACGGCGACGGACCCGAACGCGCTCGCGTGCTATCCGCTGCTGCCGTACTCGAACCGGATCGGCAACGGCCGCTTCGAATGCGACGGGCGCAGCGTCGCGGTGCCGCGCAACCGTCGCGACGAGCCGCTGCCGATTCACGGCGACGGCTGGCTTGCGCCGTGGCAGGTGGACGATGCGACCGACACGACGCTGCAGCTGTCGCTCGATCGCGCGAGCGGCGCGCCTTACGCGTTTCGCGCGATCCAGTCGTTCGCGCTCGAGGACACGACGCTGTCGATCGCGCTGACGATCGAGAATGCGGGGCGCGCCAGGCTGCCGTTCGGGCTCGGCGTGCATCCGTTCGTGGTGCGCGACGACGCGACCGAGCTGGCGGCGGCGGCCGGCGGCCTGTGGCTGTCGGGCGCCGATTTTCTGCCAGTGCGGCACGTGAGCGTGCCGCCGGCCTGGCAGTTCGGCGTCGCGTATCCGTTGCCGGCGACGCTCGTCAATCATGCGTTCACCGGCTGGGGCGGCCACGCGACGGTGAGCTGGCCGCGCCGCGGGCTGTTGCTGACGGTCGCGGCCGACGCCGATGCATACGTGCTCTATACGCCGCCCGGCGAGGATTTCTTCTGCTTCGAGCCGGTCGATCATCCGATCAATGCGGTGAACCTGCCGGGCGGTGCGGCCGCGCACGGCATGACGTTGCTCGCGCCGGGCGAGCGGCTCACGCGGCGTTTCGCGTTCACCGTCGAGCGGGCCGATGCACGCGTCGACGCGGCCGCGCGCGAAGGACGCCGGCGACGCGGGTAAAATACGCGGTCTACCAACGGTTTGCCGCGAGTATCCGCCATGTCTTCCCCGCTTACTTTCATCGAATCGCTGCGCGCCGCGTGGCAGCGCACGAATTCGCTGCTGTGCGTCGGCCTCGATCCCGAGCCGTCGCGCTTTCCCGTGCAGTTCGACGGCCAGCCCGACGCGATCTTCGAATTCTGCCGGCAGATCGTCGACGCGACCGCGCAGTATGCGAGCGCGTTCAAGCCGCAGATCGCGTACTTCGCCGCGCATCGCGCGGAAGATCAGCTCGAGCGCCTGATCGCGCATATCCACCTCCAGCATCCGGGCCTGCCCGTGATCCTCGACGCGAAGCGCGGCGACATCGGCAGCACGGCCGAGCAGTATGCGCGCGAAGCGTTCGAACGCTATCGCGCGGACGCGGTCACCGTGAACCCGTACATGGGCTACGACTCGGTCGAGCCGTACTTCGAGCATGAAGGCAAGGGCGTGATCGTGCTGTGCCGCACGTCGAATCCGGGCGGCTCGGATCTGCAGTTCCTCGACACGAACGGCCGGCCGCTGTACCAGGTCGTGGCCGACCTCGCGGCGAACAAGTGGAACGCGAAGAACGGCCAACTCGGCCTCGTGGTCGGCGCCACGTTCCCCAAGGAAATCGAGATCGTGCGCGGGATCGTCGGCGACATGCCGCTGTTGATCCCCGGCATCGGCGCGCAGGGCGGCGACGTGCAGGCGACCGTCAACGCGGGCCGCACCGCCGACGGCACCGGAATGATGATCAACTCGTCGCGCGCGATCCTGTACGCGAGCAAGGGCGAGGATTTTGCCGAAGCCGCGGCGCTCGCCGCGCAGAAGACGCGCGATACGATCAACGCGCATCGCTGAGATATCGCTGAAACGCACGCCGCCCGTCTGGGCGGCCTCTTGCTGCGTCCCGCGCCTGCGTGCCGCGCAGCTTTTCCGGCGCTAGCCGCTCTGGCGCACGCGAACAACTTCCCGTCGCTTCCGCACCGCATGTCCGCGCGTCAATCGCGCGATGCTGCCGCTTGTCATCGATCCGTAATCAAAATGTCAAGAAAGGGAGCGACGCCATGCCCAAGCTGTCCCGACGTCTTCTGAGCGCGCTTGCCGCGTCGTTGTGCATGTCGTTCGCCCACGCGGCGGACCTGGCGCACTGGCCGGCGGACAGTGCGAAGACACTGAACGCGATGATCGCCGCGCACGCGCATCGCGGCGACTACGCGGTGTTCGACGCCGACAACACGACCTATCGCTACGACCTCGAGGAATCGCTGCTGCCGTATCTGGAGAACCACGGCGTGCTCACGCGCGATTCGCTCGATCCGTCGCTGAAGCTGATCCCGTTCAAGGATTCCGCCGACTACAGGGAATCGCTGACGAGCTACTACTACCGGCTCTGCGAGATCGACGACCTCGTCTGCTACCCGTGGATCGCGCAGGCGTTCGCGGGGCTGTCGCTTGCCGATCTGAAGCGCCACGTCGACGCGATGCTGGCCGACGGCAAGCCGGTGCCGATCCGCTACTGGCAGGGCGACAAGGTCGTCGACGGCGCGGCGAACCCGCCGCGCTTCTTCCGCGGCATGCAGGAGCTGTACAACGCGCTGCGCGAGAACGGGATCGAGGTCTACGTGATGACGGCCGCGCACGAGGAGCTCGCGCGGCTCGTGCTGTCGGATCCGAAATACGGCTACAACGTGAAGCCGCAGAACGTGATCGGCGTGACGACGCTGCTGCGCAACCCGGCGACGGGCGCGCTGACCACGTCGCGGCTGCAGATCAAGGCCGGCAAGTACGACGAGGCCGCGAACCGCGACCTCGTGATCACGCCATTCCTGATGAACCCGATGACGTGGTACGAGGGCAAGCTGGGCTCGATCGCCGGCTGGATCGACCAGTGGAAAAAGCCGGTGCTCGTCGCGGGCGACACGCCGAAATCCGACGGCTACATGTTGCTGAACGCGACCGACGTCGCGCGCGGCGGCGTGCGCGTATGGGTGAACAAGAAAGACAAGCAGATGGCGCAGATCCGCGCGTGGTCGGACGAATCGGCTGCGCAGCAGAAGGCGCTCGGCCTGCCGGTCACGGCGGACAAGAACTGGATCGTCGTGAAGCCCGACGCGATCCAGTAGGCGCGCAGGGGCGCCGGCCGCCGCTGCCGTTGCGCCGGCGAATCAGCGTTCGCGCTCGTCAAGCAGCTTCAGCAGCCCGCGCAGCGCATGCGCGGCCGCCTGCGTGCGGATCCGCTCGCGGTCGCCCTTGAACACGAGGGTCTCGACGTCGGTATGCAGCCGGTTGCTCCACCCGAACGACACGGTGCCGACCGGCTTCTTCTCGCTGCCGCCCGCCGGGCCGGCGATACCGGTGACGGACAGCGCGACCTGAGCGCGGCTGTTGCGCAGCGCGCCTTCGGCCATCGCGCGCGCGACCGGCTCGCTGACGGCGCCGTGTTTCTCGATCAGATCGGGCGGCACGCCGATCATCTCGATCTTGGCCTGGTTCGAGTAGGTGACGAAGCCGCGCTCGAACCACTGGCTGCTGCCGGAGATGTCGGTGATCGCGGCGGCGATCATGCCGCCCGTGCAGGATTCGGCGGTGGCGAGCGACAGGTGCTCGTCACGCAGCTTGTTGCCTGCGCGGATCGCAAGCTGATGGACGACGGAATCGGTTGGCATGCGCGTCGGGAAGCGGGAGTCGGGAAGTGGGTCAGCCGACGACGGAGCGCCAGAAGGCGATCACGAGCAGCGTCATGAACGCGGCGATCAGGTCGTCGACCATGATGCCGAGCCCGCCTTTCACGCGACGGTCGAAATAGCGGATCGGCGGTGGCTTGAGCATGTCGAAGACGCGGAACACGACGAACGCCCACAACTGGCCGATGAAGGTCGCGGGCGTGACGAACAGCATCACGAGCCAGATCGCGACGATTTCGTCCCAGACGACGGCGCCCGGATCGGACGTGTGCATCTTCCTCGCGGTGAAACCGGTGATCCACGTGCCCGCCGCGAAACCGATCGCGATCAGCGCCCACCATTCGGGCACCGTCAGGTAGCGGTTGAGCACGACGAACGTGAGCCAGCCGAACAGCGTGCCGAACGTGCCGGGCATGAACGGCGCGAGCCCGCTGCCGAAGCCGAGCGACACGATGTGCGCCGGGTGCGACAGCATGAAGCGCGCGGTGGCGCGCCGCGGCACGTTCCGGGCGGCGCCGGGCGCGGCCGCGGATTGCTCGGTCGTCGGGTCAGTCTGCATGGAAGTGGTCGAAACCGTGCAACGTGAGAGTCAGGGGCGCGCCGGCGGCGTCGCGCCACGCGATCGCGGGCGGCTCCGACGGCGAGGACAGCGCGTGTATTGTACCGATTCGCGTGACCCGAACGCCGGCGCTCGCGCCGGCTGCCTCGACCGCCGCGCGGGCCGCGGCCGGCGCGGTGAAGCACAGTTCGTAGTCGTCGCCGCCGGCCAGCGTGCAGCGTCGCTGCACGTCGGGCGGCAGTGTCGCGAGGGCGGCCGAGCGCGGCACCGCGTCGGCGTCGATGTCGGCGCGCACGTTCGAGCGGGCCAGGATGTGCCGCAGGTCGCCGGCGAGGCCGTCCGAGATGTCGAGCGCCGCATGCGCGACGCCCGCGAGCGCGAGCCCGAGCGCGATGCGCGGTTCCGGGCGCTCGAGCGCCTGACGGAACGCGGCGGCTTCGGCCGTGCCGGCGGCCCATTCGCCGCGCGCGACCCCGAGCCCGGCGCGGGCGTCGCCGAGCGTGCCGGATACCCACACGTCGTCGCCGTCGCGCGCGGCATCGCGCCGCAGCGCCGCATCCGGCGCGACCTCGCCGAACACGGTCACGCACAGGTTCAGCGGCCCGCTCGTCGTGTCGCCGCCGATCAGCTCGCAGCCGAACCGCTCGGCGAGCGCGAACAGCCCGTTGCTGAACGCCTCGAGCCACGCCGCGTCGGCGCGCGGCAGCGCGCACGCGAGCGTGAACGCGCGCGGCTCGGCACCCATCGCTGCGAGATCCGACAGGTTGACCGCGAGCGTCTTGTGGCCGAGCGCGTCGGGCGCGACATCGGGGAAGAAATGGCGGCCTTCGACGAGCATGTCGGTCGAAATGGCGAGCAATTTGCCTGATCGCGGCGCGATCAGCGCACAATCGTCGCCGATGCCGAGCGTCGACGCACGCGCCCCCCGGGCCGCGCGGCGCGCGAAGAAGCGATCGATCAGCGAAAACTCGGACAGGGCGGCTGGCACGGCGGACGGACCCGGAAGCGGTGAAAGGAACGGCATTGTACGCAGCGAACGGCGCCGTTCCTGCACCGTTCAGCCCATTTTTGTCGCGGCTGTTGCACCCGAATCACCGGTCTGGCGGCCTTCGATTGGCGCTACAATGCCGTCGAACAGTTATTCTAATCCGCCCGCCAAGAGACACATGTCGACCCAAGCCTCCTCCAAAGCCAAGCTCCGCGAAGCCGCTCTCGACTATCACGAGTTCCCGACGCCCGGGAAGGTCGCGATCGCCCCGACCAAGCAGATGATCAACCAGCGCGACCTCGCGCTCGCGTATTCGCCGGGTGTCGCGTATGCGTGCGAGGAGATCGTCGAGAACCCGCTGAACGCCGCGCGCTTCACCGCGCGCAGCAACCTGGTCGGCGTCGTCACGAACGGCACGGCGGTGCTCGGGCTCGGCAATATCGGCCCGCTCGCGTCGAAGCCGGTGATGGAAGGCAAGGCGGTACTGTTCAAGAAGTTCGCCGGCATCGACGTGTTCGACATCGAGCTGAACGAGTCGGACCCGCACAAGCTGGTCGACGTGATCGCCGCGCTGGAGCCGACCTTCGGCGGGATCAACCTGGAAGACATCAAGGCGCCGGACTGCTTCATCGTCGAGCGTGAAGCGCGCAAGCGGATGAAGATTCCGGTGTTCCACGACGACCAGCACGGCACCGCGATCGTCGTGGCCGCGGCCGTCACGAACGGCCTGAAGGTCGTCGGCAAGGACATCAAGAAGGTGAAGCTCGTCGCGTCGGGCGCGGGTGCGGCCGCGCTGGCGTGCCTGGACCTGCTGGTCGACATCGGCCTGCCGCTCGAGAACATCACGGTGACCGACCTGGCCGGCGTGGTCTACAAGGGTCGTGCCGAGCTGATGGATCCGGACAAGGAGCGTTTCGCCCGCGAAACCGAAGCCCGCACGCTGGCCGAGGTGATCGACGGCGCGGACATCTTCCTCGGCCTGTCGGCTGCCGGCGTGCTGAAGCAGGACATGGTGAAGGGCATGGCCGAGCGCCCGCTGATCCTCGCTCTCGCGAACCCGACGCCGGAAATCCTGCCGGAACTCGCGCTCGAAGTGCGCCCGGACGCCGTGCTGGCCACTGGCCGCACCGACTACCCGAACCAGGTCAACAACGTCCTGTGCTTCCCGTTCATCTTCCGCGGCGCGCTGGACGTCGGCGCGACGACGATCACGCGTGAAATGGAGATCGCGGCCGTCAACGCGATCGCCGAACTCGCACAGCACGAGCAGAGCGACATCGTCGCGACCGCATACGGGATCCAGGACCTGTCGTTCGGGCCCGAATACCTGATTCCGAAACCGTTCGATCCGCGCCTGATCGTCAAGATCGCGCCGGCCGTCGCGCAGGCCGCGATGGACGGCGGCGTCGCGACGCGCCCGATCGAGGACATGGAGGCGTACCGCGTTCACCTCCAGCAGTTCGTGTACCACAGCGGCACGACGATGAAGCCGATCTTCCAGATCGCGCGCGCCGCGTCGGAAGAGAAGAAGCGCGTCGTGTTCGCGGAAGGCGAGGAAGAGCGCGTGCTGCGCGCCGTTCAGATCATCGTCGACGAAAAGCTCGCGAAGCCGATCCTGATCGGCCGTCCGTCGGTGATCGAGCACCGTATCCAGCGCTACGGCCTGCGCCTCACGCCGGGCACCGACTTCACGGTCGTCAACACCGAGCACGACGAGCGCTACCGCGACTTCTGGCAGACGTACTACAAGATGATGGCGCGCAAGGGCATCAGCGAGCAGCTGGCCCGTGTCGAGATGCGCCGCCGCACGACGCTGATCGGCTCGATGCTGGTGAAGAAGGGCGAAGCGGACGGGATGATCTGCGGCACGATCAGCACCACGCACCGCCACCTGCACTTCATCGACCAGGTGATCGGCAAGCGCGCGGGCTGCAGCGTGTACGCGGCGATGAACGGCCTCGTGCTGCCGGGCCGCCAGATCTTCCTGGTCGACACGCACGTGAACGTCGATCCGACCCCGGAGCAACTCGCCGAGATCACGATCATGGCGGCGGAAGAAGTGCGCCGCTTCGGCATCGAACCGAAGGTCGCGCTGCTGTCGCACTCGAATTTCGGCACGAGCAACGCACCTTCGGCGAAGAAGATGCGCGATACGCTCGCGATCCTGCAGGAACGTGCGCCGGAGCTGAAGGTCGACGGCGAAATGCACGGCGACGTCGCGCTCGACGCGGCGCTGCGCAAGGAAATCCTGCCGGAATCGACGCTGGAAGGCGACGCGAACCTGCTGATCCTGCCAAACATCGACGCCGCGAACATCGCGTACAACCTGCTGAAGACGGCCGCCGGCAACAACATCGCGATCGGGCCGATCCTGCTGGGCGCGGCTCAGCCGGTGCACGTGCTGACCGAATCGGCGACCGTTCGCCGCATCGTCAACATGGCGGCGCTGCTGGTCGCCGACGTGAACGCCGCCGCGCGCTGAGCCGGAACGAACGCGCGGTGCCGGTCGAACCGGTTGCCGCACGTCGGGCGAAATTGTAAACAAAAGCAAAAAGAGGCGTGCCCGCAATGGGCACGCCGCGGGTAGGGCGCAAACGCGCTTCCCATAAGCAACAGCAGCATCTCTCCACTCCGGGTAGCGAGCGTGGCAAGGAGGCAGTGTCTTGCCATGCGAGAGATGCCGCCAATATTTTATCTCATGCAAGATAAATGTAGTCTTATTTGGGTAAAAAATGCGCGATTCCGTGCGACGCCAGCCTTTCGGTTCCCAAACGAACATTGATTCGCGCGGACAATAGCGCTACGCTAACGCCTTTGGTTGGTCGTCAACTACTTGATTTAACAGCGGGAACCCTGGTTCATGGCACGCAAGTGGCTCCGCAACGGCGCGCTCGCGTCCGTCTTCGCGATGTTCGCGATGGGTATCGTCGGTACACCGACGGGCAGTCTGGTTTCCGCCGCTTACGCACGGCAGGCCGTTTCGGCCGATCTGGCCGTCGGCGGGGTCGATACGATCCCGACCGGCCGTCTGCCGCGCGAGGCCGTGACCACGCTTGGCCTGATCGGCGCCGGTGGCCCCTATCCGTACGAGAAAGACGGCGTCGTCTTCGGCAACCGCGAGCGGATCCTGCCGAAGGCGAAGCGCGGCTACTACCACGAGTACACGGTGCCGACGCCGCGCGCACGCAATCGCGGCGCGCGCCGGATCGTCTGTGGCGGGCCATTGCGCAGGATCGACAACTGTTATTACACGGACGACCACTACAACAGTTTTAAACGTATTGTTGAATGACTTCGGGATGAACGGCATGAGCGACTCCATCTACGCGCACGATACGGCGGCGGCGGAACTGTTCGCGGCCGGCGACGGCAATCTGTTTCAGCGCGTGATCCAGCTTCACGCGGCGGCACAGGCCGGCGGCGCGCCGGAGCAACAGGAAGCCGACGGGCTTTCATCGAACGAGGAGCCTATGAGCCTTTTCACGACCGTGCGACCCAATCTCGTGCAGTCGATCCGCGCGTTCCGCGTGCAGGATCTCGCCGACGAAGCCGGTCGGCTCGGCCAGCATTTCCTGTACGCGTATTGCGGTGCCGCGCAGTCGAAGCAGGAAGTGATGGAGACGATCGCGACGTCGTTCCTGTTTCCGAAGCATTTCGGGAAGAACTACGACGCGCTGTACGACTGCCTGACCGACCTCGTCGCGAAGGCCGGCGCGCAGCCCGGTTTCGTGATCGTGCTCGAAGGGCTGCCGATCGCGCAGAAATTCGACAAGGAAGGGCGCGAGACGCTGCTCGACGTGTTCCGCGAAGCCGCCGAGTTCTGGGCCGAGCGCAAGGTCGCGTTTCGCGTGTTCTATTCGTTCGCGTAACGCGCGAACCCGCCGGCCGCCTGAGCGCGGCCGATTCGGCGAAAGGCCCGCCTCGCGCGGGCCTTTTTGCGTCCGTGCGACGCATGCAAGACGGCGCGCCGCATCGCGCGCTAACATTCACCTTTCATCGACACCTTTTTTCGAGACAATCCCGGGCGCCCCGGCTGCGGCTGCTGTGCCGGGTGCGCAAAACAAACCATCGAGAGAGGGCTGTCCACCCATGAATATTTCCCGTTCCGCGCGCGTAGCCGCGCTGTCCCTGCTGGCTGCCGCGGGCGCCGCGTACGCCGCGCCGCTTACGCCCGAGCAGACCGTCGACCTGTACATCGGCGCGTTCGTCAATGGCGACGTGTCGAAGGCCCGCGAATTCAGCGACGCGGTGCGCCCGAGTTATGCCGGGAAGGATGCGCTCGACGTCGACGTGCTGTCGACGCTGCGCGAGTCGATGCGTGCCGACATGGCAGAGGGAATGCTGGCGCCGATGCCGCCGAAATTCAGTATCGCGTTGCGGCCGGCCGTCGAGAGCATGGCCGCCGCGTATCAGCGCGCGCTCGATCGGTCGGAGTGCAAGACAACCGGGTCGTCGCGGCAACCGAACTCGGCCATCGAGGGCCAGACGATCGCAACGGTCGAATTCACGTGCCGCGTCGCGGATGCGGGGCCCGGCGGGAAGGCGCTGCAGGCGAAGCTCGGCAACGGTCGCCTGACGAACGATGCGGCACGGATCGCCGCGTTCAAGGCAGTCTTCTCGGGCATGGCGCAGGTGCTGGATGCGGCACCGGTGACGCGCCCGGTGACGGGCAAGATCGACCTTTACAGTCTCGATGGCGGTTGGGCAACCGGCAGCCCGCAAGACGTGCTGACGCCGGTGCTCGACGCGTTGTCCGACTCGATGCCGCATCGATCGTCGCGCGGCAAGTCGCAGTAAGCCGCTGGTTGAAGCGCGCCGCATTCACGCGGTGACCCTGGGCCGGGTCGCCACGTGGTTGCGGCACGTCGGGTTCGTTACCAACCGCCCCAGCGCGCGGCCAGCGCCGCCAGCACGGCCGCGCCGGCCGTCTCGGTGCGCAGCACGCGGGGCCCGAGCGACAACGCGGTGAACCCGTGTGCGCGGGCCGCGTTTTCCTCGTCCGGCGACAGCCCGCCTTCGGGCCCGATCAGCAGCGTGACGGCCGCCGCGGGCGGCGCGTCCGGCAGCGACGCGAACGAGATGCTCGCGCGCGGCGACAGCAGCAACCGCAATTCGCCGTCGGCCGCCGCGGCCGGCAGCGTATCGAGCCATGCGCCGAAGCCGCGTACCGGCGCGACATCGGGCACGCGGTTGCGCCCGCATTGTTCGCACGACGCGCGCACGACGCCGCGCCAGTGCGCGACGCGCTTGTCCGCGCGCTCGCCGGACAGTTTCACGACGCCGCGCGCGGTCGACAGCGGCACGACCGCCGCGACGCCGAGCTCGACGGCCTTCTCGATTACCCAGTCCATCTTGTCGCCGCCGGCGATGCCTTGCGCCAGCGTCACGCGGTAGGGCGGCTCGGCCTCGGCCGGGTCGAACGCCTCGATCTGCGCAAGCGCGCTGCGCTTGTCGATCTCGACGAGCCGCGCGCGGTACTGGCCGCCGCTGCCGTCGAACAGCGCGAGCGCGTCGCCGGGCTGCAGCCGCAGCACTTGCGCGTGCCGCGCGACGTCGGTCGGCAACGCGAGCGTCGCATCGGCGCACAGCGCCGCTTCGACGAAGAAACGCGGCACGGCCGCGGTGGTGGTGGCTTCACTCATGCGTATCGCGGCTCCGTTCATGCACACAGGCGGCGCGCGAGCGCCCAGCGGTAGCCGTCGAGATCCTCGATCTGCGCGAAGCGGTCACCCCAGAACTGATCTTGCGGCGCGGTCAGCGATTTCGCGCCCGCGTCGAGCGCACGCTGCCAGGTCGTGTCGACGTCGTCGACATACAGGTAGAACGACTGCGGGGCGGTTGCGCCCGCACGCTTCGGCGTGAGCGCGGTCGAGCCGAATGCGCCTTCGGGCGCGAACATCACGATCAGCTGCCCGTTGTAGGTCATCTCGACGTGCATGATCGCGCCGTCCTCGTCATGGACGTCGCGCAGCTCGAAGCCGAATGCGGCCTGGAAGAACTCGATGGCCGCATGCGCATTGCGCACGGCCAGGTAAGGCGTCAACCAAGGCACGTTGGCCGGACGTGGATCGGTCATGAAATCTCCTGTCGAACAGTGTTGGTGCTTCAGCGCCCACTCTGTTCCCATGTTTTGCGGTCGAACGGTGTTGGCGCTTGAGCGGTTACTCCCTTCCCATGCTTTGCAGTCCAGCGGATATTGGCGCGCGGGTCGGGCGCGGGAGAAAGCGCGGCCAACCCGCGGAATGTTGCGTCCGCCCGGAAGCTCAGCGACGAACGCCCAGTGTATCGCGCAGCGTGCGCGGCAGGGCAAAGAGGGCCGCATGGAGTCGCGCATCGTAGTAGCGCAAGCCCTGCACGTGGCGTGCGGCGAGCCGTTCGTCGATGTCGTGCGCGAATAGCGCGGCCGCATCGAGCGTGTCGCTCGCGATCGCCATCAGCCATTGGGAGCCATACAGCGGCACGTGCGCGGACAGCAGATCGACGACCGCGAAGCTCGCACGCAGGTCGTCGAGCAGCGCGGCGATGCGCGCCGCGTGGTACACCGGCGAGCCGAGGTGCAGCGAGATCGCGCCGCACGGCGTGAGGATCCGCTTGAGCCGCGCGTAGAACTCGCGCGTATAGAGGCCGGCCGCCGGCGAATCGGGCGGTGTGAGGTCGAACACGACGAGATCGAAATGCTCGACGGTCGACGCGACGAAATGCGCGGCGTCGCCGATCACGACCTCGACGCGCGGGTCGTCGAGCGCGCCCTGGTGCACGTCGTCGAGATAGCGGCGCGCCATGCCGACCACTTCGTCGTCGAGTTCCGCGACGACGATCCGCTCGATGCACGCGTGCTTGAGCAGCTGGCGCGCGGCGCCGCCGTCGCCGCCGCCGAGCACGAGCGCCTTCCTCGGATACGGATGCGCGAGCGCGGCCGGGTGCGTCATGCACTCGTGGTACACGTATTCATCGCCGACCGACGTCATCGGCCGGCCGTCCAGTGTGAACAGGCGGCCGAGCTGCGGGGTTTCCCAGACTTCGATGTGCTGGTGCGGCGACGCGACGTGCGCGAGCCGGCGTGCGTTCGGGAAGCCGTACGCGGCGTCGGGCGTGGGATGGAAGAGAAGGGTCGTGTTCACGGGCGGGCCGCTCGGGGCAGGCAGTTCCGACGCCTGAATTATAGGAGGCGGGCGGTCTGACGGAAAACCGTGCCGGAACACTACGCGCCGACAAGGGAAATGTCAGCCCATCTGTTAAAATGACGAGCTTTGCAGCCCCGTCCGTAGGCTCCGTCCGCTTCGCGTCCGTCAGGCGCCGCACCGCGCGCCGGGAACGATTGACGCTCGAGCTTCCGGATGCCGCCGTGCCCCCGTTTCCTCGACTCGTTCTCCGGACTCGACATGACGACTTCGTCTCCCGCCTCCACCACCCTGATGGCCAATGCGATCCGTGCGCTCGCGATGGACGCCGTCCAGCAAGCGAACTCCGGCCACCCCGGCATGCCGATGGGCATGGCCGAAATCGGCGTCGCGCTCTGGTCGCGCCACCTGAAGCACAACCCGACGAACCCGCACTGGGCGGACCGCGACCGTTTCGTGCTGTCGAACGGCCATGGCTCGATGCTGCTGTACTCGCTGCTGCACCTGACCGGCTACGACCTGCCGATGGAAGAGCTGAAGAACTTCCGCCAGCTGCACTCGAAGACGCCGGGCCACCCGGAATACGGCATCACGCCGGGCGTCGAGACGACCACCGGCCCGCTCGGCCAGGGTCTCGCGAACGCGGTCGGCATGGCGCTCGGCGAAGCGCTGATGGCCGACGAGTTCAACCGTGACGGCGCGAAGATCGTTGATCACCACACGTACGTGTTCCTCGGCGACGGCTGCCTGATGGAAGGCATCTCGCACGAAGCCTGCTCGCTCGCGGGCACGCTGAAGCTGAACAAGCTGATCGCCCTGTACGACGACAACGGCATCTCGATCGACGGCGACGTCGTGAACTGGTTCCACGACGACACGCCGAAGCGCTTCGAAGCGTACGGCTGGAACGTGATCCCGCATGTGAACGGCCATGACGTCGACGCGGTCGACGCGGCGATCGCGAAGGCGAAGCTGTCGGACAAGCCGACGCTGATCTGCTGCAAGACGGTGATCGGCAAGGGCGCGGCGACCAAGGCGGGCGGCCACGACGTGCACGGCGCGGCGCTCGGCGCGGAAGAAATCGCGAAGACGCGCGAAGCGCTCGGCTGGAAGTGGGAGCCGTTCGTGATTCCGCAGGAAGTCTACGCGGCATGGGACGCGAAGGAAGTCGGCAAGCGTGCCGAGACCGAATGGGACGCGACGTTCGCCGCATATCGCGCGAAATTCCCGGCAGAAGCCGCTGAATTCGAACGCCGGATGGCCAACAAGCTGCCGGCCGACTGGGCCGAGAAGGCCGCGGCGATCATCGCCGGCGCGAACGAGCGCGCCGAGACGGTCGCGACCCGCAAGGCATCGCAGCAAGCGATCGAAGGGCTCGCCGCCGCACTGCCGGAACTGCTCGGCGGCTCGGCCGACCTGACCGGCTCGAACCTGACCAACTGGAAGGCATCGAAGGCGGTGCGCGCGAATCCGGAAGGCGCGGGCGTGCTGCTCGGCAACCACATCAACTACGGCGTGCGCGAATTCGGCATGAGCGCCGCGATCAACGGCCTCGCGCTGCACGGCGGCCACAAGCCGTTCGGCGGCACGTTCCTGACGTTCTCCGACTACAGCCGCAACGCGCTGCGCGTCGCGTCGCTGATGAAGGTCCCGTCGATCTTCGTGTTCACGCACGACTCGATCGGCCTTGGCGAAGACGGTCCGACGCACCAGTCGATCGAGCACGTGTCGAGCCTGCGCCTGATCCCGAACCACGACGTGTGGCGTCCGGCCGACACGGTCGAGACGGCCGTCGCATGGACCCACGCGGTTGCCGCCGACCGTCCGTCGAGCCTGATCTTCAGCCGCCAGAACCTCGCGTTCAACCCGCGTACCGACTCGCAGATCGCGAACATCGAGAAGGGCGGCTACGTGCTGAAGGACTGGGACGAAGAGATCGTCGCGCGCAAGATCATCCTCATCGCGACGGGCTCGGAAGTCGAACTCGCGATGAAAGCCGTCGAGCCGCTCGCGCAGCAGGGCATCGCGGCTCGCGTCGTGTCGATGCCGTCGACCAACGTGTTCGACCGCCAGGACGCCGAATACCGTGAACGCGTGCTGCCGCACGGCGTGCGCCGCGTCGCGATCGAAGCGGGCGTGACCGCGTTCTGGCACAAGTACGTCGGCCTCGAAGGCGGCGTCGTCGGGATCGACACGTTCGGCGAATCGGCCCCGGCCGGCGTGCTGTTCAAGTACTTCGGCTTCACCGTCGAGCACGTCGTCGAGACCGCGAAGGCCGTGCTGGCCTAAAAGCATTCGCGACGCGCGCGGCCCCGCGCGCGCGTCGCACCGTGAAGCTGCACGAAACGAATTTTTTCAGCCATCAGGAGATAGACCATGACGATTCGCGTCGCAATCAACGGCTACGGCCGTATCGGCCGCAACACGCTGCGCGCGTTCTATGAAAACGGCAAGAAGCACGATCTCGAGATCGTCGCGATCAACGACCTGGGCGATGCGAAGACCAACGCGCACCTGACCCAGTACGACACCGCGCACGGCAAGTTCCCGGGTGAAGTGTCGGTCGACGGCGATTACCTCATCGTGAACGGCGACAGGATCCGCGTGCTGGCCAACCGCAACCCGGCCGAACTGCCGTGGGGCGAGCTCGGTGTCGACATCGTGATGGAATGCACGGGCTTCTTCACGACCAAGGAAAAGGCGAGCGCGCACCTGAAGGGCGGCGCCAAGAAGGTGATCATCTCGGCGCCGGGCGGCAAGGACGTCGACGCAACGATCGTCTACGGCGTGAACCACAACGTGCTGAAGGCCGAGCACACCGTGATCTCGAACGCATCGTGCACGACGAACTGCCTCGCACCGCTCGTCAAGCCGCTGCACGACAAGATCGGCCTTGAAACGGGCCTGATGACGACGATCCACGCCTACACCAACGACCAGGTGCTGACGGACGTCTATCACGAAGACCTGCGCCGCGCGCGTTCGGCCACGCACAGCCAGATCCCGGCCAAGACGGGTGCTGCTTCGGCCGTCGGCCTGGTGCTGCCGGAACTGAACGGCAAGCTCGACGGCTACGCGATCCGCGTCCCGACGATCAACGTGTCGATCGTCGATCTGTCGTTCATCGCGAAGCGCGACACGACGGTCGAGGAAGTCAACGCGATCATGAAGGAAGCATCGGAAGGCGCGCTGAAGGGCATCCTCGGCTACAACACCGCACCGCTGGTGTCGATCGACTTCAACCACAACCCGGCTTCGTCGACGTTCGACGCGACGCTGACCAAGGTGTCGGGCCGCCTCGTCAAGGTGTCGAGCTGGTACGACAACGAGTGGGGTTTCTCGAACCGCATGCTGGATACGGCTGTCGCATTCGCAAACGCGAAGTAATCCCGCACGTTGCGCGGCCGCCGCAAGGCGGCTTGCGCGGCGAACGAACCCGGCCCGATTCCGCGGCCGGGTTTTTTATTGTCCGGCGTGCCCTGTCACGTGTTCGAGCGCGTCGACGAACGCGCGCTTCAGCGGGCTGTCGAGGTCGGTCCAGGCGAGGCCGATGCCGGTCCGGTGCCCGGCCAGGTCGAGCGGCCGCGCGAGCACGTTCGGCGGCAGCGCGCTCGCGGCTTCCGCCGGGATCAGCCCGATCCCCATCCCGGCCGCGACGAGCGCGAGCATCGTCGTGAATTCCCCGAACTCCTGCGCGATCTCGAGCGTCGTGCCCGCGCGGCTCAGCGCGAGCAGCATGTCGTCGTGAAAGCCGGGCGCGTAGCGGCGCGCGAGCACGAACGCGGGCTGGCCGCGCAATGCCGACGGCGCGATCGTGTCGTGCGCGGCGAGCGGATGGTCGAGCGGCAGCGCGACCACGAAGCCTTCCTCGAGCACCACGCGCGTGTCGATGCCCGCATACGCGGCCGGCAGCCGGATCATCCCGAAATCGATGCGCCGGTCGCGCAGTGCGGCGATCTGGTCGGGCGTCGGCAGATCCTTCAGTTCGAGCGTGATCAGCGGATAGCGCTCGCGCATCGTGCGCAGCACGGCCGGCAGCAGCACCGGCAGTACCGACGACACGAACGCGATGCGCAGCGTGCCGATCTCGCCGCGGCTCGACAGCCGCGCCATCTGCTCCGCGCGCGCGGCCTGCTGCAGCGTCGCCCGCGCCTCGGGCAGGAACACGCGCCCCGTATCGCTGAGTTCGACCTTGTGACGGTCGCGCTCGAACAGGCGCGCCCCCAGCTCTTCCTCGAGCGCCTTGATCTGCATGCTCAGCGCGGACTGGACGATGAACAGGCGCTGCGCGGCGCGCCCGAAATGCAGCTCTTCCGCGAGCGTGACGAAGGCGCGCAATTGCTTGAGTTCCATGGTGGGCGGGCGGCAGCGAATGGTGATCGGATTTCATGATAACCGGATCAAAAAAGACCATTGGCGCAACCCCCGGCCGAGCGCCGAAGATACCCTCAACGCGAGACCGGCCGCGACCGGCGGTCGGCTCGATGGCACGAGGAGACTTGCATGAGTAACGCGCTTGACCGGTTCCGCCTGGACGGCCGCCGCGCACTGATCACGGGTTCCGGACGCGGGATCGGGCTGACGCTCGCCCGCGGCCTCGCGGAAGCCGGTGCGGCGATCGTGATCAACGATCGTAATGAGGAGAAGGCCGCGACGCTCGCGCGCCGGTTCCGCGAGGAAGGCTTCGCGGCCGACCATGCGGTGTTCGATGTCACCGAGCACGCGCAGGTGCGCGCGGCGATCGACGATTTCGAGGCGCGCGTCGGCGCGATCGACATCCTCGTGAACAACGCGGGCATCCAGCGCCGCGCGCCGCTCGACGCATTCGACCCGGACGACTGGCAAGCGCTGATGCGCGTGAATCTCGACGGCGTGTTCAACGTCGCGCAGGCGGTGGCGCGCCACATGATCGCGCGCGGCCGCGGCAAGATCATCAACATCTGCTCGGTGCAGAGCGAGCTCGCACGGCCGACGATCGCGCCGTATGCGGCGACGAAGGGCGCGGTGCGGATGCTGACGAAAGGGATGTGCGCCGACTGGGCGCGTCACGGCATCCAGGCGAACGGCCTCGCGCCCGGCTATTTCGAGACCGAACTGAATCGCGCGCTGGTCGACGACGCGGCGTTCTCCGACTGGCTGTGCAAGCGCACGCCGGCTGGCCGCTGGGGGCGCGTCGACGAGCTGTGCGGCGCGGCGATCTTCCTCGCGTCCGCCGCATCCGACTTCGTGAACGGCCAGACGCTGTTCGTCGACGGCGGGCTGACCAGCGCCGTCTGAGCGGCGACGCCTGGCGCCCCGTGCGCAGCGTCGTTGCGCCGGCTGGCACCGGCATCCGAATTCCCAGAAGAGCCCGCCGCACGAGCGGGCCGATGTCCCGGCGCATCGCGCCGGGTTCCGGAACGGAAGGCAGGAGACAGGAGACAACGATGGATCGCATTTCCCCGCCGCCTCAGCGGCGCGATGCAATGCCCGGCACGCCGGTCGACGCCGTCGAGCGGCGCGGCGTCGACACGAAGCAGTTGAACCGCGCGGCATGGACCTGCTCGCTCGGCAGCGCGCTCGAATACTACGATTTCGCGCTGTACACGCTCGCGTCGGCGCTCGTCTTCGGACCGCTGTTCTTTCCCGCGCAAACCGCCGAGATGCGGCTGATCGCGAGCTTCGGCACGTACTTCGTCGGCTTCGCGGTGCGCCCGCTCGGCGGTGTCGTGTTCGGCGTGCTCGGCGATCGCGTCGGCCGCAAGTTCGTGCTGACCGCGACGGTGCTGCTGATGGGCGTCGCGAGCACGCTGATCGGCGTGCTGCCGACCTATGAGACGGCCGGCTACTGGGCGCCCGCGCTGCTGGTGCTGCTGCGCATCCTGCAGGGCCTCGGTGCCGGCGCGGAGCAGGCGGGCGCCGCGGTGCTGATGACCGAATACGCGCCGCCGGGCAAGCGCGGCTTCTACGCGTCGCTGCCGTTTCTCGGGATCCAGCTCGGCACCGTGCTCGCGGCTGCCGTCTATTTCCTGCTGCTCGCGAACATCGATCGCGTGACGGACGGCTGGGGCTGGCGCGTGCCGTTCCTGTTCAGCGCGGTGATCGTCGCGGTCGGGCTCTACATGCGCGTGCGGCTGCACGAGTCGCCGACCTTCGTGCGGCTCGAGAAGCGCGCGCAGGTGTCGGCGAATCCGCTGAAGAGCGCGGTCCGGCATTCGAAGCGCTCGCTGCTGATCGGCATCGGACTGCGGATGGCCGAGAACGGCGGCTCGTCGATCTACCAGGCGCTCGCGGTCAGCTATCTCGCCGGCGTGATCGGGATGAAGGGGCCGATCGGCGCGCTCGCGCTGGTGTGCGCGGCGACCGTCGGCGCGTGCACGGTGCCGCTCGCGGGCCGGCTCAGCGACCGCTTCGGCCGCGTGCGCGTGTACCGCATGTTCGCGTGGCTGCAGCTCGCGCTCGCGTTTCCGGTGTGGTGGATCTTCAGCCAAGGGAACGTGGTGGCGAGCGTGATCGCGATCTCGATCGCGCAGGGCTTCGCGAACTGGGGGATGCTCGGCGCGCAGGCCGCGCTGCTGCCCGAACTGTTCGGCGCGCGGCATCGCTACATGGGCGTGTCGTTCTCGCGCGAAGTGTCGGCCGTGCTCGCGGGCGGGATCGCGCCGCTCCTCGGCGCGACGATCATCGCGACCGTGATCGCGCTGCACGGCGGCGATCACGCGGCCGGCGTGCGTGCATGGGTGCCGATCGCCGCGTACCTGGTGCTGCTGACGCTGATCACGCTGTTCACCACCGCGCGGATGCCGGAGACGCTGAACCGCGATCTCGACGATCCGCTCGACGCCGCGCAGGCGCAATCGGCCCCGGATGCCGAACCGCTCGCACGGCATGCATGAACGGGCCGGGCGGCCGACGCGGCCCGGCACGCATTCGACTTTCAACGCTTTTCGACAGGAGCAAGCGCAAATGGCGCACGAATCGACCCGGCGGCCCGAGCTGCTGATGACGGGCCCCTACCAGCCGTGGGACGACGCATGGTTGTCGACCGGCTATGACATTCACCGGCTGTGGGAGGCTGCCGACCGCGCGGCGTTCCTCGCCGAACACGGCGCCGCCGTGCGCGCGATCGCGACGCGCGGCGACCTCGGTGCCGATGCCGCGCTGATCGCCGCGCTGCCCAAGCTCGAGATCATCTCTTGCTACGGCGTCGGCACCGATGCGATCGATCTCGCGGCGGCCCGCGAGCGCGGGATCCGCGTGACCAACACCCCCGACGTGCTGACCGGCGACGTCGCCGATCTCGGCGTCGGGCTCACGCTCGCGCTGCTGCGCCGGATCGGTGCCGGCGACGCGTACGTGCGCTCCGGCGCATGGTCCGACGGTGACATGCCGCTCGTCACGCGCCTGTACGGCAAGCGCGTCGGCATCGTCGGCTTCGGCCGGATCGGTTCGACGCTCGCGCGCCGGCTGTCGGGCTTCGATGTCGAGCTCGGCTACTTTGACGTCGCGCCGCGCGCGGACAGCCAGCACCGCTTCTTCGACCGCCTGACCGAGCTGGCCGACTGGTGCGACGTGCTGATCGTCACGCTCGCGGGCGGCGCGTCGACCCGTCATCTCGTCGACGCCGCCGTGCTCGACGCGCTCGGCCCGCGCGGCTACCTGGTGAACGTGTCGCGCGGCACGACCGTCGACGAGCCCGCGCTGCTCGACGCGCTCGAACGCGGCGCGATCGCCGGCGCGGCGCTCGACGTGTTCTGGAACGAACCGCGCATCGACCCGCGTTTTCTCGCGTTGCCGAACGTGCTGCTGCAGCCGCATCATGCGAGCGGCACCGTCGAGACGCGCCAGGCGATGGGCTGGCTCGTGCGCGACAACCTCGCCGCGCACTTCGCCGGCGAGCCGTTGCTCACACCGGTCGTCTGAGGAGGCTGTCATGCGTATGCGTTGCATGTGTCTCGTGATCCACGGGCCGAACGACCTGCGGCTCGAAGAGCAGGACTTGGGCGAGATCGGCCCGGGCCAGGTGCGCGTCGATGTCGCGATCGGCGGCATCTGCGGCTCCGATCTCCATTACTTCCGGCACGGCGGCTTCGGCGCGATCCGGCTGCAGCAGCCGATGGTGCTCGGCCATGAAGTGGCCGGCACGGTGGCGGCGGTCGCGCCGGACGTGACGTCGGTGAAGGTCGGCGATCGCGTCGCGGTGAATCCGAGCCGCCCGTGCGGCGCGTGCCGCTACTGCCTCGAAGGGCTGCCGAACCAGTGTCTCGACATGCGCTTCTACGGCAGCGCGATGCGCATGCCGCATGTGCAGGGCGCGTTTCGCAACGCGCTCGTGTGCGATGCCGCGCAGTGCGTGAAGGTGGCGGATCATGTGCCGCTGTCGCTCGCGGCGCTCGCCGAGCCGTTCGCGGTCGGGCTGCACGCGGTGTCGCGCGCGGGCCCGCTGATCGGCCGGCGCGTGCTCGTGTCGGGATGCGGGCCGATCGGCGTGCTGGCGGTCGCGGCGGCGCGCGTGCACGGCGCGGCGGAGATCGTCGCGACCGACGTGGTCGATGCGCCGCTCGAGGTCGCCCGCGCTCTCGGCGCCGACCATACGATCAACGCGGCGG
The DNA here is from genome assembly GCF_003853645.1 of Burkholderia sp. Bp9143. GTDB lineage: Bacteria > Pseudomonadota > Gammaproteobacteria > Burkholderiales > Burkholderiaceae > Burkholderia. Next base: position 146,949 of record NZ_QTPO01000002.1, on the reverse strand, counting down.
CCGACACCGGCTGGGTCGCGCGCTACGGTGCCGACAAGGGGACGTTCGACGTGATGATCGAATGTTCGGGCAATGCGCGCGCGCTGCGCGATGGCCTCGACGTGATGCGGCCGCGCGGCGTCGTCGTGCAGCTCGGGCTCGGTGGCGACGTCAGCCTGCCGCAGAACGTCGTGGTCGCGAAGGAGCTGTCGATCTGCGGCTCGTTCCGCTTCCATGCGGAATTCGCGCTCGCGGTGCAGCTGATCAATGCGCAGCGCGTCGACCTGCGCCCGGCCGTGACGGGCGTGTTCCCGATGCGCGACGCGAACCATGCGTTCGAGCTGGCCGGCGACCGGCAGCGCGCGATGAAGGTGCTGATCGATTTCGCGAGCGAGGCGGCATGATCGTCTGCTGATGGCGCGCGACGGCGCGCAATGCAAAAAAGGCACGCCCGCGGTTTGCGGGAGCGTGCCTTTTTCATTGGCGGGAGCGAAAGCCGACTACTGCGTGACTCGCCGCACGCCGACGCGCTGCGAGGCGAGCCACAGGGCGATCAGCAGGCTCCGTCGGGAGGATGACCGGCACGACCGGAGAGCGGGTGCCGCGCCGGCCGACGACTGCGTCAGGTGCCCGGTGTCGGGAAGAAGATGCCCGCGCGCTGCGCGGCGTTCGCGATGTGCGTTTCGATCGCGGTGCCGGCCGCGGCCGCATCGCGGGCGATCAGCGCGTCGACGATCGCGCGGTGCTCGTGCCACGTCGACAGCAGCAGCTCGCGCCGGTAGAACGGCATGCGCTGGCTTTCCTTCATGATGTCCGCACTGCTGCGCAGCACCGACTCGATCGCCGCGTTGCCCGCGAGATGGATGATCCGCATGTGGAAGTCGAAGTCGAGCCGCGACGCTTCGTCGAGCGCGCTTTCGGTCAGCGCGACGTGCAGGTCGGCGAGGTTGTCCTCGAACCATGCGATGTCGTCGTCGGTGACGACGTGCGCGGCCATCCGCGCGGCGAACCCTTCGAGCGCATAGCGCATCTGGTACGTGTCGGGCGGCGACGACTGCTCGGCGAACTGCCAGGGATGGGCGGCCGTCGCCTGCGCGCTTTCGACGTACACGCCCTTGCCGGCGCGGATGCGCAGCATCCCGAGCGCCTCGAGCGTGGAGAGCGCCTCGCGCAGCGACGCGCGGCTGATCTCCAGCTCCTCGGAGAGCTGGCGCTGGGCCGGCAGCAGGCTGCCGACCGGATACACGCCTGCCTCGATCCGGTCGCGGATCGTCGCGATGGCGGCGTCGGTCACGGTGTGCGGAACGTTTTTCATGATGTGAACGATGGCCGGTCTGACCGGCATTGTAATCCGCACGCGCGCGGTGCACGACCGGCCTACGGGAAAGCCACGATCCGCCCCCGTTCGGTGCGTCGAAAGCCGGCGCGAAGGGGCCGGGAAATCCCTATTTGATCCGTCCTTGACGCCACTATATCGGCTTCCTACTATCCACCATAACATCACTGGTCTTACCAGTATGAACAGACGAAACTGCAACCGTTGGATCGGGAGAGCGCCGTGTCGAAATTCCTCAACTCGCTGTTTGGCCGGGTAGTCGTCGCACTAATCCTGGGGGTCGCGCTCGGCGCGTTCTTCCCGCATTTCGCCGAGTCGCTGCGACCGCTCGGCGACGGCTTCCTGAAGCTCATCAAGATGGTCATCGGCCCGATCGTGTTCTGCGTCGTGGTCAGCGGGATGGCCAACGCGGGCGACCTGAAGAAGGTCGGCCGGGTCGGCCTGAAGGCCGTCGTCTACTTCGAGATCATGACGACGCTCGCGCTCGGCATCGGTCTGGTACTCGCGTGGCTCACGCGCCCGGGCGTCGGGATGAACATCGACCTGCACTCGCTCGACGCGGCCTCGCTCTCGTCGTACGCGAAGAACGCCGAGAGCCTGAAGGACACGGCCGGCTACCTGATGAAGATCATCCCCGAGACCGCGATCGACGCGTTCGCGAAGGGTGACATCCTGCAGATCCTCGTGTTCGCGGTGCTGTTCGGCTCCGCGCTGTCGCTGCTCGGCGACAAGGCGCAGCGCGTGAACAGCCTGATCGAGGAACTGTCGCACGTGTTCTTCCGCATCATCGGCTTCATCATCAAGCTCGCGCCGCTCGGCGTGCTTGGCGCGATCGCGTTCACGACCGGCAAGTACGGCGTCGCGTCGCTCAAGCAGCTCGGCTACCTCGTCGCGGTGTTCTACCTGAGCTGCTTCGTGTTCGTCACGGTCGTGCTCGGCGCGGTGATGCGTCTCGCGGGCTTCTCTGTGTTCAAGCTGATCCGCTACCTGCGCGAGGAACTGTCGATCGTGCTCGGCACGGCGTCGTCGGACGCGGTGCTGCCGCAGGTGATGAGCAAGCTCGAATACATGGGCATCAAGGATTCGACGGTCGGCCTTGTCATCCCGACCGGCTATTCGTTCAACCTCGACGGCTTCTCGATCTACCTGACGCTCGCCGTGCTGTTCATCGCGCAGGCCACCAACACGCCGCTGTCCACGCATGACCTGATCGTCGTGCTGCTCGTGTCGCTCGTCACGTCGAAGGGCGCGCACGGGATTCCGGGCTCGGCGATCGTGATCCTCGCGGCGACGCTGTCGGCCATTCCCGCGATTCCGGTGCTCGGCCTCGTGCTGATCCTGCCGGTCGACTGGTTCGTCGGCATCGCCCGCGCGCTGACCAACCTGATCGGCAACTGCGTCGCGACGGTGGTCGTCGCCGTGTGGGAGAACGACATCGACCGGGCCCGCGCGAAGCGCGTGCTGAACCGCGAACTGCGCTATGTGGCGGACGAGCAGGGCAGCGCCGCGCCGGTCGCCGGCGACCAGGCTCACGCGCTCTGAGCGCACGCTCGCGCGGAGCGGCTTCCCCGGCTGTTCCGCGCGGACGAATTTCCCGCGGCCGCCGCGACGATGTGCGCCGGCCCTTACCAAGACAAGATAGTGGAGACGACATGGCAGCCCCCGTCCTCGATCCGAACGCGCCGGCCTTCACGCGGCGCTACATGAACCTCGCCGACCCGCGCCTGGGCGCGCAGGCGCTCTTCGCCAGCGACGAATTCTTCGCGCCGAAGGAGCGCATGCTGAATCCCGAGCCGGCCGTCTTCATTCCCGGCAAGTACGACGACCACGGCAAGTGGATGGACGGCTGGGAAACGCGCCGCAAGCGCACGACCGGCCACGACTTCTGCGTGGTCCGGCTCGCGCGGCCGGGCGTGATCTACGGCGTCGATCTAGATACGAGCCACTTCACCGGCAACTTCCCGCCGGCCGCGTCGATCGAGGCCTGCGCGGTGGACGGCGACACGCCGCCGGACGACGCCGAATGGCGCACGATCGTCCCCGCGACGACGCTGCAGGGCAATTCGCATCACTACGTGAGCGTCGACGATGCGCAGCCGGTCACGCACCTGCGCGTGAACCTGTATCCGGACGGCGGGCTCGCGCGGCTGCGCGTGTACGGCCAGCCGCAGCGCGACTGGCGCCACGTGCCGGCGGGCGAACTCGTCGATCTCGCGGCGATCGAGAACGGCGGCTACCTGGTGGCCGCGAACAACCAGCACTTCGGCCCGGCCTCGCAGATGCTGATGCCGGGGCGCGGCGCGAACATGGGTGACGGCTGGGAAACCCGGCGGCGCCGCGAGCCCGGCAACGACTGGGCGATCGTCGCGCTGGCGCGGCCGGGCATCATCCGGCGCGTCGAGGTCGATACGGCGTTCTTCAAGGGCAACTTCCCCGACCGCTGCTCGCTGCAGGCCGCGCACGTTGCCGGCGGCACCGACGATTCGCTCGTCACGCAGGCGATGTTCTGGGCCGAACTGCTCGGCGAGCAGAAGCTGCAGATGGACCACGTGCATACGTTCGACCAGCTCGCGGCACTCGGCCCCGTCACGCACGTGCGCTTCAACATCTTCCCGGACGGCGGCGTGTCGCGCCTGCGTCTGTGGGGCGAGCCGGCTTGAAGGAGGGCAATGGCATGAGCGGACCCCACATCCTGCGCGTCGAGCGCCTGACCCGCGAGGCATTCGCGCCGTTCGGCGACGTGATCGCGCTCGAAGGCGCGCGGCACTTCCCGATCAACGGCGGCACGACCGAGCGCTTCCACGATCTCGCGACGATCGACGTCTGCGCGGACGGTGGCCGGCCGCTCGTCAGCGTGTTTCGCGCGCAGCCGCGCGCGCTGCCGGTCGCGATCACGCTGATGGAGCGCCATCCGCACGGCAGCCAGGCGTTCATCCCGCTGGCGGCCGTGTCGCGCTACGCGATCGTCGTCGCGCCGGCCGGCGAGTTCCGGCCCGACGCGATGCGCGCGTTCCTGGCCGAAGGCTGGCAGGGCGTGAACTATGCGAAGGGCGTCTGGCACCATCCGCTGCTCGCGCTCGACGCGGTCAGCGACTTCGTGATCGTGGACCGCGGCGGCCTGCAGCCGAACTGCGACGAGATTCCGCTCGACGACGCTTGGGCGCTCGAGTTCGAGCCGGCGTGCGCGAGCGCGGCCTGACGCGCGGCGAAGGCGGCATCGGGCATCGATCGTCGAGCATCGAGGATCGCGCGGCGGCAGCACGGCTCGCCGCCGCATGATCGACTGAAAACGTTCCGACCCGACCCGAAGCGGCCCGCACGTGATGCGCGGGCCGTTTTTTCATTCCTGTCCCGAAAACAACGCGGCCCGGGCGGCGGGATGCCGGCCGGGCCGTTGCGCAGGCGCGCAGGGTGCGGATCAGTGCTTGCGGTGCGGGCAGTTCTCGGTCGTGCAGGACCCGTACATCGCGAGCGAGTGTTCCTGGAGCCGGAAGCCGCGTTCCTTCGCGATCGCTTGCTGGCGGCCTTCGATCTCGGCATCGAAGAATTCCTCGACGCGGCCGCAATCGAGGCAGACGAGGTGATCGTGGTGCGAACCTTCGTTCAGTTCGAACACGGCCTTGCCGGATTCGAAGTTGCTGCGCGTGAGCAGGCCGGCCTGCTCGAACTGCGTCAGCACGCGGTAAACGGTGGCGAGCCCGATGTCGAGCTGCTCGTTGAGCAGGTTGCGGTAGACGTCTTCGGCCGTCAGGTGACGCACCGGGCTTTGCTGGAAGATCTCGAGAATCTTGAGGCGCGGTAGGGTGGCCTTTAGCCCGATATTCTTGAGATCCGTCGGATTGGTCATGGCTAGGCATCCCTAGAGTACAATGCAGGGCTTCAATGTTACCGGCTTTTCGCCGTTCCAGAAACACGCGCGGCCTGCGACGCGGGCCAGCACGGTGACGGAAATGTTCCCGGAATCCCTTTCGCACTTTCAGAGGAGTCGCATGCGGAGTGCCATCATCGCTGCCGCCGCCGTTGCCGCGCTGGCTGGTTGTTCGTCGTACGACAGCGTGACGCAGCGCATCGCGCAGAGCATCACGCCCTATCGGATCACTGTTGTGCAGGGCAACTTCGTGTCGCAGGAGAAGGCCGCCCAGCTGCAGGCCGGGATGACGCGCGAGCAGGTCCGCGCGTTGCTCGGCACGCCGCTGCTGTCGGACATGTTCCATGCCGACCGCTGGGATTACCTCTTTTACTTCAAGCGCGGCTCGACGTCCGTCGTCCAGCAGCGCGACCTCGTGCTGACGTTCTCGGGCGACCGCCTCGCGAGCTGGACGGGCGCCGAGAACCTGCCGTCCGAACTCGACCTGCTGGCCGATATCGACGGCGACCGCGGCGGCAAGAAGGCGAAGGCCGCGGCCGCGGCGAAGAAGGCGTCCGAAGCCGCTGCTGCCGCGAGCGCCGCGCAGGCGGTCGCTGTCGCGAGCCCGGCCGCCGAGCCGGCCTCCGGCGCGGCGGTCGACCTGGATGCGAACGCCCAGGCGGCGCGCGCGGCGAACCGCGCGACCAACCAGGTGTCGGGGCAGGGCACGACCGCCCACCGCTTCACGCCGTCCGCGCAGGCCTCGAGCGGTGCGCCGGTGCCGGGCGGCCAGCCGCCGGGCGCCGCGCCGGCGATCCAGCCGCAGTTCCAGTTCCATCGCCCGCCGCAGCCGAACGTGTCGAACGAGGCGTCGCCACCGGTCGGCCCGCAGGGTTCGGACAACCTGCAGAACCAGCCGCTTACCGCGCCGGCCCAGTCGCAGTAAGCGCCCGGCGTGCGGAAACAGGGCGGCATGCGCCGCCCGCCTTTAGACCTGTCGTGTAGAAAGCCATGAAGATTGCGATTGCCGGTGCATCGGGCCGTATGGGCCGGATGCTGATCGAAGCCGTTCTCAACGATTCCGACGCGCAGCTCGTCGGCGCGCTCGACCGCGCCGATTCGCCGTTCCTCGGCCAGGACGCGGGCGCGTTCCTCGGCAAGGAAACCGGGATCAAGCTGACCGACGACCTCGACGCCGTGTTCGCGCAGGCCGACTACCTGATCGACTTCACGCGGCCGGAAGGCACGATCGCGCACGTCGCGGCCGCGCTGCGCCACGACGTGAAGCTCGTGATCGGCACGACCGGCTTCACCGCCGAGCAGAAGGCCGAGCTGCAGGCCGCGGCGGGCAAGATCGGCATCGTGTTCGCGGCGAACATGAGCGTCGGCGTGAACGTCACGCTGAAGCTGCTCGAATTCGCGGCGAAGCATTTCTCGCACGGCTACGACATCGAGATCATCGAGGCGCACCACCGCCACAAGGTCGACGCGCCGTCGGGCACCGCGCTGATGATGGGCGAGGCCGTTGCCGGCGCGCTCGGGCGCTCGCTCGACGACTGCGCGGTGTACGGCCGCCAGGGCGTGACGGGCGAACGCGATCCGTCGACGATCGGCTTTGCGGCCGTGCGCGGCGGCGACATCGTCGGCGATCACACCGTGCTGTTCGCCGGGATCGGCGAACGGATCGAGATCACGCACAAGTCGTCGAGCCGCGTGTCGTACGCGCAGGGCGCGCTGCGTGCGGTCCGCTTCCTGTCGGCGCGCGGCGCCGGCCTGTTCGACATGCAGGACGTGCTCGGCCTGCGCTGACCCTCGCGGGGAAACTCCGATGGCGATTCCCACCGGCGTTGTCCATTACCTCGAAAGCGGCGATGCGATCACGCACGCCGTCGCCTATGTGCTGCTGGCGATGTCCGTCGCCAGCTGGTGCTTCCTCCTCATGAAAGCCTGGCTCCTGGTCCGCGCGAAGCGGCAGGGGCCGCGCGCGCTCGCCGCGTTCTGGCGCGCGGCGTCGCTCGACGCGGGCATCGCCGCGCTCGCCGGCACCGATCGCGAGCGCGTGTTCGTGCCGCTCGCCGAAGCCGCGCGCGACGCGGCCGACGCGCACGATCCGGCTGCGCTGGCCGCGCGTGTCGAGCGCAGCGAACGCGTGCTGCGCGCGCTGCGTCACGCGATGCTGCGCTCGCAGCGTCGTCTCGAGTTCGGCCAGGTGCTGCTCGCGTCGATCGGCAGCACCGCGCCGTTCGTCGGGCTGCTCGGCACCGTATGGGGCATCTACCACGCGCTCGGCAGCATCGCCGCGAGCGGGCAGGCGCAGATCGAGAACGTCGCGGGGCCGGTCGGCGAGGCGCTGATCATGACCGCGTTCGGGCTCGTCGTCGCGATCCCCGCGGTGCTTGCCTACAACATCCTCGGGCGGCTCGTGCGCCAGCTCGCCGAGGAGCTCGACGGCTTCGCGCGCGACCTGCACGTATTCGTGTGCGCGCAGGGCGCCTGACGCGCGGCCGGGAGGAACGACCATGGCATTCGGCGGACTGGAGCACCACAAGACGTCCGCGCCGATGGCGGAGATCAACATGACGCCGCTGATCGACGTGATGCTCGTGCTGCTCGTCATCTTCATCATCACCGCGCCGCTGATGACGCACGCGATCCGGCTCGACCTGCCGAAGGTCGCGGCCAGCGTCGCGCGCGACACGCCGCAGTCGGTCACGCTGTCGATCGACGACGCCGGCAAGCTCTACTGGGACGACGCGCCCGTCGCACTCGACGCGCTGCCGGCACGCTTCCGGGCCGCCGCCGCGGACGCCGCGCCGCCCGAGTTGCGGCTGCGCGCATCGCGCGCGACCCGCTACGACGTGATCGCGCAGGTGATGGGCGCCGCGCAGGCCGCGGGTCTCACGCGGATCGGCTTCGTCACCGACATGCCGCCGGCGGGCACCGCCGCGCCGGCCGCCGCAGGCGCGAAACCCTGACCTGCCTGCCGCCCGCGAGCCCGGCGCAGGCAAGAATGCGCCACAGCCCGCGAGACCGGCCGTACCGCCCGCCACGGACGGTATAATCGTCGTTTCCGACCGGTTGGCAGGGTTTCGCCGGGTAACCTGGAGACTCTCCGGGTTACCCGGCGAACATCCGGAACCATGAGGCAGGCCCGAGAACCGTGAGCCTGCTCCCGCCGCCGGGCTGCCCGATTTCGTCCACTTCCGCGTGCCCGCCTCGTGGCGCGCCGCTTAAAGCCTAGTCCGAACCACACCATGCACGAGAGATACGTACCCGCCGACGTCGAAGCCGCCGCTCAGGGCGACTGGCGCGCAGCCGATGCCTACAAGACGAAGGAAGATTCGCAGAAGCCGAAGTTCTACTGCGTGTCGATGCTGCCATACCCGTCCGGCAAGCTGCACATGGGTCACGTGCGCAACTACACGATCAACGACGTGATGTACCGCTATCTGCGGATGAACGGCTACAACACGCTGATGCCGATGGGCTGGGACGCGTTCGGGATGCCGGCCGAGAACGCCGCGATGGCGAACGGCGTGCCGCCCGCGAAGTGGACCTACGACAACATCGACTACATGAAGGGCCAGATGCAGTCGATGGGTCTCGCGATCGACTGGTCGCGCGAAATCGCGACGTGCAAGCCCGACTACTACAAGTGGAACCAGTGGCTGTTCCTGAAGATGCTCGAGAAGGGCATCGCGTACAAGAAGACGGGCACCGTGAACTGGGATCCCGTCGACCAGACCGTGCTCGCGAACGAGCAGGTGATCGACGGCCGCGGCTGGCGCTCGGGCGCGCTCGTCGAGAAGCGCGAGATCCCGATGTACTACCTGCGGATCACGCAGTACGCGGATGAACTGCTGAACGACCTCGACGGCCTCGGCTGGCCCGAGCGCGTGAAGATCATGCAGCAGAACTGGATCGGCAAGAGCTTCGGCGTGAACTTCGGCTTCCCGTACGAGCTCGACGGCGAGAAGGCGCTGTTGCGCGTGTTCACGACGCGTGCCGACACGATCATGGGCGTCACGTTCTGCGCGATCGCGGCCGAGCACCCGCTCGCCACGCGCCTCGCGCAGGGCAAGCCGGAACTGCAGGCGTTCATCGATGAATGCAAGCGCGGTGGCGTCGCCGAGGCCGATGTCGCGACGATGGAGAAGAAGGGCGTCGCGACGGGCTTCACGGTATCGCACCCGCTGACGGGTGAGTCGGTCGAGATCTGGATCGGCAACTACGTGCTGATGAGCTATGGCGAAGGCGCTGTGATGGGCGTGCCCGCGCACGACGAGCGCGACTTCGCATTCGCGAAGAAATACGACCTGCCGATCAAGCAGGTGATCGCGGCCGAAGGCCAGACGTACTCGCTCGACGCGTGGCAAGAGTGGTACGGCGACAAGGAAGTCGCGACCTGCGTCAACAGCGGCAAGTACGACGGCCTTGCGTACGGCGCGGCGGTCGACGCGATCGCGGCCGACCTGAAGGCCGGCGGCTTCGGCGACAAGCAGGTCACGTGGCGCCTGCGCGACTGGGGCGTGTCGCGCCAGCGCTACTGGGGCACGCCGATCCCGATCATCCACTGCCCGTCGTGCGGCGACGTGCCGGTGCCGGAGCAGGACCTGCCGGTCGTGCTGCCGGAAGACCTCGTGCCGGACGGCTCGGGCAACCCGCTCGCGAAGTCGGAAGCGTTCCTGAACTGCGCGTGCCCGAAGTGCGGCGCGGCCGCGAAGCGTGAAACCGACACGATGGACACCTTCGTCGATTCGTCGTGGTACTTCTCGCGCTACACGGCGCCGGACGCCGAGACGATGGTCGACGCGCGCACCGATTACTGGATGCCGATGGATCAGTACATCGGCGGCATCGAGCACGCGATCCTGCACCTGCTGTATTCGCGCTTCTGGACCAAGGTGATGCGCGACCTCGGCCTCGTGAAGTTCGGCGAGCCGGCGAAGAACCTGCTTACGCAGGGCATGGTGCTGAACGAGACGTTCTACCGCGAAGACGCGTCGGGCAAGAAGACCTGGTACAACCCGGCCGACGTGACCGTCGCGTTCGACGAAAAGGGCCGCCCGGTGGGCGCGACGCTGAATGCCGACGGCCAGCCGGTCGTACTCGGCGGCATCGAGAAGATGTCGAAGTCGAAGAACAACGGCGTCGATCCGCAGCTGCTGATCGACCAGTACGGCGCGGACACCGCGCGCCTGTTCACGATGTTCGCCGCGCCGCCCGAGCAGCAGCTCGAGTGGTCGGGCGCGGGCGTCGAAGGCGCGAGCCGCTTCCTGCGCCGCGTGTGGAGCTTCGGCGCGACGAATCGCGAAGCGCTCGCCGCGCGCGCGGGCTTCGATGCGGCCGCGCTCGGCGATGCCGACAAGGCGCTGCGCCGCGAGATCTACAGCGTGCTGAAGCAGGCCGATTTCGACTATCAGCGTCTGCAGTACAACACGGTCGTGTCGGCCGCGATGAAGATGCTGAACGCGATCGACGGTGCGAAGGGCGCGACGCCCGGCGTGCTGCGCGAGACGTACGGCGTGCTGCTGCGCGTGCTGTACCCTGTCGTGCCGCACGTCACGTTCGAGCTGTGGAAGGCACTGGGCTACGCGGACGAATTCGGCCCGTTGCTCGACGCGCCGTGGCCGAAGGTCGACGAGGCCGCGCTCGAGCAGGCCGAGATCGAACTCGTGCTGCAGGTGAACGGCAAGGTGCGCGGCGCGCTGAAGGTCGCGAAGGACGCGAGCCGCGAGGCGATCGAAGCCGCGGCGGTGGCCGACGATGCGTTCGCGAAGTTCAGCGACGGCAAGCCGGCGAAGAAGATCGTCGTCGTGCCGGGCCGCCTCGTGAACATCGTCGTCTGACGGCCGTTGGCCGTCGGGTGCACAAAGAAGGAGCGAAGGTGATCCGCAGATCGTTTTTGATGCTCGCCGTCGGCAGCGCGGTCGCGCTGTCGGCATGCGGTTTCCAGTTGCGCGGCCAGCAGGACTACGCGTTCAAGCACCTGCTGGTGGCCGGCGCGCCGGCGCCCGTCGAGGCGCGCCTGGTGCGCCTCGTCGAGGCCGGCAGCGACACGAAGATCGTCAAGTCGGCGGACGACGCCGACGCCGTGCTGCGCATGTGGGAATCGCGCGGGCAGAACACGCTGACGCTCAACAAGTACGGCTCGGCGCAGGAATATGCGCTCTTCTACACGTTGAACTACACGCTGACGAGCAAGGACGGCACCGTGCTGATCCCGCCGAGCGCGATCGCGCTGAACCGCGCGATGACGTACAGCGACCAGTACACCAACGCGAAGTCGCAGGAAGCCGAGATTCTATACAGCGACATGCAGAACGACGCGGTCGACCAGCTGATGCGGCGTCTCGCGATCGTCCACTCGCTGACGCCGGCGCCGGAGGACGTGGTGCCGGGCGTTGCGCCGCGCGCACCGCTGCCGCCGCCGCCGCTCTGATCGCCGGCGCACGCACCGATGCAATTGCGACTTGATGCGCTGGAGCCGCACCTCGCGAAGGGGATGGCCGGACTCTACACCGTCTACGGCGACGAGCCGCTGCTCGCGCAGGAAGCGTGCGACCGCATTCGTGCGGCCGCGCGCGCGGCCGGCTTCACCGAACGTTCGGTGCATACGGTCGAGCGCGGCTTCGACTGGAGCGTGCTGCTCGGCGCGACCCAGGCGATGTCGCTGTTCGGCGAGCGCCAACTGATCGAGCTGCGCATTCCGTCGGGCAAGCCCGGCAAGGAAGGCGCCGACGCGCTGAAGACGCTCGCGGCGACCCCCAACCCCGACGCGCTGATGCTCGTCACGTTGCCGCGCCTCGACGCGGCAACGCAGAAATCCGCGTGGTTTACCGCGCTGCAGAACGGCGGCGTCGCGCTGAAGATCGATCCGGTCGACCGCGCGCAGCTGCCGAACTGGATCGGCCAGCGTCTGTCGATGCAGAGCCAGCGCGTCGCGCCCGGCGACGACGGCCGGCGCGCGCTGCAGTTCATCGCGGAGCGCGTGGAGGGCAACCTGCTCGCCGCGCACCAGGAAATCCAGAAGCTCGGGCTGCTGTATCCGCAGGGCGTGCTGTCGTTCGAGCAGGTGCACGACGCGGTGCTGAACGTCGCGCGCTACGACGTGTTCAAGCTGAACGAGGCGATGCTCGCGGGCGACGCCGCGCGGCTCGCACGGATGATCGACGGGCTGAAGGGTGAGGGCGAGGCGATCGTGCTCGTGATGTGGGCCGTCGTTGAGGAATTGCGCACGCTGCTGCGGATCAAGCGCGGCGCGACGGCCGGCAAGCCGCTGGCCACGCTGCTGCGCGAGAACCGCGTGTGGGGGCCGCGCGAGCGGCTGATCGGCCCCGCGCTGAACCGCGTGTCGGAAGCCGTGCTCGAGAAGGCGCTCGCGTTCGCCGCGAAGCTCGACCGGCAGGTGAAGGGGCTGTCGGCCGTCACGCCGGGCCGCCGCACGCAGGACGATCCGCCGCCCGATCCGTGGGACGGCCTGTTCCAGCTCGCGATGACGGTGGCGGGCGCCCGCGGCGAACGACCGCCGACCGCGGGTCGCGTGCGGCGCTAGGGTCTGTTTCCATATGGAACGCGCATGCGAATGCCCGAAATCGCGCGTAGGGCAAGGAGCGAGGAGCGCCGTTTGGCCGAGCCAAACAAGCGACGAGCGACGCCGCCATACGGGCGATTTCGGGCATTCCCGTGGAATGAGCTTTTTAATTTGGGGTTGCCACGAGAACGGCCGCTCGCCGCGTTGCGCTCCTTGCGAATACGTCAGTATTCGCGGCGTCGCGCGCCTCGCGAGCGGCCGTTCTCGTGGCAACGCATGCGCGTTCCATATGGAAACAGACCCTTGGCCCCGTCCGGGCCTTCAGCGCAAGCATCGCAACCCGCTTACAATATTTCGATGGCTGGCGCGGCCTTCCTGCGGCCGCGCCTCACGCTTCCCCACGATTTCACGCCGCGCCAAGCGGCTCGCTTCTCGAGTCACACGATGGATATCGACCAGTACATGACGGACCTGGGCCGCCGTGCCCGGCACGCTTCCCGCGCGATGGCGCGCGCCAGCACGGCTGCGAAGAACGCGGCGCTCGACGCCGTGGCCCGCGCGATCGAGCGCGACGCGCAGGTGCTGAAGGACGCGAATGCGCGCGACGTCGCCCGTGCCCGCGAAAAGGGGCTCGATGCGGCGTTCATCGACCGCCTGACGCTGTCGGACAAGGCATTGAATACGATGGTCGAAGGCCTGCGCCAGGTTGCGTCGCTGGCCGATCCGATCGGTGAGATCGGCAATCTCAAGTACCGTCCGAGCGGGATCCAGGTCGGCCAGATGCGCGTGCCGCTCGGCGTGATCGGCATCATCTACGAGTCGCGCCCGAACGTGACGATCGACGCGGCCGCGCTGTGCCTGAAGTCGGGCAATGCGACGATCCTGCGCGGCGGCTCCGAGGCGCTCGAATCGAACGCGGCGCTCGCGAAGCTGATCGGCGAGGGGCTCGCGGCGGCCGGCCTGCCGCAGGACGCCGTGCAGGTCGTCGCGACCGCCGATCGTGCGGCGGTCGGCAAGCTGATCACGATGACCGAATACGTCGACGTGATCGTACCGCGCGGCGGCAAGAGCCTGATCGAGCGCCTGATCAACGAGGCGCGCGTGCCGATGATCAAGCACCTCGACGGCATCTGCCACGTATATGTCGACGATCGCGCCGATGTCGCGAAAGCGCTGACGGTATGCGACAACGCGAAGACGCACCGCTACGGCACCTGCAACACGATGGAGACGCTGCTCGTTTCGAGCGGCATCGCGGTCACGCTGCTGCCGCCGCTCGGCAAGCTGTATCGCGACAAGCAGGTCGAGCTGCGTGTCGACGCGGCCGCGCGCGCGGTGCTCGCCGAGGCGGGTGTCGGCCCGCTCGTCGATGCGACCGACGAAGACTGGCACACCGAATATCTCGCGCCGGTGCTCGCGATCAAGGTCGTCGACGGCCTCGACGCCGCGATCGAACACATCAACCATTACGGTTCGCACCACACCGATGCGATCGTGACCGAGGATCACGACCGCGCGATGCGCTTCCTGCGCGAAGTCGACTCGGCGAGCGTGATGGTCAACGCGTCGACGCGCTTCGCGGACGGCTTCGAATTCGGCCTCGGCGCGGAAATCGGCATCTCGAACGACAAGCTGCACGCACGCGGCCCCGTTGGCCTGGAAGGGCTCACGTCGCTGAAGTACGTCGTGCTCGGGCACGGCGAAGGCCGCCAGTAAAGCGAGGCGCACAACCGATGGCAATGCTCTGGGTCAAGACGTTCCACATCGTGCTGATCGCCGCGTGGTTCGCGGGGTTGTTCTACCTGCCGCGCATCTACGTGAACCTGGCCATGGAGACCGATCCGGCCACGGTTCGGCGCCTGCTGCTGATGGCGCGCAAGCTGTTCCGCTTCATGACGATGATTGCCGTGCCGGCACTGGCGTGCGGGCTGTGGCTCTGGCTCGTGATCGGCATCGGCCAGGGGCAGGGCTGGATCCACGCGAAGGTGACGGTGGTGCTGCTGCTCGTCATCTACCACGCGTATTGCGGACACCTGCTGCGGGTGTTCGAGCGCGGCGAGAACCGCCGCACCGACAAGTGGTATCGCGTGTTCAACGAGCTGCCGGTGCTCGGCATGCTCGCGGCGGTCGCGCTGGTCGTGATCAAGCCGTTCTGAACCTTCCGGTGGCACCGTCGACGAGCATGCCGGCGGTCGATCGATGCGCAACGGCGCCCCTTGGGGCGCCGTTTTCATGTGCGCGTCGTACGCGTCATTCCTTCGTCGGATCGTCGATCCGGCGGCGCGTGATCGCTTCCTTCGCGCGGCCGACGCGCTCCATCAGCGCGGGCCCGCGCGACAGCGCAACGCCGACCGCGAGGATGTCGCCGATCGCGAGATGCGACATCCGCGACGTCATCGGCGAGAACACGTCGGTTTCCTCCGCGACGTTCGACGCGAGGCTCACCGTCGCGAGTTTCGCGAGCGGCGAATGGCTCTGCGTGATCGCGACGACCTTCGCGCCGCACGCGAGCGCGGAGCGCGCGGCATCGACGATGTCGCGCGTGCGGCCGGTGTTCGAGATCGCGACGACGACGTCGTGCGGCCCGAGCAGCGCCGACGACATCGAGAACGTGTGCGGGTCCGAATACGCGACGCTCGGCACGCCGAGCCGGAAGAACTTGTGCTGGATGTCCTGCGCGGCGATGCCGGAGCCGCCGGCGCCGTAGAACTCGATGCGCGACGCGTTCGACAGCAGCGCGATCGCGTCGGCGACGCTGCCGGCCGACAGGCTGTTGCGCACCTCGATCAGCGCACCGATCGTGCGGTCGAACACCTTGCCGATGATGCCGGGCGCGGGCTCGTCGGGCTGGACGTCGCGATACACCGACGACACGCCCGGCGCGACGCTCTGCGCGAGCCGGATCTTGAATTCGCGAAAACCGCTGCAGCCGAGCGCCTGGCAGAAGCGCGCGATGGTCGGCTGGCTGACGCCCGCGCGGGTCGACAGCTCGGTCATCGCGAGGTCGAGCACCTCGCGCGGCGCGGCGAGGATGTAGTCGGCGAGCTTGCGCTCGGACGGGCGCAGGTCGGCGCGGATCGCTTCAATGCGAGGCAGCATGGGACGGCGGATGGAAATCGGGTTCGGATGAGCGAGTGTATCGCAATCGAATTGTAGAAAATCTACATGAAAATGCTAGCTTCATTTTCGGCAATTTATGGAGTGTGTGAGGCGGGAGATTAGGGTTTTCACTAGGTAAACCCTTACTGGTGGCGGGGATGTGGGTTGCGTGCGTGCTGATCTGCATTGCATGCGTGTAGTTTTTCTACTAGACTGGCTTCGTTCGTTCGACGCACTCGACCGTCCCCACGATTCCAACCGCCGGTGTCGCCGGCATACAGGAGCGCCCAGCATGACGTCGCTGCACCCCACCCTGGCGAAAGTCACCGAACGCGTGATCGCCCGCAGCCAATCGACCCGTTCCGCCTATCTGCAGCGCATCGACGGCGCGCAAGGCAAGTTCCCGGCGCGCGGCGCGCTGTCGTGCGCGAACCTCGCGCACGGCTTCGCGGGTCTCGAAGGCAGCGACAAGTTCCAGATCAAGGCGATCCGCGAGCCGAACATCGGCATCGTGTCCTCGTACAACGAGATGCTGTCCGCGCACGCGCCGTACAAGGATTTCCCCGACATCATCAAGGCCGCCGCGCGCGAGAACGGCGGCGTCGCGCAGTTCGCGGGCGGCGTGCCGGCGATGTGCGATGGCGTCACGCAGGGCAACCCCGGGATGGAGCTGTCGCTGTTCTCGCGCGAGGCGATCGCGATGGGTACGGCGATCGCGCTCACGCACAACATGTTCGACGCGGCGCTCTGCCTCGGCATCTGCGACAAGATCGTGCCGGGCCTGCTGATCGGCGCGCTGCAGTTCGGCCACCTGCCGACTATCTTCGTGCCGGCCGGCCCGATGACGAGCGGCCTGTCGAACGATGACAAGGCGAAGATCCGCCAGCAGTTCGCGACCGGCCAGGTCGGCCGCGACGCGCTGCTCGAAGCCGAATCGGCCGCGTATCACGGTCACGGCACCTGCACGTTCTACGGCACCGCGAACAGCAACCAGATGCTGATGGAGTTGATGGGCCTGCACCTGCCGGGTTCCGCGTTCGTCCATCCGCACACGCCGCTGCGTACCGCACTGACGGCCGAAGCCGCGCGCCGCGTGCTCGACCTGACGGTCGAGCGCGGCCAGTACACGCCGATCGGCCATGTGATCGACGAGAAGGCGATCGTCAACGGGATCGTCGCGCTGCTCGCGACGGGCGGCTCGACCAACCACACGCTGCACCTCGTCGCGATCGCGCGCGCGGCCGGCATCCTGATCGACTGGAACGACTTCGACGAACTGTCGGCGGTCGTGCCGCTGCTCGCGAAGATCTACCCGAACGGCAAGGCCGACGTGAACCATTTTCACGCGGCGGGCGGCGTCGCGTTCCTGGTGCGGAACCTGCTCGAAGGCGGGCTGCTGCACGAAGACGTGGCGACCGTTGCGGGCAAGGGCCTGTCGCACTACACGAAGGAGCCGAAGCTGATCGACGGCAAGCTGACGTGGGTCGACGGCACGGCCGAGAGCCACGACACGAAGGTGCTGCGCGGCATTCGCGACCCGTTCCAGCCGGACGGCGGCCTGCGCCTGATGCAGGGCCGGCTCGGCCGCGGCGTGATCAAGATTTCGGCGGTCGCGCCCGAGCACCGCAAGGTGACGGCGCCCGCGATCGTGTTCGATTCGCAGGAAGCCGTGCAGGAGGCCTTCGATCGCGGCGAGCTGAAGCGCGATTTCGTCGCGGTCGTGCGCTTCCAGGGCGCGCGCGCAAACGGGATGCCCGAGCTGCACCGTTTGACGCCGCTGCTCGGCGTGCTGCAGGATCAGGGCTTCCACGTCGCGCTCGTGACCGACGGCCGCATGTCCGGCGCGTCGGGCAAGGTGCCGGCCGTGATCCATGTGTCGCCGGAGGCGCTGCTGGCCGGCCCGCTCGGCAAGGTGAAGACGGGCGACACGCTCGTGATCGACGCGGAAGCCGGCGTCCTCGACATCGAGATCGACGACGCCGAGTGGCAGGCGCGCCCGGTCGCGCAGCCGCTGCACCAGGCCGACAACGAAACCGGTTTCGGGCGCGAACTGTTCGGCGTGTTCCGCGCGGCGGCCGCGCCGGCCGAGCAGGGCGCATCGGTTTTCGGGACGCTGATCGGCGAAACGGCCGTTGGCGTTACCGCATGAATTGCATGAATTTCAAGGAGTGTCATCGATGAAGACGATTGCTGAAATCGTGAAGCTGGGCCCGGTGATTCCGGTGCTCGCATTCGACTCGGTCGAGCAGGGGGAACACGTTTCGCGTGCGTTGCACGCGGGCGGCGTCAAGGTGCTCGAGATCACGCTGCGCACGCCGGCGGGCCTCGAGGCGATCCAGCGCGCGAGCCAGCTCGCGGACGACATCGTCGTCGGCGTCGGCACGATCACGAAGCCGGAGCACTGCGAGCAGGCGAAGCGCGCGGGTGCGAAGTTCGGCGTGTCGCCGGGCCTGACGAAGGACCTGCACCTCGCGTCGCTCGATGCGGGCCTGCCGCTGCTGCCGGGCGTGATGACGCCGAGCGACATCATCCAGGCGCTCGAATTCGGCTACGAGATCGTCAAGTTCTTCCCCGCGCAGCAGGCCGGCGGCGTGCCGATGCTGCAGGCGTTCCACGGCCCGTTCCCGGCGCTGAAGTTCTGCCCGACGGGTGGCATCACGGTCGACACCGCGCCGAATTTCCTGAAGCTGCCGAACGTCGTGTGCGTCGGCGGTTCGTGGCTCACGCCGAAAGCCGCGCTCGCCGCGCAGGACTGGGCGGAAGTCACGCGCCTCGCGCAAGCCGCGAGTCAGCTCCACCGTTAATACTTGTACGAAACGATCGTTTGACCCTCGGTATGCGAGCGCTTAGTGCTTGTTTTGCCGAGGGTTTTTGCTGATGGAACCGGTTCTATCCGCGGACCGCAAAGATAAGTAAAATTCAGCGTCCTCACGGGGTGGGTACCCCCCGTGTTTCGGAGACCTGCATAGCCGGGCATACTCGCAACAACTCGCCCGGTTTCGAACAATCCAAGGAGGAGTGCCACATGGGGGCTGTCCAAGGCAGCATGCTGCTCGTATTCACGCTGATCGCGATTGCCGCGCTGATCCTGATGATCGCGCGCTACAAGATCTACCCGTTCCTGGTGCTGATCATCGTTTCGCTGGGCCTCGGTCTCGTCGTCGGCATGCCGATGGACAAGATCGTCAAGTCGTTCGAAACGGGCACGGGCGGCACGCTCGGCCACATCGCGATCGTCGTCGGCCTCGGCACGATGCTCGGCAAGATGATGGCGGAATCGGGCGGCGCCGAACGGATCGCGACCACGCTGATCGACTGGTTCGGTGAAAAGAACATCCACTGGGCGATGATGTTCGTCGCGATCATCGTCGGCCTGCCGGTGTTCTTCGAAGTCGGCTTCGTGCTGCTGATTCCGATCGCGTTCAACGTCGCGAAGCGCACCGGCAAGTCGCTGCTCGTCGTCGGCCTGCCGATGGTGGCTGGCCTGTCCGTCGTGCACGGGCTGATCCCGCCGCACCCGGCCGCGCTGCTGGCCGTCCAGCAATACGGCGCCGATATCGGCAAGACGATCGCGTTCGGCCTGATCGTCGGCGTGCCGACCGCGATCATCGCGGGTCCGCTGTTCGCGCTGATGATCTCGAAGTTCGTGAAGCTGCCGGAAAACAATCCGCTCGCCGCGCAGTTCGTCGATACGCACACGGACGGCCGCAAGCGCGAACTGCCGAGCTTCGGCATCACGCTGTTCACGATCCTGCTGCCCGTCGTGCTGATGCTCGTCGGCAGCTGGGCCGACCTGGTGTTCGCGCCGAAGTCGCTGCCGAACAACCTGCTGCGCTTTGCCGGCAACTCCGACGTCGCGCTGCTGATCGCCGTGCTGGTGAGCTTCTTCACGTTCGGCAAGCTGCAGGGTTTCAACCGCGACCAGATCCAGAAGTTCTGCGGCGAGTGCCTGGCGCCGATCGCCGGCATCACGCTGATCGTCGGTGCGGGCGGCGGCTTCGGCGGCGTCCTGCGCGACAGCGGGATCTCGCAGCAGATCGTCGAGACCGCGAAGCACGCACACCTGTCGCCGCTGCTGCTCGGCTGGTTCGTGGCGGCGCTGATGCGTCTCGCGACGGGTTCGGCGACGGTTGCAATGACGACGGCCTGCGGCATCGTCGCGCCGATCGCGGCGGCGTCGGGCGCGGCGGTTCGTCCGGAGCTGCTGGTGCTCGCGACGGGCTCGGGCTCGCTGATCTTCTCGCACGTGAACGACGGCGGCTTCTGGCTGATCAAGGAATACTTCGGGATGACGGTCGGCCAGACGTTCAAGACCTGGTCGCTGCTTGAAACCATCATCTCGGTGCTCGGTCTGAGCTTTACGCTGCTGCTGAGCCTGGTTCTGTAACAAGGGGTAGTCAATGATTCTGATCGCAATGGGCGTGTCGGGCGCGGGCAAGTCGCGAATCGGCGAAATGCTGGCGGAACGCCTGTCGTGCAGCTATACCGACGGCGACGCGTTTCACAGCGCGGCGAACAAGGAAAAGATGCACAACGGCATTCCGCTGACGGACGACGACCGCTGGCCGTGGCTGCGCACGATCCGCGCGGCCATCGAGGAAAAGCAGCGTGCCGGCGAGACGGCCGTGTTCACGTGCTCGTCGCTGAAGCGGTCGTACCGCGACGTGCTGCGCGGCACCGACACCGACGTGCGGTTTGTGTATCTGAAGGGTTCGTTCGAGGTGTTGCACGAGCGCCTGAAGACCCGCACCGGCCATTTCTTCGATCCGTCGCTGCTGAAGAGCCAGCTCGACACGCTCGAGGAACCGGGCCCGGACGAAGCGATCGTGGTCAGCATCGAGCTGACGCCCGAACAGATCGTCGATGAAGTGATGGTGAAGATCGGCCTCGCGCAGCAGCACTGAGCGCGGTTCGCGGCAATCGTCATGCAATAGCGAAAAAGGCACCTTCGGGTGCCTTTTTCGTTTCAGGTGCGCAGGCCGCTCAGGCCGAACGCGCGTGCTGCGCGATGCCGTCGAGCAGCACGTCCAGCATCGTGTCGTGCACGGCGGCCGGGTCGAGTCGCGCATAGAGCGGGGCGGCCGATTTGACGAGCGGGTGCGCGACGTCGGACAGCGCATCCATTTCCGCGAGCTCGACGTCGTTCGCGGGCCGCGTGAGGCCGCCGGCCTCGGCGGCGGCGAGCCCGATCACGCTCGCATACCAGCCGACGCACACGGACGGCAGCGCGGTGCGCGGGATACCGGCATCGGCCAGCGCGCGATGCACGGTCTCGATGTGCGCGAGATCGGCCGGGCCGGTGCTCATGTGACGCTGCAGCAGCGCGAACGCGGCGGGGTGGCGCAGCGCGAGCGCGCGGTACTGGCGCGCGAGATCGCGCAGCCGCTCGCGCCACGGAAGCGAAGGGTCGACCGGCACGAGCGAGCGCGACAGCGCGTTCGCGATCGCACGGCTCAGGCCTTCTTTCGACTTGAAGTGATACAGCACGCTCATCGGGTCGCAGCCGACCGACTGCGCGAGCTTGCGCACGCTGAACGTGGCTTCACCGACCTCTTCGAGCAGCGCGAGCGCGGCCGCGACGATCGCGTCCTTGTCGAGGCCGCGCGGGCCTTGGGCGGGTTTGTCTTTCATGTGAGCGGATGCGGCGGCGGGCTGTCATCTTGACGAAAACATATTCTACGCTGTAGAATTATTTCTGCGGTGTAGAAATTGGGTGTCCCGGCACCTTTCAATGCGTGCTTTCGCACGGTCCGGGATCCAGGCAGACACGAGCGTGTCTGCCGTCAACACGGGCCATCGCGCCCTTTATCTCGTTGACACCCAAGTGGAACCGGCTGCCCCACCCGCGAAGCCCTACGGCTCTTCGACAGGCGGCCCAAGACCATGCAAGTGCAATCATGACTTCCAACCACAAACCCCTGATCCAGGGCGAATCGCGTTTCGACCAGACGCAACTGAACATCGAAAAGGACAACTGGAACTGGTGCGAGCCGTCCCGCTACGACGGCGAGCGTCCGGCCAACTGGTACGAGGCGTCGTTGTCGCGCCATGAAAACAGCGCGCCGCTCGTGCACGACGCCGTATGCGACGTGCTCGTGATCGGCGCGGGGCTGCTCGGCGCATCGGCTGCGCTGCATCTCGCGGAAGCGGGCGTCGACACGATCCTCGTCGACAAGCATCACGTCGGCTCCGCGGCGTCGGGCCGCAACGGCGGCCAACTTACGCCGGGCCTTGCGCGCTGGGA
This sequence comes from Burkholderia sp. Bp9143, assembly GCF_003853645.1. Classification (GTDB taxonomy): domain Bacteria; phylum Pseudomonadota; class Gammaproteobacteria; order Burkholderiales; family Burkholderiaceae; genus Burkholderia. The sequence goes on along the minus strand of NZ_QTPO01000002.1, from coordinate 124,910 downwards.
AGCGGCCGACATGATCGACCACCTGTCGCACGCCGATGCGAAGCGGCTGTGGCGCTTCGCATCGGCCGAATCGATGGACCTGATCGATGCGATCGGCGCGCGTTACGCGCTCGACCTCGACCGCAAGCGCGGCCACGTGACGGCGGCGGTCCACCCGGGCCACATGAGCGCGCTGCTCGAAGGCGCGGACGCCCGCCGCCATCTCGGCGACGGCGGCGTGACGCTCGTCGGCCGCCATCAGCTGCACGACGAATACGTGCGCTCGGGGCTGTATCACGGCGCGGCGATCGATGCGATCGGCGGCCAGCTTCATCCGCTCGCGCTGGTGCGCGGCCTCGTGCACGGCTTCCGACTGAACGGAGGCGCGCTGTACGAGGGGACGGAGGTGCTGGAACTCGACGAAACGCCGGCGGGCGTCGTCGCGACGACGCCGGGCGGCACGATCACCGCGCGCCGCGGCGTGGTGCTCGCACTGCACAACACGACGTTCCGGCTGCTGGATGACGGCGCCGCGACCACCGTGCCGTTCTTCACGTACGTGAGCGTGACGGCGCCGCTCGACGTCGACGTCGCGACGCTGATGCCGGCCGGCATGCCGGTGTACGACACGCAGTTCCAGATCGACTACTACCGGCCGGTGCACGGCAACCGCCTGCTGTTCGGCGGACAGGGCACCGGCACGTGCTGGGCGCAGCAGGACGTCAACGCATACTTGCTGACGCGGCTGAACACGGTGTTTCCGCAGCACGACGGCCGCTTCGCGCTCGACTACTGCTGGAGCGGCGTCAGCGACTTCACGCTGAACGGCGCGACCGACAGCCGCAAGACCGACGGCCGCGTGCCGATGTACATGGTGCAGGGCTGGAGCGGGCACGGCGTCGCGCAGACGGTGCGGATCGGCAAGGCGATCTGCGACGATTTCGTCGGACGCAACGACGATTTCTCGATGCTGACCGGCATCGATCATCGCGAGATTCCGCTCGGCCGGCAGTTGTCGCCGATCGCGATTCCGGCCGCGAAGGCGGCGATGAGCGTGATGAGCGCGCTCAATCCGGGGCGAATGATCTCGTTCTGATCGGCCAAAAAGCAAAAAGCCCGATGCGATTGCTCGCATCGGGCTTTTTTTTCGTCCGGCGATGGCGGCGCTTACGCGATCCGCTTTGCCAGTTCGACGGCCTTGCCGATGTACGACGCAGGCGTCATCGCGAGCAGGCGATCCTTCGCGTCCTGCGGGATCGCCAGCGTGCCGACGAATTCCTGCAGCGCTTCACGGGTGATGCCCTTGCCGCGCGTCAGTTCCTTCAGCTGCTCGTACGGGTTCTCGATGCCGTAGCGGCGCATCACCGTCTGCACCGGCTCCGCGAGCACTTCCCAGCAGTTGTCGAGATCGTCGTTCAGGCGCTGCGGGTTCACTTCGAGCTTGTCGAGGCCGCGGATCAGCGAGTCGTACGCGAGCAGCGAGTAGCCGAGCGCGACGCCCATGTTGCGCAGCACCGTCGAGTCGGTCAGGTCGCGCTGCCAGCGCGACACCGGCAGCTTGTCGGCGAGGTGGCGCAGCGTCGCGTTCGCGAGGCCGAGGTTGCCTTCCGAGTTCTCGAAGTCGATCGGGTTGACCTTGTGTGGCATCGTCGACGAGCCGATTTCGCCCGCCTTCGTTTTCTGCTTGAAGTAGCCGACCGAGATGTAGCCCCACACGTCGCGGTCGAGGTCGAGCAGGATCGTGTTCGCGCGCGCGACCGCGTCGAACAGCTCGGCCATGTAGTCGTGCGGCTCGATCTGGATCGTGTACGGGTTGAAGGTGAGCTTCAAGCGGTTCTCGATCACGTCGCGCGAGAACGCTTCCCAGTCGAATTCCGGATACGCGGACAGGTGTGCGTTGAAGTTGCCGACCGCGCCGTTCATCTTGCCGAGGATCTCGACCTTCTCGATGCGCGTGATCGCGCGTGCGAGGCGCGCGGCCACGTTCGCGAGTTCCTTGCCGAGCGTCGTCGGGCTGGCCGGCTGGCCGTGCGTGCGCGACAGCATCGGCTGCTCGGCGAGCGCGTGCGACAGCGCGACGAGGCGCTGGTGGACCGTGCGCAGCGCCGGCACGATCACGTGCTCGCGCGCGCCGGCGAGCATCATCCCGTGCGACGTGTTGTTGATGTCTTCGGACGTGCACGCGAAGTGGATGAATTCGCTGGCCTTCTCGAGTTCGGCCTGGCCCTTGACCGATTCCTTCAGCCAGTATTCGACGGCCTTCACGTCGTGGTTCGTCACGCGCTCGATTTCCTTGATGCGCGCGGCGTCGTGCGCGGTGAAGCGCTCGGCGAGCTGCAGCAGGAATTGTTCGGACGCGTCGGAGAAGCGCGGGACTTCCGCGAAGCCGGCGCGCGACAGCGCGATCAGCCAGTGCACCTCGACGGTGACGCGGTGGCGCATGAAGGCGGCTTCGGAGAGCCAGTCGCGCAGCGCTTCAGTCTTGCTGGCGTAGCGGCCGTCGATGGGCGAGAGCGCGGTGAGGGCGAAAAGCGTATCGGGACGAGTGTCGGACATGATCGGGCGTGGCCTTTGGGGCCGGTGCGAACGAGGGGGAGGAGAATCTAGCATTTTACCATTGGCGCGGGGCGATCCCGGGCGAACCGGTCCGGCCGCGGCCACCGCGGGCGATCGGCACGCAGCCGGCGCGCGATCGGCCTGCCGGCAGGCGCCCGCACCGGCTCGCCGGGCTACCCGCCATGCCGACGGGCGGGACCGCCCGCCGGTAGAATGCAGGCTTCTTCCCGACCGCCGCCCGCCGCGCCCGCCTGCATGGAACTGAAATGGCTCGAAGACTTCGTCTCGCTCGCGGAAACGCGCAGCTTTAGCCGGTCCGCCGAACTGCGGCACGTGTCGCAGCCCGCGTTCTCGCGGCGCATCCAGGCGCTCGAGGCGTGGCTCGCGACCGAACTGATCGATCGTTCGGTCTATCCGACGCGGCTCACGCAGGCCGGCCAGATCTTCTACGAGCAGGCCCTGACGATGCTGTCGCAGGCGCACGAGGCGCGCACGCTGCTGCGGGGCCACGTCGGTGCGCCGGTGCCGACGATCGAGTTCGCGGTGCCGCACACGCTGTCGCTCACGTATTTCCCGCGCTGGCTGCAGCGGATCGAGGCGAAGATGGGGCAGGTCCACACGCGGCTGCGCGCGCTGAACGTGCACGATGCCGTGCTGTCGCTCGTCGAGGGCGGCTGCGATCTCGTGATGGGCTATCACCACCCGAGCCACCCGGTCGCGCTCGATCCGGCCCGCTACGACATGCTGGTCCTCGGCAGCGAGCCGATCAGCCCATTTTCCGCGCCGGGCCGCGCGGGCCGGCCGCGCTACACGCTGCCGGGCACGGCCGATGCGCGCGTGCCGTACCTGTCTTACACGCCGAACGCGTATCTCGGCCGGATGACCGAGGTCATCGTTGCGAACGCACCGACCTCGCTGTTTCTCGATCGCGTGTACGAAACCGACATGGCCGAAGGGCTGAAGGCGATGGCGCTCGCGGGTCACGGCGTCGCGTTCCTGCCGCACAGCGCGGTCGAGGATGCGGTGGCCAGCGGCCGCCTGATCCGGCTCGACCGTTCGGCGCGCGGCGGCACCCATCCGTTCACGCTGACGATGGAGATCCGCCTGTACTGCGACAAGCTCGCGCTGCAGGGCGACGATCCGCGCCAGAAGCTCGTGCGCACGCTGTGGGATGTCGTGCGCGACGAATTGCGCGAGACCACCGGTTAACCGTGGGCGGTTAACCGGGCCGGTCGAGCGCGTGCGGCTGACTACCAGCTTGCTGTGCCTGTCGGACGGCTGTCCGGCGGGCATCCGGCCTGCTTCCCCGACGATTTTTCGCAAACGCGATGCACGAGCGATCGCGGGCGTTCTTGCGCAAATCGACCGCGGATTTGCGAAAAATCACGATCATGCAAGAAACGCATAATCGAATAAGCAAACGGCATTGGATAAAAAAAACGGGTTTTTCGACAATGTGCGCAATCCGTTGAACGTTGGAGCGTCCATGTCTTCGCAACTGCAGTCCATCCCGTCCTACCTTCACGCCGACGATCTCGGCCCGTGGGGCAACTACCTTCAGCAGGTCGATCGCGTCGCACCGTACCTCGGTTCGCTGTCGCGCTGGCTGGAAACGCTGAAGCGTCCGAAGCGCATCCTGATCGTCGACGTGCCCATCGAGCTCGACAACGGCACCGTCGCGCACTTCGAAGGCTACCGCGTGCAGCACAACGTGTCGCGCGGTCCGGGCAAGGGCGGCGTGCGTTACCACCAGGACGTGACGCTGTCGGAAGTGATGGCACTGTCGGCATGGATGTCGGTGAAGAACGCGGCCGTGAACGTGCCGTACGGCGGTGCGAAGGGCGGCATCCGCGTCGACCCGCGCAAGCTGTCGCGCGGTGAGCTCGAGCGCGTGACGCGTCGCTACACCAGCGAAATCGGCATCATCATCGGACCGAACACCGACATTCCGGCACCGGACGTCAACACCAACGAACAGGTGATGGCGTGGATGATGGACACGTTCTCGATGAACCAGGGCCAGACGTCGACTGGCGTCGTGACCGGCAAGCCGATCTCGCTCGGCGGTTCGCTCGGCCGCAAGGAAGCGACGGGTCGCGGCGTGTTCGTCGTCGGCTGCGAAGCGGCGAAGAAGAAGGGCCTGGAAATCGAAGGCGCGCGCATCGCGGTGCAGGGTTTCGGCAACGTCGGCGGCATCGCGGCGAAGCTGTTCCAGGAAGCGGGTTCGAAGGTGATCGCGGTGCAGGATCACACGGGCACGATCTACCGGCCGGCCGGCCTCGATTCGAACAAGCTGCTCGACCACGTGGCACGCACGGGCGGCGTCGCGGGATTCGAAGGCGCTGAACCGATGCCGAACGACGAGTTCTGGACGGTCGAGACGGACATCCTGATCCCGGCGGCACTGGAAAACCAGATCACCGAGAAGAACGCATCGAAGATCCGCACGAAGATCATCGTCGAAGGCGCGAACGGCCCGACGACGACGGCGGCCGACGACATCCTGAGCGCGAACGGCGTGCTCGTGATCCCCGACGTGATCGCGAACGCGGGCGGCGTGACCGTGTCGTACTTCGAGTGGGTGCAGGACTTCTCGAGCTTCTTCTGGACGGAAGACGAGATCAACCACCGTCTCGAGCGCGTGATGCGCGAAGCGTTCGCCGGCGTGTGGGCGGTCGCGGAAGAGCACAAGGTCTCGGTGCGTACGGCGGCGTTCATCGTCGCGTGCAAGCGCATCCTGATGGCGCGCGAAATGCGCGGCCTGTACCCCTGATCAGTCATTGCCGATCGTCGATCGGTTGACTACGCTCAAAGCATGACGCAATCCACCCGATTGCGTGCATGAACCCTCGCGGGCGGTGCCGAATCCGGCATCGCCCGCGCGTGCATTCATGCGCCGCAGGAGCGCCCGAGGCCGGGAGGACGGCTTCGCGTGGGGCGATTCGTAGTGCGGTAAAGAACCAGTACTTTCAAAAATATTACTTTGATACACTGGCGCGGGTTTTAGCCAAGGAGATGACCAAAATGAAATACCAAAAGGCAGTCCTGATGGTCGCGGCGCTGTGCGCGTTTGCGAGCGGCGCGCATGCACAGGAGACCGGCACGCTGAAGAAGATCAAGGACACGGGCGTGATCGCGCTGGGCCACCGCGAATCGTCGATTCCGTTCTCCTATTATGACCAGAGCCAGCAGGTCGTCGGCTATTCGCGCGAATTCCAGCTGAAGGTTGTGGACGCGGTGAAGAAGAAGCTGAACCTGCCGAACCTGCAGGTCAAGAACATCCCGGTCACGTCGCAGAACCGCATCCCGCTCGTGCAGAACGGCACGGTCGACATCGAGTGCGGCTCGACGACCAACAACGTCGAGCGTCAGCAGCAGGCCGCATTCTCCGACACGATCTTCGTGATCGGCACGCGCCTGATGACGAAGAAGGATTCGGGCGTGAAGGACTTCGCCGACCTGAAGGGCAAGACGGTCGTGACCACCGCCGGCACGACGTCCGAGCGCCTGCTGCGCAAGATGAACAACGAGAAGCAGATGGGCATGAACATCATCAGCGCGAAGGACCACGGCGACTCGTTCAACACGCTCGAGTCGGGCCGCGCGGTCGCGTTCATGATGGACGACGCGCTGCTCGCGGGCGAGCGCGCGAAGGCGAAGCAGCCGGGCGAGTGGGTGATCGTCGGCACGCCGCAATCGGAAGAGGCGTACGGCTGCATGATGCGCAAGGGCGATGCGGACTTCAAGAAGGTCGTCGACGACGCGATCTCGCAAGTCGAGAAGTCGGGCGAAGCCGCGAAGATCTACGCGAAGTGGTTCGAGAACCCGATCCCGCCGAAGGGGCTGAACCTGAACTTCCCGCTGTCCGATTCGATGAAGAAGCTGTACGCGAACCCGAACGACAAGGCGCTCGACTGACCACGCGGCTGTTGATGCAGAAATGACGCTACTGAAACGGAAGAGGCCACGCTTCTTCCGTTTCTTTTTGCTGGAGTCTTGCCCATGTCTTACCACTGGAACTGGGGCATCTTCCTGAGCCCCGTCTCGACCGGCGAGCCGACGACTTACTTCGGATGGCTGATGTCCGGCTTCTGGGTGACGATCAAGGTGTCGCTCGTCGCCTGGGTCATCGCGCTGATCGTCGGTTCGCTGTTCGGCGTGCTGCGCACGGTGCCGAACAAATGGCTGTCCGCGATCGGCACCGTGTACGTGTCGATCTTCCGGAACATCCCGCTGATCGTGCAGTTCTTCGTCTGGTACCTCGTCGTGCCCGAACTGCTGCCCGCGTCGATCGGCACCTGGATCAAGCAGTTGCCGCCCGGCACGCAGTTCTTCACCGCGTCGATCATCTGTCTCGGCCTGTTCACGGGCGCGCGCGTGTGCGAACAGGTGCGCTCGGGGATCAACGCGCTGCCGAAGGGCCAGCGCGCGGCCGGCCTCGCGATGGGTTTCACGCAATGGCAGACGTACCGCTACGTGCTGCTGCCGGTTGCGTACCGGATCATCGTGCCGCCGCTTACGTCCGAGTTCCTGAACATCTTCAAGAACTCCGCGGTCGCATCGACGATCGGCCTGCTCGACCTGTCCGCGCAGGCGCGCCAGCTCGTCGACTACACCGCGCAGACCTATGAGTCGTTCATCGCGGTGACGCTCGCGTACGTGGTCATCAACCTCGTCGTGATGGCGTTCATGCGCTGGATCGAAGGCCGCACGCGGCTGCCCGGCTACATCGGAGGCAAGTGATGCATCAGTTCGACTGGAGTAGTATTCCCGGCGCGATACCGACGCTGTGGTCCGGTGCGATCGTCACGTTCAAGATCACGCTGATCGCGATCGTCATCGGCATCGTGTGGGGCACGTTGCTCGCGCTGCTGCGGCTGTCCGGCGTGAAGCCGCTCGAGTGGTTCGCGAAGGCATACGTGACGGTGTTCCGCTCGATTCCGCTCGTGATGGTGCTGCTGTGGTTCTTCCTGATCGTGCCGCAGGTGCTGCAGGGCGCGCTCGGGCTGTCGCCGACGATCGACATTCGCCTCGCCTCGGCGATGGTCGCGTTCTCGCTGTTCGAAGCCGCGTATTATTCCGAGATCATCCGGGCCGGCATCCAGGCGGTGCCGCGCGGGCAGGTGAACGCCGCGTACGCGCTCGGCATGAACTACGCGCAGGCAATGCGCCTCGTGATCCTGCCGCAGGCGTTCCGCGCGATGGTGCCGCTGCTGCTCACGCAGGCGATCGTCCTGTTCCAGGATACGTCGCTCGTATACGTGATCAGTCTCGCGGACTTCTTCCGCACGGCCGCCAACATCGGCGATCGCGACGGCACGACCGTCGAGATGGTCCTGTTCGCGGGCGCATGCTATTTCGTGATTTGCTCGGTGGCGTCTGCCCTCGTCAAAGGTCTCCAGAAAAAGGTCACAAGATGATTTCCATCAAGAACGTTTCGAAGTGGTACGGCCAGTTTCAGGTCCTCGCCGATTGCACGACCGAGGTCAAGAAAGGCGAGGTGGTGGTCGTGTGCGGTCCGTCGGGCTCCGGCAAGTCGACGCTGATCAAGACCGTGAACGGCCTGGAGCCGTTCCAGCAGGGCGAGATCCTCGTGAACGGCCAGTCGGTCGGCGACAAGAAGACGAACCTGTCGAAGTTGCGCTCGAAGGTGGGGATGGTGTTCCAGCATTTCGAGCTGTTCCCGCACCTGTCGATCACCGAGAACCTGACGCTCGCGCAGATCAAGGTGCTCGGCCGCGGCAAGGACGAAGCGGCCGAGAAGGGCATGAAGCTGCTCGATCGCGTCGGCCTGAAGGCGCATGCGCACAAGTTTCCGGGCCAGCTGTCGGGCGGCCAGCAGCAGCGGGTCGCGATCGCGCGCGCGCTGTCGATGGACCCGATCGCGATGCTGTTCGACGAACCGACGTCCGCGCTCGATCCCGAGATGATCAACGAAGTGCTCGACGTGATGGTCGAGCTCGCGCAGGAAGGGATGACGATGATGGTCGTCACGCACGAAATGGGCTTCGCGAAGAAGGTCGCCCATCGCGTGATCTTCATGGACAAGGGCGCGATCGTCGAGGACGACCGCAAGGACGATTTCTTCTCGAATCCGAAATCGGATCGCGCGAAGGACTTCCTCGCGAAGATCCTGCACTGAGCACGCGTGCATCGCGCGCTTCGTGCGCGTGGCATGCGCAAACCGCCCGGCCGAGCGCCGGGCGGTTTTTTTTCGCCTGCCCGTCGCCCGCCGGTGGCGGCGGACGGATTCCGGCATCGGGCGTTACCAGCTGTAGCGGTAGCCGACCTGCCCGGTGACGCCGCGCCGGTAATCGCCGCCGATGTTGCGCGCATATTTCACGTTCGCGTACAACTCGCCCGACTTGCCGAAACCCGCGGTCACGCCAAGGCCGAGCTCGTACCAGGTGCGGCCCAGGTGCGTCGCGAACGGCGTGCCGCCGACGACGGTCTGGCCCGGCGACAGGAAGTCGTGCAGCACGTCGGCCGTGAAGTACGGCGTCGCCGCGCCGCCGCCCGCGTTCGCGTCGAGGTTCGGCCGGAAGAACCGCACGCCGACGCGCCCGCGCAGCGCGTGGGTGGTCGTGCCCGACACGGCCGACACGTTGTCGCTGAACCCGTTCAGTTTCAGGTACTGATACATCAACTGCGCCTGCGGTTCGACCGCGATCGGCGTGCCGCCGATCCCGAACGGCTTGCCGACTTCCTGCGACAGCGCGACGCCAAATCCGTTCTGCGATGCCTCGTTGCCGTAGCTGTCGCGATAGCGGTTGCCGTAGTGCGTGACCTGGCCGACGCTGTCGAAGTAGGTGCCGTCGGACAGGTAGCGCGTCCAGTAGCCGCCGACGCTCTGCGCGTGCATCTCGACCGAGCCCGTCGACGTCGACAGGCCCGGCGGGTCCGCGCGCGCGACGTCGCTGAAGCTGGCGTTCGCGACGCCGATGCTCGCCGTCACGCCCGCATGCGTGCTGCCGCCGGCGGGTGCCTGGTCGAGCGTCCAGTCCTTGCCGAGCTGCGCGAAGAACGTGCGCTCGTCGGCCGCGAAGCGGCCCGCGTTCGCGTCGAGGCTCTGTCCGCCGATGCGGCCCCACACGCCGTCGCGGTTGCCCGGCGCCTGCTTCTCCAGGTTGTAGATGTCGCCGACGCGCTCGTGCAGCTTGCCGAGCGTCGAGAAGCCGTAGTCGGCGTTCAGCAGCGGCGTCATCGCATAGCCTGCCACGCCCGGACGGTACGCGAGATTGCCGCCGTTGCCGCCGCCGTCGATGACGGTCGGGCCGACCGGATCGCCGGGGGCCATCGGGTCGAGCTGCGAGCGCAGGTACCAGCCGTTCGCATCGCGCTGTCCGCCGCGGTAAAGCCGGTATTCATACGCGCCGGCCTGGACCGGGCCCGCGAGATGGAATGCCGATGCGGCGGTCGTGCCGCCGTTGGCCGTGACGACCACCGGAATCCCGTCACCCGTCGTCTGCGCGCCGGTGCCGGCCGTGTTCGCGATCTTCAGCCCCGTCGTGCCGCTCGCGGTGCCGCCGCTCACGATCAGCTGGTCGGTCGGCGATGCGTCGGCGCCGAGGTAGGTGTTCAGCGCGATCGTACCGCCGTTGCCGACGTAACTGCCGGTCGTCAGCGTCCGGTAGCTGGTCGCTGCCGTCGGCGCGCCGGACGGCGCGGCGAATGCAACCAGGCCCGCGTTGTTGAGGCTGCTCAGCACGGAGCTGCCGGTCATGTGCCACGTGCTCGAGCCGTCGACGGTCAGCGCGACCGGGTCGATCTTGCCGGTGAGGGTCGTGCCGTTCGTCAGGAACACGTTGCCGGTGCTCGACGCGTCCGACATGATGTCGCCGTTCAGTTTCACGGCCGACGCGTTGAAGGTCGCGGTGCTGCCGTTCGCGAGGTCCAGCAGCGTGCCGTTGCCGGCCGTCACGACGGTGCCGTTGCGTACCGCGATGTCGACCGTGCCGCCGCGTGCGGCGAACGCCGGCCCGGCGACGGACGCGACGCTGCCGCCGTCGACGAGCACCGAGTTCGTCGCGCCGGTCGCGAGCGTGTCCGTGCTCATCACGCCGGCCGTCGCGCCCTTGAGCGTCGTGCCGGTCAGCGCGAGCACGCCGCCGCTGTCGACGGTCGCGCCGTTACCGGCCGCGCTCGCGATCGACGAACCCGTGTCGCCGATGCGGGCGCCGTTCTGCGCGACGAGGCCGTCGGCTGCCGTGCCCGCCGCGGAGAGCGTCGTACCCGACAGCCACGCGGTCGCGCCGCTGCCCACGACGATCGCGTGCGCGCCGGCGCCCGTCGTCGCGACGGTCGTGCCGTCGCCCGCGAGCGTGGAATCCGCGCCCGTCACGAAGAGGCCGCGTGCGTTGTCGCCAGCGGTGCGCACGACGGTCGCCGCGTCGGTCGCGATGCGCGCGCCGGCGCCCGTCGACGACAGCCCGTCGGCGCCATGGCCGGTCGTGCCGATCTGCGTGCCCGACAGCACGATCGTCGTGTTGGAGCCGAGGTTGTCGATGCCCTTGCCGGCGCCACCCACCGCGATCGACGTCGCGCCGGCCGCGATCCCGCCGTTCGAGACGGTCGGGTCGATCAACACGCCGTCGGCGCTGCCGTGCGCGACGACGGTGCCCGCACCCGACAGGGCGACCGACGCGCCCGCGCCGGTCAGGTGCACACCCGCGACGCCATCGTCGGCCTCGATCGTGCCCGCGTTGGCGAGCGTGGCCGACGTGCCCTGCACGAGCGCGCCGGTGCCGTTCGACACGCGGATCGCCGACGCGTTGTTCACCGTGCCGAGCGTGCCGACCACGACGCCCGTCGAGCCGGCGCCGGTCAGCAGCACCGTGTCGCGGTTCTCGAGCGTGCCGAGGTTCTGCGCGATGAAACCCGTCACGCCCGCGGTCGACGAGGTGACCGCGGCATCGTTGGTCAGCGTCGTCGCGACCGGCGCGCCGGCATTCGCGCCGGCGAGGTCGTGCGCCTGGCCGTCGACGATGCCTGCGATCGCGCCGGTCGCGTTCAGGTTGATCGTCGCGTTCGTATCGATCGTGCCTTGCGCACCGCCTTCGACCGTGACCGCGACGCTGTTCGCGCCGTTGACGTTGTAGGTCGCATTGCCGGTCGACAGCGTGGTGCCGGCGCCGGTCGCGAGCACGCCGCGCGCACCCTGGCCGTTCACGTCCGTCGTCAGCGTGCCGGCCGCCGACGCGCCCGTGTAGGCCGCGCCGCTAGCGATGCGGAACAGCGTCGAATCGTCGGTGTCGACGCTGAGGTGCTGCGCGGCGACGTTGATCTTCGAGCCGGCGCCGTAGGCGTAGAAGCCGATCTGGTTGGTACCGGACACGAAATGCGGCACCGCGTTGGCCCAAACGCTGATCGTCGCGCCCGAGCGGGCATGCACGCCGATCGCGCCGGTGCCCGTCAGGTTGAGCTTGCCGTTGAGCGCGGCCGTCGCGCGCGGCCCTTCGGCCCACACGCCGTAGTTGCGCGTGTCCGAGGCCGGATCGAGGCCGCCGGCCACGTTGATCGTGCCGCTCGACAGGGCAGTCGTTGCCTTCGTACCGGTGCCGACGACCATGATGCCGATGCCGTTTACGCCGTTCAACGTGATGGTGCCGGCGTTGCTCACGGTCGCGGCCGTATTGGCCGCGAGCATGCCGACGTTGGCGAGCGGCGTGCCGGGCGCAGCGCCGTTGACGACGATCGTGCCTTCGTTGCTCAGATAGCCGTACGACGAATCGAAGCTCGCCATCGCGGTGCCGTTCTGCGTCTGCGAACCGATCACGATCGTGCCCAGGTTGCGCCCGGCGCCGGAACCGTTGAGCAGGATGCCGTACGCGTGCGCGGCGAGCGCGACGTCGTTTGCCGTGCCGCCCGGTGCATACTGCGCCGAGCGGCCGAGGTAGATCGTGCCGCCGGCTTGGTTCGTGAAGAGGCCGTCGTTGGTGACGAGGCCGCCGATCACCTGGCTGTCGAGCATCGTCGCATTGACGCCGACGTTGATCGTGCCGGTGTTCGACCCCGTCGCGCCGCCTGTCACGCCCACCGCGTAGTTCTGCAGGCCCGGCCGGTTGCCGTCGAGCGTCCACGCGCCGACGTTCATCACGCCGTTGTTGACGAACGAGGTGTCCCTGCCGCTCGCATACACGCCGTTGCCTTCCGTGTACGCGTTGAAGCCGAAGTTGGCGGGCGGCGCGCTGCCGCTCGTGTCGAAGTTGTCGCCGGACGCGTAGCCGGACGAGATCGTGCCGTTGTTGACGCCGCTTGCGCCGCTCAGCAGGCGCACCAACGTGAAGTCGCCCGACAGGCGCCCGTCGTTGACGAAGTGTGCGCCGTTCTCCGCGAAGACGGCCGAGTTCAGGATGATCGTGTTGGTGCCGCGGAAGTCGATCTGGCCGTCCTTGCCGATATGCAGCGTCGCGTTCGTGCCCGTGCCGTGCATCGCCGACAGGAAATCGATCGGCAGTGTGTTCTTGTCGCCCGCGGACACGTTGTTCTGGTACTGGAAGGTTTCCTGCGAGAACGTGACGGCCTGGCTGAACGCGTTGTCGTAGGCGGTCTGCGAGCCGAGCGCGCCGCTTTGCACCGAGCGCACGAGAAAGTCGTTGTACGCGACGAGCGATGTCGCGTCGGTGACCTTCCACGTGCTGCCGTCGAACGCGGTGAAGGTGCCCGCATAGGCCGGCACGTCGAGCTGGAGGTTGCCGACGGCGCCGCCGACCGTGAGATAGTCGCCGGTGGTGAACCAGATCTGGTTGCGCGAATTCCAGTTGACGGTGCTTTTCGCGGAGCCCGTGCCGTCCGCGAGGGTCAGGTCGGTAGCTTTCGCGGCCATCGTGATCGCGTTGCCGGCTGCATCGGGCGCGTTCGCCGCATTGCCGATCGACACGTTGAGCGTGCCGCCGGTGCGGCCGATGGTGCCGATGCGCGGGTTCAAGTACTGGCTGCCGTTCACGTCGTGGTAGACGGGCACGTTGGTCGCGCCGGCCGTCGACGCGGTGAACGCGGACGAGTCGTAGGTCGCGACCGACGTGTGGGTGCCGGTGATCGGGTCGGGCGTGCTGACGCTGTACGTCTTGCCGCCGAGCGACAGCAGCGGCTGGTTCGGATTGCCCGACAGGATGGTCGTGCTGCCAATCGGCGTGAGCGTGTAGCCGGCATCGCCGCGCGTGCCGGCCCATGCGCCGGTCAGGCCGATCGTGTCGCCGCCCGAGACGTCCATGGAACCGACTCCGTTGTCGTTGGCCGTCGGGCTGAAGCTGCCGATCGCGCAGGTGCCGCCGCTGGCGACCGGCGCGCCGTTGCCGCAAGTCGAGGCAACCGCCGGGCCGGCCGACAGCGCGGCCAACGCGACGCCGAGTGCGGCGATCCGCAGCGGCGGCCGGCGCACGGCTTCGTGCGTAGCGCTCCGGCCCGTGCCGGATTCGCTGCCCGAGCGCTTGCCGCGCGCCCGTGTCGTTTCCGCTACCGCGACCCAGCACCCGGTGGCTTCGCTCCAGATCGATCGAAATGAGTGATTCACGACATGCCCCTCTTTCTTGTTTTGAAGTGGTATTCGCCGCATGCGGCGAATGCGCATTCCACGGTGACGCGTGATTCGAATGGACGTGCGGCAGCCGTGGCTGCATTGCGCCAGTCAGGTTTCGTTACACCGTAGATGGAGCGAGTCTACTAATCGACGGGGCGGTCGATTTTCGAAAAATCAGGAAATGTGGGGATGGTAACGGTATTGAGTGGTATTTTTTAATTGTGTGGTTAATCGAACTGAAAGCCTTTGTGGGTGAGGGTTTGGTGGATTATCTGTAAAACGAGCGGAATCGCGGATTCGGTGGGCTGGCGCACGATCCGGGTGGGGATTTTGCTTTAAACTATGACTTCCGGGTTATCCGGTTTGAAGGTTCTTGTTTTATTTTTTCGCCAGTGAATTATTTTCGCTTGAAAATTAATAAAATAAAAGTGAATGCTGCGTGGCGACAATCGCGTGCGTGGAATGGCGACCTGAATGAAGCGTTGTCGGGTGCAGACTTTCAATGCCGGCGATCACCGGCGGATGTGTGGTGCGACGATGGTGCAAAAGCGGAAGGCGTGAAGGGTGCGTCTGCCGGCGCAGCGCGCTCAGAAATCGATCGAGTCGTCGGAATCGCCGTCTGCGCCGGCCGCGAGTGCGGCGTGCTGCATGCCGCACGGCGCGGACGCCGACGCGTCGAGCGCCGGGTTGCGCAGCTTCTCGAGCACGCGTTCGGGCACCGGAATCTGCATCCGCGCGGCGACGTCGCCGCACTGGAACATGATCAGCTCGCCCGGTTCGAACGAGGTCCAGATCTCGTTGTCGGTCAGCGGCTGCGTGGCGATCACCGCGACGCGATCCTCGGGCGTCGTGTATTTCGCGAAGTCGATCGACAGGTCTTCGTCGACCAGATGCGCGGTCGAGAACGGCCAGCGCCGCACGAGGTAGTGCAGTCGCGTCGAGCAGTGCGCGAAGAGGGCCTGGCCGTTCGACATCAGGAAGTTGAACACGCCGTGATCGGTGATGCCGCGCGTCAGCTCGCCGACACGCTCGAACAGTTCCGGCAACGGCGGCTGCGCGCCGGGGAACGCTTCGCGTAGCCCCTGCATCAGCACGCAGAACGCCTTCTCGCTGTCGGTCGTGCCGACCGGATGGTAGACGCTGCCGTCGAGGTCGGGTTCGTAGTCCTGCAGATCGCCGTTATGCGCGAAGATCCAGTGCCGCCCCCACAGCTCGCGCATGAACGGATGGCTGTTCTCGAGCAGGATGTGGCCCTGCGTGGCCTTGCGGATGTGCGCGATCGTGTTCTTGGACTTGATCGGGTAGCGCTTCACCATTTCGGCGATCGGCGAGGTGGCCGACGCCTGCTGGTCGATGAAGAGGCGACAGGCCTTGTCCTCGAAGAACGCGATCCCCCAGCCGTCGGCATGGTGATCGGTGAGGCCGCCCCGGGCCGCGAAACCTGTGAAGGAGAATGTGACGTCCGTCGGCGCGGCGCAGTTCATTCCTAGGAGTTGGCACATTTTACTTGGGGCGGGGGCGGAAGCAGGGGAACCAACCGGGTGAACCCCGGTACAATATGGCTTCTAGCATATCACCGAGCCTTGAGCGGTAAAAAGCGGATTCCGCCGGCCGAAGGCCCCGTGTTGCGGTTTGCCGTCAGTCGGCCCGCGCACGCGCATTCCGGCCCCGCAGATGGCCAGCCCGTTCCTCACGACGCCTCCTATGACTGCCTCGAACGCTTCCTCCCCGGCGACGCTCACGCTCGCCCGTCCCGACGACCTGCACCTGCACCTGCGCGACGGCGACATGCTGGCCGCGGTACTGCCGCACACGGCGCGCCAGTTCGCCCGCGCGATCGTCATGCCGAACCTGAAGCCGCCCGTCACGACCACCGCGCAAGCGCAGGCGTATCGCGAGCGAATCCTGGCCGCGCTGCCGGCGGGCATGGCGTTCGAGCCGCTGATGACGCTGTACCTGACCGACAACACGTCACCTGACGAAGTCCGCCGCGCGCGCGACAGCGGCTTCGTGCATGGTGTGAAGCTGTATCCGGCCGGCGCGACGACGAACTCGGATCACGGCGTCAGCGATCTCGCGAAGTGCGCGAAGACGCTCGAGGTCATGCAGGAAACCGGTATGCCGCTGCTCGTGCACGGCGAGGTGACCGATCCGGCGATCGACATGTTCGATCGCGAGAAGGTGTTCATCGACCGCGTGATGACGCCGCTGCGCCGCGATTTCCCCGGCCTGAAGGTCGTCTTCGAGCACATCACGACGAAGGACGCCGCCGACTACGTGCGCGACGCCGACGCGGCGCCGGGCCTGCTCGGCGCGACGATCACGCCGCAGCACATGCTGTACAGCCGCAACGCGCTGTTCGTCGGCGGGATCCGCCCGCACTACTACTGCCTGCCCGTGCTGAAGCGTGAAACGCACCGCGTCGCGCTCGTCGAAGCCGCGACGTCGGGCAATCCGCGCTTCTTCCTCGGCACCGACAGCGCGCCGCACGCGCGCGACGCGAAGGAAACCGCGTGTGGCTGCGCGGGCTGCTACACGGCGTTGCATGCGCTCGAGCTGTATGCGGAGGCGTTCGATCAGGCCGGCGCGCTCGACAAGCTGGAAAATTTCGCGAGCCGCTTCGGCGCCGATTTCTACGGGCTGCCGCGCAGCACCGAGACGATCACGCTGCGCCGCGAGACTTGGGAACTGCCGCGCGAGGTCTTTGCGGGCGATACGCCGGTCGTGCCGCTGCGCGCCGGTGAAACGATCGGCTGGAAGTTCGCGTGACCGGCACGCCGCCGCGCGGAGCCGGCCTGACGGCCGGCGACGGGGCGGCGGCGTTCGAGCGGATCGACTGGTCCGCGCCGTGGCTCGCGCCTTACGCGGCGCCCGGTCGTTCGCTCCAGGCGGCCGCGCTCGCGGGCGAGGCCGCGCTGCTCGATGCGCTGAACGGCGCGCTGCGCGGCGGTGCGTGGGCGAGCGGCCGTGGCCGGCCGCTGCGCTTCGTGCCGCAGGCCGAGCTGCCGCCCGGCCTCGCATACGAAACCCATATTGCCGACACCGGTGGCGTACCGACCCGCCACAATCTTCACGATTTCTTCAATGCACTCGTGTGGTTCGCGTATCCGCGCACCAAGGCTGCGCTGAACGCACGCCAGGCTGCGGCGATCGACGCCGCGGGCGGCGTCGGGCCGGTGCGCGGCACGCTGCGCGATGCGCTGACGCTGTTCGACGAGAACGCCGCGCTGTTCGTGACGGCCGACCGCTCGCTCGCCGACGCGCTGCGCGGTTTCAACTGGCAGCTGCTGCTGGTGGCGGCGCGCGACGCGTGGGGCACGCGCTGCGAGGCGCGGCTCGTCGGCCATGCGCTGCTGGAGAAGCTCGTCGCGCCCTACAAGTCCTGCACCGCGCACACGTGGATCGTCGAAGTGAGCGACGACTATTTCTCGTGGCCCGACGCCCGGCGTGCCGCGCATGTCGACGCGCGGATCGCCGGCGAACTCGCGACCCGCGAGCTGACGAGCCGCGATTTCGCGCCGCTCCCGGTGCTGGGCGTGCCAGGCTGGTGCAACGCGAATGCCGCGCCCGCGTTCTACGACGATCCGGCAGTTTTCCGCAGCGGCCGACGTTCGCGCGCTGCCGGCGGCGGCGCGCAGTGCTAGAATGCGCGTCGCAAAGCAGGCTAGGCAGTCGCGGCCTCGCCGCCTTCGGGCAGGCGGGGGCGAGGAAAGTCCGGACTCCACAGGGCAGGGTGATGGCTAACGGCCATCCGTGGCGACACGCGGAACAGGGCAACAGAAAGCAAACCGCCGATGGCCCGGCGCAAGCCGGGATCAGGTAAGGGTGAAACGGTGCGGTAAGAGCGCACCGCGGCGACGGCGACGTTCGCCGGCACGGTAACCTCCACCCGGAGCAATTCCAAGTAGGCAGGCGCGCATTTTCGGATGCAGGACGGGGCCCCCGTCTCGTCTGCGGGTAGGAAGCTTGAGCGCGTCAGCAATGGCGCGCCTAGAGGAATGGCTGCCACGCGCCGTGCGCTTCGGCGTGCAGCGTGCACAGAATCCGGCTTATCGGCCTGCTTTGCCGTTCGAATGCGAAAGGGCCGGCGCTCCGTCAGGAGCGCCGGCCTTTTTTTTCATGTGTGGCTGCCGCGAGTTCAGTCAGCGACGATGTCGAACGAATGCGTGAGTTCGGCCGTCTTCGCGATCATGATCGACGCGGAGCAGTACTTGTCGTGCGACAGGTTGATCGCGCGCTCGACCGTGGCCGGGTTGAGGTTGCGGCCCGTGACGGTGAAGTGGAAGTGGACCTTCGTGAACACCTTCGGATCTTCGCTCGCGCGTTCGGCCTTCAGCGTGACCGAGCAGCCGGTGACTTCCTGGCGGCTCTTCTTCAGGATCAGCACGACGTCGTACGCGGTGCAGCCGCCGGTGCCGACCAGCACCATTTCCATCGGGCGCGGCGCGAGGTTATGGCCGCCGCCTTCCGGCGCACCGTCCATCGCGACGAGGTGCCCGCTTCCGGTCTGGGCGGAAAACGCCATGCCGTCCTGACCCATCCAGCTTACTTTGCATTCCATGCTTGCGCTCCAGCGTTGCCTGATTCGGATTCGATCCGGCATTGTAGCCCGCTGCGCAACGGTCGGCTGATGCGCTGCACGACGCGCCGCGCCGCGCCGCCGTGTTCGGCGCCCGGCGGGGCGCCGAACGCCGATTTCCCTGCTTTCTTTAGGGGTTTTACTCTAGATGGACGGTTTGCCGATCGTGTTCTTGCTACCCAGTCGATTGATTTTAGAGAGGAAAATCCGTCTGTCTGGCAAAGCTGGCCATATTCCGTATTATGGTGTTGAATTTCGTAATGCAAATTTTCTTGTGAAGTCTGCGACGCATTCGTATAATGAGCCTCATTGGTTGTCGCGCTGCGGCAACCTCCGCATGTCTCCTCCACCCTCCTCCTAAGGTGGATTAAGCCCGAACCAGCCGTTCGGGCTTTTTTTCGTCCCGTGCAAACATCGGCGCTCAGTTTGCGCGCGCCGACATCCGCTGTTGATACCGATTACGCGGGCTGTCGCGCGGCCGGCTGCGACGCTGCGCCGGGCGGCGTGTCCGTGGATCGGGCGGCAGGGGCCGGAGCATGTGCGGCCGATGCGTGGCCGTGACCGCGCGCGCAAAAGTGGCGCACGCGTTCGCGTACCGCGCGCAGGCGGGCGATGCGATCTTCGGCATGGGCGCCGCGGGCGTCGGCGATGCGGGCGTCGAGGGCGTCGAGCTTGGCCTCGCAGCCGGCCCGGGCGGCGACGGCGGGCGCGGCGGCGGCCAGCAAGGCGGCCGCGAGAAAGGGCGTAAGTCGTTGTTTCATCATGCTTGTTTGTTGTTTTTCCGTTGTCGACCGGTCTGGCGCGGCAAGGTCAGGTGCCGCGCGTCGATGGGTGCCTCGCTGGGCGCTCGGTTCGCCTGGTGTATCGGGGCACGACCGGATTTTGGCGCATTTCGGGCGCCGCCGGCACGGGGCGCGGATTCTCTTTGACCGCCCTGCGGTATTTCCTTTATAATTCAGGGCTTTTCCGCATTCATGCCCACGGAAAAAGAACAGGGAGAGCCTGCACCGCGCCTCGAAGCGCACACAGACAAGCAGGAAGAACACATCGGGCAAAGCATTTTTTTGGATCGATCATGAAGACGTTTTCCGCAAAAGCCCATGAGGTGACGCGCGAATGGTACGTGATTGACGCGACGGATAAGGTTCTCGGCCGTGTTGCCAGCGAAGTGGCACGCCGTCTGCGCGGCAAGCACAAGCCTGAGTTCACCCCGCACGTCGACACTGGTGATTTCATCATCATCATCAACGCGAGCAAGTTGAAGGTCACGGGCAACAAGACTCTGGACAAGAAGTACTACCGTCACTCGGGCTACCCGGGCGGCATCTATGAAACGACGTTCGGCAAGATGCAAGAACGCTTCCCGGGCCGTGCGCTCGAGAAAGCGGTCAAGGGCATGCTGCCGAAGGGCCCGCTCGGCTACGCGATGATCAAGAAGCTGAAGGTCTACGCTGAAGCTACGCATCCGCATTCGGCGCAACAGCCGAAGGCGCTCGAGATCTAAGGGGAGCCCACATGATCGGTAACTGGAACTACGGTACGGGCCGCCGCAAGAGCGCAGTCGCACGTGTCTTCATCAAGGCTGGCAAGGGCGACATCATCGTCAACGGCAAGCCCATCGCTGACTACTTCTCGCGCGAAACGTCGCTGATGATCGTGCGTCAGCCGCTGGAACTCACGAACCACGGCCAGACGTTCGACATCAAGGTCAACGTCAATGGCGGCGGCGAAACGGGTCAGGCAGGTGCAGTGCGCCACGGCATCACCCGCGCGCTGATCGACTACGATGCGACGCTGAAGCCGTCGCTGTCGAACGCAGGCTTCGTCACGCGCGATGCACGTGAAGTCGAGCGTAAGAAGGTTGGTCTGCGCAAGGCACGTCGCGCAAAGCAGTTCTCGAAGCGTTAATTCCGCTTCATGGCCGCGCCGCTTCCGGGCGGCGTCCGCCGGAAAAACCGCCAGCTTTCGCGCTGGCGGTTTTTTTATGCCCGCGCGGCGGCCACCCGCGTGCGGGCCCCCGCATTGAAATCAACAAGAACCTATTGATTTCATGGACATCAGCACGATCTTCTGATCGGCCCTACAATAGCGGCTAAAGCTTTTTGGAGAGTTCGCATGAACGCTGTTACCGAATCCGCAGCAACGA
Organism: Burkholderia sp. Bp9143; assembly: GCF_003853645.1. Taxonomy (GTDB): domain Bacteria; phylum Pseudomonadota; class Gammaproteobacteria; order Burkholderiales; family Burkholderiaceae; genus Burkholderia. Next base: position 104,132 of record NZ_QTPO01000002.1, on the reverse strand, counting down.
CGACCGAAATGCCGGTACCGTTCGTCTTCACCGACGCCGCGGCCGACAAGGTCAAGCAACTGATCGACGAAGAGGGCAATCCCGACCTGAAGCTGCGCGTGTTCGTGCAGGGCGGCGGCTGCTCGGGCTTCCAGTATGGCTTCACGTTCGACGAGGAAGTCAACGAGGACGACACCGTGATGAACAAGAACGGCGTCCAGCTCCTGATCGACTCGATGAGCTACCAGTACCTGGTCGGCGCCGAGATCGACTACAAGGACGACCTCAACGGTGCCCAGTTCGTGATCAAGAACCCGAACGCCACGACCACCTGCGGGTGCGGCTCGTCGTTCTCGGTCTGAGCGCACGACGGATCCTGTCCGGTTTGCCGGTATGAAAAACGGGGCTTCATGCCCCGTTTTTCATACCCGTGCGCGGTGCGAACCGCGCGGCCTGCGTCTCATCGCGTCGTTGGGGCCTTCGATCAGCGCGGATAAAGCGCGCCGAGCACGCGCTCGCTCGCGGCACCGGTCACGCTCGCGAGGTTGCCGGGCTGGCGCGCGGTGAAGCGATACGCGAGCCACGCGAACGCGAGCGCCTCGACCTGCTGCGGCGGCACGCCGAGCGCGGCCGTCGTATCCACCATCGCCGGCACGCCGGCCTCGTGCAGTGCCTTCCTTAGCGCTTCGAGCAGCACCGGGTTGCGGGCGCCACCGCCGCAGACGAACACCGCCTGGCAGCCGGCCGCGTGCTGCGCGATCTCGCGGGCGACCGAGACGGCGGTGAGCGCCGTCAGCGTTGCCTGCACGTCTTCCCGCGCGACCTGTGCGAACGCGGCCAGCTTCGCGTCGAGCCATGCGGGATTGAACAGGTCGCGGCCGGTGCTTTTCGGCGGCGGCGCGGCGAAGTAGGGCTCGTCGAGCAGCGCGTCGAGCAGCGGCGCGTGTACGTTGCCGCGCGCGGCGAACTTGCCGCCATCGTCGTACGGTTTGCCGAGGTGGCGTGTCGCCCACTCGTCGAGCAACGCATTCGCGGGCCCGCAGTCGAAGCCGCGCACGTCGCCGCCTTCGCCCGGCAGGATCGTGATGTTGCTGATGCCGCCGAGGTTGCAGACGACCCGCGTCTCGCCCGGCGCGCCGAATACCGTCGCATGGAACGCAGGCGCAAGCGGCGCGCCGTGGCCGCCGGCCGCGACGTCGCGGCTGCGGAAATCGGCGATCACGTCGATATGCGCAAGCTCGGCGAGCAGCGCCGGATTGTTGAGCTGACGCGTATAGCCGCGCTCGGGACGGTGCCGGACTGTCTGGCCGTGCACGCCGATCGCGTGGATCTCGTCGCGCGACAGGCCGGCCGTGCGCTGCAACTCGTGGCAGCACACCGCGTAGCGCGCGACGAGCGCGTTCGCCGCGACCGATTCGCGGTCGATTTCGTTGTCGCCGGGTTGCTGCAGCGCGAACAGCGCGTCGCGCAGCGATTGCGCGAAGCCGACGAACGCTTCCGCGAGCACGACCGGTGCCTTGCCGGTCTCGAATCGCACGGCGACGCCGTCGACGCCGTCCATGCTGGTTCCCGACATCAGCCCGAAGTAGATGCCGTCGGCCGGATGGGCGGGTTGCGGATGTCGTTGCGGCACGTTGGGTTCTCCTGGATCGAGCGGCGCGGGCCGGTGCCGAGCGCCTTGCGCCCGATTATCCGCGCAACCTGACGCGTCGTTAAGCGATGCACGCGCAAGTTATGGGAAAATCCCTGTCTTTGCGACATTCTTCCTGGCACCGATGAGCACCGAACCCAGTTCCAAGCCTGTTTTCCCGATCACCGACGAAGTCCGCCATGCGCTCACCGTCACGAAACGCGGCGTCGACGAGTTGCTGATCGAGGAAGAGTTCGCGCAGAAGCTCGCGCGCAGCGCGGCCACCGGCACGCCGCTGCGCATCAAGCTCGGCCTCGATCCGACCGCGCCTGACATCCACATCGGCCATACGGTCGTGCTGAACAAGATGCGCCAGCTGCAGGACCTCGGCCACACCGTGATCTTCCTGATCGGCGATTTCACGTCGCTGATCGGCGATCCGTCTGGCCGCAACGCGACGCGTCCGCCGCTCACGCGCGAACAGATCGAATCGAATGCGAAGACCTACTTCGAACAGGCCGCACTCGTGCTCGACCGCGAGAAGACCGAAATTCGCTACAACAGCGAATGGTCGATGCCGCTTGGCGCGGACGGGATGATCAAGCTCGCGTCGCGCTACACGGTCGCGCGGATCCTCGAGCGCGAGGACTTCACGAAGCGCTTCCAGGGCGGCGTGCCGATCTCGATCCACGAATTCCTGTACCCGCTGATGCAGGGCTACGATTCGGTCGCGCTGAACGCCGATCTCGAGCTCGGCGGCACCGACCAGAAGTTCAACCTGCTGGTCGGCCGAGAACTGCAGAAGCAGTACGGCCAGGAACAGCAGTGCATCCTGACGATGCCGCTGCTCGAAGGCCTCGACGGCGTCGAGAAGATGTCGAAGTCGAAGGGCAACTACGTCGGCATCAGCGAGAAGCCGACCGACATGTTTGGCAAGCTGATGAGCATCTCGGACACGCTGATGTGGCGTTACTTCGAACTGCTGTCGTTCCGCAGCCTCGACGAGATCGCCGGCTTCAGGCGCGACGCCGAAGGCGGCCGCAATCCGCGCGACTTCAAGGTACTGCTCGCGCAGGAAATCGTCGCGCGCTTCCACTCGCAGGCCGATGCCGAGCGTGCGCTCGAAGACTTCAACCACCGCGCGAAGGGGGGCGTGCCGGACGACATCCCGTCGGTCACGCTCGCGGGCGCGCCGCTCGCGATCGGACAGCTGCTGAAGCAGGCGGGCCTCGTGCCGTCGACGAGCGAAGCACTGCGCAACATCGAGCAGGGCGGCGTGAAGATCGACGGCGCGACGGTGTCCGACAAGGGCCTGAAGGTCGAGGCCGGCGAGTTCGTCATTCAGGTCGGCAAGCGCCGCTTCGCGCGCGTCACGCTGACCGCATGATCGCGCTGATCCAGCGCGTGAAGCGCGCCGACGTGCGCGTCGGCGACCGCACGACGGGCGAGATCGGCGCAGGGCTGCTCGCGCTCGTCTGCGCGGAGCGCGGCGACACAGAGGCCGCGGCCGACAAGCTGCTCGCGAAGCTGCTCGGCTATCGCGTGTTCAGCGACGCGGCCGGAAAGATGAACCTGCCGGTGTCGAACATCGACGGTGCGGGCGGCGCAGGCGGCCTGCTGCTCGTGTCGCAGTTCACGCTCGCGGCCGATACCAACAGCGGGCTGCGGCCGAGCTTCACGCCGGCCGCGCCGCCCGACGAAGGTGCGCGCCTGTTCGACTATTTCGTCGCTGCCGCGCGCGAGCGTCATCCGGTTGTCGAGACCGGCGAGTTCGGCGCCGACATGCAAGTGTCGCTCGTCAACGACGGCCCCGTGACGTTCTGGCTGCAAGTGCGGCCCTGATTCTTTCCCGGAGACGCGCCGCGATGGCCACCACGCAGATTCTCTTCATTCGCCATGGCGAGACGGCCTGGAACCGCATCAAGCGCATCCAGGGCCATATCGACATTCCGCTGGCCGACACGGGGCTCGCGCAGGCGCAGCGGCTGGCCGTCCGGTTTGCGCGGGAAGCGCGCGAAGGACAGCGGATCGACGCGCTCTATTCGAGCGACCTGATGCGCGCGCAACAAACCGCGCAACCCTTTGCCGATGCGCTCGGGCTGCCGCTGCGGTTGCGCGAAGGGCTGCGCGAACGCGCGTACGGCGTGTTCCAGGGGCATGACAGCACCGAGATCGAGACGCTGTTTCCGGACGCTTACGCCGCGTGGCAGACGCGCGACCCGGGCTTCGCGCCCGACGGTGGCGAGTCGCAACGCGAGTTCTATCATCGCGTGCTGCATGCGCTCGAGCCGATCGTCGCCGCGCATCCGGGCGGCCGGATCGCGTGTGTCGCGCACGGCGGCGTGCTCGACTGCGTGTACCGCTTTGCAAACGGCCTTGATCTGTCGGCGCCGCGCAGCTATCAGCTGCTCAACACGAGCATCAACGTCGTCGATTACGTCGATGGCCGCGCGCAGGTCGTGCAATGGGCCGACGTGTCGCATCTGGATGCCGCGAGCGACGACGATGACGGGTATCGCAAGGTACTCTGAGCCGTTCGTACCGGTTCCGCACGGTGTCACCGGGCGGCGCCTCTTCTGCGTCAGGCTTGCTGCGGCAGTGCGTGGCGTGTCTTGTAGTCGAGCGCGTACGCGATCTTGCCGGGCTTGTCGGCCGTGATCGGCTGGCGCAGCTTGTCGAATTCCCCCCCTTGCTGTACTTCTTCCCGCCGTTGATCAAATCGGCGCGGCCGAGATCGGCGCCCGTCTTGCCGTCGATCACCGGGTTCGTGGACGCGGTTGGCCGAAAATCGAAATAATCTGAGGAACCGTCAAGAGGGCGGGGTGCCGTCGGGCGGTGTCGCGGTTGCACGGCGGCGTGCGCGTTTCGACGCGCCGTTGACGAGCGCCCAGCGCAGCACGGGGGCGACTGCCCGGACACCGGGCCGGACCACCGCGCGTCGCAGCGGCGCGAACGTCGACACGCCGAGCCTGCGCTGCGCCCAGGGCGGCAGCAGGTCGATGCCGGCATGCATGATCAGCGACGCGGCCGGCCGCAGCGCGGGTGTCGCAACCGGCACATTCAGCAGGATCTGCATGACGTCGAAGGTGTGCGGCCCGGCTTCGAGTTCGGGTTGCATGCGCGCGAAATAGGCCGCTACCTCGGCACGTGAACGGGGCACATCCCGGGCGCCGAGCAACTCGGCGATCAATGCCGTTTCAGCGTAGTAGCTGTCCTGCAGCTCGCCCGACAGCGACGGATTCACATAGCGCAAATGCGCGGTGAGAAAGCTCGATACTTCCGCGACATGCACCCAGGTCAGCAACGCCGGATCGTCGGCTCGGTACGGCCGGCCGTCGGGCGCGGTACCCGATATGCGCGCGTGGATCGTTTTCACGCGTTCGATCAGTGCGAGTGCGTCCGCGCGGCTGCCGAACGTCGTGCCCGTGATGAACGTGGCGGTGCGTCGCAAGCGGCCGAGGATGTCGGTGCGAAACGACGAGTGATCCCAGACGCCCGCGAGCGCGAGCGGATGGAGCGCCTGCAGCAGCAGCGCGGCAATGCCGCCCGTCATCATCGACGTGAAATCGGCATGCACGCGCCAGCAGATGGCGTCGGGGCCGAACAGCCCCGGGTCTCCAGGCGGCGACGAGAGATCGATCGACGGACCGCCACCGCCCGTTGTCAGGTGCGTGATGCCGGCCACGAGCCGCTTGCGGATCGGTTCGACCCAGCGCGGGCCCGGTGCGGGGGCGGTGGGGTGGCGGCTGGGCGGCGTGGTCATGGCTGGCTTGGCGCGGGCAGCGGGTTACTTCCCGTCGAGGGTATCCCACGTCCCGCGTTCGGCGTTGCCGGCATCGGGCGCGGAGAGCCCGAAGTGGCGGTACGTGAGCAGCGTCGCTATGCGCCCGCGCGGCGTGCGCTGCAGGAAGCCCTGCTGGATCAGGTACGGTTCGAGCACGTCCTCGATCGTGTCGCGCTCCTCGCCGATCGCCGCCGCGAGGTTGTCGATGCCGACCGGGCCGCCGTCGAACTTGTGCAGGATCGCCTCGAGCAGCTTGCGGTCCATCAGGTCGAAGCCGACCGGATCGACGTCGAGCATCGCGAGCGCGGCGTCGGCGACGGCCGCGGTGATCTGGCCGTCGGCCTTCACTTCCGCATAGTCGCGCACGCGGCGCAGCAGCCGGTTCGCGATCCGCGGCGTGCCGCGCGAGCGCTTCGCGATCTCCAGCGCGCCGTTCGGATCGATCTGCGCGTTCAGCAGCGACGCCGAACGGCGCACGATGCGCGACAGTTGATCGGCATCGTAGAACTCGAGGCGCGAGACGATTCCGAAGCGATCGCGCAGCGGGTTGGTCAGCATCCCCGCGCGCGTGGTCGCGCCGACCAGCGTGAACGGCTGCAGGTCGAGCTTCACGCTGCGCGCGGCCGGCCCTTCGCCGATCATGATGTCGATCTGGTAATCCTCGAGCGCCGGGTACAGGATTTCCTCGACGACCGGCGACAGCCGGTGGATCTCGTCGATGAACAGCACGTCGTTCGCTTCGAGGTTGGTCAGCAGCGCGGCGAGGTCGCCCGCGCGTTCGAGCACGGGGCCCGACGTCTGGCGCAGGTTTACGCCCATCTCGCGCGCGATGATGTGCGCGAGGGTGGTCTTGCCGAGGCCCGGCGGTCCGAACAGCAGCACGTGGTCGAGCGGCTCGGCGCGGCGCTTCGCGGCCTCGATGAAGATCTCGAGCTGGCCGCGCACCTTTTCCTGGCCGACGTAGTCGTCGAGCTGGCGCGGCCGCAGCGCGCGTTCGAACACCTCCTCGTGCGACGAGGCGGGCGTGGCGGCGATGATCCGCTCGGCGGCGAGTTTGTCGGTTTCAATCATGCGGCCATTGTACCGCGCGCCGTCACGTGGCCGAACTGGCCGAACTGGCCGAACGGCCGACTGGTGCGCGCCGCACGGCGGCGCGACACTGGCTCCGACACGCCGTTCGGGCGGGCGTTATACCTTCGACAGTGCCTTGAGCGCGAGCTTGATGCCCTCGGACACACCGGTGCCGGCCGGCACGTTCTTGATCGCGGCGAGGCCTTCCTTTTCCGAGTAGCCGAGCGCGAGCAGCGCGTTGAGGATGTCGGTCGCGTGGTCGGACGGCGACGCGGCGCCGGCGAGCGCACCGAGGTCCGCGCCGAGCTTGCCCTTCAACTCCAGCAGCAGGCGCTCGGCGGTCTTCTTGCCGATGCCGGGCAGGCGGGTGAGACGTGCGGCGTCCTGCATCGTCACCGCCTGCGCGAGCTCCTGAACGCTCATGCCGGACAGCACGGCCAGCGCCATGCGCGCGCCGATGCCGGTGATCTTCAGCAGTTCGCGGAAGGTCGTGCGCTCCTGCGGCGTCAGGAAGCCGTACAGCAGGTGCGCGTCCTCGCGCACGATCTGCTGCGTGAGCAGCACGACGCGCTCGCCCGTTTGCGGCAGGTTGTAGAAGGTGCTCATCGGCACGTCGATTTCGTAGCCGACGCCGTTGCAGTCGACGAGCAGGTGAGGCGGATTCTTTTCGAGCAGGATGCCGGCGATGCGACCGATCATGGATGGCGGGATGCGAGGAGGAAAGCGCGAGTGTAGCGCAGGTGCGGCGCGATGCCGATGGGTTGGCCGTCAGGTCGGGGCGACGCGCGGCGCGTGCGCGACGCGGGGCGATCAGGCGGGCAGGGCAGGCAGGGCGGTGGCAGGCGCAATGCGTGCGATGCGGGTGGTCGTGCGCCGCGCCGAAGGAATGCGTGCCGTCGCGTCAGCCGACGAGCCGTCCTCGCCGCACGCGCAGCCCCTTTTTCGCGAGCGCCGGCGCGAGGCCGCCGATCGTGCCGAGCGTATTGCCGCTGTGCGCATGGCAGATCGCCATCCCGAGCGCGTCGGCCGCGTCGCTGCCGGGCTGGCCGGTCAGGTTGAGCAGCCGCGTGACCATCTCCTGCATCTGCGACTTGGTCGCGCGGCCGTAACCGACGACGGCCTGCTTCAGTTGCAGCGCGGTGTATTCGGCCACTGGCAGGCCACCGGAGACGAGCCCGCAGATCGCGGCGCCGCGCGCCTGGCCGAGCAGCAGCGTCGACTGCGGGTTCACGTTGACGAACACCTGTTCGATCGCGGCCTGGTCGGGCGCGTGTTCGCGCACGAGCGTCGATACACCCTGGAAGATCGTGCCGAGCCGGGTGGCCAGGTCGGCCGTGGGCGTGCGGATCACGCCGCTCGCGACATAGGCGAGCCGGTGGCCGCTGACGTCGATGACGCCGAAGCCGGTGACGCGCAGGCCGGGGTCGATGCCGAGAATTCGCATGAGTGAGGAGAAAAACCTGATGCAGCGATACTACAACGAATGGTGCGTGGCGCCGGCCGCACGGATGCGTGTGCCGGCGCCGCGCAATAAAAAACCCGGCGGGTATGATGCCGCCGGGTTTGCGTGCAGCGGCCGCGCGGGCCGCGTGCGATCAGTGACGGAAGTGACGCACGCCCGTCAGGATCATCGCGATGCCGTGCTCGTCGGCCGCCGCGATCACTTCGTCGTCGCGCATCGAGCCGCCCGGCTGGATCACGCAGGTCGCGCCTGCCGCCACGACGACGTCGAGACCGTCGCGGAACGGGAAGAACGCATCCGACGCGACGGCCGAACCGGCCAGCGTGAGGCCCGCGTTCTGCGCCTTGATGCTCGCGATGCGTGCCGAATCGACGCGGCTCATCTGGCCTGCGCCGACGCCGAGCGTCATGCCGTTGCCGCAGAACACGATCGCGTTCGACTTCACGTACTTCGCGACGCGCCATGCGAACAGCAGGTCGTCCATTTCCTTCGCGGTCGGCTGGCGCTTCGTCACGACGCGCAGCTCGCTCGGCTGCACGTTCTTCGAATCGAGCGACTGCACGAGCAGGCCGCCGCCCACGCGCTTCAGGTCGAAGGCGTTATGGCCGTCGCCCAGCGCGATCTCGAGCAGGCGAACGTTCTGCTTCGCGGCGAACACCTGCTTCGCGGCGTCCGTGAACGATGGCGCGATCAGCACTTCGACGAACTGCTTCGCCACCGCCTGCGCGGCCGTCTCGTCGACTTCGCGGTTGAACGCGATGATGCCGCCGAACGCCGACGTCGGGTCGGTCTGGAATGCCTTCGCGTACGCGTCGGTCGAGTCGTTGCCGACCGCGACGCCGCACGGGTTCGCATGCTTGATGATCACGCAGGCCGGCGCGTCGAACGTCTTCACGCATTCCCACGCCGCGTCCGAATCCGCGATGTTGTTGTACGACAGTTCCTTGCCCTGCAGCTGGCGGTAGTTCGCCAGTGCGCCGGCCGGCGCCGCGAAGTCGCGGTAGAACGCGGCGCTCTGGTGCGGGTTCTCGCCGTAGCGCAGGTCCTGCACCTTGTCGAACGCCATGTTCAGCGTGGCGGGGTACGCGCTGCGCGATGCGTGCTGCAGCTCGTCGGTCAGGCTCGTCAGGTAGTTCGTGATCGCGCCGTCGTATTGCGCGGTGTGCGCGAACACCTTCGTCGCGAGGCGGAAGTTCGTCGCATAGCCGATCGCGTTGCCGTTCGCCTTCATTTCGTCGAGCACGACCGCGTAGTCGGCCGGGTCGACGACGACCGTCACGTCACGGTGGTTCTTCGCGGCCGAGCGCAGCATCGTCGGGCCGCCGATATCGATGTTCTCGATCGCGTCGGCGAGCGTGCAGTCGTCCTTCGCGATCGTCGCGACGAACGGATACAGGTTCACGACCAGCAGGTCGATCGTCGGGATGCCGTGCTGCTCCAGCGCCTGCATGTGCTCGGGCAAGTCGCGGCGGGCGAGGATGCCGCCGTGCACCTTCGGGTGGAGCGTCTTCACGCGCCCATCGAGCATTTCCGGGAAGCCCGTGTAGTCAGCCACTTCTGTCACGGGCAGGCCCGCGTCGGCGAGGAGTTTCGCGGTGCCGCCGGTCGACAGCAGCTTGACGCCGAGGTCGGACAGCGACTTCGCGAAGTCGACGATGCCGGTCTTGTCGGAAACGGAAATGAGCGCTTGCTTGATCATGATGGAACCACCAATAGCCAGGGAAACGGGGACGGGACGGCCGCCTACAGCAGGCCGTGCTGCTGCAGCTTCTTGCGCAGCGTATTGCGATTGATGCCGAGGTACTCCGCGGCGAGCGACTGGTTGCCGCCGGCCTGTACGAGCACGACCTCGAGCATCGGCTTTTCGACGCAGGACATCACCATTTCATAGACGTCGTGCGGATTGGAGCCGTCTAGATCCCGGAAATACACGTCCAGGCTCTCGCGGACACATTGTTCGATGTTGTGCTTGCTCATGCTGCTAACTGGTTATGGTCGTCCGACTCGCCCTGGCCGTTTTCCTCTTCGTCATCGACGTAGACGAGGTGGTCCGACAGCGCCTTTTGCGCCTCGAAGAATGCATTGACGGCGGCGAGCTGCTCGCGGGTGGAATCGAGCGTGTTCATCCTGTGCCGGAACCCGTTGGCACCGGAAAGGCCGCGAGTGTACCAGCCGATGTGCTTGCGCGCAGTACGGACGCCCGTGAATTCACCGTAGAACGCGTAGTGGTCTTCCAGGTGTTCGTTCATCACGTGCTGGATCTCGTCGATCAGCGGCGGGGGCAGCAGCTCGCCGGTTTGCAGGAAATGATCGATTTCACGGAACAGCCACGGCCGGCCTTGCGCGGCGCGACCGATCATCAGTGCGTCGGCGCCGGTTGCGTCGAGCACGGCCTTCGCTTTTGCCGGCGACGTGATGTCGCCGTTCGCGACGACCGGGATGCGCACGGCCGCCTTCACGGCCGCGATCGTGTCATATTCCGCGTCGCCGCGGTAGAGGTCGGCGCGCGTGCGGCCGTGCACGGTCAGCATCGATATGCCGGCCGCTTCGGCGAGGCGCGCGACCGTGATCGCGTTCTTGTGCTCGCGATCCCAGCCGGTGCGGATCTTCAGCGTGACGGGCACCGCATCCGGCCCCGTGCCGACCGCCGCGACGACGGCCTCGACGATCCGCTGCACGAGCGGCTCGTTCTGCAGCAGCGCGGAGCCGGCCGCGACGTTGCAGACCTTCTTCGCCGGGCAGCCCATGTTGATGTCGATGATCTGCGCGCCGTTGTCGACGTTGTAGCGGGCCGCTTCGGCCATCATCGCCGGATCGGCGCCGGCGATCTGCACCGCGATCGGCTCGACTTCGCCTTCGTGGTTCGCCCGCCGCATCGTCTTCGCGCTCTTCCACAGCTGCGCATTGGACGCGACCATCTCGGACACGGCGTACCCGGCGCCCAGCCGCTTGCACAGCTGGCGGAACGGGCGATCCGTCACGCCGGCCATCGGGGCGACGAACAGGTTGTTACGCAATACGTGAGAGCCGATAACGGGCATCGCAATGGCACCGCCCGCGAGCGCCGGGCGTCGCGGGCAAAAAAGGGCGGAGGGAAAACGTGTATTTTACCGTATTCCCATGCCCCGCCGATTTGACCCGGTTTGCGCGGCCTGACGGCGCGCAACGCGCGGTGCGCCCCGCGTCAGTTGCGCTGGCCGAACATCATCTGGCGCGCGATCGCCTTCTTGAGCGGTGGCACGAATTCGAGCGCGGTGAGCGCCGCGCCGCGCAGCAGCGGAAGGGGGCCGGCGTCGACCGTGAACAGGCGCGCGAGCGTGTCGGTTGCGCCGATCGTGAAGCGCCGGTCGAGCGCGCGCCGCGCGTTGAAGGTTGCGAGCGCGGTCGCTTCGAAGCCCTGCGTGGACAGCGCGTCGACGAGCGTGTGCGCATCGCGCAGCCCGAGGTTGAGCCCCTGGCCGGCGACCGGGTGCAGCGTTTGGGCGGCGTTGCCGACGATCGCGATGCGCCCGTTGACGAGGGTTTGCGCCGCGTTCAGCCCGAGCGGGAACGATGCGCGCCCCGCGATCGCGACGAACTGGCCCATCCGCTCGCCGAATGCAGCGCCGAGTTCGCGCAGGAACGCGTCGTCGGGAAGGGCGGCGCGGCGGGCCGCCTCGTCGGGCGTGCAGCACCACACGAGCGAATACTCGGCCTGGCGCGGGCCGCCGAGCGGCAGCAGCGCGAGCGGGCCTTCGTGCGTGAAGCGTTCCCATGCGACGTTCGGGCGCGGCGCCGAGACCGTGACCGTGCCGACGATTGCGGTCTGGCCGTAGTCGCGGCGATGCTTGCCGGTATCGGCCTGCTGTTCGTGGAACAGCCCGCCTTCGGCGTTGATGACGATGCGCGCGCGCAGCGTACGCTCGCCTTGCGGGCCGTCGAGTGTGAGCGCGACGCCGTCGGCGTCCTGTTGCGGCGCGCGTGCGGTGGTCGACGTGAGCCAGTCGACGCGTGTGCCGCGCACCGCCTGCGCGAGTGCCTGGACGATCGAGCCATAGCGCACGACGTAGCCGAGCGCGGCGAGGTCGTGCTCGTCGCGGTCGATCAGCGTGCGCCCGAAGTGGCCGCGCTGCGACACGTGGATGTGTTCGATCGGTGTCGCGTCGGCCGGCCATCCGAGCGTGTCGAGCAGCACGCGGCTGCCGTGCGACACGGCGATCGCGCGCGGGTCGTTCGCGCTCGCGGCCGGCTCGCGCGCGTCGATCAGCGCGATCGACGCGTGCTGCGTCGCGCTGCGTCGTGCGAGCCAGCCGGCGAGCGCGAGCCCGACGGGGCCCGCGCCGACGATGGCGAGGTCGTAGTCCGGTGTGGCCGGGGAGGAAGCGGTCGTCATCAGTGTTCGTGAAACGGGGTAACGGTCAACGGCGGTTCAACGGCGGGGCAGCCGAGGGTGATGGCGGCCTGCGGCACGCTCATGCGCCATGTGCCGCACCCGCGCGCATCAATGCCTCGATCTCTGCGGCCGCGACCGGCACGTCGCGCGTGATCAGCTCGCAACCGTGCTCGCGCACGATCGCGTCGTCCTCGATGCGGATGCCGATGTTCCAGTATTCGGACGGTACGTCGTCGGCGGCGCGCACGTACAGGCCCGGCTCGACGGTGAGCGTCATGCCGGATTTCAGCGTGCGCCACGGCAGCGCGCCGTTGGCGTCGCGCGCGGCGAGCCGCTCGCGGTAGTCGCCGCAATCGTGCACGTCCATGCCGATCCAGTGACCGGTACGGTGCATGTAGAAGCGTGCGTAGGCACGCTCGGCGATCACGTCGTCGACGCTCGAGAAGCGCGTCTTCGGGATGATGCCGGTATCGAGCAGCCCTTGCGCCAGCACACGCACGGCCGCGTCGTGCGGCGCCTCGAACGGCACGCCCGCGCGCGTCGCGTCGATCGCGGCCTGCTGCGCGGCGAGCACGATGTCGTACAGCGTGCGCTGCGCGGGCGAGAAGCGTCCGTTGGCCGGGAACGTGCGCGTGATGTCCGACGCGTAGCCGTCGAGTTCGCACGCGGCATCGATCAGGATCAGGTCGCCGTCCTGCGCGGACGCGTTGCCGGCCGGGTAGTGCAGCACGCACGCGTTCGCGCCGGCCGCCACGATCGAGCCGTACGCGGGCGCCTGTGCGCCATGCTTGCGGAACGTGTACAGCAGCTCGGCCTCGAGTTCGTATTCGCGGATGCCCGGGCGGCACACCTGCATCGCGCGACGGTGCGCGAGCGCGGAGATGTGTGCGGCACGCATCATGATCGCGAGTTCGTGCTCGTCCTTCACGAGCCGCATGTCGTCGAGCAGCGGCGTGAGGTCGAGCAGCGCGTCCGGCGCGGCGACGCCCGTGCGCGCCTGCGCGCGCACCGCATCGATCCAGCCGGCGAGCTGGCGGTCGAACTCGGCCGACGCGCCGAACCGGTAGTGCACGGTGCCCGCATCGGCGAGCAGGCGCGGCATTTCGGTGTCGATCACGTCGACCGCATAGGCCGCGTCGAATCCGAACGCATCGCGCGCGGTCTCGGGCCCGTAATGGAAACCTTCCCAGATCTCGCGGTCGGCATTCTTCGCGCGGCAGAACAGGATCGATTCCGGCGCGCCGTGCGACCCGGCCGCGCTCAGCACGAGCACGGCATCCGGCTCGGTGAAGCCCGTCAGGTAATGGAAGTAGCTGTCATGCCGGTACGGAAAGGCCGTATCGCGGTTGCGCAGCATTTCCGGCGCGGTGGGGACGATGGCGACGCCGCCGCCCGCGGCGCGCAGTGCGGCAAGCACGCGTTCGCGGCGCTGGCGGTAGACGTCGACGGCGATGGCGGTATCGAGGGGCGCATTCATCGTGCGATTGTAGCGCCGCCGGACGCGGCGCGTGAGAGCTGTGGCCGCAAGCCACGCCGGACGGGGCTCGGCGACGGCTGTTGCAAACCATCCACAGGCCGGGCGGGCGATTTTCTACCGCGCCATGCCGGCCGGTTATGATCGGCGACAACGTATACTCTCGGCGGTTCCCTTAAAAAGGCAGATGATGAAATTAATCGGTTCGCTCAGCAGCCCGTACGTCCGAAAGGCGCGGATCGTGCTTGCTGAAAAGAAGATCGACTACAAGCTGGAGCTCGAGAACGTGTGGGCGCCGGAGACGGACATTCATGCATCGAATCCGCTCGGCAAGGTCCCGTGTCTCGTGATGGAGGATGGTGCCGCGGTGTTCGATTCCCGCGTGATCTGCGAATACGTCGATACGCTGTCGCCGGTCGGCAAGCTGATTCCGCCGTCTGGGCGCGAACGTGTCGAAGTGCGTTGCTGGGAAGCGCTGGGCGACGGCGTGCTCGACGCGGCCGTGGCGATTCGTCTCGAACACACGCTGCGTGACGAAGCGCAGCGCAGCGCGAGCTGGATCGCGCGCCAGCAGCGCAAGATCGACGACGCCCTCGTCGCGATGTCGCAGGGCCTCGGCGGCAAGACGTGGTGCGTCGGTAATCATTACACGCTCGCCGACATCGCACTCGGCTGCGCGCTCGGCTACCTCGACTTCCGGATGCCCGAACTCAACTGGCGCGACCGCCATCCGAATCTCGACAAGCATTACGTGAAGCTGTCGCAGCGGCAGACGTTCACCGACACGCTGCCGCAAGGCTGACCCTCCGCCGATTGCGGATCGGGCAGGCAAAGGAAAAGCGCCCCGTCGAGAGGCCGTCGCACCGATCGCCCGTTACTCGATCGACGTGTAAACGGTTTCGCCCAGCACGAACGAATCGCTGCGCGCGATCGGCCACCACTTGTCGTACAGCGAATAGCCGCAGGTCCGGCCATCGAGCAGCGCGCCGGGCTTCAGGTACTTCAGCAACTGCGACATCAGCCGCACTTCGTGCGGCGCGACCCGCTGCACGATGTGATGCGCGCGCAGCTCGGACGGATGGCCGAGGCCGGCCGCCTGCACGAGTTCCTGCAGCGCATGCAGCGTATTGCGATGGAAGTTGTACACGCGCTCAGCCTTGTCGGGCACGACGAGGGCGCGCTGGCGCACCGGGTCCTGGGTGGCGACGCCGGTCGGGCACCGGTCGGTGTGGCAGTGCTGCGCTTGGATGCAGCCGACCGCGAACATGAAGCCGCGCGCCGAGTTCACCCAGTCGGCGCCGATCGCGAGCGTGCGCGCGATGTCGAACGCGGTGATGATCTTGCCGCTCGCACCGATCTTCACGCGGTCGCGCACGCCGATCCCGACGAGCGTGTTGTGCACCAGCAGCAGCCCTTCCTGCAGCGGCACGCCGACATGGTCGGTGAATTCGAGCGGCGCCGCGCCGGTACCGCCTTCCGCGCCGTCGACGACGATGAAGTCGGGCACGATGCCCGTCTCGATCATCGCCTTCGCGATCCCGAAGAATTCCCACGGATGGCCGATGCACAGCTTGAAGCCGGTCGGCTTGCCGCCCGACAGCGTGCGCAGCCGCTCGACGAATTCGAGCAGCCCGCGCGGCGTCGAGAATTCCGAGTGCGTGGCGGGCGAGATGCAGTCCTTGCCCATCGGCACGCCGCGCGTCTCGGCGATCTCGGGCGTGATCTTCGCGGCCGGCAGCACGCCGCCGTGGCCGGGTTTCGCGCCTTGCGACAGCTTGATCTCGATCATCCTGACCTGCGGATCGGCAGCCTGCTTCGCGAACTTGTCGGGGTTGAAGGTGCCGTCTTCGTTGCGGCAGCCGAAGTAGCCGGACGCGATCTCCCAGATGATGTCGCCGCCGTTCTCGCGGTGGTACTTCGACAGCGAGCCTTCGCCGGTGTCGTGCGCGAACCCGCCTTTCTTCGCGCCGAGGTTCAGCGAGCGGATCGCGTTCGCGGACAGCGAGCCGAAGCTCATCGCCGAGATATTGAAGATCGAGATGTCGTATGGCTGCGCGCGGTTCGCGCCGACGCGGATGCGGAAGTCGTGGCTCGGCAGCTTCGTCGGCGCGAGCGAGTGGCTGATCCATTCGTGCGCGACGGCCTTCACGTTCAGTTCGGTGCCGTACGGGCGGTTGTCGGCGACGTTCTTCGCGCGCTGGTAGACGAGGCTGCGCTGCGCGCGCGAGAACGGCTTCTCGTCGGTGTCGTCCTCGACGAAATACTGGCGGATCTCGGGGCGGATGAACTCGAACAGGAAGCGGAAATGGCCCCAGAGCGGGTAGTTGCGCAGGATCGCGTGACGGTCCTGGTTCAGGTCGTACAGGCCGACGGCGACGAAGGCGACGGGGATGATGATCCACATCCAGGAAAGCACGTGGATCGACGCGAGTGCGGCCGCCGCAACGAGCAGCAGCACGGCACACCACATCGCGAGGTAGCGTCGTGAAAGCATGGGGGCTCCGTAAGCATCTTGAAATGCCGCCATGCGTTTGCTGCGAGGGCGGCGCACCGGCCGCGGCGGAATCGTGTTCCGCCGGGCGCGGCGTGCCGCAAGTCTAAACCGAATGGATGTCAGCGTGCTTCGGCGAGCGTGCCCGCGTGGGCTGCCGCCGATGCCGGCGCCGTCTGGCCGGTGGCCGCGGACTCGATGATGCCGCCGCCGAGGCAGATCTCGCCGTCGTACAGCACGGCCGACTGGCCGGGCGTGACCGCCCATTGCGCGTCGTCGAATGCGAGCGAGAAGCGTCCTTCGTCGGCCCGACCGAACGAGCACGCCGCATCGGCCTGCCGGTAGCGCGTCTTCGCGCCGCACGAGAAGCCTTCGGCCGGCGGCTCGCCCGCGACCCAGCTCACGTTGCCGGCGACGAGCTCGCGCGACAGCAGCCACGGATGGTCGTGGCCCTGCACGACGTACAGCGTGTTCGACGCGATGTCCTTCGCCGCGACGAACCACGGCTCGCCGCTGCCGTCCTTGCTGCCGCCGAGGCCGATGCCCTTGCGCTGGCCGAACGTGTAGAACGCGAGGCCGATGTGCTCGCCGATCACCTTGCCGTCCGGCGTCTTCATCGGGCCGGGCTTCGTCGGAAGATAGCGGTTCAGGAAGTCGCGGAACGGCCGTTCGCCGATGAAGCAGATGCCGGTCGAATCCTTCTTCTTCGCGTTCGGCAGGCCGATCTGCGCGGCGATCTCGCGCACCTTCGTCTTCGGGATCTCGCCGAGCGGGAACATCGTCTTCGACAGTTGCGCCTGGTTCAGGCGGTGCAGGAAGTACGACTGGTCTTTCGTGTGATCGAATGCCTTCAGCAGCTCGAAGCGACCGTCGCGCTCGCGCACGCGCGCGTAGTGGCCGGTCGCGATCATTTCCGCGTCGAGTGACATCGCGTGGTCGAGGAACGCCTTGAACTTGATCTCGGCGTTGCACAGCACGTCCGGGTTCGGCGTGCGGCCGGCCGAGTACTCGCGCAGGAATTCGGCGAACACGCGGTCCTTGTATTCGGCCGCGAAGTTCACGGCTTCCACGTCGATGCCGATCAGGTCGGCCACCGACACCACGTCGATCCAGTCCTGGCGCGTCGAGCAGTATTCGCCGTCGTCGTCGTCTTCCCAGTTCTTCATGAACAGGCCGACCACGTCGTACCCCTGTTCCTTCAACAGCCACGCGGTCACCGACGAATCGACGCCGCCCGACATGCCCACCACTACACGGCGCTTGCTCATTTGTTTACCGCCTGACGGTCGAATGCGTCCGGGCGCGGCGCGACCGAATGCGTGTGCACGAAATCGAGCGGAATGCGCCGCCCGGCGAGATAGTCGTCGACGCAGCGCATTACCGCGGGCGAGCGGTGGCGCTCGCTGCACGCACGCAGTTCGTCGGCGCTCATCCACAGCGTGCGGACGATGCCGTCGTCGAGCCTGTGGTTCGGCAGCGGCTCGCCGGCCTTGCCGCAGAACGTGAAGCGCAGGTAGGTCGCGCCGGCGCTGCCGGGGCGGTCGTAGTGCGCGAGATAGACGCCGACGAGGGCATCGGGGACGAACGGATGCGCGGTTTCCTCGAGCGTCTCGCGGATCACGGCGTCGGCGAGCGTCTCGCCGGCTTCGAGATGGCCGGCCGGCTGATTGATACGCAGGCCCGTCGAGGTTTCTTCCTCGATCACGAGAAAGCGACCGGCGCGCTCGACGAGCGCCGCGACGGTCACATGCGGGGTCCAGATTTCGGGTTTCATGGTTCGGCATTTTACCGGTTGCGCCCGCACGCTGCCGGCCGTCAAGTTAGACGAATCCGACCCCGGCCGCTCTTGCGGCGGCGGCGAGGCTTCCCGATCGCCGCGACGCGCGTCGGCGGCGCGGAAGGTCCGGCCGACACCGGCTGAATCCCGCCCCGTTTTTCAAGGCGCGACGATCGTCGCGACGCAGGCGGCGATCGTGTCCCGCACGCGCACGATCGCCGGGTCGCGCTGCGTGCTCGTGCGCCAGCCGATCTCCACCGGGTAGCGTGGCAGCTCGACCGGGCACGCGAGCGCATGCAGGGACGTCGCTTGCGCGATCGCGCGGGCCGCGTGTGCCGGAATCGTCGCCACCGCGTCGGAACCGGCGAGCAGGTACGGCAGCGCCGCGAAATGCGTGGTCGAGGCCGCGACGCGCCGCTTGTGGCCGAGCGCGGCCAGCGCCTCGTCGACGATCCCGATCACGCCGCCCGACGATACGAGCAAGTGATCGCGCTGCAGGAAATCGGCGAGCGCGAGCGTGGCGGGCGAGCGCGCGCGGCCGGCCGGATCGATCAGGCACGCATAACCGCCCGTGGCGAGCGCGCGCCGGCTGAGCCCGTTCGCCGAGAACCCGCCCGACGCGATCGCGAGATCGACGCCGTGCCGCAGCAGCGCGTCGCCCGCGATGCTGCTGTGCGTCTGCCGGAAGATCAGCCGGATGCCCGCGGCTTCGCGTGCGACCGCGTCGATCAGCGCGCGGCCGAGCGCGATCTCGAAGTCGTCCGACAGCCCGATCGAGATCGTGCGGCCGACCCGTTCGCCGCCGTCGGCCGCGATCGCGAGGCTTGCACGGCAGCGGTCGAGCGCGTCGGACAGGATCGGCTTCAGTTCGTCCGCGCGCGGCGTCGGCGCGAGCCCGCGGCCGGTACGCACGAACAGCGGATCGGCGTAGATCACGCGCAGCCGCGCGAGCGCCGCGCTGACGGCCGACTGCGTGAGGCCGAGCCGCAGCGCCGCACGGCTCGCGCCGCCTTCCTCGTGCAGCGCCTCGAACACCTTCAGCAGGTTCAGGTCGAGCCCGGCGATATCATCCGCATTCATGTCAGTTATCGTTGTATCGATTTGATCGATGAAATGATATCGATAAAGATGGCGTCATCCCACACACCGGAGACGCCTTAATGTCCACCTCAGTCATCGCCGCGCTGCAGATCGGCGCATCGCCCGCCGGCACGCGCGCCACGCTCGACACGATCCTCGGCTACGAAACCGCGATCCGCGACAGCGGCGCGTCGCTCGTCGTGCTGCCCGAGGCCGTGCTCGGCGGCTATCCGAAAGGCGAGATATTCGGCACGCGGCTCGGCTACCGGCTGCCCGAGGGCCGCGACGCGTATGCGCGCTACGCCGCGCAGGCGATCGACGTGCCGGGCGCCGAAACCGACGAGCTGGCCGCGCTGTCGCAGCGCACCGGCGCGAGCCTCGTGGTCGGCGTGATCGAGCGCGGCGGCAGCACCCTGTACTGCACGGCGCTGTTCTTCGATCCGCGCGACGGCCTCGTCGCGAAGCACCGCAAGCTGATGCCGACCGGCACCGAACGGCTGATCTGGGGGCAGGGCGACGGCTCGACGCTGCCGGTGGTCGACACGGCCGCGGGCCGCGCGGGCGCCGTGATCTGCTGGGAGAACCACATGCCGCTCCTGCGCTGCGCGATGTATGCGAAAGGCGTGCAGATCTGGTGCGCGCCGACCGTCGACGAGCGCGACCTGTGGCAAAGCTCGATGCGGCACATCGCGCACGAGGGGCGCTGCTTCGTCGTGAGCGCCTGCCAGGTGCAGCCGTCGCCGCGCGCGCTTGGCATCGACGTGCCGGGCTGGGATCCCGAGCGGCCGCTGATCCGCGGTGGCAGCGTGATCGTCGGGCCGCTCGGCGACCTGCTGACGGAGCCGTTGATCGGCGAGGCCGGGCTCGTGACCGCGCGCATCGATACCGACGAACTCGTGCGTGCGCGTTACGACTTCGACGTGGTCGGGCACTATGCGCGCGCCGACGTGTTTTCGCTGCACGTCGACGAGCGGCCGAAGCGCTCGGTGGTGTTCGGGGAATGACAATGGTTGCCGGGGCGAGGATGCCCCGGCGTGCGCATGGCGACGTGGCGGCATGGCGGCGGCGCGGCATGCGGCCGGCTGCCGCCGCGCGTGTCAGCGCATCGGCGCTTCCGCGATCCGCATGTAGTCGGCGATCCGCCGGCCTTCCATGTCCGGAAACTGCTCGTGCACGGTGATGTCGCCCATTCGCGCGATGTCGAAGGTGCGGAAGTCGTCGCGCAGCTCGCACCACGCGCCGATCGTCCAGCGTCCGCCCCAGTAGACGAGCCCGAGCGGCCACACGCGGCGCTTCGTGTGCGCGCCGAGCCGGTCGCGGTAGTCGAAGCTGACGATGTGACGCGTGTCGACCGCCTGGTGGATCGCGTCGACCTTCGCGCAGAACGTCTCGTCGATGTGGAACGACGGCGCGAACACCGGCAGGCGATCGAGCGCGGTGCGCTTGTCGGCGGGCATCGCCGACGCGATCTTCGCGAGCGCCGAACGCGCGCCGCCCGCGAAGCGCGCGCCGCCCCAGGTCTCGAGCATCCGCGCGCCGGCCGCGAGCGCCGCGAGCTCCTCGGCCGTGAACGTGAGCGGCGGCAGGCTGGCGTTGCGGTTCAGCCGGTAGCCGATGCCGGCTTCGCCTTCGATCGGCACCCCTGACAGTTGCAGGTCGCGCACGTCGCGATAAACCGTGCGCGGCGACACCGACAACCAGTCGGCGAGCTGCTGCGCGGTCGTGAGGCGCCGCCCGCGCAACAGCTCGGCGATCTGGAACAGGCGGTCGGCACGGCGCGTCATGGCTGCACCTCGACTCCAACGGCTACGGGGACTTCGCGATGATAGCGCCGCGCCTGTCGGAGCGTGGACGCGCTCAGTGGCATTTCGGTGCGTGCAGGCCGACGCGGTTGCCTTCGGTATCGATCAGGTAGCCGATATAGCCGTAGTTGTTCGGCAGCTCGACCACCGAGCCCTGCACGATGCCGCCCGCGCGCTTCGCGCGTTCGAGCGCCGCCACGACCGACTCGCCGGCGTTCAGGTACACGAGCACGCCGTTCGCGCTCGGCTTCATCTGCTGCGGATCGAACACGATGCTGCCGCCCGTGCTCGACGCTTCGTGATCGAACACGGCCATCGGCACGCCGCCGATGACTTCGCGCTGCAGCGTCGTTTGCAGCACGGTTTCGTAGAAACGGATCGCCCGGTCGAAGTCGAGGGACGGGATGTCGAACCACGCGATCGCGCGTTCCAGGATTGCGGTTTCAGTTGCAGTTGCAGTTGCGGACGTCATGACGAGCTCCTTGTTGTTCGGGTTCTTCTTGAGGGAAACCAGCCTTGCATTGCGCCGGGATTGCAGTGTGATCGGGGGCTGCTGACAGCGTGCTGTCAGTAGTCGTGGCGGTGCTGACAAAAGGGGGCGGTGGCGGCGCAACGGCCGTGCGGAGCCGCATCGGTGCGCGGTTGGCGGGGCGGCACGCGGGGCGCCGCCCGCACGGGTGCGGTGGAAAGCAAAACGCCCGGCTCGGGCCGGGCGTCGTCTGGGTGTCAGCAGGCCGCCGCAGCGGCCGTCTCGCGCGTCAGGCGTCGCCTTCCGGCGCGGCCGGGCGTGCCTTCACGCTGCCGGCGATCAGGTCGAAGCGGAACAGCCGGCATTCGAGCGCACCGTTGAACAGCGGCGTCTTCGCCGATTCGCGCAGCCGCAGCTGGCCCGGCAGCGACCGGTCCGACGTCAGCAGGAACGCCTGCCAGCCCGTGAAGCGCTGCTTGAGCGCGTCGCCGAGCGCGTTGAAGAACTCGCTGTCCGGCGCGTCGGTGTGCGTGCGACGGAATGCGTCGTCGTTGCCGCGGTTGCGGCCCGTCTCGCGCACCTCGCCGCGCGCGCTGCGGCCGCGCACCTCGATCCGCTCGCCGTACGGCGGGTTCGCGAGGATGATGCCCGGGCCGTCGCACGGCGGCGTCATTCCGCGTGCGTCGACCTGCTTGAGCCACACCGACGGCACGCCCGCGCGCTCGAGGTTCGCGCGCGCCTTCTCGAGCATGTCGCCCGAGATGTCGCTGCCGTATACGCCGAGCGAATCGCGCTTGCCGCGCGCCGCGCGCTTCGCGTCGAGCGCCGGGACCTTCAGGCCCTGCCATGCGGTGATGTCGTACTGCTTGAGCTTTTCGAAGCCGAAGCGTCGCTCGACGCCCGGTGCGACGCCGAGCGCGATCTGCGCGGCTTCCGCGAGGAACGTGCCGCTGCCGCACATCGGGTCGTACAGCGGCGTGCCGGGCGTCCAGCCCGTCAGGCGCAGGATGCCGGCCGCGAGGTTCTCGCGCAGCGGCGCCGCGCCCTTGTCGAGGCGCCAGCCGCGCTTGAACAGCGGCTCACCCGACGTATCGAGGTACAGCGTGCACTCGGTGGCCGTCAGGAACGCGAACACGCGCACGTCCGGCGCGCCGGTGTCGATGCTCGGCCGCGAGCCGGTCTTGTCGCGCATCCGGTCGCAGATCGCGTCCTTCACGCGCAGCGTCGCGAACTCGAGGCTCTTCAGCGGCGACTTGATCGCGGTGATGTCGACGCGCAGCGTCTGCGTCGACGCGAACCAGCGTTCCCACGGCTGCTCGAGCGCGAGCGCGTAGACGTCCTGTTCGTTGCGGTACGGGCGGTGCGCGATCTTCAGCAGGATCCGGCTCGCGATCCGCGAATGGAGGTTCGCGGCCATGCCGGCGGCCCAGCCGCCGCGGAAATGGACACCGCCCGGCACCTGCGCGCCCGCGGTGAACGGCGCGCCGTCCAGATGGCGGCCGGCGATTTCGGCCAGCTCGGCGGCAAGCGCCGCTTCGAGGCCGCGCGGGCAGGGAGCGAAGAATTCGTACAGGGTGGGCGAGGACATAAGGCGGGTGAGGACGTGCAAAAGTGCACTATTGTACGCGGCGCCGGCGCCCGGGGCCGGCGTTGCGTCCGATTCGGGACGCCGGCGCGGGTGGACCGGTCGTGACGGCCGGCCCGTCGGGCCACGCGGCGGCGCCTGCCCGGGCGGCGCGCCGCCGTCGAACGGTCAGTGCGAGCCCGGCTGGCCGGCGCGCGCGGCCGGGGTGCCGGCTGGCCAGAACAGCGCGGACGGCTTCGACAGCACCGTGCGGACGATCGCGCCGACCAGCGCGCGCACCTTGGTGCGGCGCAGGCTGCGCGAGCGCACGGCCATCGTGAACGCGAGCGCGAAGCTCACGAGCACGTTGAGGATTGCCATGCTCAGCACGCCGGCGCAGGCCCACCACAGCTCGGGCGTGCCCAGTGCGTTCTTGCCGAGCACGCCGAGCGCGATCCCGATCGAGCCGGCCGACAATGTCACGTGCCGCACCTCGAACGGGAACAGGAACACGGTGACGATCGCCGGGATCAGGCCGAGCATCAGGCCGAGACCGACGTTGGCGACCACGCCCGCGACGTTCGAGCGGCAGAAGTGCGCGAGTTTCGCGGCGCCCGACGCGCCGAGCGTGAGCCGCAGCCGGCGGTTGTACGTGAGCGCGTCGCCGACCCGGTGCAGCACGAACCAGTTGTCGGCCCAGCCCGCGAGCAGGCTCGACGCCCACAGCAATACGCCCGTGAGCGCCGCATAGAACGGCGTGGGACCCAGCAGCGAGAACGAATGCAGGGTCGCGTGCGCCTTTTCCGGCGAGATCAGGTTCGCGTGCATCAGGTTGCCCGCGAACAGCTGCACGAGCAGGCACACGGGCAGCACGACGAGCACGTTGCCGGAGATCGCCGCGGCCTGCGTGCGGATCAGCGCGATCACCGACGCGACGAACGTCTTCACGCCTTCCTCGTGACCGGTTTCGTCGAGTTCGCGCGCGAGCGTCGGCGCGGTCATCGCGGGCTGCTTGGTCGCGAGCGTGAAGTGCAGGAAGTGCATCAGCATGAAGCTCGCCGCGTAGTTCACGCCCGCGAGCAGCCCTTCGAGCATCGACTGCAGGTGCGCGCCCGTGATCGCGAACTTCACGCACACGGTCGCGACGGTGACGAGGCCGCCGCCCGCGGCCATCCGCAGCATCTTCAGGTACTCGGCACGGCCGCGCGAGATGTAGTGCTCGCCCGTGTCCGCGTTAGTCTCGACGAGCTTGCGCGCGAACAGCGAGAAGTTGCTGCGCACGAGGTGCGACACGCTCTGGCTGTTCTGGTTCGCGTCGACGAGCTCGGCCGTGAGGCGCGCCATCCCGCGCAGGTCGTCGCGTGCCATCCACGCGTTGAGCAGCATTTCCGCGCGCAGGATGCGCATGCGCATCCGTTCGACCTGGAACACGATGTCGACCGACACGCCGTTGCGGTACAGGTGCGCGAACACGTCGTCGACCGCGATCCGGCATTCGTCGAGCAGCACGCGCAGATAGTTCACCTCGTGCAGCAGCTTGCTGGGGTCGCCGCCGTCCTCGACGGCCGCGTGCGCGGTCTCGACCGCGAGCATCGCGCGCGTGAGACGGTAGAACGGCTGGGTTTCGAGCGGCCTGCGCGCGTCGTCGTCGGACAGGCGGCTGCGCACCGTCTGCGACAGGCCGGTCGAGCTGATCTGGCAGGTCAGGTTGTGCAGCGCGGCCAGCAGGTCGCGCGAGAACGAGCCGGGCTCGTGGCGTTCTTCGTCGGTGACGTCGAACGAGATCAGGTCGGCGAGGCGGGCGAGCAGGTCGTCGGGCAGCGCATCGATCCATTGCGCGTCTTCCGGCGTCGGGAACATCAGCGTGAACAGCGCCGTCAGCTCGCGGCGATTCGGCGCGGGCGGGATCAGCGACGAGTCGATGCGCTCGAACAGCGCGCCGAAGAAACCGGAATGCACGGGCATCCCCGCGTCGCACAGCAGCGAGATGCCGTCGCATTCGCGCAGGATCCCGCGCAGGATGCGCGCCGCGTGCGATTTCCACGCGGGATTGCGGTCGAGCACGTGGAACAGGTAGCGCAACCGCGCGTGCGCCGGATACGCGCGCGCGTCGGCGTCACGTTCGGCCGGCGTGTCGTGCGCGGCCTGCATCGCGCCGCTGCGGCGCAGCCAGTGCGCGAGCTCGATCAACCATTCGCTGCGCTCGGCGTACGGCGCGTCCGCGTCGGCATGCGCGAGCAGCGCATCGAGCTGGTGGCCCGCATTGCGCGACGCGCGCCACTTCTTGATCAGGGTCGTCAGGGAACGAAACATAAACGGAATAGCGAAAGCCCTGGACGGGCGGGTTCGGGATGCCGGCCGGGAACACGGCGCGGCGCCGGGGAGAACGGTGAGGCTGGTCGGGTGGCCGGACGATGCGCGGCGACCCGCGATGCGGCTGTCCCGATGCGGTGCACGCGGACACGCGTGCGAGCCCCGGGAGACGCGGCGATCGGACCGGACACAACGGGCGGATCGCCGCCGGCTGGCGCGCACGACAGGCGGCGCAAGCCGGAAAGTGCGTAGGATCGTCAATCGGGCGCGAAAACGCAAGCGGACCGCGTTGCGTGGTGCCGGTTCCGGCGGATTTTGACAAACAGTGCAAAGCCGCCGTTCGGCCGATGAATGACGTGCAGCATCGGCCGTAGCGGCGAGGGCGGCGGATTTGCGGACGCGTCGGCGCGCGCACGCGGATCGCTGCCGATGATCGCTACCGGGCGGCGCGTGCCGAATGCGGTCGCATGCGCGAATGCACCGGACGCCGGCCCGCGCGCCGCATGCTTATGCGCCGGACTTGCCGGTCGCGCCGGCGTCGCCGCCTGGCGTCGGATCGGCCGGGCAGGGCACGACGGGCGCGGCGGCCGTTGCCTTGCCGGACGCGCTCGAGGCCGCCGTCGCACCGCGCCGCGCGGCCATCGCGCGCACGCCGGACGCAGCCTGCGATGCGATCACGTCGAGCGCGCGCCGATGCCCGGCGACGAGTGCGTCATAGCCGTCGGCGACCGGTTCGGCGACGCTCGTGCGGCACGTCATCACCGCCTGCGTGCCGAGCACGCGCACGCTCCACACCGCATCGATCGCCGCACGCTTGCCGGGCCACGACTCGAAGCGCTGCACGTTCACGCTGATCCGATAGACGGGCACGCCGGCCGGGTACGCGGAATTCGCGACGTCGATCGTGCCGAGCTGCGCGGCGAGATCGTCGGACAGCGCGCGGCGAATCTCGTCGGCGGGCGGCGCGGCCCAGCGTTCCTGCTCGAGCACGTCGACCTGCGCGGCGTTCTTCTGCACGACGAGCTGGTTCTTCGCGACCTGTTCGGGCACGCCGACCGACGGCACCTCGATCAGGAACGCCGGGTTGGCGGGCGCGGTGCGCACGGGTGCCGCGGCGTCGGCCGGGCTCAGCGTATAGAACCGCGCGGGCGGCGAGCTGCACGCGGCGAGCGCGAGTGCGGCGAAGGCCGCCGCCGCGCCGCTCGCGAAACCGTTCACGCGTGTCGTCATTGTTTGTCTCCTGGCTTGCCCTTGAGCAGCGATTCGGGGTGGCGCTCCAGATAGTCGGCGAGCGCGTTCAGCGATTGCAGCGTGCGCGTGAGCTCCTTCAGCGCGCCGCGCACGTCGGACTGCAGCGGCGAATCCTGCTGCAGCGTCGCCTCGGCGGTCGAGAAGGTCTGCTTCGCGGCCGACAGCGTGTCGCGCGCTTCCGGCGCGACCTGCGTGTCGAGCTGCTTGAACAGCTTGTCGGCGTTCGACAGCGCGCTGTTCAGGTTCGCGCCGATCTGGTCGAACGGCACCTTGTCGAGCTTCTTCGCGATGTCGGCGACCTGCAGCTGCAGCTCGTCGAGCGTGTTCGGCACGGTCGGCAGCTCGAGCGGCTGGCGTGCCGCGTCGATCGTCACGGCCGGCGCCTTCGGGAAGAAGTCGAGCGCGACGTACAGCTGGCTCGTCAGCAGGTTGCCGGTGCGCAGCTGGCCGCGCAGCCCGTGCCTGACGAGGCGCTCGACGATCTCGCGGCGGGCCGGTTCGCCCTTGCTCTCGATCGTTTCGCGGAAGCGCGGGCCGAGCCGCTCCGGATACACGTTCATCGTCACCGGCATCAGGAAGTTCTTGGTCTTCGGATCGAAGTCGATGCCGATGTTCGTCACTTCGCCGAGCACGATGCCGCGGAAGTCGACCGGCGCGCCCACCGCGAGCCCGCGCAGCGACTGGTTGAAGTTCATCACGACCTGCAGCGGCTGGCCGTCCGGATCGCGCATCGCGTCGGCCTCGTCGGAGCCGAGGCGGAAGGTCGTGTTGTTCGGTGCCGTCGCGCCGCTGTTCTGGTTCGGCGGCGTCTGGAATGCAATGCCGCCGAGGATCACCGTCGCGAGCGACTGCGTGTTCAGCTTCAGGCCGCTCGAATCGAGCCGCAGGTCGACGCCGCTTGCCTGCCACCAGCGCGAGTTCACGCCGACGTACTGGTCGTACGGCGCATTGACGAACACGTTGAACGTGACGCCCGTGCCATCCTTGTCGAGCGAGAAGCCGACCACCTGGCCGACCTGCACGCGGCGGTAGTAGATTGGCGAGCCGATGTCGACCGAGCCGAGCGAATCGCCGCGCAGCACGTACTGCGTGCCCTTCTGGTCGCCGGTCACCGCCGGCGGGGTTTCGAGGCCCGTGAAGTCGCTCTGCGAGTCCTGCCCGTGGCCGGCGTCGACGCCGATGTACGCGCCCGACAGCAGCGTGCTGAGCCCCGACACGCCGGTCGTGCCGACGCGCGGACGCACGATCCAGAAGCGCGAGCCCTTGACCGCGAAGTCCTCGGCTTCCTTCTTCAGTTGCACCTGGACGAGCACGCGCGACAGGTCCTTCGACAGCTTGATCGTCTTGACCATGCCGATCTCGACGTCCTTGTACTTGACCTGCGTCTTGCCCGGCTCGAGGCCTTCCGCGCTGTGGAAGCTGATCGAGATTTCCGGGCCGCGCTCGCGCACGGACTTGATCACGAGGCCGATGCCGATCAGCGCGGCGATCAGCGGCACGAGCCAGACGAGCGACGGCAGCCAGCCGCTTTTCGTCGAGATCGCCGGCTCGGGCGGCCGGGACGCGTCGTGCTGCGGGCCTTGCGGACTATTCATGGTGTTTCCCTGAGGTTTCGACTGGATCCCAGATCAGGCGGGGATCGAACTGCATCGACGCGAGCATCGTCAGGATCACGACCGAGCCGAACGCGAGCGCGCCGGGGCCGGCCGTGATGACGGCGAGCGAACGGAAATGGACGAGCGCGACGGTGAGCGTCACGACGAAGATGTCGAGCATCGACCAGCGGCCGATCCGCTCGACGATCCGGAACAGGCGCGTGCGCTGCAGCGGCCGCCACGCGGCGCGCCGCTGCGCGCTGGTGACGAGGATCGTCAGCACGCCGAGCTTGAGCATCGGCACGAGGATGCTGGCGACGAACACGACGACCGCGAGCGGCCAGTCGCCGGATGTCCAGAAATAGATGACGCCGCTCATGATCGTGTCTTCCTGCGAGCCGACGATCGACGACGTGTGCAAGATCGGCAGCAGGTTCGCGGGAATATAGAGGATCGCGGCCGCGATCAGCAGCGCCCACGTCCGCATGATGCTGTTCGGTTTGCGGAAGTGAAGCGTGCTGCCGCAGCGCGCGCAATGCGCGTGCGGATGGTCGATCGTCTGCACGAGCCCGCATGCGTGACAGCTGGCGTAGCCCTCGCGGGCGGCGGTCGGCATCGTCATCGGCGGGGGGCTTCCGGCAGCGGCACGGTGTTGTCGGGCCGCGCGGGCGGGCGCCCGGCGCGCAGGTCGTCGGCCATGTCCCACAGCGTGCGCGGATCGAACATCAGCACGACGGCGGTCATCAGCGTGAGTGCGCCGAACGCGAACAACGCCGCGTCGGGAACGACTTTTGCGAGACTCACCATCTTCACGATCGTTACAAGGATGCCAAGCATGAACACCTCGATCATGCCCCACGGTCGCACGAGCTGGATCGTGCGCAGCACGAAGTTGAGGCCCGGCGGCACGACGCCACGCCGTATCGGCAGCAGCACGTACAGCAGCGCGGCCATCTCGACGAGCGGGAAGAGCACGGTCGAACAGAACACGATCACGCCGACGATCTCCATGTCCTGATGCCACAGCGCGTCGATCGCGCCGATCAGCGTCGTCTGCACGCGGGTGCCGTTCAGGTCCATTTCGAGAATCGGGAACGTCTGCGCGATGACGAACGTGACCAGCGCCGCGACCGCAAGCGCGGTGATTCGCTCGATCTGCGTGGTGCTGTCGCGATAGAGCAGCGCGTCGCACCGCGGGCAGCGCGCGATTTCGCGGTGCGCGAGGTGCGGTTTATGCAACAGTGCGTCGCATTCGTGGCAGGCAATCAGGTCGTGTCGTTGCATGGGAAAAGCGGTTGTGCGACGGGCGAGGGACGCGTCGGCGGGGCCGGAACCCGCGCCAATCTTACCAAAACGGCTTTTTCGACGTGTCAACGGTCGGTTACCGGGTGACCGGTCGGTAACATGGCGTAAACATGGCAGCCGGCTGGCGCGCCTGTCCTCGGAGTCCGCGCGTGACAAAAGGTTGCGGTAGCATGGCGCCCTTGACAAGCGTCGGTTGAAGTTGCCGGCGCAGCTGTTCGCTCAACTGAGGAATCCAAGATGGTATCGAAATCGCTGCCGGCCACGCCGACACATTACACGCAGACCGCGATCGCGCTGCACTGGCTGATCGCGCTGCTGATCATCTGCGGCTTCGCGCTCGGCTGGGTGATGACCGACATCCCCGGTTTCACGCCGACCAAGCTGAAGTACTTCTCGTGGCACAAGTGGATCGGCGTGACGGTGTTCGCACTGGCCGTCGTGCGCGTGCTGTGGCGCGCGACTCACGCGGCGCCGGCGCTGCCCGGCGATACGCCGGCGTGGCAGCGTGCGGTGTCGCACGGCGTGCACATGCTGCTGTACGTGCTGATGATCGTGATCCCGGTAACGGGCTACCTGTACAGCTCGGCATCGAACATTCCAGTCGTCTACCTCGGCATCGTGCCGCTGCCGCGCCTGATCGATCCCGATCCGGTGCTGAAGGAAACCTTCAAGACGCTGCACGTGGCTTTGAATTACATTCTGCTTGCGCTCGTCGCCATGCACGTGCTCGCGGCGCTCAAGCACCAGTTGTTGGACCGCGACGGCCTGCTGTCGCGGATGCTTCCCTCCGCCAAATGAAGGATCCCATGAAAGTGTCTTTCTCCCGCTCCATGCTGACCGCGTTCGCCGCGGTGTCACTTTTCGCGTCGGCCGCGGCGCATGCCGACGTCGATCTCGCGAAGAGCAAGGTGTCCGCCGTGTCGAAGCAGATGAACGTGCCGACCGAGGGCGCATTCAAGAAGTTTTCCGCGCAGGTGAAGTTCGACCCGGCGAAGGCCGCGCAGGGCAGCGCGCAAATGTCGATCGACATCGCCAGCTTCGACCTCGGCGACAAGATGTACAACGAGCAGGTCACCGGCAAGGACTGGTTCGACGCGAAGGCGTATCCGCAGGCGACCTTCGCGTCGTCGGCGATCGCGCCGGCCGGCGGCAACAAGTACAACGTGACCGGCAAGCTGACGATCAAGGGCAAGTCCGAGACCGTCACGGTGCCCGTCACGGTCACGCAGAACGGCGCGACGCAGACCTTCGACGGCGTGCTGCCGATCAAGCGCTCGGCGTTCAACGTCGGCACCGGCGAGTGGAAGGACACGTCGATCGTCGCCGACGAAGTGCAGATCAAGTTCCATCTCGTCGCCGCGAAGTAAGCGGCGGGCTGTCGAATCACCCGAATGCCGCGCGAGGGCGCGGCGCTGTTCCAAGGAGAAAGCGTTTGAAAAAGCATCTGATCATCGCCGCGGGCGCGCTGGCCGCTTCGCTGTCGTTCTCGGCATTCGCCGACAGCGCGACGTACCAGTTCGACCCGAGCCACACGTACCCGAGCTTCGAGGCCGACCACTTCGGCGGCCTGTCCGTCTGGCGCGGCAAGTTCGACAAGTCGAGCGGCTCCGTGACGCTCGACCGCGCGGCGAAGACCGGTACGGTCGACGTGACGACCGACATCGCGTCGATCCACACGGGCAGCGCGAAGCTCGACGAGCACCTGCAGACGGCCGAGTTCTTCGACGCGGCCAAGTTCCCGCAGGCGAACTACAAGGGCACCATCAAGTTCGACGGCGACAAGCCGGTGTCGGTGGTCGGCAACCTGACGATGCATGGCGTCACGAAGCCGCTGACGCTGAAGATCGACTCGCTCAAGTGCATGCCGCATCCGATGCTCAAGCGTGAAGTGTGCGGCGTCGACGCGGTCGGCGAATTCAGCCGCGACGATTTCGGCCTCGACTACGGCAAGCAGTACGGCTTCAAGATGAAGACGAAGCTGCTGATCACGGCCGAAGCCGTCAAGCAGCAGTAACGCGCCCGGCCGGGCCGGCCGCCGCGTCACGCCGCCGGCCCGTCGCGTGCCAGCCGCCGCGCTCCCTTTCTCCGGGGGCGCGGCGGTTTTTTTTGCGCGCCTATAATCGTCGGCACAGCTCGCGGCGCGAGAACGGACGCGTCAAACAGAACGTACAACGACAAGGAGATCGCCGATGCACGCCGTCACGCAGTCCAGCTCCATTGCCACGTCGCCGCGCGTGTGGCGCGCGGTGGTCGCCGCGTCGATCGGCAACGCGCTCGAGTGGTTCGACCTCGTGGTCTATGGCTTCTTCGCGGTGACGATCTCGAAGCTGTTCTTTCCGGCCGGCAACGACACCGTGTCGCTGCTGCTCACGCTCGGCACGTTCGGCGTGTCGTTCTTCATGCGCCCGCTCGGCGCGATCGTGCTCGGCGCATACGCCGACCGCGCCGGCCGCAAGGCCGCCCTCACGCTGTCGATCCTGCTGATGATGGCCGGCACCCTGGTCATCGCGGTGCTGCCGACCTACCGGACGATCGGCGTCGCCGCGCCGCTGATCCTCGTCGCCGCGCGGCTGATGCAGGGTTTTTCGGCCGGCGGCGAATTCGGCAGCGCGACCGCGTTCCTGGCCGAGCACGTGCCGGGCCGGCGCGGTTTCTTCGCGAGCTGGCAGGTCGCGAGCCAGGGGCTCACGACGCTGCTCGCGGCCGGCTTCGGCACCGTGCTGAACGCACAGCTCACGGCCGAGCAGATGGCCGCGTGGGGCTGGCGCATTCCGTTCTTCTTCGGGCTGCTGCTCGGGCCCGTCGCTTACTACATCCGTTCGAAGGTCGACGAGACGCCCGAGTTTCTCGCGGCCGAAAGCAGCGCGAGCCCGTTGCGCGACACGTTCGCATCGCACAAGGCGCGGCTCGTCGCGGCGATGGGCGTGGTGGTGCTCGGCACCGTCGCGACCTATCTCGTGCTGTTCATGCCGACCTACGGCGTGAAGCAGCTCGGCCTCGCGCCGTCCGCCGCGTTCGCGGCGATCCTCGTCGTCGGCGTGATCCAGATGGCGTTCGCGCCGCTCGTCGGCCACTGGTCGGATTGCTACGGCCGCGTGCGCGTGATGCTCGCGCCGGCCATCGGCATTCTCGTGCTGATCTATCCGGCGTTCGCGTACCTGGTCGAGCATCCGGGCTTCGGCACGCTGATCGCGCTGCAGGTGCTGCTCGCGTTCCTGATGACCGGCTATTTCGCGGCGCTGCCGGGGCTGCTGTCCGAAGTGTTTCCGGTGCAGACGCGCACGACCGGGATGTCGCTCGCCTATAACGTCGCGGTGACGATCTTCGGCGGCTTCGGGCCGTTCATCATCGCGTGGCTGATCCGCGCGACCGGGATGAAGACCGCGCCGAGCTTCTACCTGATGTTCGCGGCCGTGCTGAGCCTCGCGGCGCTGGTCGTGCTGAGGCGGCGGTTCGGGTTTCGTTGACGGGGGCGCGCGGAAGCGTGTCAGTCGCTGCCGCGCTCGCATACCGGCTGTGCCGGCATCAGTTGCGCCGGCGCAGCGATGGTCCGCACGGGCCGGCCGGCGAGCGCGTTGAGCGCCTGCCGGAGCTGCCAGTCGGCGGCCGAGCCGAATTCGCGCTGCGGTAGCGCCGCGCTCTTCGACGTATCGACCTTCGCGCGCACGCGCTGTTCGCGCAATGTCTGCCGCGCCTTGCGTACCTGCGCGAACGGATCGGGCGCCAGCCGGTCCGCATAGGGCGCGCGAGCGAGATCGACTTCGCGGTACCACAGCAGCACGCCGTCGACGTCCGAATCACGGCGCGGCGGCACGAGCCAGTCCGGCACGACGCCGTAGCCGTCCATCGGGCAGCCGTTCGGCCGCAGGTTGCGCGCGAACGTGAAATTGAGCCGCGTGCCGTCGATCAGGTCGACGCCGGTTTGCGCGAGCCCCTTCCCGTAGGTCGGCATCCCGAGCAGCCGCGCGCGGCCGAGATCCTTCAATGCCGCCGCGGTCGCTTCGGCGGCGGACGCGCTCTGTCCGTCGACGAGCACGACGAGCGGCACGGCGCGCCACCAGTCGTCGGCCTGCAGCGGCGCGAGCGGATCCTGGCCGTGCATGACCGGCAGTTCGTAGTCGGGCCAGTTGGTCGAGAAGCGGCGGCGCTTCGTGCCGTCGCGCTCGAGCGTCACCATCGCGGTGTGGTCGCGCCTGGCGAACAGCGCGGTGATGCCGATCGCCGCATTCAGCGCGCCGCCGCCATTGATGCGCAGGTCGAGGATCACGCCTTGCACCGGCGGCCCCGCGCGGCGCGCGGCCTGCACCGCGTCGATATAGTTGCCGACCGCGGGCTCCGGGAAGCCCGACAGCCGCGTGTACAGGATGTCGCCGGCGAGCCGCTTCGCGGTCGCCGGGTGCGGCCTGACGATCGCGCGGACCGGCGCGAAGGTCAGCGTCGCGTGGTTCGGACCGCGCCGGACCGTGAGTTTCAGCGGCACGCCCGCGTCGCCCTTCGCGAGTTTCACGACGTCGCTGCTGTCGATGCCGACGACACTCTGGTCGTTCATCGCGACGACGAGATCGTCGGGTCGCACGCCGGCCTGTTCGGCGGGCGCGTCGGGAATCACGTCGATGATGTGCAGCCCGTCGGGCCGCGTCTCGAACACGATGCCGATGCCCGGCGTGCCGTCGCGTGCGCGGCGCTCGTCATCGAGCTGTTGCTGGTGCTCCTTCGCGTTGAAGAAGCGCGCGTGCGGCAGCGTCTTGATCCCGTCGTGCACGGTGGCGTCGAGCAGTGCGCCGATGTCGACGTCGGTCAGGTGCTGCTTCTTCAGCACGTCGACCGCGGCCTTCAGTTCGCAGAGCTGCGGTTCCCAGCCGGGCGGGCAGGGTGACGGTTGCGAGGCGGCAGCAGGCGGCGTGGCGGGCGGGACGACAGACGCGGCGGCGGGTGGCACGGACTGCGCGCGGGCGGCCGATGCGCATGCAACGAACGCAGCCGCGGCGGCTACGCCGGTACTCCAGGCGACGATGCGGTAAACGACACGCGTGGCTGGCATCATGACGACCGTGGCTTCGGCGGGTGGCGGGGCGGGACGGTGAGGCGATTGTAGCCGATGGTCCGTGCGGTCGCGCCGGATGAAGAGGGCAGCGGTTCGTGCATGAAAAAAGGCCGGTCCAACAGGACCGGCCTTCTCGTATCAGCCGAAACGACGCGGCGCTTAAACCTGTGCGCCCGCGTTCGGATCGTCCGGATCGTGCGCGGTCTTCTTTTCCTTGATCAGGTCTTCGCGCTTGATGCCGAGCCACATCGCGAGCGAGCCCGCGACGAACACCGACGAGTAGATGCCGAACATGATGCCGACCGTCAGCGCGAGCGCGAAGTAGTGCAGCGTCGGGCCGCCGAAGAAGAACATCGACAGCACCATCATTTCCGTCGACGTGTGCGTGATGATCGTCCGCGACATCGTGGTCGTGATCGCGTGGTTGATCACTTCCTGCACGCTCATCTTGCGTTCGCGGCGGAACGTTTCGCGGATCCGGTCGAAGATGACGACCGACTCGTTGACCGAGTAGCCGAGCACCGCGAGGATCGCCGCGAGCACCGCCAGCGAGAATTCCCACTGGAAGAACGCGAAGAAGCCGAGAATGATCACGACGTCGTGCAGGTTGGCGATGATGCCGGCGATCGCGTACTTCCATTCGAAGCGGATCGACAGGTAGATCACGATGCCGATCACGACGCACGCGAGCGCGAGGAGACCGTCGGTCGCGAGCTCGCGGCCGACCTGCGGGCCGACGAACTCGACGCGCTGCAGCGTCACGTCGGGGCTTTGCGCCTTCAGCGCGGTCATCACCTGGTCGCTCTGCTGCGCGGACGTGAGGCCTTCCTTCAGCTGCAGGCGGATCAGCACGTTGCGCGACGTGCCGAAGTTCTGCACCTGCGCATCGGCGTAGCCGAGCTTGCCGAGCGTGTTGCGCACGGGCTCGAGCTGCGCGGCCTGCTGGTACTGGACCTCGATCACCGTACCGCCGGTGAATTCGACGGACAGGTGCAGCCCGCGGTGGAACAGGAAGAACACGGCGGCGAGGAACGTGACCAGCGAGATCACGTTGAACACCAGCGCGTGCCGCATGAACGGAATGTCTTTACGGATGCGGAAAAATTCCATGGCTTCGTCTCCGGGGCCTTATTGGGTCGAGCCCGGTTTCTTCGGCGACACGCCTTGCTGCGCGCGGTTGCGCAGCTGCGGCTTGCCGGCGCGCGGTGCGTCGCCCTTCGCGGGCGCGGCGAGCTTCGCGGCGCGCGCGGTGTCGGTCGATTCGTCGGCCGCGGCGAACGATGCGCCGGCCGTGGCGCCTTCCGGCTTCCACACCTGGCCGATCGCGAGCGACTTCAGCTTCTTGCGGCCGCCGTACCAGAGGTTGACGATCCCGCGCGAGAAGAACACCGCGGAGAACATCGACGTCAGGATGCCGAGGCAGTGCACGATCGCGAACGCGCGAACCGGGCCCGAGCCGAACGCGAGCAGCGCGAGGCCGGCGATCAGCGTGGTGACGTTCGAGTCGAGAATCGTCGCCCACGCGTGCGCATAGCCGGCCTGGATCGCGATCTGCGGCGGCTGGCCGGCGCGCAGTTCTTCACGCACGCGCTCGTTGATCAGCACGTTCGAGTCGATCGCCATACCGAGCGCGAGCGCGATTGCCGCGATACCCGGCAGCGTCAGCGTCGCCTGCATCAGCGACAGCACCGCGACGAGCAGCAGCAGGTTCACCGACAGGCCGATCACCGAGATCACGCCGAACAGCATGTAGTACGCGATCATGAACACGGCGATCGCGCAGAAGCCCCAGATCACCGAGTGGACGCCCATCTTGATGTTGTCCGCGCCGAGGCTCGGGCCGATCGTGCGTTCCTCGATGATGTCCATCGGTGCGGCGAGCGAACCGGCGCGCAGCAGCAGCGCGAGGTCGGCCGCGGCCTGCGGCGTCGGCTGGCCCGTGATCTGGAAGCGGTCGCCGAGTTCGGACTGGATCGTCGCGACCGTCAGCACCTCGCCCTTGCCCTTCTCGAACAGCACCATCGCCATCGGCTTGCCGATGTTGTCGCGCGACACCGCGCGCACCGAGCGGCCGCCCGCCGAGTCGAGGCGGATGTTGACCGACGGACGCTGGTGTTCGTCGAAGCCGGCCGACGCATCGATGATGCGGTCGCCGGTGAAGATCACGTCCTTCTTCAGCAGCACGGGCGCCTGGTTGCCCTGCGTGAACAGCTCCTCGCCCGGCGGCACGGGGTCGTTCGGGTTCGGGTGCGTGTTGATCGGATCGGCGAGGCGCGCCTCGAGCGTCGCGGTGCGGCCGATGATGTCCTTCGCCTTCGCGGTGTCCTGCACGCCCGGCAGTTCGACGACGATGCGGTCGCTGCCTTGCTGTTGCAGGATCGGCTCCGACACGCCGAGTTCGTTCACGCGGTTGTGGAGCGTGGTCAGGTTCTGCTTGAGCGCGGCGTCCTCGACGGCCTTCTGCACGGCCGGCGTGAACGTGCCGACGACTTGCGTGCCGCCGCCGCCGGGCTGGGTCGCCCATTGCAGTTCGGTGACCGACGCGGCGAGTACCTTGCGGGCGTCTTCCGCCGTCTGCGCATCGCTGAAGTTGACGACGACGGACTGGTCGACGCGGCTCACGCCGCCGTCGCGGATGTTCTTGTCGCGCAGCAGCGTGCGCGCGTCGGTCGCATCGGAGTCGAGCTTCTTCGTGAGCGCGCCCGTCATGTCGACCTGGAGCAGGAAGTGGACACCGCCGCGCAGGTCGAGGCCGAGATACATCGGCAGTGCGTGCAGCGCGGTCAGCCAGCGCGGCGACGCGCTTTGCAGGTTCAGTGCGACGACGTACTGCGGATCGTTCGGATCGGCGTTCAGCGACTTCTGCAGCAGGTCCTTGACGCGCAGCTGCGTATCGGTGTCCTTCAGGCGCACGCGGATGTTCGCGTTGGACGCCGTGTTCTCGAAGGTGACGTCGTCCGGCGTGATCTGTGCCGCGGCGAGCGCGGATTCGACCTGGGTCAGCGTGGTCGAGTCGAGCTTGACCGTGGCCTTGCCGCTCGACACCTGCACCGCCGGCGCTTCGCCGAAGAAGTTGGGCAATGTGTACAGAAGGCCGATGGCGAGCGCCACGACCATCACGACATATTTCCAGAGTGGATAACGATTCATGAGGGGGCCGAACGGGTGGTTGGCGTGAAAGCGTCGCGTCCGGCGCCGCGGCGGCGCGCTCTCTCAGGCGGGCACGACGCGGGGAGCCGGACGCTCGGTGAAAGCCTTACAGCGACTTGATCGTGCCCTTCGGCAGAATGGTCGTGACGGCAGCCTTCTGCACGGTGATTTCGGTGCCTTCGGCGATTTCGACGCCGATGTAGCCTTCGGAGACCTTCGTCACCTTGCCGACGAGGCCGCCGCTCGTGACGACTTCGTCGCCCTTCGCCATGGCCGCGAGCATGTTGCGGTGTTCCTTCTGGCGCTTCATCTGCGGACGGATCATGATGAAGTACAGCACCGCGAACATCAGGATGAGCGGCAGGAAGCTCATCAGGCTCGATTCGGCGCCACCGGCACCTTGCGCGAAGGCATTGGAAATGAACGGCACGTTGGTCTCTCCGTAGGGGAAGATCGAAAAATAAGCCGGTTATTCTACCACCGGCCCCATGCGCAAACGGCTCGGCAAATGCGCTTTCGGATCAAGCTGTTAAAGCATGAAACGGCACCGTTGCGACTCATTTGGAAAGGCAATTGTAATATTCGGTGGTCGCGACTGGCACCCGGAATGCATTATTTAGTACACGTCCTATGTGACGGACCGTCGCGCGGGCCGCCGGGAGCCGGCCCGTCAGTCGACCCCTCTCGCGCGATCCTCCGCGAAGCGCTGGCGGAATGCGTCGAACGTGTGGGTCTCGATCGCGTCGCGGATCTCGCTCATCAGCTGCAGGTAGTAGTGCAGGTTGTGGATCGTGTTGAGCTGCGCGCCGAGGATTTCGCCGACGCGGTGCAGGTGATGCAGGTAGCCGCGCGAGAAGTTCCGGCACGTGTAGCAGGAGCAGCTCGCGTCGAGCGGCTTCAGCGAGTTCTTGTGCGTCGCGTTGCGGATCTTCACGTCGCCGAAGCGCGTGAACAGCCAGCCGTTGCGCGCGTTGCGGGTCGGCATCACGCAGTCGAACATGTCGATGCCGTTCGCGACGCCCTCGACCAGGTCCTCCGGCGTGCCGACGCCCATCAGGTAGTGCGGCTTGTTGGCCGGCAGCTTCGGACCGACGTGCCGCAGCACCCGCATCATGTCTTCCTTCGGCTCGCCGACCGACAGCCCGCCGATCGCGAGGCCGTGGAAGCCGAGTTCCGACAGGCCCGCGAGCGATTCGTCGCGCAGGTCCTCGAACATCCCGCCCTGGACGATCCCGAACAGCGCATTCGGGTTGCCGAGCCGGTCGAACTCGTCGAGCGAGCGCTTCGCCCAGCGCAGCGACATGCGCATCGACTCGGCCGCTTCCTTGTGCGTGGTCGGCACGCCGTCGGTCGCGTACGGCGTGCATTCGTCGAACTGCATCACGATGTCGGAGTTCAGCACCTTCTGGATCTGCATCGACACTTCCGGCGACAGGAACAGCTTGTCGCCGTTGATCGGCGATGCGAACGTCACGCCGTCCTCGGTGATCTTGCGCAGGTCGCCGAGCGAGAACACCTGGAAGCCGCCCGAGTCGGTCAGGATCGGCTTGTTCCAGCCCATGAAGCCGTGCAGGCCGCCGTGCGCGTCGATCGTGTCGAGGCCCGGGCGCAGCCACAGGTGGAACGTGTTGCCGAGGATGATCTGGGCCTTGATCTCGTGCAGCTCGCGCGGCTGGATCGCCTTCACGGTGCCGTAGGTGCCGACCGGCATGAAGATCGGCGTCTCGACCACGCCGTGGTTGAGTTTCACGCGGCCGCGGCGCGCATGGCCGTCGGTCGTCAGCAGTTCGAATTCGAGCCCGTTGGCCGGGCGGTCCTGCACGGGGGCGTGCGTATCGTGGGATGAACCTTCGGTCATCGCGTCATTCTCCTTGCCACCGGAAAACAGTCCGGCGCATGTTGGAAACGCCGCCGGCAAGCCGGCGGCGGGGAAAAGCGGATGCGCGCCATCGTAGCGCGCACTGCGGGAACAAGGGGCGCGGCGGCCGCGCTTACGCGCGCGGCGCCTCCGGCGTGTCGCGCCGCGTGAGCAGCATCGCGTCGCCGTAGCTGAAGAAGCGGTAGCGTTTGTCAATCGCGTGCCGGTACGCGGCGCGGATCGTCTCGACGCCCGCGAACGCGGACACCAGCATCAGCAGCGTCGACTTCGGCAGGTGGAAGTTCGTGACGAGCCGGTCGACGACCCGGAAGCGGTAGCCGGGCGTGATGAAGATGTCGGTCTCGGCCTGCGTCGCCGCGAGCGGGCGGCCTGCCTCGTCGGCGCTGCGCGCCGCGGCTTCGAGCGCGCGCATCGACGTCGTGCCGACCGCGATCACGTTGCCGCCGCGCGCGCGGGTCGCGGCGATCTTGTCGACGAGCGACTGCGGCAGGTCGTACCACTCGCTGTGCATCCGGTGCTCGGCGATGTTCTCGACGCGCACCGGCTGGAACGTGCCGGCGCCCACGTGCAGCGTCAGCGTCGCACGCTCGACGCCCATCGCGTCGAGTTTCCCGAGCATCGGCTGGTCGAAATGGAGCCCGGCCGTCGGCGCGGCGACCGCCCCCGGGTTGCTCGCGTAGACGGTCTGGTAGCGCGTCTCGTCGTTCGCGTCGGCGTCGTGCTCGATGTACGGCGGCAGCGGCAGGCGGCCGTGCTGCTCGATCAGCGTGAGGCACGGCTCCGGGAAGTGCAGCGTGAAGAACGGCTCGACGCGCTCGCCGACCGTCACGTCGAACGCGTCGGCAAGGCGCAGCGTCGTGCCGGCGCCCGGCGACTTGCTCGCGCGGATCTGCGCGAGTGCGGTGTGCGTGCCGGTCACGCGCTCGATCAGTACCTCGATCTTGCCGCCGCTGGCCTTCTGGCCGAAGAAACGCGCCTTCAGCACCTTGGTATCGTTGAACACGAGCAGGTCGCCGGGCGCGATGCACGACGGCAGCTCGGCGAAGCGGCGGTCGACGAGGCGCGCGGGCTCGGCGGTGCCATCGACCTCGAGCAGGCGGCTCGCGGTGCGGTCGGGCAGCGCGGTTTGCGCAATCAGCTCGGGTGGCAGATTGAAATCGAAATCGGAAAGCGTGAACATGCGGGCTGGTTCGAAACGGCCGGCGGGCGCCGCCGACAGGGCGGAAACGCATAAACGGGGCGCGCGAGCCGCTATGATGGCGGGATGCGCGGCCTGGCCGGCGTCGTTCGTTCGGACGACGTGAAAGCCGCTATTGTACTTGCCTTGCGAAGCACCCAGACGATCCGATGCCTGTGTCACCACGCCGTTCCACCGCCGCCGTTGCCGATTCCGCCGATCCGTTCGACGCGGACGATGCCGCATTACCCGCGCAAAGCGCGGGGGAGGGCGGTTCCGTGGAGCGCGCGGAGCCGCGCGGTGCCGTGCCGCGCCGCGCGGGCCCGAAGCGCGGCGCCGACGGGCGGCTCGCGCAGCCGGCCGCCGCCGCACCCGAGGTCGAACCGGGCGCGGGCGGCGACGAAGGCGGGGCATTGGGCGCAAAGCGCAAGAAGAAGCCGGCCGCCGACAAACCGGTGAAGACGGCCGACAAGCTCGCGAAGCTCGGCCTCACGCGCTCGATCGATCTCGTGCTGCATCTGCCGATGCGCTACGAGGACGAAACCACGCTCACGCCGATCGGCGAGCTGCTGCCGGGCGGCATCGCGCAGACCGAGGGCGTCGTGTTCGACAACGAGGTCGCGTACCGGCCGCGTCGGCAGCTCGTCGTGAAGATCCAGGACGACGACGGCGAGCAGCTCGTGCTGCGCTTCCTCAATTTCTACGGCTCGCAGGTCAAGCAGATGGCCGTCGGCCAGCGGCTGCGCGTGCGCGGCGACGTGCGCGGTGGCTTCTTCGGGATGGAAATGGTGCATCCGGCGGTGCGGGTCGTC
The DNA here is from genome assembly GCF_003853645.1 of Burkholderia sp. Bp9143. Taxonomy (GTDB): domain Bacteria; phylum Pseudomonadota; class Gammaproteobacteria; order Burkholderiales; family Burkholderiaceae; genus Burkholderia. The sequence goes on along the minus strand of NZ_QTPO01000002.1, from coordinate 62,651 downwards.
GAGGCGGATGCACCGCTGCCGCAGGTGCTCACGCCCGTCTATCCGAGCACGGCCGGCGTGTCGCAGGCGTATCTGCGCAAGGCGATCGAGAACGCGGTCGAGCGTACGCCGCTGCCCGAACTGCTGCCGCCCGAGATCGAGCGCGACTACCTGAAGCCGCTCGGCGTGCCGACGCTCGCGCAGGCCGTGCGCATCCTGCACCACCCGGGCGTCGATTCCGACGAAGCCGCGCTGATGGACGGCTCGCATCCGGCATGGACGCGCATCAAGTTCGAGGAGCTGCTCGCGCAGCAGATGTCGCTCAAGCGCGCGCACGAGGAGCGCCGCACGCGCGCGGCGCCCGCGATGCCGCGCCGCACCGCGGCCGATGCAGACGCGCTGACGACGCGCCTCTACGCGGCGCTGCCGTTCACGCTGACGGGCGCGCAGTCGCGCGTCGTCGACGAGATCGCGCACGATCTCACGCTCGCGCACCCGATGCAGCGGCTGCTGCAGGGTGACGTCGGCAGCGGCAAGACGGTCGTCGCGGCACTGGCCGCGACGCAGGCGATCGACGCCGGCTACCAGGCCGCGCTGATGGCGCCGACGGAAATCCTCGCGGAACAGCACGCGCGCAAGCTGCGCGCGTGGCTCGAGCCGCTCGGCGTATCGGTCGCATGGCTCGCGGGCAGCCTGAAGGCGAAGGAGAAGCGCGCGGCGATCGAGGCCGCGGCGCTCGGCACCGCGCAGCTCGTGATCGGCACGCACGCGATCATCCAGGACACGGTCGAATTCGCGCGGCTCGGCCTCGTGATCGTTGACGAGCAGCACCGCTTCGGCGTCGAGCAGCGTCTCGCGCTGCGCGCGAAGGCGGCGAACGCGGCCAACGGCGCGCGCGATTTCCAGCCGCACCAGCTGATGATGTCGGCCACGCCGATTCCGCGCACGCTCGCGATGACGTATTACGCGGATCTCGAGGTGTCGACGATCGACGAACTGCCGCCGGGCCGCACGCCGGTGCTGACGCGCCTCGTCGGCGATGCGCGGCGCGAGGAGGTGATCGCGCGCGTGCGCGAGGCCGCGTTGACCGGCCGCCAGGTGTACTGGGTGTGTCCGCTGATCGAGGAGAGCGAGACGCTGCAGCTGCAGACCGCCGTCGAAACCTACGAGACGCTGGCCGCGGCGCTGCCCGAGCTGAAGGTCGGGCTCGTGCACGGGCGGCTGTCGCCGGCCGACAAGGCAGCCGTGATGGAGGCCTTCACGCGCAACGACGTGCAGCTGCTCGTCGCGACGACCGTGATCGAGGTCGGCGTCGACGTGCCGAATGCATCGCTGATGGTGATCGAGCACGCGGAGCGCTTCGGCCTCGCACAGCTGCACCAGCTGCGCGGCCGCGTCGGGCGCGGCACCGCGGCGTCGGTATGCGTGTTGTTGTACACGGGCCCGCTGTCGCTCACCGGCCGCGAGCGGCTGAAGACGATGCGCGAGACGACCGACGGCTTCGAGATCGCGCGGCGCGACCTCGAGATCCGCGGCCCCGGCGAATTCCTCGGCGCGCGCCAGTCCGGCGCGGCGATGCTGCGCTTCGCGAACCTCGAGACCGACGGCTGGCTGATCGACCCGGCCCGCGACGCGGCGGCGCGACTGATCGCCGCGTATCCCGACGTGGTCACGCAGCATCTCGCGCGCTGGCTCGGCGCGCGGGAGCAATATCTGAAGGCCTGATTCGCGCATTCAGGGTCGGATTTAAAACCGCCATTCAGCGTTTATTCGGTGCGTCGCGATGCAGAGAAACTTGGCGAACCGGTGCCAACGGGTGTATAAATTAAACCTATCGCCTGTATATCCCTGATTGACCCACAATGACCCTGACTGAATTGAAATACATCGTCGCGGTCGCGCGCGAACGGCATTTCGGTCGCGCGGCCGAAGCATGCTTCGTGAGCCAGCCGACGCTATCGGTGGCGATCAAGAAGCTGGAAGACGAGCTCAACGTACAGATTTTCGAGCGCGGCGCGAGCGAAGTGAGCGTGACCCCGATCGGAGACCAGATCGTCACGCAGGCGCAGCGCGTACTCGAGCAGACCTTCGCGATCAAGGAGATCGCCAAGCAGGGCAAGGACCCGCTCGTCGGCCCGTTCCGTCTCGGCGTGATCTACACGATCGGGCCGTACCTGCTGCCGACGCTCGTCAAGCAGATGATCCAGCGCGTGCCGCAGATGCCGCTGATGCTGCAGGAGAACTACACGCTGAAGCTGCTCGAACTGTTGAAGCAGGGCGAGATCGACGCCGCGATCATGGCGCTACCGTTCCCCGAAACCGGCCTGATGGTGCGGCCGCTGTACGACGAGCCGTTCGTCGTCGCGCTGCCGGCAGGGCACCCGTGGGAGAAGCGTGCCGAGATCGATGCCGAGGACCTGAAGCAGGAAACCATGCTGCTGCTCGGCAACGGCCATTGCTTCCGCGATCACGTGCTCGGCGTGTGCCCGGAGCTGATGCGTTTCTCGCAGACGGCCGACGGCATCCAGAAGACCTTCGAGGGCTCGTCGCTCGAAACGATTCGCCACATGGTCGCAAGCGGGGTCGGCATCACGGTGCTGCCGCGGATGTCGGTCGCCGAGGTCGGCCCGCGCGCGAACGGCCCCGATGCCGAGCTGCTGTCGTACGTACCGTTCAACGAACCGGTGCCGGATCGCCGTGTCGTGCTGGTGTGGCGCAAGAGCTTCACGCGGATGCCCGCGATCGACGCGATCAGCGAGGCGATCGCCGCGTGCGATCTGCCGGGCGTCGCGAAGCTCGACATGCCGGCGACGATGAACTGAGCAGGGTGCGGCGCGCTTGAAGATGGCCGATGGACGGGGTCTTGCGACCCCGTTTATTTTTTCCTATCGAATAGATAACATTAATCGAATTCAAATATTCGATAGATAAAAATAGAATTCTCTACATGGATCGGCGTCGGATCGACAGTCCGGTCCGCACGCTGAATGCAAGCGTCAAAGGAGGATGTCATGATGCGGTCGGTATTGGAGCACGCGCAGCGGAACATCCCGTCGCGCGATGAGGTCGTAACTCGCGCCAGGGCCGTGGCCCGCAGCCTGCGCCCGATTGCGTTCGCGTACCTGGCGGATCGTGTGTATGGCGGATGAGCATCGCCGCACGCCGGTCCTGTGTTCCCCCGATTCACCCGCCGTCCAGCCATGAGGGAGCATTGCATGTCCGAAGTCCGGAAGCCCGAATGTACCGCCGGCGCAGCGCCGGCCGGTCGCCGATTCCTGGAGCGCCCCGCCTGCGGCGCTTCGCAACGGGAACGCGCATCGAAGGACCCGCACGACATCCCGTAGTACGACAGGAGGACCAACCTGTTCCGTTTCTTACCCCCGCAATGACACCCCACGAACCGCGCGGCACGATGCCGGGCCCGGTTGGTGGGGGCACATGAGCAAGCCTAGGAGAAAACGCATGTCGAACGAAAAGAAGTGCCCGTTCAATCACACCGCAGGCAGCGGCACGTCGAACAAGGACTGGTGGCCGAACCAGCTGAACCTGAACATCCTGCACCGGCACTCGGCGCTGTCCGATCCGATGGACAAGGATTTCGACTACGCGGAAGCGTTCGAGAAGCTCGACCTCGCGGCGGTGAAGCGCGACCTGCAGGCGCTGATGACGACGTCGCAAGACTGGTGGCCGGCCGACTTCGGCCACTACGGCGGCCTGTTCATCCGGATGGCCTGGCACAGCGCCGGCACGTACCGGACCGCCGACGGCCGCGGCGGCGCGGGCGGCGGGCAACAGCGCTTCGCGCCGCTGAACAGCTGGCCGGACAACGGGAACCTCGACAAGGCACGCCGGCTGCTGTGGCCGATCAAGCAGAAGTACGGCCGCAACATCTCGTGGGCCGACCTGCTGATCCTGACCGGCAACGTCGCGCTCGAATCGATGGGCTTCAAGACCTTCGGTTACGCGGGCGGCCGGGTCGACACGTGGGAACCGGACGACGTCTACTGGGGTTCGGAAAAGATCTGGCTGGAACTGAGCGGCGGCCCGAACAGCCGTTACTCGGGCGACCGTGACCTCGACAACCCGCTCGCGGCCGTGCAGATGGGCCTCATCTACGTGAACCCGGAAGGCCCGGACGGCAACCCCGACCCGGTCGCGGCGGCACGCGACATCCGCGAGACGTTCGCGCGGATGGCGATGAACGACGAAGAGACGGTCGCGCTGATCGCCGGCGGCCACACGTTCGGCAAGACGCACGGCGCGGGCCCCGCATCGGACGTCGGTCCGGAGCCGGAAGCGGCGGGCATCGAGCAGCAGGGTCTCGGCTGGAAGAGCGCGTACGCATCGGGCAAGGGCCAGGACGCGATCACGAGCGGCCTCGAAGTCACGTGGACGTCGACGCCGACGAAGTGGAGCAACGACTTCTTCAAGCACCTGTTCAGCTACGAATGGGAACTGACGAAGAGCCCGGCCGGCGCGCACCAGTGGGTCGCGAAGGGTGCCGACGAAGTGATTCCGGATGCGTTCGATGCGTCGAAGAAACATCGCCCGACGATGCTGACGACCGACCTGTCGCTGCGTTTCGACCCGGCTTACGAGAAGATCTCGCGCCGCTTCTACGAGAACCCGGCCGAGTTCGCCGACGCGTTCGCGCGCGCCTGGTTCAAGCTCACGCACCGCGACATGGGGCCGCGTGCGCGCTATCTCGGCCCGGAAGTGCCGGCGGAGCAACTGTTGTGGCAGGACCCGATTCCCGCCGTCGACCACACGCTGATCGATGACGCCGACGTCGCGGCGCTGAAGACGAAGGTGCTCGCATCGGGCCTGTCGGTCGCGCAACTCGTGTCGACCGCATGGGCGTCGGCCTCGACGTTCCGCGGTTCGGACAAGCGCGGCGGCGCGAACGGTGCGCGCATCCGCCTGGCCCCGCAGAAGGACTGGGACGTGAACCAGCCGGCGGCGCTCGCGAAGGTGCTCGAGACGCTCGAAGGCGTGCAGAAGGCGTTCAACGATGCGCAGACGGGCGGCAAGAAGGTGTCGCTCGCCGACCTGATCGTGCTCGCGGGTGCGGCCGGCGTCGAACAGGCCGCGAAGAATGCGGGTGTCGCGGTGACGGTGCCGTTCGCACCGGGCCGGATGGATGCGTCGCAGGCGCAGACCGACGTCGAGGCGATGGCCGTGCTCGAGCCGGTTGCGGACGGGTTCCGCAACTACCTGAAGAGCGCGTACAAGACGCCGGCCGAGGCGCTGCTGGTCGACAAGGCCCAACTGCTGACGCTGAGCGGGCCGGAGCTGACGGTGCTCGTCGGCGGCCTGCGTGTGCTCGGCGCGAACGTCGGTGACGCAAAGCACGGCGTGTTCACCGATCGTCCGGGCTCGCTGACCAACGACTTCTTCGTGAACCTGCTCGACATGGGTACGGAGTGGAAGCCGGTGTCGGCCGCGAACGACGTGTTCGAAGGGCGCGATCGTGCGACGGGCCAGGTCAAGTGGACCGGCACGCGCGTCGACCTGATCTTCGGTTCGCACTCGCAGTTGCGTGCGCTGGCCGAGGTGTACGGCAGCTCGGACGCGAACGAGAAGTTCGTACGCGATTTCGTCGCGGCCTGGAACAAGGTGATGAACCTCGACCGCTTCGACCTCGCGTGAATGTCGTGATGCGTTAGCGCAGTCACGTTGCAACGTGGAGCGGCCGGTCGCACGACCGGCCGTTTTTTCTTCCGATTCAAGCTCTTGTCGAAGGAGTGACGACCATGACGCAAATGATGCTGAACATGCGCGCCGCGTTCACGCCGGCCGAGTGGGTGCGCCGTATCGTCGGTTTCGCGATCGTCATCGGCGGTGCGGCCGAGCTGGTCGCGCAGGCGCTGCATGCGCTCGCGCCGATCGTCTCGAGTGCCGGCGGCTGAGCGTGGCGATTCGTTCGCCGCGCCAGGCCGGCAAGTAGCGAACGGATGCCGCGCGACGCGGCATGCGGATTGCTCGACGCATTTTCGCCGGTTCACATTTCGAATGAGGAGTCCCGAAGATGGCCAGGAAAGGCAACGCCACGCAGATCAACATCGGCATCAGCGACAAGGACCGCAGGAAAATCGCGGACGGCCTGTCGCGCCTGCTTGCCGATACGTTTTCGCTGTATCTGAAGACCCACAACTTCCATTGGAACGTCACGGGTCCGATGTTCAACACGCTGCACCTGATGTTCGAGGAGCAGTACAACGAACTGTGGCTCGCGGTCGACTCGGTCGCCGAACGCATTCGCACGCTCGGCGTCGTCGCGCCGGGTACGTTCGCGGATTTCGCGAAACTGTCGTCGGTGCAGGAAGCGAACGGCGTGCCGGCCGCCGAAGAGATGATCCGCCAGCTTGTCGAAGGGCACGAGACGGTCGTGCGCACTGCGCGCGAAATCTTTCCGATCGCCGATGCGGCGAGCGACGAGCCGACCGCCGACCTGCTGACGCAGCGCCTGCAGACGCATGAAAAGACCGCGTGGATGCTGCGGTCGCTGCTCGGGTAAGGTCGGTGCGGCCGGTCGCGCGCTGCGGCCTGCATCAGCGGGTGATCAGCGGGTACTCCGGCATCAAACCGGGGCCGGGCTGCCCGCATCGGATCGCATTCCGATCAGGTCGGACTGGCGCCCCAATGCATCTGTCCCTCGATCGGCGCGTGGGGCCGTCCGACCGCCTGCAGCGGGCTCGGGCGGCCGACGCGCGTGCCGCGGCACCCGGCCGCGGGCCGTCCCGACATGACGCGAACCGCCGCTCGGCTCTAAAATGCCGGGATTCTCTTCCCGGTGCTTCGCCATGCTTGCCCGCTTCCCCCTTTATCTGCGGCTCGTCCGGATGGACAAGCCGATCGGCAGCCTGCTGCTGCTCTGGCCGACGCTCAACGCACTGTGGATCGCGTCGAACGGTCATCCGCGCTGGCCGCTGCTCGTGATCTTTGCGCTCGGCACGCTGCTGATGCGCTCGGCCGGCTGCGCGATGAACGACTATGCCGACCGCGATTTCGACCGTCACGTGAAGCGCACGGCCGACCGGCCGCTGACGTCGGGCAAGATCCGTGCATGGGAAGCCGTCGCGATCGCGGTGGTGCTGGCCTGCATCTCGTTCCTGCTGATCCTGCCGCTCAATACGCTTACGAAAGAGCTGTCGGTCGTCGCGCTGTTCGTCGCCGGCTCGTATCCGTTCATGAAGCGTTTCTTCGCGATTCCGCAGGCGTATCTCGGCATCGCGTTCGGCTTTGGCATCCCGATGGCGTTCGCGGCCGTGCAGGACACGGTGCCGACACTTGCGTGGGTGATGCTGGTCGCGAACATCTTCTGGTCGGTCGCGTACGACACCGAATACGCGATGGTCGACCGCGACGACGACATCAAGATCGGCATTCGCACGTCCGCGCTGACGTTCGGCCGCTTCGACGTCGCGGCCGTGATGGCGTGCTATGCGATGACGCTCGGCATCTACGTGTGGATCGGCGTGACGCTCGGCTTCGGTCTCGCGTACTGGGCCGGCTGGGCCGCGGCGGTCGGCTGCGCGCTGTATCACTACACGCTGATCAAGGACCGAGAGCGGATGCCGTGCTTCGCGGCGTTCCGGCACAACAACTGGCTCGGCGGCGTGCTGTTCGCGGGGATCGCTGTGCATTACCTGATGGCGGGACCGGTGGGCAACTGAAGCGGCCGCGCGCCGACGCGCGCTGCCAACAAAAAAGCGGCCGAGGCCGCTTTTTTGTTGCAGGTGCCGGACGAGCGGCGGAGGTCGCGGCGCTTACGCGCGGCCGAGCTCGTCGCCCATTTCCTTCGCGCGTGCCTCGGCTGCCAGCGCGCCGCGCACGATCGCTTCCTTGACACCCTGCGCGTCGAACGACGCGAGCGCGGCGGCCGTCGTGCCGCCCTTCGACGTCACGCGCTCGCGCAGCACGCTCGCCGGTTCGCCCGATTGCGCGGCAAGCTGCGCGGCACCCGCGAACGTCGCGACCGCGAGCGCGCGGCCCTGTTCGTCGTTCATCCCGAGGCGGCGCGCGGCTTCCTGCAGCGCTTCGATGAAATAGAACACGTAGGCCGGACCGCTGCCCGAAATCGCCGTGACGGCATCGAGCTGCGCTTCGTCGTCGAACCATACGATCTCGCCGACCGCGCCGAGCACGTTCGACGCGAGCTCGCGACCGGCCGCGTCGACGCCCGGCAGCGCGGCGAGACCAGTCACGCCCATGCCGACCAGCGCGGGCGTGTTCGGCATCGTGCGCACGACGCGCGCGTAGTTGCCGAGCCAGCGCGCGAGATCGGTGCCGCGGATGCCGGCCGCGATGCTGATCACGAGCTGCGACTTCAGCTGCGGCGCGAGCGCCTGCGCGACGTCCTTCAGCACCTGCGGTTTCACCGCGAGCACGATCGCGTCGTAGTCCGCGAGCGTTGCGTCGATGGCCGCGCCGGTGCGGATGCCGAATTGCTGCGCGGCGCGCGCGCGGACGTCCTCGTTGACGTCGATGGCATACAGGCCGTCAGCGGCGACGCCGCGCTTGATCAGGCCGCCGATCAGGGCCGCGGCCATGTTGCCGCCGCCGATGAATGCGATTTTCATATGTCGGATTGAGCGAGTGAGTGAACGAAAAGGCGAAAAAGGGTGGCGCTCAGTGCGAATAGTCGCGTGCGCCGAAGATCGCGGTGCCGACGCGCACGATCGTCGCGCCTTCGAGTACCGCGGCCTCGAGATCGGCGGACATGCCCATCGACAACGTATCGAGCGGCAGGCCTTCGGCACGCAATGCATCGAACAGCGCACGCAGCGCGCGATGCGGCGCGCGTTGCGCGTCGGTATCGCCGGCCGGCTCTGGAATTGCCATCAGGCCGCGCAGGCGCAGTGCCGGTAGCGCGGCGACCGCGCGCGCGACGTCGGCCACGTCGGCCGGCGCGACGCCGCTCTTCGACGCCTCGCCGCTGATGTTCACCTGCACGCATACGTTGAGCGGCGGCAGGTGCGCGGGGCGCTGTTCGGCGAGGCGCTGCGCGATCTTCAGCCGGTCGATCGAATGGACCCAGTCGAACCGTTCGGCGACCGGGCGCGTCTTGTTCGATTGCAGCGGCCCGATGAAGTGCCATTCGAGCGCGGCGCGGAGATCCGCGAGCGCGTCGATCTTGTCGATCGATTCCTGCACGTAGTTCTCGCCGAACGCGCGTTGTCCGGCCGCATGCGCGGCGCGCACGTCGTCGGCGGGAAACGTCTTCGACACGGCGAGCAGCGAGACGGTGGCGGGATCGCGGCCGGCCGCGCGGGCGGCGTCGGCGATGCGGCGGTGAACGGAGTCGAGACGGGCGGCGAAATCGGACATGACGGGCACGGAAGCAGGCACGGGAAGCGAGTACGGCGGCGGATGCGGCACGGCACGCGCCGCATCGATTCGCCCATTATACGGACGGGATGCCGTGCGCGACCGGCCGGGCCGGCGCCGTGCTAGCCGTACAGCAGATGCTCGACGAGCTGGATCCAGTGCGCGACCGGAATCTGCGTGCCGCTTTGCAGGTGCGCGATGCAGCCGACGTTGCCGGACACGATCATCTGCGGCTCGAGTGCCTGCAGCTTCAGCAGCTTCTGCTTGCGTAGCCGGTACGACAGCGACGGCTGCGTCAGCGAATAGGTGCCGGCCGACCCGCAGCACAGGTGACTGTCGGCCGGTAGCCGCACGTCGATGCCGAGCGTCTCGAGCAGGCGCTCGACCTTGCCGCGCGACTGCTGGCCGTGCTGCAGCGTGCACGGCGGGTGGTACGCGACGGTATGGATGGCGCGGCGCCGCGCGAGCGTCGCGAGCTCGGCCTCGAACGCGAGCAGCACGTCGGAGATGTCGCGCGTCAGCGCGACGATCCGCTGCGCCTTCTCCGCGTAGGCCGGGTCGTCGCGCAGCAGGTGCGCGTATTCGAGCACCGTCACGCCGCAGCCCGATGCGTTCATCACGATCGCCTCGGCGCCTTGCTCCACGTACGGCCACCATGCGTCGATGTTGCGCCGCGCGTCGTCGAGCGCTTCGTCGTGGTAGTTCAGGTGCAGGCGGATCGCGCCGCAGCAGCCCGCGTCGGGCGCGACGATCGTCTCGACGCCGAGCGCGTCGAGCACGCGCGCGGTCGCGATGTTGATGTTCGGCAGCATCGACGGCTGCACGCAGCCGGCGAGCATCAGCATCTTGCGCGGATGCGTGCGCTGTGGCCATTCGAGCAGCCGGGTGCGCGGCGGCACCTTGTCGCGCAGCCGTTTCGGCAAGAGCGGTCGTACGTGCTGGCCGAGCCGCATGATCGGGGAGAACAGCGCCGCGTTCGGCACGAGGCTGGCGAGCACGCGGCGCACGAGCCGTTGCTGCACGGGGCGCTGCACTTGCGCCTCGACGTGCTTGCGGCCGATTTCGACGAGCCGGCCGTACTGGACACCCGACGGGCAGGTCGTCTCGCAACTGCGGCAGGTGAGGCAGCGGTCGAGGTGCTGCTGCGTGCTGCGCGTGACGGGCGCGCCTTCGACCATCTGCTTGATCAGGTAGATGCGGCCGCGCGGGCCGTCGAGTTCGTCGCCGAGCAACTGGTAGGTCGGGCACGTCGCGGTGCAGAAGCCGCAATGCACGCACTTGCGCAGGATCGCGTCGGCCTCGTCGCCGTCGGGCGTATTGCGGATGAAATCGGCGAGGTTCGTTTGCATCGTTCAGAGCTCAGAGATCCGGGTAGAGCCGGCCGCGGTTGAAGATGCGTGCGGGATCGAATGCAGTCTTCAGCCCGCGGTGAATTTTCATCAGCGGCGCGGGCAGCGGCGTGAACACGCCCGCGCTGCGGTCGTAGGACTCACCCGCGCGGAACAGCGTCGCATGGCCGCCGGCCTGCTTCGCGCTCATGCGCACCGTCTGCGCGTCGGCATCGGTGATCCACCAGCGCTGAGCGCCGCCCCATTCCATCAGCTGGGTGCCGGGCAGGTGCATCGGCTCGGTGATCGACGGCAGCGCGAGCCGCCACAGCGCGTAGCCGGGCGGGACGCCGTTGAAGAACGGGTCGGTGTGCTCGCGCAGGCCGGCCCAGAAGCGCTCGGCCTCGACCGCGTCGACGACTTCGCCGCCGAGCAGCGTCTTCGCCGATTTCACGGCGGCCTCGGCGCCGGACAGCCGCAGCACGAGCGTGCCGTTGCGCCAGCCGCTCGCGCTGACGGGCAGCGGATGGCCGCCCCATTCGTTGAGCTTGCGCACCGCGTCGGTCGCGCTCATCTCGAACTTCAGCGTGACTTCGGCGACCGGTACCGGCAGCACCTTGATCGACAGGTCTAGCATCAGCCCGAGCGTGCCGAGCGCGCCGGCCATCAGCCGCGACACGTCGTAGCCGGCGACGTTCTTCACAACCTGCCCGCCGAAGCGCAGCACTTCGCCGCGCCCGTTCATCAGCGTGACGCCGAGCACGAAATCGCGCGGCGCGCCGCAGGTCGCGCGGCGCGGGCCCGCGAGGCCGGCCGCGACGCAGCCGCCGACGGTGGCCGCGCGGCCGAAGTGGGGCGGCTCGAACGGCAGCATCTGGCCGCACTCGGCGAGGACGGTTTCAAGCTGCGCGAGCGGCGTGCCCGCGCGGACCGTGACGACGAGTTCGGCCGGGTCGTACGACACGACGCCCTGAAACGCGCGCGTGTCGAGTATTTCGCCGTCCAGCGCCTGGCCGTACCAGTCCTTGGTGCCGCCGCCGCGAATCCGCAGCGGCCGGCCGTCGGCACTGGCGGCACGGATGCGCTCGGCCCATCCGGCGACGATGTCGTCCTCTTCCATGTTCTGTTGCTGCCTCGTTGTTGTCCGGTCGATTGTACCGGGGTGGCGCGAATCCACATCGCGACTATCCCTAAGCCCTGTATCACGAAGGCATGCAGGCGCCGCCGCGCGCACGGCCGGCGCGGGCCGCGCAACTGCGCGGCGCTCAGAAGCGCGGCAGGTCGGGGTGCGGCAGCAGCCCCCCGCGCACGTGCTGGCGGCCGTACTCCGCGCAGCGCGCGCGGGTCGGGATGCCCTTGTCGGGGTTGAGCAGCCCGGGCGGATCGAACGCGCGCTTGACCGCGAAGAACGCATCGCGCTCCTGCGGCGAGAACTGTACGCACATCGAATTGAGCTTTTCGATGCCGACGCCGTGCTCGCCCGTCACGCTGCCGCCGAATTCCACGCAGCATTCGAGGATTTCCGCGCCGAACTGTTCGGCGCGGTGCAACTCGTCCGGATCGTTCGCGTTGTAGAGGATCAGCGGATGCATGTTGCCGTCGCCGGCATGGAACACGTTGATGCAGCGCAACCCGTAGCGCGTCTCGAGCTGCTCGATGCGGGCGAGCAGCGGGCCGATCGCGCGACGCGGCACGGTGCCGTCCATGCAGTAATAGTCGGCGGAAATACGCCCGGCGGCCGGGAACGCGTTCTTGCGGCCCGACCAGAAGCGCAGCCGCTCGCTTTCGTTGCGCGAGACCTGGATGCGCGTCGCGCCATGCTCGCGCAGCACGGCCGTCATGCGGACGATTTCCTCCGCGACTTCTTCGGGCGTGCCGTCCGATTCGCACAGCAGGATCGCCTTTGCGTCGAGGTCGTAGCCCGCGTGGGTGAACGCCTCGACGGCCTGGGTGGCCGGCTTGTCCATCATCTCCAGCCCGGCCGGGATGATGCCCGATGCGATGATCGCGGCGACCGCCTCGCCGCCCTTCACGACATCGTCGAAGCTCGCCATCACGAGCTGCGCGGTCTGCGGTTTCGGGATCAGCTTCACCGTGACTTCGGTGACGATCGCGAACATCCCTTCGCTGCCGATCATCACCGCGAGCAGGTCGAGGCCCGGCGTGTCGAGGCCGAGCGAGCCGAATTCGACGATCTCGCCGTCGATCGTGACCGCGCGCACGCGCATCACGTTGTGCACGGTCAGCCCGTATTTCAGGCAGTGGACGCCGCCGGAGTTTTCCGCGACGTTGCCGCCGATCGTGCACGCGATCTGCGACGAAGGATCGGGAGCGTAATACAGCCCGTAAGGCGCGGCGGCTTCCGAAATCGCGAGGTTGCGCACGCCGGGCTGCACGGTGGCGGTGCGCGCGTACGGATCGACCTCGACGATGCGCGTGAAACGCGCGAGCGACAGCACGACGCCGTTCGTGATCGGCAGCGCGCCGCCGGACAGGCTCGTGCCCGCGCCGCGCGGCACGATCGGCACTTCCATGCGACGGCAGATCTGCACGATCCGCTGCACCTGCGATTCGGTTTCGGGCAGCGCAACCGCGAGCGGCAGCCGGCGGTACGCGGACAGGCCGTCGCATTCGTACGGCGCGGTGTCTTCGTCGCGGAACAGCAGGCAATGCGTCGGCAGCACCGCCATCAGCGCCTGCACGACTTCGCGCTGGCGCTGCGCGCGGGTCGCGCTCGATAGTTCGACGGAAGCGTTCATTCAGTCTCCTGCGGGAGGTGCGTCATCGCTGCGCCGTGTCAGCACGTGAAGATCTTGCCGGGATTCATCAGGTTGCGCGGATCGAGCGCGAGCTTGATCGCGCGCATCGCGTCGATCGCGTTGTCGCCGTGCTCCTTCGGCAGGAAGCGCATCTTGTGCAGCCCGACACCGTGTTCGCCGGTGCAGGTGCCGCCGAGGCGCAGCGCGCGCTCGACGATCCGGTCGTTGATGCGCTCGGCTTCGTCGATCTCCTCGGGCTTGTCGGGATCGATCAGGATCGCGACGTGGAAATTGCCGTCGCCGACGTGGCCGACGATCGGGCAGGGCAGCGTCGACGCGCGCAGGTCGGCTTCGGTCTCCTCGACGCACGCGGCGAGTTGCGAGATCGGCACGCACACGTCGGTCGTCACCGCGCGGCAGCCGGGCTTCAGCTGCAGCATCGCGAAGTACGCGTTGTGGCGCGCGGCCCAGAGCCGCGTGCGGTCCTCGGGGCGGGTCGCCCATTCGAAGCCCTGACCGTTGTTCTGGCCCGCGAGCGCCTGCACCAGCTCGGCCTGTTCCTTCACGCCGGCCTCGGTGCCGTGGAATTCGAAGAACAGCGTCGGCGCTTCGGCGAGCGTCAGGTTCGAGTGGCGGTTGATCGAGCGCACCGCGAGCGAGTCGACGAACTCGACGCGTGCGATCGGCACGCCGATCTGGATCGTCTCGATCACGGTGCGCACCGCGTCGCCCATCGACGGGAACGTGCAGATCGCGGCCGACACGGCTTCGGGCAGCGGATGCAGGCGCAGCGTGATCTCGGTGATCACGCCGAGCGTGCCTTCGGAGCCGACGAACAGGCGCGTGAGGTCGTAGCCGGCCGACGACTTGCGCGCGCGCGAGCCCGTCTTCACGACGCGGCCGTCGGCGAGCACGGCGGTCAGGCCGAGCACGTTCTCGCGCATCGTCCCGTAGCGCACGGCGTTGGTGCCCGATGCGCGGGTCGCGGTCATGCCGCCGATGCTGGCGTCGGCGCCCGGATCGATCGGGAAGAACAGGCCGGTGTCGCGCAGTGCTTCGTTGAGCGCCTTGCGCGTGATGCCCGGTTCGACCGTGACCGTCAGGTCTTCCGCGTTGATCGACAGCACGCGGTTCATTTCGGACAGGTCGAGCGAGACGCCGCCGCGTACGGCGAGCAGGTGGCCCTCGAGCGACGAGCCGGCGCCGTACGGGATCAGCGGCACGCTGTAGAGCGCGCACAGCGACACGACTTCTCGGACTTCATCGGCGTTGCGGGCGAACACGACGGCGTCGGGCAGTTGCGGATCGAACGGCGATTCGTCGCGGCCGTGATGGGCGCGGACGGCGTCGGCGGTCGACACGCGCTCGCCGAAGGCGGCGCGCAGCGCATCGAGCATGGCGGGAGGCAGCGGGCAGCGCGTGGTGGCCGGCGGGGCAGGGTGATTCACGAACGTCTCCTGACGACTGCTTGTCAAACTTTCGGCCCATTCTACGCTGGAACGCCCGCTGCGCCCGCCGCCGCGGGCTGCGATAATCGCGTTCCAACCCAACCGGGCCGCATCGCGGCCGCGCACGAGAGGACATTCGCATGGGCAACCGTTTGAGCAAGATCGCGACGCGCACGGGCGACGACGGCACCACTGGCCTCGGCGACGGACGGCGCGTCGGTAAGGACGACGCGCGGATCGCCGCGATCGGCGACGTCGACGAACTGAACTCGAATCTCGGCGTGCTGCTCGCCGAACCGCTGCCGGACGACGTGCGCACGGCGCTCGTCACGATCCAGCACGACCTGTTCGATCTCGGCGGCGAGCTGTGCATCCCCGGCCATGCGGTGCTCGACGACACGCACCTCGCGCGCCTCGACCGGTGGCTGGCCGACTACAACGCGACGCTGCCGCCGTTGAAGGAATTCATCCTGCCCGCCGGCTCGCGTGCGGCGTCGCTCGCGCACGTATGCCGGACGGTGTGCCGCCGCGCGGAGCGCTCGATCGTCGCGCTCGGGCGCACCGACACGCTCAATGATGCGCCGCGGCGTTACGTGAACCGGCTGTCGGACCTGCTGTTCGTGCTGGCGCGCGTGCTGAACCGCGCGGATGGCGGCGCGGACGTGCTGTGGGAGCGCGGGCGCGTCCGCTGACCCCCGGTGTCGTTTTTCCGCGCTGCGACAATTTGCCCAAGGGGCATCGATTTTTAAAGATGTATTGTATGTGCATGTTTAACGGAGAACGAACATGACCCACATCACCGCTGATCAGATGGCTCGCGTGAAGGCCACTGCCCCTGTCCTCGCCGTGCACGGCGCGACGATCACGAAGCACTTCTACCAGCGCATGTTCGCGCGGCATCCGGAACTGAAGAACCTGTTCAACCAGACGCACCAGAAGACCGGCAGCCAGCCGGAAACGCTCGCGAAGGCGGTCTATGCATATGCGGCGAACATCGACAACCTCGGCGCGCTCGGCGGGGCGGTGTCGCACATCGCGCACAAGCACGCGAGCCTGAACATCCGCCCCGAGCATTACCCGATCGTCGGCGAGAACCTGCTCGCGTCGATCGTCGAAGTGCTCGGCGACGCGGTCGATGCGGAGACGCTCGAGGCATGGCGCGTCGCGTACGGCCAGCTCGCGCAGATCCTGATCGGCGCCGAGGCCGACCTGTACGCGGGCGCCGCGTGGAGCGGCTTCCGTCCGTTCAAGGTCGCCCGCAAGGTGCGTGAAAGCGACGAGATCACGTCGTTCTATCTGACGCCCGCCGACGGCGGCGAGGCGCCGACCTTCGAGCCGGGCCAGTACATCACGGTGAAGCGCTTCGTCGGCGATCTCGGCGTCGACCAGCCGCGTCAGTACAGCCTGTCCGACGCGCCGCACGGCAAGTGGCTGCGCATCTCGGTCAAGCGCGAGGCCGGCCAGCCGGAAGCGATCCCGGCCGGCAAGGTGTCGACGCTGATGCATGACGGCGTGGAGGAGGGGGCGATCGTCGAGGTGACCGCGCCGATGGGCGAATTCTCGCTGAAGCGCGGAGTCGATACGCCGGTCGTGCTGATCTCCGGCGGCGTCGGCCTGACGCCGATGGTGTCGATGGCATCGACGCTGGTCGGCGAAGGCAGCAAGCGTGAAGTGCGGTTCGTCCACGCATGCCGGTCGGGCGCGGTGCATGCGTTCCGCGACTGGCTGAACGACACGGTGCGCGAACACGCCAACTTCAAGCGCACGGTGCTGTACGAACTGGTGGGCCCGAACGACCGGGGCGGCGTCGATCACGACCTCGAAGGGCGCCTGACGCCGGAACGCGTGAAGCACGATGCGCTGGTGCCGGATGCCGACTACTACATCTGCGGCCCGATCGCGTTCATGAAGGCGCAACGTGACGCGCTGGTTGCGCTCGGCGTCGCGCCGGAGCGCATCAATACCGAGATCTTCGGCTCGGGCGCGCTCGAGTGAGATCCTGACGGCCGGTTTCGGCCATGGCAATGAGAAAGCCCGGCGTGAGCCGGGCTTTTTTTCGTGCGGCGCAGGCGGCAGGCCGCGGGCGGCACGCGCCGCCCCCGGGCCTGCCGGCGATCAGTTGCCGCTGCCGCGCGCGACGCGGCGTGCCTTCACCGATTCCGCGAGGCCTTCGAGCACCTTCACGCTGTCGTCCCACGCGATGCACGCGTCGGTGATGCTCTGGCCGTAGGTCAGCGGGCAGCCTTCCTTCAGGTCCTGGCGCCCCTCGACGAGGTGCGACTCGATCATCACGCCGACGATCCGCTCGTCGCCGGCCGCGACCTGGCGGCCGATGTCCGCGCACACGGGAATCTGGTTCTCGTGCTTCTTCGAGCTGTTCGCGTGGCTCGCGTCGATCATCAGGCGCGCGGCGAGGCCGGCCTTGCCGATGTCCGCGCACGCGGCGTTCACGCTGTCCGCGTCATAGTTCGGCGTCTTGCCGCCGCGCAGGATCACGTGGCAGTCTTCATTGCCGGCCGTCGACACGATCGCCGAGTGGCCGCCCTTGGTCACCGACAGGAAATGGTGCGGCTGCGACGCGGCCTTGATCGCGTCGACCGCGATCTTCACGTTGCCGTCGGTGCCGTTCTTGAAGCCGACCGGGCACGACAGCCCCGACGCCAGTTCGCGGTGCACCTGCGACTCGGTCGTGCGCGCGCCGATCGCGCCCCACGAGATCAGGTCGGCGATGTACTGCGGGCTGATCATGTCGAGGTATTCGGTCGCGGCCGGCAGCCCCATCTCGTTGATCTGCAGCAGCAGTTCGCGCGCGGTGCGCAGCCCTTCGTTGATCTTGAAGCTGTTGTCCAGGTGCGGATCGTTGATGAGCCCCTTCCAGCCGACCGTCGTGCGCGGCTTCTCGAAGTACACGCGCATCACGATCTCCAGTTCCCCCTTGAAGCGCTCGCGTTCCTTCACGAGCCGCCCCGCGTACTCGATCGCCGCCTTCGTATCGTGGATCGAGCACGGCCCGATCACGACGATCAGCCGGTCGTCCATCCCGTGCAGGATGCGGTGCATCGACTGGCGCGAGTTGTAGATCAGCTCGGACGCGGCCTCGGAGCACGCGAATTCGCGGATCAGGTGGGCGGGCGGCGTCAGTTCCTTGAGTTCGCGAATGCGGACGTCGTCGGTATTGTGCGGGGGCATGCTGTTTCTCCTTTTTCCGTGCGCCGTTCGGTTAGTGCGCGTGCGGCAGATTCATCAATTCAAGCGATTCAGTGATTTCGGTCGGGGCCGCGGGACCCGCTGCGGCGGCGACCGGGTGGCGAAGGGCGAAAAAAAACCGCCGGGTTCGCCGGCGGTTTTTTCGGGAATTTCGGTTGCGCTTTACGCGCCATCAACCCTCTCGATCCGCCAGCGGTCTGAGATGCCAAAAAAAGTAAAAATAAAACTTGGCGGACATGACGGAGATTCGGTTCGTCAAAAAAGTTGATTCGGAATTTATACCCCGTCGCCGTGCCGCTGGCAACCGGGGACGCTCAAAAATGCGGACAATCCGCGCGTTTTTGTCAAAATGCGCGGATTGTCTGCGCCGCGATGCGGTTATGCCGTACCGCCAACCGTCATCTTGTCGATGCGCAGGGTCGGCTGGCCGACGCCGACCGGCACGCTCTGGCCTTCCTTGCCGCATACGCCGACGCCCGAGTCGAGCGACATGTCGTTGCCGATCATGCTCACGTACTTCAGCGATTCCGGGCCGCTGCCGATGAGCGTCGCGCCCTTCACCGGGTAGGTGACCTTGCCGTTCTCGATCATGTACGCCTCGGACGCCGAGAACACGAACTTGCCGTTCGTGATGTCGACCTGGCCGCCGCCGAAGTTCACCGCGTACAGGCCGTTCTTCACCGACGCGATGATTTCCTGCGGATCCTTGTCGCCGTTCAGCATGTACGTGTTGGTCATGCGCGGCATCGGCAGCGCCGCGTACGACTCGCGCCGCGCGTTGCCGGTGACGGGCATCTTCATCAGGCGCGCGTTCAGCGTGTCCTGGATGTAGCCCTTCAGGATGCCGTCCTCGATCAGCGTCGTGCACTGCGTCGGGTTGCCTTCGTCGTCGATGTTCAGCGAGCCGCGGCGATTCGGCAGCGTGCCGTCGTCGACGACGGTCACGCCCTTCGCGGCGACCCGCTCGCCGATCCGGCCGGCGAACGCCGACGAACCCTTGCGGTTGAAGTCGCCCTCGAGGCCATGGCCGATCGCCTCGTGCAGCAGCACACCCGGCCAGCCCGGCCCGAGCACGACCGTCATCGCGCCGGCCGGAGCGGGGCGCGCGTCGAGGTTCACGAGCGCCGCGTGCACGGCGTCGTCGACGTAGCGCGACAGCACTTCATCGGTGAAGTAGCCGTAGTCGAAGCGGCCGCCGCCGCCGCCGGAGCCGATCTCGCGGCGGCCGTTCTGCTCGGCGATCACCGTGACCGACACGCGCACGAGCGGGCGAATGTCGGCCGCCAGCGCGCCGTCGCTGCGCGCGACCAGCACGACGTCGTATTCGCCGGCGAGGCCCGCCATCACCTGCGTGACGCGCGGATCGCGGCCGCGCGCCATCTGCTCGATGCGCTCGAGCAGCTTGACCTTGGCGGTCGCGTCGAGCGACGCGAGCGGATCGGACGGCAGGTACAGGTCGCGGCCCGAGATGCCCTTCAGCGACGTCGCCGCCTTGATCTTCTGGCGGCCGCCGCCGGCCGCCGCGATCGCCTTGGTGGCCGCGGCCGCCTGGGCGATGGCTTCCGGCGACAGGTCGTCCGAGTACGCGAACGCGGTGCGGTCGCCCGCGACCGCGCGCACGCCGACGCCCTGGTCGATGCTGAAGCTGCCCGACTTCACGATGCCTTCCTCGAGGCTCCACGCTTCGCTGCGGGTCGCCTGGAAGTACAGGTCCGCGTAGTCGACGCGATGCGTGAAGATGTCGGCGATCGTGCGCGTGAGCAGGCTCTCGTCGAGGCCGTACGGCGTGAGGAGGATGTCCTTCGCCAGCGCAAGATTGCGGATGCCGGGTTCGATGATGTTCATGCGGGTATCGAGGGTTCTCAAAAAGTTGTCGGGTGCGTTCTGGGCAGATGGGTTGGCCGGGCGGCGTTTCAAGCGCCGCGGCGGGTCAGCGGTTCAGGCCAGCACGCGATGCCGCCACGCGGGCAGGCTCTGGCGCACGTCGGCGATGCGCTGCGGATCGAGCGCGCCGGTCACGACGCTCGCGCCCTCGTCGCGGACCGCGACGATCTCGCCCCACGGGTCGATCAGCATGCTGTGGCCCCAGGTGCGCCGGCCGTTCTCGTGCTTGCCGCCTTGCGCGGCCGCGAGCACGTAGCACTGGTTTTCGACGGCCCGCGCGCGCAGCAGCATTTCCCAGTGCGCGCGGCCCGTCGTATACGTAAACGCCGACGGTACGACGATCAGCGCGCAGTCGCCCATCCTGCGATACAGCTCCGGAAAGCGCAGATCGTAACAGACCGACAGGCCGACCCGCCCGAACGGCGCGTCGAAGGTGACGACCGTGTCGCCCGCGCGGATCGTGCGGGCCTCGTCGAACGATTCGTCGCCTTTCTCGAAGTTGAACAGGTGGATCTTGTCGTAGCGGGCCGCCTCGCGGCCGTCCGGGTCGAACACGAGCGTCGTGTTCAGCACGCGATCGGGTTCCGGCGCCTTCAGCGGCAGCGTGCCGCCGATCACCCAGATGCCGTGACGATGCGCGGCCTCCGCGAGGAAGCGCTGGATCGGGCCGTCGCGATAGGGTTCGGCGAGCGCGAGCTTGTCGGTGTCGCGGTGGCCCATGAAGCAGAAGTACTCGGGCAGCAGCACGAGCTGTGCGCCGTCGCCGGCCGCTTCCGCGATCAGGCGGCCGGCTTCGGCGAGATTGCGTGCGACGTCCGGCGTGCTCACCATCTGCAGCGCGGCGACCCGAAAGGGTGTGGCGGAACGGGTGTGATCGGTCATCGCTGGATCGGTTGCGTCATAAATGGGGTGCGGCCCGGCACCATCGAGCGATCAATGGGTCGCCGCATCGGCCGGACCGTGATTCATCTTACCCTGATCGCCCCGCACCCGCTCGATGTGCGGATGCGCCCACGAGCCCGTGATCGCGTAGTCGAGCGCGAATGCGTGCGACAGCGTCTCCGACAGCGCGTAGTTCGCGGCCAGCACGCCGACGCCGAGCAGCGGATTGATGATCGCGGCCGCGATCGCCGCGGTGCCGGCGCCGATCTTCGGCGCGACGTGCGCATGCAGGTCCTGCGTCTCGGTGCCGAGGTCGACCGCGCCGCGCACCGTCACGTTCGCGGGCGCCGTCGTCATCGAGAAGTCGTCGGTGCGCGCGATCCCGTTCGAGATCCGCCCGGTGCCCGTGATCTTGTCGAACGGCAGCCCCTTGCCGACCACGTCGCGGAAATTCAGCGTGAGGAAGCGCGCGAGACTCTGCAGGCTCAACACGCCGAGCAGTTTCGCGGCGCCCGGATCGACCTTCAGGATCTGGCCGTGTTCCAGGTCGAGCGCGACCTGGCCGCCCAACGACGGGAGATCGACCGCGGTCGGGCCGCCGCGCCAGCCGACCTTGCCGGTCACCGTGCCGTGGCCGTCCGCAAGCGTGCGCGGCAGGCCGACGAGGTCGAGCAGCGCGCCCGCGTTGCCGACGTCGAGCTTGAAGTCGAACACGCTGCGGCGCGGCGCATCGTTCTCATCGACGCCGCGGGCCAGCGCGCGGCGCGACGTGCGCCAGTTGCCGGTCGCCGTCAGCTTCGCGGCCGGGTTCGCCAGCTCGAGCTTGTCGAGCTGCCACACCGGCGCGCCGTCTTCCTCGATGTTGCGCGCGTTGACGACGAGCCGGCCGATGTCGTGATCGTGCGCGACGACCTGGTCGACGATCAGGTCGACCGACGGCATCGGCCGGTCGGTCGGCGTCGGCAGGTTCATCGCGCGGCCGACGAGGTCGTGCTGCGCGCTCTGCGGAATCACGAGCCTCGCGAGCCGCGCGTTCAGCACGCCGGCGCCGTTGTGGCCGCCGCCCGGCGCCCACGACAGGTAGCCCGAGACCTGGTTCGACGCGATGTTCGCCTGCCACAGCTCGTCGACGTGCGACGCGCCGATGATCACGTTTTCCCAGTTGCGCTTGAGCAGCTTCAACGTGCCGAAGTGGAGTGCGAAGCGCTTCGGCGTGAAGCTCGCGGCGTCGATGCGCGGTGCGGTCTGCTCCGGTGCGCGCGGCGTGTCGTGCTGCAGCGTGCGGGCCAGCGCGAGCCATGCGTCGGCGTCCAGCTCATCGACGTCGACGGCGGCGCTCACGCCGTCCTGCGGCAGGTCGGGCATCCGGTGGATGCCCATCGCGCCGCGCATCGCGCGCAGCGGCTGGCCGGGCGTCGCGTCGAGCAGGTAGGTCGCGGACACGGGGCCGAGCGTCAGGTCGGCATGCTCGAGGCGCATGCCGCCCGCCTGCGCGGCCGGCTGCAGCGTGAAGCGGAACGGCATCGGCGTGCCGGCCGGTTTCGCGAACGGCGCCGGGAAATTCAGTGCGACGCCCGTCAGGTCGGAATGCGCGGTGACCGCCGGCAGGCGGCCCGGCGCGCCGCGCACGGCGAGCTGGTACGGCGCGTCGCCGACCACATGCTCGAGCAGTGCCGCGGCCGTGCCGCGCAGGTTCAGGCCGCGCGCGGCGTCGAGCGCGAGCTTGCCGTCGACGTCCACCGCGTACGGGCCGTGCGACTGGAAGTTGCCGTTCGCGCGCACCGGGCCGCCGAGAAAGCGCCCCGACAGGTCGTGCAGCGACGCGCCGGCCTCGGTGAAGCGCACGCTGCCGCGCAGCGCGGACAGTGGCGGCACGCCGTCCGTCGACAGCGTGTTGCCGCCGAACGCGAGTGCGCCTTCGACGTGCGTATGCGGATGCGGAACGTGCTGCGGAATCGTGATCTTGAGCGTGAGCGCCGCAGGCCCCTGCGCATCGATCCGCTGGCCGATATGCCCGCTCATCGTGCCGAGCGAGCTGTTGTCCGCATAGTCGATGAGATCCGCGAGCGGGCCTTGCGCATGGCCGTCGATGATCAGCGGCGACTTCGACGGGTTGCCGAGATCGTCGATCCGGCCGGCGACCTTCGTCAGCGCGACGCGCTTGTAGTGCGCGCGCGCGATGTCGAAGCGCAGCTTGTTCTGCGCGAGTTCGAACACGCCGTCGATCCCGTCGAGTGCCGGCCAGACGCTCGGCGTGCCGTTCGCGAGCTTGCGCGGCGGGAACGGCGTCGGCTCGAAGCGCCCGCCGGTGAACGGCGCGACGATGTGGAACACGCCGGCATCCGGGTCGTGTTCGAACGGGAATTTCTCGAGCGGGCCGCGGGCGACGATCGACGCGCCCTTGGTCACCTGGCCGTCCTGCAGCGCATGGCCGAGATAGTCGCGCAGGTGCTCGGACATCCCGGTCGGCAGGTAGCGCGGAATGCGTGCCACCGACGCACGCGCGAAATCCGCGCGCAGGTCGAGCGAGCCGCGGCCGTGGCCGGGGTTCGTGTACGAGCCCGACACCGCGATTTCCGCATCAGGGTTGGCGACGAACAGGTCGGGCAACGTCACGTCGACGCGCGCGTGCTTCTCGCCCGGCGCCGGCGTGATCACCCATTTCGCGTTGCCGCGCAGCCGGTCGAAGGTCAGGCGCGGCTCGTCGAACTCGCCGGGCACCGTGACCGCCGCATTGACCGTGTCGAAGTGCGCACTGCCGCCGGTTTCGTTCGCGTCGATGCGGCCCCACAAGTTCTCGACGCCCGGCCAGCCGGCGCGTGGGTGGCCGCGCGGGGACAGCCCCGGCGGCGGCTCCTGCGCGGCGACGCTGATGCCCTGCAGATCGCCGAGGAAGCGGTAGCGGACGATCGGCGCGGCGCCGGTGCGCCGTTCTTCGTCGGCGAGGTCGGCCCGCGGCGGCTTCGCGCGTTCGACCTCGATGTGATAGTTCGACACCATCCCGCGCGGGTCGAGCTTGATCAGCTCGTTGCGCAGGCGCGCCGGCAGCGGCAGCCCGCGGATGAACTCGCTGAGGATGCCGAGATCGACGCGGTCGCCGACGACGCTCAGCAACTGCCCCTGGTCGGCGGCCGGCACGCGGTAGCGGGCGGTCAGCGTCGACAACGCGAGCGAGCGGGCGAGCGGCGTGCCGTCCGGCAGCGGCGGCTGGCCGAGCTCCGCATTGAAGCGTGTCAGGTGCAGCGTGTAGTCGCGGCCGGCGTTCAGCGCCATGTCCCAGCCGAACCCGACTGTCGGTACGTCGAGGCGCGGCTGGGTCGGCCGCACGCGCAGCACGACGTCGGCGCCCTGCAGGTCGCCGCCTGCAGAGCGCAGGTGACCGTCCTGGAAGGTCGCCCAGATCGCGTTGTCGATCCGGCCCGCGTGGATCGTGAGCGGTATGTCGAGATAGCGGCCGAGCGTCTGCAGGTCGACCGGGCCGGTCGACAGATACGCGTCGCCGGTCCAGTTCGTGGGCTTGCCGATCGGCGCGAGCGACTTGTGCCGGAAACGCGCGCGGAAATCGAGCGGGCCGAGCAGCAGCGTGCCGTTCGCGGGCGCCTGCAATGCGGCCTTGTGCTCACGGCCGTGGTTGAGCACCGCGAGGCGGATGCCCGACAGCGCGAGCTCCGGCGCGTCGTGCTGCGCGTCGCGCCAGCGCAGCGTGCCGTTGCGCAGCACGATCGCTTCCTGCTTCAGCAGCCACGTGCTGAACGTGTCGTTGCCGCCGTGGGTGGTCGCGACGCCGACGCCCGCGACGCTCAGCGAGCCGTCGGCCGCGCGCGCGACGACGAGGTCGGGGTGGTCGACGATCAGGCTCGACAGCGCGGGCGACAGCCGCAGCAGCGACATCCAAGACAGCGCGGCCGTCGCGTGCGGGACCGACAGCGCGATCTGGCCGTCACGGCCGCGAATGGTGAGGTTGGCGACTTCGACGCCCGGCTGCATGCCGGACCAGTGGGGAGACAGTTTGCCGATCGAAAGCTGCGCGTGGAGCTTGTCGGACACCGCGCGCTCGATGCGCGGGCGGAATTCGTCGATGCGCGGCAGCAGCACGTAGCGCAGCCCGAGGAACGCGCCTGAAGCAACGAAGTAGGTGCCGATCCCGACTGCCAGCGTCACCCTGAACACGCGGCGCAGGACCGGATGATCGTGCTTCGGAGGTCCCGCTTCGGGCGCAGCTAAGGCGGATTCCTGACGGTCGGACATGCGGCGGAAGGGCGGCGATATGGTAGTTTTGCAGACTGACGTTGAAATGTATCACACGGGTTCGTGCCGGCGGCCGTTGCGGCAGCATGGCACGGGCTTTCCGGCGCGCGGTTTTCGCGGCGGCGCACCCGCGTCGCGACACCGTGCCGAGTCCAAGGGGCCTGTCGGCAGCGGGGCGCGCACGCGTTGTCCCGCGGCGGCGGCCCTTACCGCCAGGCCCGCTTTTCGATGACCGACGCTTCCGCCCTGATCAGCCCGTCCTACTCCCGCTACATCGCCCGCGCGGCCACCGCGCGTCCTGTGCTGTCCGACCAGATCGCCGCATGGGCCGCCGCGCCGCTTTCCCGCGCGCAGCTCGACGCGCGCCTGACCGAACTGCTCGCGCCGCTGGCCGGCACGGCCGCGCCGAGCGACGAGCAACTGAAGCGCGCGCTGCGGCAGTTGCGTGTCGAGGTGTTCGGCGCGGTCGCGGAGCGCGACCTGCGCGGCTTCGCGGACGTCGCCGAGGTGACGGGCGCGATGACGGATCTCGCCGAAGTGGCCGTGCAACGCTCGCTCGCGCTGCTGTCGGCCGAGCTCGAGGCGATGTACGGCGAGCCGCGCGGCGCCGACGGCCAGCGCGTCGTGCTGGGCGTCGTCGGGATGGGCAAGCTCGGCGGCCGCGAACTCAACGTGTCGTCGGACATCGACCTGATCTTCGTCTACGAGGACGATGGCGAGACGGCCGGCGGCACGCGCTCGCCGCTGTCCACCCAGGAATACTTCACACGCCTCGGCCGGCGCCTGATCGGCGTGCTGTCCGAGGTCACGGCCGACGGCTACGTGTTTCGCGTCGACATGCGGCTGCGTCCGAACGGTGATTCGGGGCCGCTCGTCTGCAGCCTCGGGATGCTCGAGGAATATTTCTACGTGCAGGGGCGCGAATGGGAGCGCTACGCGTGGATCAAGGGACGGCTCGTGTCGGAAGGCGACAGCGACGCGGCGCGGCGCCTGGAGGCGCAGCTCGAATCGATCGTCAAGCCGTTCGTGTACCGCCGCTATCTCGACTTCGGCGTGATCGGCGCGATTCGTTCGCTGCACCAGCAGATTCGCCACGAAGCCGCGCGCCGCGCGTCGATGCGGCCCGACAAGGCCGACGACATCAAGCTCGGGCGTGGCGGAATCCGCGAGATCGAATTCAGCGCCCAGGTGTTCCAGCTGATCCGCGGCGGCCAGGATGCGGAATTCCGCGTGCGGCCGACGCTCGCGGTGCTGCGCCATGCGCAGGCGCGCGGGCTGATCGGCGAGGACGTGCGCGAGCGGCTCACCGACGCCTACAACTTCCTGCGCACGCTCGAGCACCGGCTGCAGTACCGCGACGACGCGCAGACGCACGCGATGCCGGTCGATCCGGACGAGCGCGCGGCGCTGGCCGCGTCGCTCGGCTTTGCGGACTACGCGGCGCTGATGACGGTGCTTGATGGCTACCGGACCTTCGTCGAGGCGCAGTTCGACCAGATCTTTGCCGACAAGGTGAGCGGCGGCCCCTGCGCGGCGGGCGAGGACACGGCCGCCTCGTGGATCTGGAGCGGGGCGCTCGCCGACGACGGCGAAGACGACGCGTTGCTCGCGCGCCTCGACGGCCTGGGCTTCACCGATCCGGCGGCGGTGCTCGCGCGGCTGCGCGCGATCTGGCAGTCGTCGCGCTACGCGGGCCTGCCGGAAAAGAGCCGGCAACGCTTCGACAGCGTCGCGCAGCGCGCGCTCGAGGCCGCGCCACAGATCGACGCCGCGCGCCGCGACGACACCATCGTGCGGCTGTTCGACCTGCTCGAGACGGTCAGCCGGCGCGGCGTCTATCTCGCGCTCCTGACCGAGTATCCGGCCGCGCTCGACCGCGTGCTGTCGGTGCTCGGCGCGACGCGCTGGGGCGGCGGCTACCTGATCCGCCATCCGCAGCTGCTCGACGAACTGCTCGACGACGAAGCGATCGCGAGCCCGTTCGACTGGCCCGCGTTCAAGGATGCATTGCGTGCGCGCCTCGCGGCCGCCGACGGCCCCGAGCAGCAGATGGACCTGCTGCGGCACGCGCAGCACGCGGAGGTGTTCCGCATCCTGCTGATCGATCTGGCGGGCCAGCTGTCGGTCGAGCACGTGAGCGACCGCCTGTCCGAACTCGCCGACGCGGTGCTCGACGTGACGATCGAAGTGGTCTGGTCGCAGCTCGCGAAGCGCCATCGCGACGTGCCGAAGTTCGCGGTGATCGCGTACGGCAAGCTCGGCGGCAAGGAGCTCGGCTACGCATCGGATCTCGACCTGATCTTCCTGTACGACGACCCCGACGAGCGCTCGGCGGACGTCTACACGACGTTCACGCGACGGCTGATCACGTGGCTCACGACCGCGACCGGCGCGGGCGCGCTTTTCGACATCGACCTGCGGCTGCGGCCGAACGGCGAGGCGGGGCTGCTCGTGACCGATCTCGACGCGTTCCGCCGCTACCAGTTGCGCGAGGGCGACGCGGCGAACACCGCATGGGTGTGGGAACACCAGGCGCTGACGCGCGCCCGCTACAGCGCGGGCGACCAGCAGATCGGCACGGACTTCGAGGCGATCCGCCAGCAGGTGCTGACGACGCCGCGCGACGGGGCGGTGCTCGCGAAGGAAATCGTCGACATGCGCGGCAAGGTGTTCGCCGGCCACCCGAACCAGACCGAGCTGTTCGACCTGAAGCACGATCGTGGCGGGATGGTCGACATCGAATTCATCGTCCAGTACTGGGTGCTGCTGCATGCGTCGAGCGATGCCGAGCTGATCCGCAACACCGGCAACATCGCGCTGCTGCGCGAGGTTGCGCGGTTCGGGCTGATGGGCGAGGACGAAGCCGAGCGCGTCGGCGCCGCGTACCGCAAGTACCGGAAACTGCAGCACAAGCTGCGGCTCGACGGGATGGAGAAGGCGCGGGTCGATCCGGCGCTGGTGGCCGACGAGCGGGCGGCCGTCACGGCGCTGTGGGAGCGCGTGTTCGGCACGGTCGAAACGGACGTTTGAGTCGGGCGTTCGAATCATCGGGGCAAGGTGGGTGCGATCGGACGGCCGCGGCCGCTCGTCAAAAAAAGACCGGCGCATGCGCCGGTCTTCGTGCATTCGGCCAACGGTTGCCTGCGTCAGGCCGCCAGCATTTCCTTCGCGTGCTTGCGCGTCGTTGCCGTGATCTCGAGCCCGCCGAGCATCCGCGCGACTTCCTCGACCCGGCTCGCCTTGTCGAGCGGGACGACCGACGAGACAGTGCCGCCGCGGTCGTCGGCGCCCTTCGCGACCTGGAAGTGATGGTCGCCGCGCGCGGCGACCTGCGGCAGGTGCGTCACGCACAGCACCTGGCGGTCGCGCCCGAGCTGGTGCAGCAGACGGCCGACCACTTCGGCGACGCCGCCGCCGATCCCCGTGTCGACTTCGTCGAAGATCAGTGTCGGCGTCGGGCTTGCCGCGCTCGCGATCACCGCGAGCGCAAGGCTGATCCGCGCGAGTTCGCCGCCCGACGCGACTTTCGCGAGCGGCCGCAGCGGCACGCCGGGGTGCCCGGCGACCCGGAATTCGACCTGCTCGAGACCGTGCGGGCCACCGTCGGCGAGCGGTACGAGCGCGACTTCGAAGCTGCCGCCCGCCATCGACAGTTCCTGCATGCCGGCCGTGACCGCCGTGCCGAGCGCCTTCGCGGCCTGCGTGCGTGCCTTCGACAGGTGCTTCGCGTCGGCGAGATAGGTTTCCCATGCCTTCGCCTGCGCGGCTTCGAGCGCACCGAGATCGGCGGCCGCGTCGAGCGCGGCGAGCTGAGCGCGGCGAGCCGCATGTTCCTCGTGCAGCGTGTCGGGCGGCAACCGGAACTTGCGGGCGGTCGAGTGCAGCGCGTCGAGGCGCGTTTCGACCTGCGCGAGCCGGGCCGGGTCGAGATCGAGGCGCTGCGCGTAGTGCGACAGCGAATAGACAGCTTCCTGCAGCTGGATCTCGGCCGGTTCGAGCGACGCGAGCGCATCGCCGAGCCCCGTGTCGTAGTCGGCCAGGCTGCGCAGCTTCGACACGATCGCGCCGAGCTGCGGGAGCATCGCGTCATCGGCCTCGGACAGTGCGTTGAGCGCGCCCTGCACGCCGGCGATCAGGTTCGCCGAATGCGACAGGCGCTTGTGCTCGCTGCCGACTTCGTCCCATTCACCCGGTTGCGGCGCGAGCTTGTCGAGCTCGGCGAGCTGCCAGGCGAGCTTCTCGCGTTCGAGCTGCAGTTCGCGCTCATGCGCCTTCGCGGCGTCGATCGCCTGCGTTGCGTCGCGCCAGACGCGCCACGCGCGTGCGACGTTCGCGGCATCGGCGACGAGCCCCGCGTGCGTGTCGAACAGCTCGCGCTGCGCGTCGGGCCGCATCAGCAACTGGTGCGCGTGCTGGCCGTGGATGTCGACCAGCATCTCGCCGAGCTCGCGCAACTGCGCGAGCGTCGCGCTGGTGCCGTTGATGAACGCGCGCGAGCGGCCGTTCGCGTCGATCACGCGGCGCAGCATCACGGTGTCCTCGGCGTCGAACGCGTGTTCGTCGAGCCAGCGCGCGACGCGGTCGTGCGGCGTGAATTCGGCGGTGATGTCGGCGCGGCCGCAGCCGGCGCGCACGATGCTCGCGTCGGCGCGTTCGCCGAGCGCGAGGGCCAGGGCGTCGATCAGGATCGATTTGCCGGCGCCGGTTTCGCCGGAAAAGACGGTAAAGCCGCTGTCGAATTCGAGATCGAGCGCGGCGACGATGACGAAGTCGCGAATCGAGAGGTGGCGGAGCATGGTGTCGGGCGTTGGTGCGTCAGGACGCCTTGTCGTCTTCGTTCGATGCGTGTTCGTTCCAGTGCAGCTTCTTGCGCAGCGTCGCGTAGTAGCTGTAGCCGACCGGGTGCAGGAACGGCACCGTGTGCTTCGAGCGGCGCACCTCGATCGTGTCGTTCAGTTCGAGCGCGGTGAACGACTGCATGTCGAAGTTCACGTTGACGTCGCGGCCGCCGACGATCTGGATCGCGATCTTCGAATCGTCGGGCAGCACGATCGGCCGGTTCGACAACGCATGCGGCGCGATCGGCACGAGCACGATGCCCTGGAGCTGCGGATGCAGGATCGGGCCGGCCGACGACAGCGCGTACGCGGTCGAGCCGGTCGGCGTGGCGACGATCAGGCCGTCCGAACGCTGGTTATACATGTACCGGCCGTCGACCGACGCGCGCAGCTCGACCATCCCGGAAAAGCCGCTGCGGTTCACGACGACGTCGTTGAACGCGATCGCGTGGTAGATCGGTTCGCCGTCGCGCATGATCCGGGCCTCGAGCAGCGAGCGCTCCTCGCGCTCGAACTTGCCCGACAGGATCACCGGGACGCGCGCCTGCATGTCGGCCGCCGCGATGTCCGTGATGAAGCCGAGCCGCCCGTGGTTGATCCCGATCAGCGGCGTCTTGTACGGCGCGAGCTGGCGGCCGATGCCGAGCATCGTGCCGTCGCCGCCGAGCACGACCGCCACGTCCGCGCGCGCCCCGATTTCCGCCGGGGTGAGCGCCGGATAGCCGGAGATGCCGATCTCGCGCGCGGTGTCGGCTTCGAACACGACCTCGAAGCCGAGCTTCGCGATGCAGCCAGCCAGCGTGGCGAGCGGCTCGGCGATGCCGGGCGTGTTGCTCCGGCCGACGAGCGCGACAGTGTTGAACTGATTACCGGTTTTCATGCCGGCATTACACCATAGCTCGTTGACGAAAAGAACCGGCTGTGCGTGGACGGGGCCGGATCGATCAGCCCGCGCGACAGTGGCCGCGGCCACTCGCCGCGGTCGCGCGGTTGCGCTAAAATTTTCCACCATGCTAGATCCTCGCGCACGAACCCTCCTGAAAACCCTGATCGAACGGTATATCGCCGACGGTCAGCCGGTCGGCTCGCGCACGTTGTCCCGTTATTCCGGGCTCGAGCTGAGCCCGGCAACGATCCGCAACGTGATGTCCGACCTGGAGGAGCTCGGCCTCGTGTCGAGCCCGCACACGTCGGCCGGCCGCGTGCCGACGCCGCGTGGCTATCGCCTGTTCGTCGACACGATGCTGACGGTCGAGGCGCCGATCGACGCCGAGGCCGTCGCGCGCCAGGTGCAGAACACGCTGCAGGCCGGCGAGCCGCAGCAGCGGGTGGTGGCTGCCGCGGCGAGCGTGCTGTCGAACCTGTCGCAGTTCGCGGGCGTCGTGCTGACGCCGCGCCGCAGCCACGTGTTCAAGCAGATCGAGTTCATGCGGCTGTCGGACAAGCGGATCCTGCTGATCATCGTCACGCCCGAGGGCGACGTGCAGAACCGGATGCTCGCGACGCCGCGCGACTATTCGCCGTCGCAGCTCACCGAGGCGTCCAACTACATCAACGCGCATTTCGCCGGGCTGTCGTTCGACGAGGTGCGCCGCCGCCTGCGCGACGAGATCGACCAGCTGCGCGGCGACATGACCACGCTGATGCATGCGGCCGTGACGGCCAGCACCGAGGTGCCCGACACCGAGGACACCGTGCTGATTTCCGGCGAGCGCAACCTGCTCGAAGTGGCGGACCTGTCGTCCGACATGGCGCGGCTGCGCAAGCTGTTCGACGTGTTCGACCAAAAGACGGGCCTCCTGCAATTGCTCGACGTGTCGAGCCACGCCCAGGGCGTGCAGATCTTCATCGGCGGCGAATCGACGCTCGTGCCGATCGAGGAAATGAGCGTCGTGACCGCGCCTTACGAGGTGAACGGCCAGATCGTCGGCACGCTCGGCGTGATCGGCCCGACCCGCATGGCGTACAACCGCGTGATCCCGATCGTCGACATCACCGCGCGGCTGCTGTCGCTCACGCTGAGCCAGCAGTAACCTGACCCGACACCGTCCCGCCATCGTGCCGCGGCGCCGAGTGTGCCGCCAGTCGGCCGAACGGCCAGCCGACCCGACCGAGGCGGCCCGCTATAATTGAGGGCCGTCCGACTGCGTGCCGCGAGCACGTTCCTGCCCATGCGTTTCGATCTTGAGCCGCCTTCGAGCGTCGCGGCTGCCCATCGCATCGGCGTGCTGCTGATCAATCTCGGCACGCCCGACGCCCCGACGCCGCGCGCGGTGCGGCGCTATCTGGCCGAGTTCCTGTCGGACCCCCGTGTCGTCGAAATCCCGCAGGCCGTCTGGCAAGTGCTGCTGCGCACGCTGATCCTGCCGCTGCGCGGCCGCGCGTCCGCGAAGAAATACGCGGCCGTCTGGATGCCCGAAGGCTCGCCGCTGCGGGTGTACACCGAGCGCCAGACCGAAGGTGTGCGCCACCTGCTCGCATCGAACGGCTACCAGGTGACGGTCGACTACGCGATGCGCTACGGCAGCCCGAGCATTGCGCAGGCGCTCGCGCAGTTCAAGCGCGCGGGCGTCGAGCGCGTGCTGCTGATGCCGATGTATCCGCAATACTCGGCGTCCACCACCGCGACGGCATTCGATGCCGCGTTCGCCGCGCTCGCGCGGATGCGCAACCAGCCCGAAGTGCGCACGGTGCGGCAGTATGCCGACCATCCGGCCTACATCCACGCGCTCGCCGAGCAGGTCCGCCAGTACTGGGCGCAGCACGGCCGGCCCGACTTCGCGGCGGGCGACAAGCTCGTGCTGAGTTTTCACGGCGTGCCGAAACGCACGCTCGACCTGGGCGACCCCTATCACGACCAGTGCCAGCAGACGGGCGCGCTGCTGATGGCCGTGCTCGGGCTGTCGACGCTCGAATGCCGCGTGACGTTCCAGTCACGCTTCGGCAAGGCCGAGTGGCTGCAACCGTATACGGCGCCGACGCTGCGCGAGCTCGGCGAGGCCGGCGTGCGGCGGGCCGATGTGTTCTGTCCCGGTTTTACGGCCGATTGTCTGGAGACGATCGAGGAGATCGGGATGGAGGTGCGCGACGAGTTCATCGCGGGCGGCGGCCAGGCGTTCCACCGGATTCCGTGCCTGAACGGCGCGCCCGCGTGGATCGGTGCGGTGGGCGAGATCGTCGCCGAGAATCTGCAAGGCTGGCCGGTGAAGGCCGCGCAGCCCGAAACGGTGAGTTGAACGCGATGAACTACAGGATTTCGACGGAACCCGGCGCGAAGCTGCGCATCGACAAATGGCTGTGGGCCGCCCGCTTCTTCAAGACGCGCTCGCTCGCGTCCGACGCGGTCGACAAGGGCCACGTGAAGATCAACGGCGCGGCGGTCAAGCCGGCGAAGGACGTGCGGGTCGGCGACGAGGTCGAGATTGCGATCGACGGTGTCGTCTGGCACATTGCCGTGCTGGGTATTTGCGACGTGCGCGGGCCCGCGAGCATCGCGCAGACGCTTTACGAGGAAACGGAAGCGGGGCGCGTCGCGCGGCTCGCCGAACTGGAACGGCGCCGCACCTATCGCGAGCCGGCGGCGGAACTGCACGGCCGGCCGACCAAGCGTGACCGGCGCATCATCGACAGATTTTCTGGTGGGAGCTGAACATCTGGTCGAACGTCGCCCGCGCGCTTCCGTATTCGGTCGTGCGGTCGGTGACGGCTCCGGACAGGCAGATGGTGGTGGTGCCGGCAATCAGTACCAGCGCGACCACCGATATGGCAAAGGTCAGTTTCACGGTACTCGCCTCGATGGGACGGTGAATGCAGCGCCAGGTGGATGTCAGGCGGCGGTAAGCTAGGGTAAACACGCTTTTTCGACGCTTGAGTGGAGTGTAGTGCAGCCCCCTGTGCCGAGCTAGTACTTGCCTGGTAAGCGTTGTTACCGGCCGTTTCGTCCGATCTGGCGACAAATGCGCGCAATCGGGCGGCGTTCGGCGCGGTTGTTTCGCGGCATTGGCGAATGCCGGCGAGTAACCCTCTTGAAATCGCAGTTTTCGCCCTTATTTGCACCAACAATGTGCGGTGCCGCCGGCATACGGTCCGGCGGTTGCCGATTTGGCTTCAACCTCTAATCGACTTTCAGCGACATGGAAAACACGCAAGAGAACCCGGCTACCCAATCGGCCGAAGACATCGGCAGCGAGAAGCAGGCGGCGCAAGGCGCTGCGCCCGCCGCCGAAGCAGCCGACGCGGCGCTCGCGGAGGCTCAAGCCAAGGTCGCCGAGCTGCAGGAGAGCTTCCTCCGGGCGAAGGCCGAGACCGAGAACGTCCGCCGCCGCGCGCAGGAAGACGTCTCGAAGGCGCACAAGTTTGCGATCGAGGGCTTCGCGGAGCACCTGCTGCCCGTGCTGGACAGCCTCGAGGCCGCCGTCAGCGACACGTCCGGCGACATCACGAAGGTGCGCGAAGGCGTCGAACTGACGCTGCGCCAGCTGACGAGCGCGCTCGAGAAGGGCCGCGTCGTCGCGATCAATCCGGTCGGCGAGAAGTTCGATCCGCACCAGCACCAGGCCATTTCGATGGTACCGGCCGAGCAGGAGCCGAACACCGTCGTGACCGTCCTGCAAAAGGGCTACACGATCGCCGACCGCGTGCTGCGCCCGGCGCTCGTCACGGTCGCCCAGCCGAAGTAAGGCTGCCGCGATGGTTCCCGCCGGCGTCGACCCGGCCGCGTTCGAAGCGTTCGGCATGCAGGCGCTGGCACCCGACACGTTCGACGCCGGCATCGCCGGCGCCGGCGATGCGCTTGCCGTGGTGTTCTTCTGGGGCGTCGACTGCTTCAACTGCGAGATCGCGAAGAAGGCGATGCTCGCCCAGCCGGACGCGATCCGCGCGCTGGACCTGAAGTGGTTCCATTGCAACGTGTACGAACACCATGAGCTGGGGCGCCGCTTCGGCCTGCACGGCGTGCCGACGTGGTTCTTCTTCCACCGTGGCAAGCGGCTCGGCCGCGCGACCGGCTGGCATGGCCTCGCGCAGTTCCAGGCGGCGGTGTCGGCGGCGCGCGCGAAGATCGCCGCGGCGGCCGGCGCGCCGTCGGACCGCGATGGCGGTCCGCACGATCCGGCTATCGGCGGCGATTGAAAAAATTTAATATCCGCATCGCTTGGCGGGTCTTGAAAACGGATCGGCCGGACGCATTTCGGGAACAGAGTTGAATTCTGGCGCGCGAAACCACCCAAAAACGCGGGGTTTCGCGCAGCAAACAAGCATTTCTGGAGATTAGGAAAATGGGAAAGATCATCGGTATTGACCTCGGCACCACGAACTCGTGCGTCGCCATCATGGAAGGCAACCAGGTCAAGGTCATCGAGAACTCGGAAGGCACGCGCACGACGCCGTCGATCATCGCCTACATGGACGATAACGAAGTGCTCGTCGGCGCGCCGGCCAAGCGTCAGTCCGTGACCAACCCGAAGAACACGCTGTTCGCCGTGAAGCGCCTGATCGGCCGCCGCTTCGAAGAGAAGGAAGTCCAGAAGGACATCGGCCTGATGCCGTACACGATCATCAAGGCCGACAACGGCGACGCCTGGGTCGAAGCGCACGGCGAGAAGCTCGCGCCGCCGCAGGTTTCGGCGGAAGTGCTGCGCAAGATGAAGAAGACGGCCGAAGACTACCTCGGCGAGCCGGTCACGGAAGCCGTGATCACGGTGCCGGCGTACTTCAACGACAGCCAGCGCCAGGCGACCAAGGACGCCGGCCGCATCGCGGGCCTCGAAGTCAAGCGGATCATCAACGAGCCGACCGCGGCTGCGCTCGCATTCGGCCTCGACAAGGCCGAGAAGGGCGACCGCAAGATCGCCGTGTATGACCTCGGCGGCGGCACGTTCGACGTGTCGATCATCGAGATCGCGGACGTTGACGGCGAAATGCAGTTCGAAGTGCTGTCGACCAACGGCGACACGTTCCTCGGCGGCGAGGACTTCGACCAGCGCATCATCGATTACATCATCGGCGAGTTCAAGAAGGAGCAGGGCGTCGACCTGTCGAAGGACGTGCTCGCGCTGCAGCGCCTGAAGGAAGCCGCTGAAAAGGCGAAGATCGAACTGTCGTCGAGCCAGCAGACCGAAATCAACCTGCCGTACATTACGGCCGACGCATCGGGTCCGAAGCACTTGAACCTGAAGATCACCCGCGCGAAGCTGGAAGCGCTGGTCGAGGACCTCGTCGAGCGCACGATCGAACCGTGCCGCATCGCGATCAAGGACGCCGGCGTCAAGGTGTCGGACATCGACGACGTGATCCTGGTCGGCGGCCAGACCCGCATGCCGAAGGTGCAGGAGAAGGTGAAGGAGTTCTTCGGCAAGGATCCGCGCCGTGACGTGAACCCGGACGAAGCCGTCGCAGTCGGCGCGGCGATCCAGGGCCAGGTCCTGTCGGGCGACCGCAAGGACGTGCTGCTGCTCGACGTGACCCCGCTGTCGCTCGGTATCGAGACGCTCGGCGGTGTGATGACGAAGATGATCAACAAGAACACGACGATCCCGACGAAGCACGCACAGGTGTATTCGACGGCGGACGACAACCAGTCGGCCGTGACGATCAAGGTGTTCCAGGGCGAACGCGAGATGGCGGCAGGCAACAAGCTGCTCGGCGAGTTCAACCTCGAAGGCATCCCGCCGTCGCCGCGCGGCGTGCCGCAGATCGAAGTGACCTTCGACATCGACGCGAACGGCATCCTGCACGTCGGCGCGAAGGACAAGGCGACCGGCAAGGAAAACAAGATCACGATCAAGGCGAACTCGGGCCTGTCCGAAGCTGAAATCGATCAGATGATCAAGGACGCGGAAGCGAACGCAGCGGAAGACCACAAGCTGCGCGAGCTGGCCGATTCGCGCAACCAGGGCGACGCGCTGGTCCACAGCACGAAGAAGGCGCTCGCCGAGTACGGCGACAAGCTGGACGCGGGCGAGAAGGAAAAGATCGAAGCGGTGCTGAAGTCGCTCGAGGACGTGCTGAAGGATACGTCGGCCGACAAGGCGGCGATCGACGCGAAGGTCGAGGAACTCGGTCAGGTGTCGCAGAAGCTCGGCGAAAAGATGTACGCCGACATGCAGGCGCAGCAGGCAGGCGGCGCGGCGGGTGCAGCGGAAGGCGCGGCCCACGCGGGCGGTGCGCAGCAGGCTGCCGACGACGTCGTCGACGCCGAGTTCAAGGAAGTGAAGAAGGACTAAGCCGGGTTGCCATGGCACCGCATGCCGCGCGCGAGTCGCGCGCGGCGCGGCTGAACAGCGGTCTGTCTTTCCTTCCGGATGGCCGGATCGACTCCACGCCTGGCGGGCTTCGCGGCCCTCCGGGCACATTTGTTTTTTGGCGGGTGCTGCGTGAGCCGTCCGCGGACGGCGCAGCGCCAGACGAGTCGAGAGACTTTACTGCGGGCGAAAGGAGCCGCCGCGTGTGTGACGCGCGACGGCACAGTGAATCGATATGGCGAAACGGGATTACTACGAGGTTCTGGGCGTCGCAAAGAATGCGAGCGACGACGAAATCAAGAAGGCGTATCGCAAGCTTGCGATGAAGTATCACCCTGACCGCAATCCGGACAGCAAGGATGCGGAAGAGCATTTCAAGGAAGTGAAGGAAGCCTATGAAATGCTGTCGGACGACCAGAAGCGCGCAGCGTACGACCAGTACGGCCACGCGGGCGTCGATCCGAACATGGGTGGTGCGGGCGGACAGGGTTTCGGCGGCTTCGCGGATGCGTTCGGCGACATCTTCGGCGACATCTTCGGGCAGGCTGCGGGCGGTGCCGCGCGCGGCGGCCGCGGCGGTCCGCAGGTGTATCGCGGCGCCGACCTGCGCTACAGCATGGAAATCACGCTTGAGCAGGCCGCGCACGGCTACGACACGCAGATCCGCGTGCCGAGCTGGGTGTCGTGCGAAGTCTGTCACGGGTCGGGCGCGAAGCCCGGCACGAAGCCGGAAACCTGCCCGACCTGTCACGGCCAGGGCACGGTGCGCATGTCGCAGGGCTTCTTCAGCATCCAGCAGACCTGCCCGAAGTGCCACGGCACCGGCACCTACATCCCGGAACCGTGCGCGCACTGCCACGGGTCGGGCAAGGTGAAGGAAACCAAGACGCTCGAAGTGAAGATCCCGGCCGGCATCGACGACGGGATGCGGATCCGCTCGGCCGGCAACGGCGAGCCGGGCATCAACGGCGGGCCGCCGGGCGACCTGTACGTCGAGATCCACATCAAGCCGCACTCGGTGTTCGAGCGCGACGGCGACGATCTCCACTGCCAGATGCCGATCCCGTTCACGACCGCCGCACTCGGCGGCGAGATCGAGGTGCCGACGCTGGCCGGCCGTGCGTCGTTCCCGGTGCCGGAAGGCACGCAGTCGGGCAAGACGTTCCGCCTGCGCGGCAAGGGGATCAAGGGTCTGCGTTCGAGCATCGCGGGCGACCTGTACGTGCACGTGCAGGTCGAGACGCCCGTGAAGCTGACCGACCAGCAGCGCGACCTGCTCAAGCAGTTCGAGAAGTCGCTGGCCGAGGGCGGTGCGCGTCACAGCCCGCAGAGCAAGAGCTGGTTCGACCGGGTGAAGAGCTTCTTCGAGTAACGGCATGACTGAAGGCAACGAGAGCGCTTCGTTCGCGCTCTTGGACGATTGCGACTCGACCGCGTCCGCGCGGTCGAGTCGTTTGTATTCCGGTTTCGTGCGCGAACGCGTGTGCACGGATCCGGCACGGCTCGACGAACTTGATGCGGCGGTGGCGCAGGATCTGCGCGACGGGCTGCATGCGGTCGTCGTCGGCGATTACGAATTCGGACGCAATCTGGAAAGAGCGCAGCCGGGCCATGCCCCGCTGCGCTTTTTGCTGTATGCGCGCTGCGAGCGGCTGTCGCGCGACGAAGTCGACGCATGGCTCACGCAGCAGGACGGCGGCGGCCCGCCATCGATCGCGGGCGTCGCACATGTCGCGAAGAGCGTGTCGCGCGATGCGTTCGACGTGGCGATCGCCGCGGTGCACGACGCATTGCGCGTGGGCG
Source organism: Burkholderia sp. Bp9143 (assembly GCF_003853645.1). Classification (GTDB taxonomy): domain Bacteria; phylum Pseudomonadota; class Gammaproteobacteria; order Burkholderiales; family Burkholderiaceae; genus Burkholderia. The sequence goes on along the minus strand of NZ_QTPO01000002.1, from coordinate 23,704 downwards.
ATTCGTACCAGATCAACTACACGTACCGGCTGAATTTCGACATGTTCGGCACGCCGCTTGCGCTGTACCGGCGGCTGCGTGCACGTCAACCCGTGCGTTACGGTGCGCTGATCGCGCTGCCAGACGGCGCGTGGGTCGTGTCGTGCTCGCCGGAGCTGTTCGTCGAGAAGCACGGCGACGTGCTGCGCGCACGGCCGATGAAAGGCACCGCGCCGCGCTCGGCCGATCCGCGCGACGACGCGGCGGCCGCCGCGTTCCTCGCGAACGATCCGAAGAACCGCGCGGAAAACGTGATGATCGTCGACCTGCTGCGCAACGACGTGTCGCGGATCGCGCGCACGGGCACGGTCAGGGTGCCGGCGCTGTTCTCGGTCGAGCCGTATGCGTCGGTGTGGCAGATGACGTCGACGGTCGAGGCCGGCTGGCGCGACGGCACCACGTTCGCCCAGATGCTGCGCGCGCTGTTTCCGTGCGGATCGATCACCGGTGCGCCGAAGCACAAGACGATGGAACTGATCGACGCGATCGAGTCGACGCCGCGCGGGCTTTATACGGGCGCGATCGGCTGGCTCGATGCGCGGAAGGAAGGCCCTTCGGCGGGCGATGCGGCACCCGACGATGCGGCCGGCTGCGGCGATTTCTGCCTGTCGGTCGCGATCCGGACGCTGACGCTCGATGCGGTCGGTGTCGATGCTGCCGCAACGATCGACACGCGTGACGCGGCAGCGGCCGCTGGCGGCCGGCGGCGCGGCACGATGGGGGTCGGCGCGGGCATCGTGCTCGACAGCGTCGCCGCCGACGAATATGCGGAGTGCGAATTGAAAGCGCGATTCCTGACCGATGCCGATCCCGGCTTCCAGTTGTTCGAAACCACCGCCGCGACGCGTGCGGACGGCATCCGGCACCTCGAGCGACATCTCGCGCGGCTGCAGCGCAGCGCGGATGCGTTCGGCTTCCGCCTTGATGCCGATGCATTGCGCCGCGAGATCGACGCGCGCTGCGCGGCGCTCGACGGCGACGGCCCGTACCGGATGAAACTCGCGCTCGCGAAGGACGGCACGGTCGAGATCACGGCCGCGGCGCTGAAGCCGCTGCCCGCGGGGCCGGTCGGCGTGATGCTCGCGTCCGCGCACGGCTTTGCGCCGACCCGCACGGACGATGCGCTGCTGCTGCACAAGACGACGCGCCGCGCGGAATACGACCGTGCGTGGCAGGCGGCGGAAGCGCTCGGCGGCTTCGACATGCTGTTCGTCAACGAGCGCGGCGAGGTGACGGAAGGCGGGCGCTCGAACCTCTTCGTGAAGCTTGATGGTGTGTGGGTGACGCCGCCGTTGTCGTGCGGCGTGCTGCCGGGCGTGATGCGCGGTGTGCTGCTCGACGATCGGGCGTTTGGCGCGGTGGAGCGTGTCGTCACGTGCGATGACCTTGCGCGTGCGGAAGCGCTGCTGCTGACCAATGCATTGCGCGGCGCGCTCGACGCGGTATTGAAGTGACGCAATGAGGGTTCGGGCCGCGTGCCCGAAGCACCGGTGCCGCTCACGTTCGACAACACGGCATCCGAGGAAAAAGCGCGGCGCCCTGCAAAGAGCGCCGCGCTTTTTCGTATCGGGAAGGCACCGGCGAACGAGCCGCCGGCCGAGCGTCAGAACGAGTGTTCCGGGCCGGGGAAGGAGCCGTCCTTCACCGCGCGCACATAGGCCTCGACGGCCGCCTGGATGTTCGGCTGGCCCTGCATGAAATCTTTCACGAAGCGCGGACGCTTGCCGGGGAAGATGCCGAGCATGTCGTGCAGCACGAGCACCTGGCCCGAGCAGTCGGCACCCGCGCCGATGCCGATCGTCGGGACCCGCAGCATCTGCGTGACCTCGGATCCGATCAGGGTCGGTACGGCCTCGAGCAGGACGACCTGTGCGCCGGCTGCCTCGACCGCGCGCGCGTCGCGCAGCAGTTGTGCGGCGCCGGCCTCGGTCTTGCCCTGTACCTTGAAGCCGCCGAACGCGTGCACCGACTGCGGCGTGAGGCCGACGTGCGCGCACACGGGCACCGCGCGTTCGACGAGGAAGCGGATCGTTTCGGTGAGCCATTCGCCGCCTTCGAGCTTGATCATCTGCGCACCGGCGCGCATCAGCTTGACGGCGCTCGCAAATGCCTCGGCCGGCGTGCCGTACGTGCCGAACGGCAGATCGGCCATGATCAGCGCGCGCGGCTGCACGCGCGCGACGCATGCGGTGTGGTACGCGATGTCGTCGAGCGAGACGGACAGCGTGGTCGTGTGGCCCTGCAGCACGTTGCCGAGCGAGTCGCCGATCAGCAGCACGTCGACGCCCGAGCGATCGAGCAGCGACGCGAAGCTCGCGTCGTAGCAGGTGAGCATCGCGATCTTCTCGTTGGCCTCGCGCATTGCCTGCAGCTTGGGCACCGTGACGGCAGGCCGGCTCGATTCCTGGATATAGGTCATGGGAAATCCGGTTCGATGGGGGGAACGACAGGCGAGGACGCGTCAGCGCGCCGTCTCGCCCTTGACGAAGAATTCCTTGCGGCCGCGCATCGTGTCGATGCGCTCGATCAGCAGCGCGAGGTCTTCGGGGGAATCCAGCGGGTTCAGGTGTTCGGCCGCGACCGTGAGTACCGGCGTGCGGTCGTAGTGATAGAAGAATTCGTTGTACGCATCGACGAGCGAGCGCAGGTACGTGTCGCTGATCTGCAGCTCCATCGGCAGCCCGCGCTTCTGGATGCGCGAGAACAGCACCTCGGGGCTCGCCTGCAGATAGACGACGAGATCGGGCGCGGGCGCCTGCGGGACGTCGAGGTGCATCGCGATCGCCCGGTACAGCTGCCATTCGTCTTCCGGCAGGTTCAGCCGCGCGAAGATGTCGTTCTTCTGCGGCATGAAATCGGCGACGACGGGGCGACCCGTATCGAGCGCGCCGATCAGTTCGCGCGCCTGCTGCGCGCGCTGCAGCGCGAACGACAGCTGCGCGGGCAGCGCGTAGCGCGCGGTGTCGCGATAGAAGCGTTCGAGGAACGGGTTGTCCTGCGGGCGTTCGAGCAGCGCCTGCATCGACCAGCGCTCGCCGAGCAGGCGCGCGAGCGTCGTCTTGCCGACGCCGATCGGGCCTTCGATCACGAGATAGCGATGCGGGGCGCGCAGGTCGGGCGCGGTGACGGTCAGCGGCGTAGTGTTCATCGGCAGCGGTTCTTGTCGGCGTCTGCGCCGGCGGCAAGGGCCTTCTGCATCAGGCATTGACAGGTCTGGACCTTCTCGACGCGCTGATCCGCGACGGAGGCGAGGAACGCATCGGCGCGGCCGCGCGCGGGGATGTCGAGCGCTGGCTCGATTTCGACGAGCGGCACGAGCGCGAATGCGCGATCGGTGAGGCGCGGATGCGGGACGATCAGATCGGGTTCGTCGATCGAATCGGAGCCGAACAGCAGGATGTCGAGGTCGAGCGTGCGCGGCGCGTTGCGATACGGGCGCTCGCGCCCGAAGTGATGTTCGATCTTCTGGCAGAGCGCGAGCAGCTCCCGGGCCGACAACGTCGTGTCGAGCTTGACGGCGCAGTTGTAGTAATCGTCGCCGCCCGCTTCGAAGGGCGCCGTGCGATACAGGCTCGATTTGCCGAGGATCGAGATGGTGCGCTGCTGCGCGAGGCACACCACCGCGTCCTTCAGGGTCTGGCGCGCATCGCCGAGATTCGCCCCCAGTCCGATATATGCAACCGTCATGGCATCACTTCCTACGTCGTTCGCCGGCGAGCGCGTCAGTCGTCGGAACCGCCCGCGGTGTCCGGCGCCTGCTCGGCGGCGCCTTCGTCCGGCTTGCGGTTTCGCGCACCGCCGCGGCGGCGCCGCTTGCGGGGCGATTTTTCCTTCGAGCCGCCCTGCGTGAGGAGTGCCTCACGGGCGGCCGCGTCGCCTTCGATGAAATCCGTCCACCACTGGCCGACAGCTGCTTCGAGCTCGCCGGATTCGCAGCGTAACAGGAGGAAATCATACCCCGCTCTAAACCTTTGGTGTTCCAGCAGCCGCATCGCGCTGCGGCCCGAGCGTTTTTCGAGGCGCAGTTGCAGGCCCCAGATCTCGCGCATGTCGGCCGAGTAGCGCTTGTGGATCGCGAGCTTTTCGGTCTGCATGTCGAGCACGTCGTCCATCGCGCGATGGAGCGCCGGCACCGGGATTTCGCCTTCGGCCGTGTATTGCTCGAAGCGCTGGCGCATGTCGTGCCACAGGAGCGTCGCGAACAGGAAGCCCGGCGACACCGGCTTGCCGGCGCGCACGCGCGCGTCGGTGTTGTTCAGCGCGAGCGTGATGAACTTCTCGCCCTGCGGCTGCTCGAGCACGACGTCCAGGAGCGGCAGCAGCCCGTGGTGCAGGCCTTCCTTGCGTAGCTGCTTCAGGCACGCGAGCGCGTGGCCCGACAACAGCAGCTTCAGCATCTCGTCGAACAGGCGCGCGGCCGGCACGTTGTTGATCAGGTCGGCGAGCGCGTTGATCGGCTCGCGCGTGTGCGGCTCGATCTCGAAGCCGAGCTTCGCCGCGAAACGCACGACGCGCAGCATCCGCACCGGATCCTCGCGATAGCGCGTGGCGGGATCGCCGATCATCCGCAGCAGACGGGCGCGCATGTCGGCCATCCCGTCGTGGTAATCGAGCACCGTCTGCGTCGACGGGTCGTAGTACATCGCGTTGATCGTGAAGTCGCGGCGCGCGGCGTCTTCGTGTTGTTCGCCCCACACGTTGTCGCGCAGCACGCGGCCGCTCGCGTCCACCGCATGCGTGCGGCGATCGAGTTCGTCGCGCTTCAGGCGCTTCGGCGGCTCGGCCGCGGCGGCTTCGGGCGGCGCGTCGACCAGTGCGCGGAACGTCGACACCTCGATCAGTTCCTGGCCGAACTGCACGTGGACGATCTGGAAGCGGCGGCCGATCAGGCGCGCACGGCGGAACAGGCGCTGCACCTCGGTCGGCGTCGCGTCGGTCGCGACGTCGAAGTCCTTCGGCGCGATGCCGAGCAGCAGGTCGCGTACGGCGCCGCCGACGATGAATGCGCGGAAGCCCGCCTGCTGCAGCGTGTCGGTCACGCGCACGGCGTTCCTCGAGATCAGCGACGGATCGATCTGGTGCACGCTGGCCGGCACGACGGTCGGCTCGTGATTGCTGCGCGGCTTTTTGGCGGTGCCGCCGCGGCTACCCTTCGCGGGGCGCTGGGCAGGGGCCGAGTCGGCGGTGGGCGCCTCGGCGGGCGACGTTTGTTCGGCGCCGTCCTGGCCGAGCAGCTTGCGAATGAATTTTTTGATCACGACGTTCAGAAGAGATCGAGGATGCGCCAGCCGCGGTCGCTTGCATGCGCACGCAGCGTGACGTCGGGGTTGGTCGCGATCGGGTCGGTGACTTTCTCGAGCAACGGGATGTCGTTGTGCGAGTCGCTGTAGAAGTAGCTGTGTTCGAAGTCGTTCCAGTGCTTGCCGAGCGACGCGAGCCACGCTTCGGTGCGTACGATCTTGCCTTCGCGATAGCTCGGCGTGCCGGTCGGCCGGCCCGTGTACGGCGAGTCGGGGTGGCCGTCGGTCGTTTCGACCTCGCACGCGATCAGCGTGTCGACGCCGAACGCGGTCGCGATCGGACGCGTGATGAACTCGTTGGTCGCGGTCACGACGCAGCACAGGTCGCCGGCATCGATGTGCTTGCGCACGAGTTCGAGCGCGGCCGGCGTCATCGCGGGGCGGATCACCTCGTGCATGTACTGCTCGTGCCATTCGGCGAGCTGCGCGCGCGAATACTTCGCGAGCGGCGTGAGCATCGCGCACAGGTACGCATGGATGTCGAGCTTGCCGGCCTTGTAGTCGGCGAAGAACTGATCGTTCTGACGCGAGAAGCTTTCCGCGTCGACGATGCCGAGCTTCACCATGAAGCGGCCCCATTCGTGGTCGCTATCGGTCGGGATCAGCGTGTGATCGAGGTCAAAGAGTGCCAGATTAGTCATGGAAAGGCATTTTACTCGAAGCGGTTCGGGCCTGTGCCCGGCGGTGCGATGTCGTCGCCGGGGCGGGCCAGCATCCGGCGCAGCAGCGGCAGCGTGACGGCGCGTTTCTGCTCGAGCGAGAAGCGGTCGAGCGCGTCGAGCAACGCCATCAGGCTCGGCATGTCGCGGCGGAAATGGGTCAGGAGGTAAGCGGCGATGTCGTCGGTGAGCGCGATCCCGCGCTCCTTCGCCGCGAGTTTCAGCACGGCGATCTTGCCGGCGTCGGACGGCGGCGACAGGTGGAACACGAGCCCCCAGCCGAGGCGCGTGCGCAGATCCTCGCGCACGTCGAGCGCGAGCGGCGCCGCGGGGCCCGCCGCGACGAACGCGCTCGACGGGTGCGCGCGGACCTCGTTGAACAGGTTGAACAGCGCGACCTGCTGCGTGTCGCTCATCCGGTCGCAGTCGTCGATCGCGTAGATGCCGATGCGCGGGTCGAACGTGAACGCGCCGAGCGGGCTCTGCGGCGTCAGGTAGCGCGCGTAGCCGTACGACGCATCGCTCACGAGCGCCTGCAGCAGGTGGGTGCGGCCGCTGCCGGGCTCGCCCCAAATGTAGAACGACCGGTCCGGCACGGGCCCCGCCGCAAGCGCGAGGTCGAGCTTCTGGAGCCGCGAGATGAGCTCGTCGTTCTCCTCATTCATGATGAAGTTGTCGAACGTGGCGGGCGGCGGCGTGCCGAGATCGAGCGTCAGTTGACGGGACACAACAGTCACAATGCGGGTCGGTTGATAAGACGCGTGCCGAACGCCGGGCACGCGCGGGGGACTGCTCCGGCGCCTGCACACGCGGCCGTACGCACGGCGGCGCGCGGTTTCCGGCGCGGCTCGCGTAGCGATGAAAACGGGGACGTGTCGACCAAGATGCAATCCCTGACGATTCGGTGCTGGGAATTCCGGCCAACGGGCCGGCTTCGGGTAAAATCGCATTTTACCGACCTTCTCGCATTCCCCCATGAATCCTCCGAAATCCGCTCCTGACGCTCAGGGTCTGTCCTACCGCGACGCAGGCGTCGACATCGACGCGGGCGACGCGCTCATCGACAAGATCAAGCCTTTTGCGAAGAAAACCCTGCGCGATGGCGTGCTCGGCGGCATCGGCGGGTTCGGCGCGCTGTTCGAAGTGCCGAAGAAGTACAAGGAACCCGTGCTCGTGTCGGGCACCGACGGCGTGGGCACCAAGCTCAAGCTGGCCTTTCATCTGAACAAACACGATACCGTGGGCCAGGATCTGGTGGCGATGAGCGTGAACGACATCCTCGTGCAGGGTGCCGAGCCGCTGTTCTTCCTCGACTACTTCGCGTGCGGCAAGCTCGACGTCGACACGGCCGCCACGGTCGTCAAGGGCATCGCGCACGGCTGCGAACTGTCGGGCTGCGCGCTGATCGGCGGTGAGACGGCCGAAATGCCGGGTATGTACCCGGACGGCGAATACGACCTGGCCGGTTTCGCGGTCGGCGCGGTCGAAAAGAGCAAGATCATCGACGGCAGCACGATCGCCGAAGGCGACGTGGTGCTCGGCCTCGCGTCGAGCGGCATCCACTCGAACGGCTTCTCGCTCGTGCGCAAGATCATCGAGCGCGCGAATCCCGACCTGTCGGCCGATTTCCACGGCCGCTCGCTGGCCGACACGCTGATGGCGCCCACGCGCATCTACGTGAAGCCGCTGCTCGCGCTGATGCAGAAGCTGTCGGTGAAGGGTATGGCCCACATCACTGGTGGCGGCCTCGTCGAAAACATTCCGCGCGTGCTGCGCGAAGGCCTCACGGCCGAGCTCGACCAGAACGCATGGCCGCTGCCGCCGCTGTTCAAGTGGCTGCAGGAGCACGGCGGCGTCGCCGACGCGGAAATGCACCGCGTGTTCAACTGCGGGATCGGCATGGCGGTGATCGTCTCGGCAGCCGATGCCGACGCGGCGATCGCCGACCTGACGGCCGCCGGCGAACAGGTGTGGAAGATCGGCACCGTGCGTGCGAGCCGCGAAGGCGAGGCGCAGACGGTCGTGGTCTGACGCACCGCACGCAGGATGCAGCAAGGAAAGCCGCCCGGAGTCGATCCGGGCGGCTTTTTTTCTGGCGTGGCCTGGTGTATCGCCGCGCCGAAGGAGGAACGACGATGACCGAAGACGAACACGCGATTCGCGATCTGGTGGAAACCTGGTTCGTGTCGAGCCGGCGCGGCGATCTGGCGACCGTGCTCGACCTGATCGCCGACGACGCGATTTTCATGGTGGCCGGCAAGCCGCCGTTCGACAAGGCAGCGTTCGCGGCCGCGTTGCGCGACGCGAACGCTGCGGCGGGCAACGGGCCGACAGTCGACGGCCGTTACCGGATCGACGAACTGCGCGTGATGGGCAACTGGGCATACATGCGCAATTTCCTCGAGATCGACGTGACGCCGCCGGGCGGCGACACCGTGCGCCGCTCCGGCCACACACTGACGATCTTCCGCAAGTCGGATGGCCGCTGGCAGCTCGCGCGGGACGCGAATCTCGTGGCGCTTGCGCATTGAGCGGGGCATGGCCATCACACGCAAGCAGGATCGATGCGAGTCAATCAGGCCCCGTTATTGATCCTCGATACGGCTGTCCAGCACGCGCTCGAGCGCATCAACCGCACGGTCGGTCGAATCCGGCGCGACGCAGTCGACGACGATCCGCTCGGGCATCGCGCGTAACCACGTGATCTGCCGTTTGCACAGCTGGCGGGTCGCGAAGATGCCTTTGTCGCGCATGGTCCGGTAGTCGGTGTCGCCGTCGAGGAATTCCCATGCCTGCCGATAGCCGACGCAGCGCATCGACGGCAGGCCGAGATGCAGCTCCTCGCGGCGGCGCAGCCGTTCGACCTCGTCGATGAAGCCCGCATCGAGCATCGCGTCGAAGCGTTGCGCGATGCGCGCGTGCAGCACCGCGCGGTCCGACGGTTCGAGCGCGACCGGCACGAAGCGGTAGGCGGCGGCCGCGTCGTCCGCGCGCCGCGGTGCGGCGAGCAGCACCGACATCGGTTGCCCGCTCAGCAGGAACACTTCGAGCGCGCGCTGGATCCGCTGCGAATCGTTCGGTGCGAGCCGCGCGGCCGTCGCGGGATCGACCTGCGCGAGCCGCGCGTGGAGCGCGGGCCAGCCGTCGCGCGCGGCGTCGGCGTCGAGCGCCGCGCGCACGGCCGGATCGGCGGTCGGCAGGTCGTTGAGGCCCTGCGTGAGCGCCTTGTAGTACAGCATCGTGCCGCCCGCGAGCAGCGGCGTGCGGCCGCGCGCGGTGATCTCGCCGATCAGGCGCAGCGCGTCCGCGCGGAACTCGGCCGCCGAATACGCATCGGCCGGGTCGATGATGTCGATCAGATGGTGCGGCACGCTCGCGCGCTCGTCGCGCGTCGGTTTCGCGGTGCCGATATCCATGTCGCGGTAGACGAGCGCCGAATCGACGCTGACGATCTCGATCGGACGGCGCGCGGCGAGCGCCAGCGCGGCGGCCGTCTTGCCCGACGCAGTGGGGCCGAGCAAGCAGGCGATCGTCGTTGGACGGGACTGCGGTGAAGCGCTCATTGCCCGCGCATGAAGAGGCGGTCGAGATCGTTCAGCGTGAGCTGATACCACGTCGGCCGGCCGTGATTGCACTGGTCCGCGCGTTCGGTCGCTTCCATCTGGCGCAGCAGCGCGTTCATCTCGTCGAGCGTCAGGCGCCGGTTTGCGCGCACCGCGTGGTGACACGCAAGCGTGCCGAGCAGTTCGTGCTGACGCTCGGTGAGCACGCGCGAACCGCCGAACGCGTGCAGGTCGGCGAGCACCGCGCGCGCGAGCGCCTGCAGGTCCGCATCCTTCAGCAGCGCGGGCACCGCGCGGATCGCGAGCGTCGTCGGCGACAGCACCGCGAGGTCGAAGCCGAGCGATTCGAGCGTATCGCGTTCTTCCTCGACCGTGCCGATCTCGACCGGCGTTGCCGTCATCGATATCGGCAGCAGCAGCGACTGCACGGCGACCGTGCGGTCGGCGAGCGCGTTCTTGAACTGTTCGTACAGGATCCGTTCGTGTGCCGCGTGCATGTCGACGATCACGAGGCCGTGTGCGTTCTGCGCGAGTACGTAGATCCCGTGGATCTGGCCAAGCGCGAAGCCGAGCGGCTGCTCGTCGTGCGCGCCGGCAGCGAGCGGGGGCGCGGTGAAACCCGACAGTGGCGCGACTGGTGCATCCGCCGCATCGCGCGCGCCGATCGTCGTGCCGTCCGGCGTGCCCGCACCCGTGTCTTTGCGGCCGAACAGTGCGTCGTAGAGCGCGAGCGGTTGCGCGACCGGCAGCGTGCCCTGCGTCATGCGTGCCTGACGCATCCACGTGTTGCCCGATGAAGACGATGGCGACGACGGCGACGAGAAACCGCTGCTGCCCGTGCCGGAGGCCGCGCCCTGGCCGAGCGGCGTATTCAGGAACGACGCGGGGCCGCTCGGCGCCGGCGAGAGTTGCGCGGCATGGCCACCCGCGGTGGTTTCCGGCGACGCGCCGGCATGGCGCGCGAGTGCGCGCTGCACCGCGTGGAAGACGTACTGGTGGATCGAGCGCGAATCGCGGAATCGCACCTCGATCTTCGACGGGTGCACGTTCACGTCGACGGCTTCGGGCGGCAGGTCGAGGAACAGCACGTACGACGGGTAACGGTCGCCGTGGAGGACGTCCTCGTACGCCGCGCGCACCGCGTGCGTGAGCAGCTTGTCGCGCACGAAGCGGCCGTTGACGAAGAAGTATTGCTGGTCGGCGCGGCCGCGGCTCGCGGTCGGCAGGCCCGCGCAGCCGTAGACGGCGAGCGGCCCGGCCTGCTCGTCGAGCGGCAGGTGCGCGGTCGCGAAGCCGTCGCCGAGGATCTTCGCGACGCGCTGTGCGGGCTCGGTCGCGTTCCAGTGCTCGACGGCCTTGCCGTTGTGCAGTACCGAGATCGCGACGTCCGGCCGCGCGAGCGCCGCGCGGCGGATCATTTCGAGGCAGTGGCCGAACTCGGTCTGTTCGCTTTTCAGGAATTTGCGGCGCGCGGGCGTGTTGAAGTACAGCTCGCGCACCTCGATCGTCGTGCCGACCGCGCCGGCGGCCGGCGACAGCGCGCCCGTGGTCGCGTCGATCTTCGTCGCATGCGCGACCTCGGCCGTGCGGCTCGTGATCGACATCTCGGCGACCGACGCGATCGACGCGAGCGCTTCGCCGCGGAACCCGAGCGTCGCGACCGCCTCGAGCTCCTCGAGCGAGCGGATCTTGCTCGTCGCGTGGCGCATCAGCGCGAGCGGCAGTTCGTCGGGCGGAATCCCGCAGCCGTCGTCGGTGATCGAGATGCGCTTGACGCCGCCTTCCTCGAGCACGATGCGCAGCGTCGCCGCGCCGGCGTCCATCGCGTTCTCGAGCAGCTCCTTGACGACCGACGCGGGGCGTTCGACGACCTCGCCGGCGGCGATCTGGCTGATCAGCTGGTCGGGCAGGGGCTGGATCGCGCGCAGCGGGCGCGGAGCGGGGACGGGGGCGGCGCCCGCGGCCGTTTCGGTGATTTCGGACATGGCCGAATTATAGCGAGGCCGCGGCGGCGTGCCGGAGCCGCGATCGGTTACGTTTTTTCACGGAGCCTTAAGGTAGTTTCGGTATGATGACCCCATTCCGCGCGCCGCCTTGTCCGGCGGGCACTTCCGCTTTTTCGGCCGTTCCGGCCCTTTCGCCTTCGAGGAATCGCATTTGGATACGCTGCTTCATTTCGTCAACCTGGTCCTGCATATCGACGCATTCCTAGGCGACTTCATCCGGCAGTACGGCGCGTGGGTGTATCTGGTGCTGTTCCTGATCGTGTTCTGCGAGACGGGGCTTGTCGTGTTGCCGTTCCTGCCGGGCGATTCGCTGCTGTTCATCGGCGGCGCGTTCGCGGCGACGGGCGACATGAACGTCGCCGCGCTGATCGTGCTGCTGCTGGTCGCGGCGATTACCGGCAATACCGTGAACTACGTGATCGGCCGCTGGGTCGGGCCGAAGGTGTTCAATACGCATATCCCGGTGCTCGAGCGCTTCCTCGATCGCGCGGCGCTGGAAAAGACCCACTCGTTCTACGACAAGCACGGCGGCAAGACGATCGTGCTGGCGCGCTTCATTCCGGTCGTGCGCACCTTCGCGCCGTTCGTTGCCGGGGCATCCTTGATGAGCTTCGCGCGCTTCCAGTTGTTCAACGTGATCGGCGCGCTGGTCTGGGTGCTGTTGCTGGTGCTGCTCGGCTACTTCTTCGGGAATATCCCGTTCATCCGCCAGTACCTGAACGTGATCGTGCTGGTGGGGATCGGCGCGGCGATCGTGCCGGTCGCGCTCGGCGCGCTGTGGAAGCTGGTGCGCGGGCGGCATTCGGGCGGCCCGCAGAACACGGGCGGGCACTGAGCCCGCGCGTTTTCGCTTCTTCGCAATAAAAAAGCGTGGCAGCCGTGAGCTGCCACGCTTTTTTTTCGTCCGTGCGGTCCGGCCGGCTGGTTGCAGATGTTCGGTATAGGACGATTCGCCTGCGTGAGGCTGACCGAATGAGTCAGAATCCGGCGAACCGATGGGGGCACCGTCCCGTCAGGTAGTGCGATGCGAGATCGGCGTTTCGGGAGTCGGGTATTGCGCGTCGCGGAACGTCTCGAGGATCACGCGGTTGGTATCGCAGTACACCTGCCAGTAGTTCTCCGGCTGCGTGGACGGGCGCACGAACAGCAGCGGGCCTTCCGGCGTGAACTGCAGCACGCCGACGTCCGGCGCCGGCACTTTCATCACGTTCGGGATTAACTGGATTTGCGTCTTCAGGCGGTCGATCGCATCGACCGCGTCGACGCCGTTCGCGATCTTCGCGGTCAGGTCGACGCGGCGATGCGGCGTCGCGCTGTAGTTCGCGATGTTGTCCGAGAAGATCTTGTTGTTGCCGACGATCGTCACGATGTTGTCGGCGGTGACGATCGTCGTGCCGAACAGGCCGAGTTCCTTCACCGTGCCCGTGACGCCGCCCGCGCTGATCACGTCGCCGATCTTGAACGGGCGCAGCACCTGCATGAATACGCCGGCGGCGAAGTGGGCGAGCAGGCCACCCCAGGCAGTGCCGATCGCGAGGCCGAGGCCGGCGAGCAGCGCGGCGAACGATGTGGTCTGCACGCCGAAGATCTGCAGGATCGCGAGGATCAGCAGGATCGTCAGCAGCACGCTGACCACCGAGGTCAGGTAGTCGGTGAGCGTCGGGTCGACCTTGCCGCTGCGGCGCACGACCTTGCCGAGCAGGCGGGTGCTGATGCGGATCGCCCAGCGGCCGACGAACCACAATGCGATCGCGGCGAGGAGGTTGAGGCCGAAGTCGAGGCCGCGGGTCATCAGGAATTGCTGGGCGGTGGCGAGATCGAGCATGGGTTGTCTCGGTTGGGCGAGCGCAGTGGCGCGGAGATGGAAGCCTTCGGTTCCACACGGTCGGACGTTTATAACCCGAGTGCGGAGGTGAGGCAATCGGGCCTGACGGATAGCCCTGCGATTTGCCTGATGCCGTGGCGGCCGATGCGGGCGCGTTCCATCGCGGGCGCTTGCGAGGTTCCGGCAACGCATGCGCGTTCGATGCGCACGCAACGAGACCTACTTGTGCCGCGGATTGAACGGCCGCTGCTGCACATCGGCGCCATGCGCGACGATCGCCGTGCTTTCGGGTACTTCCTCCCATGCGCCGCGCAAGTCGACGAGCGGCTCCGACACGACCATGAACGCGTCGTCGCCCGCTTCCGCGATCCGCGGATTGTGCGGATAGAGTTCGTGCAGGTGCTTGAACGACGTGCTGTGGAACAGTGAGCGCGATTGCCGTTCGCTCGAGTAGCGCACCGCGATGATCCGGTCACCGTCCGTCGCGCAGATCGTCATGTTGAGCGGCTCGGCGACGCGATATCGCGCCGCGGTTTCCTCGACCATGCCGACCATCCGCTCGAGCGCCGGCAGCGGCATCTGCTCGAGGCCGTAGGTCAGCGCGAGACGGAACATCAGCTCGGAGTCGGTCGTCCCTTCTAGCGTCGGGAACAGGGCCGGGTCGACCTTCATCGTCAGGTCGCGGCGCATCTTGTGGAAATCGCGGATCAGTCCGTTGTGCGCGAACAGCCAGCGGCCGTGGCGGAACGGGTGGCAGTTGGTTTCCTGGACGGGCGTATCGGTCGCCGCGCGGATGTGCGCGATGAACATACGCGAGCGAATCGCGCGCGCGGCTTCGCGCAGGTTGCGGTCGTTCCACGCGGGATGCACGGAGCGATAGCGGAACGGCAGTTCTTCGGGGTGGCCGTACCAGCCGATGCCGAATCCGTCGCCGTTGGTGGTCGTGGCGCCCAGCTCCGAATGCAGGCTCTGGTCGATCAGTGAATGCTTCGCGCGAAACAACACGGTCTCGAGATGGATCGGATTACCCGTATAGGCGAGCCAGCGGCACATGGAGCGCTCCTTCGCGATGAACCTTCTCGCGCATGGTAGCCGACTTCGCGGCGCCGGCGTGCGCGACCGCGGCGCGTGCGCCGGCTGGCCGTCGGTGCCGGCGATCGTCAGTGAAGGATGCGGCGGGCGCCGCACCCTTCATGCGCGCGTCACTCGCCGAGCGCGTCCATCACGCGGGCCGAATAGACGAGCGCCGCGCCCGCATTCAGTGCGATCGCGACGCCGAGTGCTTCGGCCACTTCCTCCTTGGTCGCACCATGCTTCGCGGCTTCGGCCGTATGCACTGCGATACAGCCGTCGCAGCGCGTCGTGACGGCCACCGCGAGCGCGATCAGTTCGCGCGTCTTCGCGTCGAGATGACCCGTCTTGGCACCGGCGCCGGCCAGCGCCTGGTAACCGGCCAGCGTGTCGGGCGACAGCTTGGCGATTTCGCCGATGCGCTTCGGGAGTTCCTTTCGGTATTCGTTCCAGTTCAGCATGATGCGTCCTTTCGAGAAGAGGTGGGTCGGGCGGCGGATGCCGCGATCTCGGTCGATGCAGGACTTATTCTGAGCGTTCGCGCTGAGGGTTTCGATACGCTAGAGTGTCAATTTTTAGCGCAAACGTCTTATGGACGCGTTGAGTCAATTGTTGTCGCTGGGCCGCAGCCATGTCGAGCTCGACGTGCGCTGCCTGCTCGACGGCCCGTTCGCGATGCCGCATGATCGGTTGCCGCCCGGCGAGGCGGCGTTTCACCTGCTGCTGTCCGGAACGTGCCGGCTGCGCACGGCCGACGGGCGCACGCTGCGGCTGGCCGACGGCGACTTCGTGCTGCTGCCGGCGGGCGACGCGCACGATTTGTCCGATGTCGAAGGGGGCGGCGCGCGGTCGGTCGTGTCGCTGCGCGAACCGGGCGCGGCCGGCGGCGCGGTGCTGCCGGTCAAGTCGAATCGCGATCCCGTGGCCCCGGCCGATGCAAGCGTCGACCTGCTCTGCGGGCGCTTCATTTATGCACGCGGTGCCGGTGAATTGCTGATCCGTACGTTACCGCGCGTGCTGCACGTCGGGCTGCGCGAGGCGTCAGGGCCCGCGTCGCTGCAACTGCTGACGAGCGTGCTGCGTGCCGAGGCATCGAATGCGCAGCCGGGTGCGCGCGCGATCGTGAACGCGCTCGGACAGGCGCTGCTCGCCTACGCGTTGCGCGCGTATGGCCGCGATGCGCGCGTGCCGGCCGGCTGGCTCGCGCTGGCTGCCGACGCGCGGCTCGGCCCGTCGGTTCAGGCTGTGCTGCAGGCGCCGGCGCAACCGTGGACGGTCGAAGCGCTCGGCGCGGCGTCCGCGATGTCGCGTGCGACCTATGCGCGGCATTTCCGCGAGAAGGCCGGGATGAGCGTCGGCGCGTTCGTCGCGCAGATCCGGATGATGCATGCATGCGCGCTGCTGCAGGACACGCAGCGCGGCCAGGCGGAGATCGGGCAGGCGGTCGGTTACCAGTCAGAGGCGGCGTTCGGCAAGGCGTTTCGCGCGGTGCTCGGCACGACGCCGGGACGCTGGCGGCGCGCGCGGCGGGGCACGTAAGACTGGAAGCGCGCTCGTCATCGAGATGACGAGCGCAACACTGCGGGAGGCAGACGCAAAAAAGCCTCCACTTGGGAGGCTTTAATTGCACTATCAAAGATAGTTGGTAGGGTGGGAGGGACTCGAACCCTCGACTCTCTGATTAAAAGTCAGATACTCTAACCAACTGAGTTACCACCCCACGTTCTTGAAACCTGTTAGCCCGTTGCGCTCACAACTCTCGCAGAGACCTAAAGAGCAAAAAATTATATCGGCGAATCGCGGGCCTGTCAACAATTCGACGCGGTAATTTACTTGATGCTCTCGATCTTGCCCTGCGCCGTCTGCGCAGCGTTCGATCCGGCGTACTGCGACACGACCTGCTCGAACGTCTTCTTCGCGGCCGCCTTCTGGCCTTGCTCGAGTTGGTTCGTCCCGATCGCGACGAGCGCGTCGGCCGCGCGCGGATGCTGCGGATACTTGCTCACGATCGCTTGCCACGTCGCGGTCGAGCCGCGGTAGTCGCGCAGCGCGTATTGCGCATTGCCGAGCCAATACTGCGCGGTCGGCTGGTACGGGCTCTGCGGATACTTCGCGATGAAGCTGCGGAACGAGGCCGCGGCAGCCTTGAAGTTGCCGTTGCGGAATTGCTGCTGCGCCGCGCTGAGCGCATCCGTTTCACCCGGCTGCACGGTGCCTTCGACACCATCGATCGTCGCCTGTTGCGGCTCGAACTTCTTGAGCCGCGTGTCGAGATCCTGGTAGTACTCCTTCTGCTGCCGTTCGAGCGTTGTCAGCCGGTTCGTCAGGTCCTCGTTCTCGCCGCGCAGCGTCGCGACCTGCTGGTTCAGCTGGTCGATACGGCCGGATTGATCGAGGATCGTACGCTGGGCGGCCGACAACTGGCTGGACAGGTTGTCGCTCTTGCTGCGCAGATCGAGCACGGCGCGGCGCGCCTCGTTGTCGTCGAACATGCCGGCGTGCGCCGGCGCGGCCGACCAGGCCGCGCCGACGACGCAAAATGCTGCGGCCATGCGCAGCCAGGATTCACGGTGCGTCATACGGCAACTCTTCCGTTACTTACTGTTGGTAGACGAGGTCGGCGCGACGGTTCTGCGCCCACGATGCTTCGTCGTGACCCGATGCTTGCGGCTTTTCCTTGCCGAGGCTCACGGCTTCCATCTGCGAGTCGTTCACGCCGAGCAGTGCCATTGCGCGGCGGACAGCTTCCGCACGCTTCTGGCCCAGCGCGAGATTGTACTCACTCGTGCCGCGCTCGTCGGTGTTGCCCTGGATCAGCACGTGACGCTGCGGGTGGCTCTTCAGGTACTGAGCGTGTTGCTGCATCAGCGGCTGGTACTCGTCCTTCACCGAATAGCTGTCGAAGTCGAAGTAGATGCTGCGCTTTGCGAGCGGGCTGTTCGGGTCGTTCAGCGGATCGACGTTCACTTGCGCGACGTTGTCGGCGCTCGGCTGCGTGCTCATCGCACCTGCGTTGGCCTTGTCGTCGAGCTTCACGCCCGACTTACACGCTGCGAGCGCGCTGATCATCATCACGGCCAAGGCCAGACGAGCTTTATTCGACATCATGGTTACTCTCCTTGTGGTCATTGCATGAAGGGCCCCCACGACGGCTCACGAACGGAGCCGCCCTGGACGGTCAGGATCTGCGGCGGCGCGCTGCCGTCGGAGGGCACTGCTGCCAGCACGTTGCGACCACCCGACTGGGTAGCGTAGAGAAGGTACTGGCCGTTTGCCGCGAAGCTCGGCGATTCGTCGCGATTGGTATTCGTGATGGCGTTCGCCGCGCCGGTTTGCAGATCCTGAACGTACAGCTTGAACCCCCCACCCGTGCGGGAGATGTAGGCGAGCAGCTTGCCGTCCGGGCTGACGCGCGGGCTGGTGTTGTAGCTGCCGGTGAAGGTCACGCGTTGTGCCGAGCCGGCGCTTTCGCCTTGCGCGGGCATCCGGTAGATCTGCGGCGCACCGCCGCGATCGCTCGTGAAATAGATCCAGCGGCCGTCCGGCGAGTAGAACGGCTCGGTATCGATCGAGCTGCTCTGCGTGAGCCGGCGCAGACCGCCGCCGTTTGCGTTGACCGTATAGATTTGCGTATTGCCCGTCAGCGACAGAGCAACGGCCAGCGTGTTGCTGTCCGGCGACCACGCCGGCGCGCTGTTGTTGCCCTTCTGGTCCGAGACCATGTAGCGGCGGCCGGTCGGCAGGTCATGGATGTAGACGATCGGCTTCTTGCGCTCGAACGACACGTACGCGACCTTCGTCCCGCTCGGCGACCACGCCGGCGAGATGATCGGCTCGGTGCTCGACAGCGCGATGCGCGCGTTCTGGCCGTCCGAATCCGAGATCTGCAGCTGGTAGCGGTTGCCCGTCTTGATCACGTACGACAGGCGCGTGGCGAACACGCCGCGCACGCCGAGCAGCTTCTGGTAGATGTAGTCGGCAATCTTGTGGCCGGCCGTGCGCAGCGTGTTGTCGGTTGCCGTCAGCGACAGGCCGCCGAGGCTTTGCTGCTTCACGGTGTCGTACAGGATGAAGTTCACCTTGTACTGGCCGTTGGCTTCGCGGTTCACGCTGCCGGCGACGAACGCGTTCGCGCCCTTGGCCTTCCATGCACCGAGATCGACCGACGCGGTTTCGGGCACGGGCGTGCTGCCCGCATCGATATTGGTGAATTTGCCGCTACGGGCGAGGTCGGCGCGGACGATCGACGTGACCTGTTGCGGCAGGCCTGGCTCGTTCGCGAAGTTCGCGGTGGCGATGGGGAACTGGGTCGAACCGACGCCGGTGATTACCACGTTGACCTGCGCGTTAGCGGCGCCGCCGGCCGCAATCAGACAAGAGGCCACGAGTGCCCTGAAACCTAGTTTCGTCATCAAACTCATGCTTCTGCTTCCCATGTGACTTGGATCGCTGCGCAACCGCAGAGACAGTAAAAATACCCGATTCGTTCCCGTCCGGCAGCGACGCACGGAGTGTAAGCGCATTTGCGATCACTCCGCCGCCTTGAAGGTAATCGTAATGTCGGACGGGGTACGGCCGTTAGAATCGGGCGGCAATGGGACCGACGCCTGGATCGCATTGACCACGGCTTGATCCCACCCCGAATTTCCGCTCGAACGGCGGATCGAAACGCTCATCACGTCGCCCGACGGCGTGCAGCGGATCGCGACGACGGTCGTCAGACCCGCGCGCTCGCCGCCCCAGACGATGTTCGGCTTCACGCGGCGACGCACCTTGTCCGGATAGCCGGGCGATGCGGCGTTGCCGCCGGAGCCCGTGCCGGTGCCGCTTTTCGCTAGGCCCTCGCCGCCGCCTTCACCGGCGCCGGACATGCCCTGCATCTGCGCGAGGCGCGCGCTGCGCTCATGGTCGAGCTTCGCCTTCGCCGCCGCGTCGGCCTTCGCGCGCGCCGTCGCTTCCGCCTTCGCCTTGGCCTGGGCTTCCGCCTTGGCCTTTGCGGCCGCGTCGGCCTTGGCCTTCGCCGCCTGCTGCGCTTCCAGCTGCGCCTGCTTCTGTTGCTGCAGTCTCTGCTGCTGGAGTTTCTGCTGTTCGAGCTTCTGCTGCTCCACGAGCTGTTGTTGCTTGAGCTTGTCCGCCTGCTTCTGCTTTTCGCGCTCGGCGGCCTTCTGCGCGGCGAGCGCGGCAGCCTGCTGGGCCGCGAGCTGCTCGCGTCGGGTTTCGTCTTGCTGGGCCTTCAGTTGCTGCGCGCGGCGCTGCTGCTCGAGCAGCGCTTCGCGCGCGGCCGCTTCCTGCTGCCGTTTCTTCTGCTGCAGCGCGATGTCCGCCTGCTCGTCCCGGACCGGGGGAGGGGGCGGTGCGAGCTTCGCGGGCGGCGTGGGCGTGACGACGGGCCGCGGCGCGGGGACGTCGGGCACTTCGGTCCACAGCTCGGCTTCGGCGCCGGCCGGCGTGCTGTTCTGCCACTGCACGCCGTGATAGAGGAACAGCGCGAGCAGCACGTGCATCAGCGCGGCAAGCGCGAACGCGCGCCAGGTGCCGCGCTCGCGAGGGGGCTGAGACGGGTAGGCGTTGCCGCGCGTGGATTGCTGCCGGTTCATTGCGATTTGACGAGGAGGCCGACGCGCTTGACGCCGCGCGCCTTCAGGTCCGACATCACGGTCATGACTGCATCGTACTGCACGGTCTTGTCGGCCGCGATCACGACCGGCTGGTCGGGGTGATCGGCCTGCCGGGCCGAGATGAAGCTGTCGAGTTCGGCCTTGGTCATCGTGTCTTCCTGCGTCGCGCCGGAGTCGCCCTTGTACTTGACGCTCATCGTGCGGTCGGCCTTGATGTTGACGACGACGGGCGGCGTCTGTTCCTGGGGCGCTGCATTGCCGACGGTCGGCAGATTGATGATCGACGGGGCGACGAGCGGTGCCGTGACCATGAAGATCACGAGCAGCACCAGCATCACGTCGATGTACGGCACGACGTTGATGTCGGCCATCGCGCGGCGCGAGCGGCCGCCGCGCATGCTGGATCGAATGGGACTTCCTGCCATGGCGCGCTCCTTACTGGGCCTGACGCTGCAGGATGTTCGAGAACTCTTCGATGAAGGTCTCGAAGCGGATCGCGAGGCGGTCGATGTCGTGCGCGTAGCGGTTGTACGCGACCACCGCCGGAATCGCGGCGAACAGGCCGATCGCGGTGGCGACGAGTGCCTCGGCGATGCCAGGTGCGACGTTCGCGAGCGTCGCCTGCTGCACGTTCGCCAGGCCGCGGAACGAGTTCATGATCCCCCAGACGGTGCCGAACAGACCGATGTACGGGCTGACCGAACCGACCGACGCGAGGAACGCGAGGTTCGCCTCGAGCACGTCCATTTCGCGCTGGAACGAAGCGCGCATCGCGCGGCGCGCCCCGTCGAGCACGAGGCCCGGGTCGCTGATGCGCTTTTCCTTCGCCTTCAGGAATTCACGCATCCCCGATTCGAAGATCCGCTCGAGCGCGCCGATCGTGTGACGGTTGTTGGCCGCGCTCTGATACAGCGCCTGCAGGTCGCCGCCCGACCAGAAATCCCGTTCGAAGCGTTCGGTCTGCGCGCGTGCGCGGCGGATCGCGAACCACTTGCGGAAGATGAAGGTCCACGACATCAGCGACAGCAGCAGCAACAGCCCCATCACGGCCTGGGCCAGCACGCTCGCGTTGAGGACGAGGGAAATGATCGACAGGTCTTGAGAAGTATTCATAGAGGTTTGAGTAACGTCCCTTCGGGGGCGCCCGGCGAGGGGTGCCCGGCGAGAGCGCACGGTATGCGTGCGGCGCGGCGCGCCGGCCAGGCCTGGCGCCGAACCTTGCTTAGTATCGATTCAGGAAGGCAAGTTCATAGGCTTTGTCTAAACGGTGCTCATCCGAGCTTCGTTGACAATACAGTCTGCCCGGCGTCGATGACGGGCCCGCGTTGCAGCGCGTCGAGCACGACCGGCGGGATCGCCGCGGGCCGGATGCCGATCTGGTCGACGCAGCCGAGGCGGATGTGGCCGGCGACGAGCAGCGTGTCGCCACGCCAGGCTTCCTGCGTGAATTCCACCGATGCGCGGCCGATGCGTCCGGGCCGGCTCGTGATCGTCAGCGCGTCGTCGAGTCGCGCCGGCGCGCGGTAGTCGAGTGACGTGCCGCGGACGATGAAGATCGCGCCCGTGTCGTCGGCGAGCCGACGCTGGTCGATGCCGCACGCGCGCAGCCATTCGGTGCGGGCGCGCTCGAAGAATTTCAGGTAGTTGGCATAGAAGACGATGCCGCCTGCGTCGGTGTCCTCGTAGTACACGCGTACCGGCCAGGTAAAGCCGGAAGGCGCGTCCGGGGAGCGGGTAGGCTGAGTCATGGCGCGCATTCTACCGGAAGGCCGAGGCCGGATTCGTAACCGATTCGTAACGGAATGTAGTACGCCGTAGCACACCGCAAGCCGGCCGGAGGCGGGCCCGCGGCTGCGCCGGCCGTGTCAGCCGCGATGGATCGTGAGGCCGGCCGGGGCCTGGGCGACCGGCATCATCTCGATCGTGTTGATGTTGACGTGCGCGGGGCGCGTCGCGATCCAGTAGATCGTGTCGGCGATGTCCTCGGCCGTGAGCGGCTGGACGTTCTGGTAGACGTTCGCTGCCTTCGCATCGTCGCCGCGGAAGCGAACGTTCGAGAATTCCGTGCCGCCGCACAGGCCCGGCTCGATGTCGGTTACGCGCAACGGCGTGCCGATCAGGTCGGCGCGCAGGTTCAGACTAAATTGTCTGACGAAAGCCTTGGTTGCGCCGTATACGTTCCCGCCCGGATACGGATAGGTGCCGGCCACCGAACCGAGGTTGAAGATGTGGCCGCGGCCGCGCGCGATCATTCCGGGCAGCAACGCGTGCGTGACGGTTACGAGACCCGAGCAGTTCGTGTCGATCATGGTCTGCCACTCGTCGAGGCTGGCTTTGTGAGCAGGCTCGACACCGAGCGCGAGGCCGGCGTTGTTGACGAGCACGTCGAGCGCCGCGAATTCGGCGGGAAGGGCGGCCGGCACGGCTTCGACGGCGGCGCGGTCGCGCACGTCTAGCTCGAGCGGCAGCAGCGCGTCGCCGAGTTCGGCCGCGAGCGCATCGAGACGATCCTTGCGGCGCGCGGTTGCGACGACGCGATGGCCGCCCTTGACGAAGGCTCGGGCGATGGCGGCGCCGAAGCCGGCGGACGCGCCTGTGACGAACACGATCATTGCTGCTCCTGGTCGGTAACAAAGTAGCGGATGGTATCCCGCAAGCCTACTGAGATTGCCGCACCGCGGCAAGGCACCAAAGCGCGTCGGTACGGGTGCGTAGAGTCTGGCCCTTATTGTTTCGGGGCGGCTGCCGCGCGGTTGCCTATTCATGACGCATCCAATACACTAACGCGCTCATCACCCCTGCGTGACTGGCGATAGAACCCTTCGGGTTCAAGGTGGAGCATCCCACCGTGAAGCGCGGGGCGCCGTTTTTGCCGTTCGCCTGGGCAGCCGTTGTGCGCCGTTGCGTGCATCGCCGGTGGCTGTCCTGTCTCGCGTCATACGGATTCTTCCGCCACGTCGAGCTGGTTCCGCCAGCAGCGCAATGTACTCGGCCGCCTCGGTCAACCTGTACACACTTAACGGAAACCGTATGTTTGACAGAGCCCAAAGCACCATCGCGAACGTCGATCCCGAAATCTTTGCGGCGATCGAGCAGGAAAACCGCCGCCAGGAAGATCACATCGAGCTGATCGCGTCGGAAAACTACACGAGCCCGGCCGTGATGGCCGCGCAGGGTTCGCAGCTCACGAACAAATACGCGGAAGGTTATCCGGGCAAGCGCTACTACGGCGGCTGTGAGTACGTCGACGTGGTCGAGCAGCTGGCGATCGACCGCGTGAAGCAGCTGTTCGGCGCGGAAAGCGCGAACGTGCAGCCGAACTCGGGTTCGCAGGCGAACCAGGGCGTGTTCTTCGCGATGCTCAAGCCGGGCGATACGATCATGGGCATGAGCCTCGCGCATGGTGGCCACCTGACGCACGGCTCGCCGGTGAACATGTCGGGCAAGTGGTTCAACGTCGTCAGCTACGGCCTGAACGAAAACGAAGACATCGACTACGACGCAGCCGAGAAGCTCGCGCAGGAACACAAGCCGAAGCTGATCGTTGCGGGTGCATCGGCATTCGCGCTGAAGATCGACTTCGAGCGTCTGGCGAAGATCGCGAAGTCGGTCGGCGCGTACCT
>NZ_QTPO01000001.1 GCF_003853645.1 Burkholderia sp. Bp9143 | reverse complement strand
TGCCTGTCCTGCGGAACACGCCTTCCGCGTCGTGGGCCTTCTGGGCGAGGCTGGCAGGGTTCTGCGTGTCGAGCCACTGCTTGAGGCGCGCGTAAGGCGCCCTCACCATATCGCCGGATTGCAACATTTCATCGAACGGTTTCATCGAATTGTTCTCCATCGTTCTCCCCGGCATTGCGCATGCCGGACCGGCGTCACATCTGCTTCGCAAGGAACGTGCCTTGCGCTATCCGCTCGATTCCCCCCTTTTTGCGCCGTGCCACGCACGCTCGTGCGCCATGCCGCACCACAACGGTGCAGCGACGGTGCCATCAGCGGCGTCGACGCGCCGTGAGTGCGCGCGACCGATGCCGCATCTGTCGACCATAGTTCCCCCGCGTGTCACGAATGTGCAATCTGCACTGCACAAATCTGGGCCCGCGCCAACCGTGCGCCTCGCGGCGAATCGTGCCCTCACACCGTTCGCCCTGGCTGCTTCAGCTTCCCGATCCCCGTTTCGATTCCCGTTTTCGGCCGGGATGGCACCGCGCCGGACCGTCGCAACGGACTGCGGGGAAGGCGGGCCGGCCACGCAACCTGCGCGGTCGGCCCTGGGGGAAGTACCGTCTGCGGCCGCACCGGCGTTCGACGCGGTGAACTAACCGGTTAGCCGGGTCCGGCGCCTCAAACTTATGCAGCCGTAATGCCGCCGACAACGCTCATGCATATTTCGACTGACACCAATCGAAAAAAAACATCGGCTGCTTGTGCACGAGGCACGGTACGCTAGAAGGTTCGTGCAGCGAATCGGCGCCGCCGCCCTGTGGGCGCCCGACCATAAAAAGCGAAGATCGAAATGGAAGCGAAGTGGCTGGAAGATTTCCTGAGCCTTGCGGATACCAAGAGCTTTTCCCGGGCCGCGCGTCATCGGCACCTCACGCAGTCGGCATTCAGCAGACGAATCGCCGCGCTCGAAACGTGGATGGACGCGAAGCTGGTGGACCGCAGCATCAACCCGATCGCGCTGACGCCGGCCGGGCAGATGTTCCGCGGGCTGGCCGCGGACATCCTGCGCAGCATGTACGCGGCACGCAACCTCGTGAACGGCTACGACCAGTTCGCGGCAAGCGACCAGGTGGTGCGCTTCGCGGTCGCGCATACGCTCGTGTTCACGCTGTTCCCCGAATGGCTCAAGCAGATGAACGGCGAAGTCGGCCACGTGACCGCGCGCGTCAACGCGGTGAACGTGCCGGAAGGCGTGCAGCAGCTCGTCGAGGGTGAGTGCGACCTGCTGCTCGGCTATCACCATCCACAGCTGCCGATCGTGCTCGATCCGAACCACTTCCCGTTCGTCACGCTCGGCGTCGAACGGATCCTGCCGGTGTCGACGCCCGACGCGCGCGGCAAGCCGGTATTCGAACTGCCGGGCACGCCGGATGCGCCGCTGCCGCTCCTCGCGTATTCGTCGGGCGCGTTCCTCGGAAACGTCGTCGAGATGCTGCTGCTGAACGCGTCCGAATCGTATGCGTTGCACCGGTGCTTCGAGACGCACATGTCCGAGGCGCTGAAGGGGATGGTCGTGGCCGGGCACGGGATCGGCTGGCTGCCGGAAAGCTGCGTGGCGAAGGAGCTCGCGGAAGGTTCGCTCGTCCGTGCGGGATCGGCGGACTGGATCACCGAACTCGAGATTCGCCTGTACCGGTCCGCGCGCAAGCGCGGGCTCGCGGCCGAACAGCTGTGGACCTACATCATGAACCGGCCGCGCACCGCGGCCGACGCCGCGATCGCCGCCGATCCGGTCGCGCCGGCCGTGCGCCTCGCGCGCCGCAGCGCCGGCGGCAGCCGATAACACACCCTCACGTACTCACGTGCTAGAAGGCCGGCGCGCGGCACGGATCAAACCGCGTCGCGCCGGCCATTAAAACCCGCGCCTGCCCGCGCAGCATTTTTCGCTCCCGATTCATATTCGAATCAATATCGCACACTTGATGAATCGAAATTAAAAGGCAAACGTTTGCGTATCCATGCTGTACTTTTCGCTCAATTCGGCAATACCACCGGATAACTTGCCGATTTATACTACGGAAATACCCTGTTACAGAACAAATCAAAATTTTCTATTCGCATGTAATGCCGACCCACACCAAAAACGTCGCACCCTCTTTTCGCATTTTCCGACCTGTGCACCGGCCGTCATCGCAATGCCTCGAGCACAGAGGCAAAAATTCCTTTTATCAGTCGTTATTTTTCGGCATGAACTTCGGCACCACTTTCGTCGGAAAATTTCCGTTTGGTCATCGCTACCGCTGAGCAATAATCATATTCTGCAATATTGACTTTATTCAGCGTTAAACCAACCTCCAAAATCCTCCTTCAATAAGACATTTAAAGCCCGTCCCATTCCAGCCACACGCAATTGCTTGTTCAAAACCCATCGTGTATCAATAGCTTGTCGCTAAAAGAACATCGTTAATTTCGACTCGGGATAAATGCACTGTCATCGATTCCGGACGGAGGTTGCAATGTCTTCCTCGTTTAAGCAGCACGCGCGCCCGCTCATCGGCGTCGCCGTATCCGCACTCTGCATCCATGCCGTGGCCCAACCCCAAACCCCGACCGACACGCCTGCGTCCGGGGCCAGCCCCGGGCGATACGTGATTTCGTATATCTGCGGCGATGCGCGAATCGACGGGACCGCGCCGCTTCCCCCCGATGGCCGTCCGTACAACCTCGGCGTGTCGTTCGTATCGGGCGCCAACGGGCAACCGCTGTCGAACGTGCAGGTACGGCTGCGACGGCATGGACGCGTCCTCGTCGAATTCAAGGCAACGGGGTCGCGCTGTCTGTTCAGCGTGCCCGATGCAAGTTACCGGGTCGAGGGGACTTATCAGGGAGCCACCCAGTTCGCGGTCGTCGAAACGGGCACACTCGCCACGCAGTTGCGGTGGTGAACGCCAGTCGAATGCGCGGGCCGGCGCCGCGCGCGATCGCGTCATGCACGGCAATCCATTGCATCGAGGAGGATTGAATGACTCGTGCAGAACGACCGGACGGCTCGCCCGTCCGGCAGCCGAAACCCTCCTGGGGCCCGGGAAAGAGTGCGGCGCTCAGCATCGTTGCATTTGCCGCGATCTTCGGTGCTTTCGCATACGTCGAGCGGGACGTGGGGGTCGGCCATGCAACCATGACGCGCGACATCGCCGGCATGATCGGCACTGCCGTCGGAAACTATCGCAAGGCCATCGCGGCCGCGACGGCCGACGCCTCCGGTGCCGCCTCGACGGTCGCGCAGGCCGCGCCGCTCACGCCTTCTGCACCGGTCATGCCGCATGCGCCGGCAACACCCGCCCTGTCGGCCGCGGCGGAACCGACCGTGCCGCCACGAACGACGCCCCGCTCCGCCGCGAAACATGCGCGCGCCGCGCATGTGCCGTCCACGACGCTCGCGGCGAACGCACATGCCGCATCGGCCAGCGGTGGTCGTGCGGCACGTCCCGGCGACACGCACCGGACGTCACGTTCACAGTCGCTCGCGCGCATGCAAAAACACACCGACCCCGCGCCGCGACGGCAACCGCAGTCATATATCGCCGACACGGCACATAGGGAGACCACGCGCGTCACGCACGACGATCTGGAAGGTGCTCGCGCCCTGGCCAAGGCGCGCTGGTGCGCACGAATCGACGAATGGAACTGCGTGGAGCAAAACGCGAGCCGGGCACTCGCGATCGACCCGAAGAACAGCGAATCGCGTGCGCTGCTTGGACAAGCGATCCGCAACCGCCTGTGAACCGGCCGGATGCCGCCGGGCCTCGCTGCCCGGCGGCGTGACGGCCGGCGACGAGCATCGTCGGGCGTGCAACCGATGTGATCGATTCAGAGTGAGGACTACCGTGGCCAACAATCGTCAACAACGATGTTCCACCGTCGCTCCGCCCGACCGGCGGATCCTCCTGCACGCGCCGTTGCTGTTGCTGCTCGTCGCGTCCGGCCCCTGCCTTGCCGCCGAAGGCGACACGGAACCCCGCGGCGCGACCGAAATCGCCGGGACCCACGGCGCGCCGGACGCCCTGCCGCCCGACATCCAGCCGACGGGGGCGTCGATGCGGCTCGCCCAGGGTCCGGACACCCTGCCCCCGGTTGCGCCGACGCCGATCGCGCAGGCATCCGATGCGTCGATGCAGATCGCGCAGGCGTCGGACCCGCAACCGCAGGCGATGCCGACCACGGTCGTGGTGGAGCCGGACGCGGCGCAGCCGAGTGAACCGGCGCCGGGCGCGCGATCGCCGACTACGCAGGCACCAGACGCTCAGGCGTCGAATGCGCCGATGCAACTTGCCCAGGCATCCGACACCGCGCCGCCGAATGCGCCGGCACCGGTCGCGCCTGCATCGGACGCGCCGATCCAGATCGCGCAGCCCGCGAGCACCCAGCCGCCCGAAGCACCTCCGCAAGGCGCTTCCACGACTGCCGACGCACCTGCATCTCATTCGCCGGCACCGAGCGCGTCCCCCTCGGACACCCCGCCGCAGGCCGCGACCGACCCGCCGCCGAACGCACCGACGCAAACCGCGCAGGCATCCGGCACCCCGATGCCGAACTCGCCTGTACCGGTTACCCTGACGCCCGGCGCGCAACCGCCGTCGTCCCAGGGACCGAATTCGCAGACGCCCGGCGCCCAACTGCCGGGCACGGCGACGCAACCCTCGCAAGGTCCTGACGTCGAAGCGCCGAATGCCCAGGCGCCGAATCTCCGTACCGCCGACGTCGCGACCGTGCGCAACGACGTGTTCGGCCTCGCCGCGAGCGGCGGCGCGATCAAGGCGCTCGAAGAAGCGAAGGCACGACCCGATGCGTTCTCTGCCGTCGACATCGCACAGCTCGAAGAACTGTCGATACGCCAGCAGGTGCGCGGCGGACGCGACAAGTCGCGCTCGATGACGAGTTCGGACCGCTTCGACGGGCTCGACAGCGCGCTGCGCGCGGCGGACGACCTCGACAAGCGGATGCCGGCCACGCCCGAGTATTCGCCGGTGAGGACGGCGCTCGCGGGCGACCGCACGGTCGCCCTTGCGGCGCGCGGCGACATGAGGCCGGCCGTTGCGACGTTCGAGACGATTCCGCCCGACGCGGAGATCTCGATCGACGCGCTGGCGGCCGTCGGCGATGCGTACCTGTACCTGAGCGAACCGGGCAAGGCGAACGTCGTGTACCAGCGCGCGCTGCAGCAGGCGACCGCGTCGCCGACGGACCGCGCGACCCGCGGCTTCCAGTACGGCGCGCGCACGCGTCCGATCGAACTGCGCGAAGGGCTGTTCTGGTCGTACGTCGACCGGGCACGCGCGGCGGACGCGAAGCAGGTGCTCGACGACATGGGCAAGTCGCTGCCGCCGGCCAATGAGGTGCGCAACTACGGCCCGGAAGAAAGCGACTATCTGCGCTACTACCGGCTGCGCGCGCAATACCTGATCTACACGGGCCACGTCGACGAAGGGATCGCCGCGCTCGAAGCGCTCGAGAAACAGGTGCCGTTCAACGCGGAGATCCGTGCCGCGCATGCCGACGCGGTGTCGGGCCAGTCGCATCCGCGCCAGGCGATCGCGATGTATCGCGCATCGCTGACCGATCACCCGGACAGCGTCGAGATGCTCGCGGGCCTCGGCCGCGCATCGCTCGTCGCGGACGACTACGCAACCGCGAAGAGCGTCGACCAGACCCTGGACAACGTGTTTCCGGACAGCGGCGCCGTGCGCGGCTTCAAGCGCGACTACAAGGCATACCGCAGCCCCATATTCACGACCGACCTGAGCTTCGAGCACGGTAACAGCGCACTGGCCGACAACAGTTTCTCGTCGGACAGCTACATTTACTCGCAGCCGTTCGGCGACAACTGGCGCGTTTTCTCGCACACGTTCTATGGCCATGCGCAAACCGACAGCGGCAGCGTCAGCCGCACGCGCACGGGCGTCGGCGGCGACTACCGGCACGGACCGCTCACCGTGCTGGGCGAAGTCACGCGCTCCCTCGGCGGCGACGGCCGGACCGGCGGCCGCGGGTCCATCGCGTACGCGCTGAACGACTACTGGACGGTCTCCGGCGCGCTCGACACCAACGACAACTCGTTGCCGTGGAAGGCGTACGCCGCGCACATCTGGGGCCGCTCCGCGAACATCTCGGTCGTGTATCGCCAGAACGACCGTCGCGAGGTCAAGCTGAGCTACGGCGTGAGCCGCTACAGCGATTCGAACCTGCACCAGGAGATCGCCGCGACCGCCACGCAGCGCGTGTACACGGCCGCCAACCAGCTCGTCAACATCTCGCTGGATCTCGGCACCGACAGCAATACGCGCCAGGACGCGCCCTACTTCAGCCCGGGCCGCGACTACGCGGCCGCTGCGACCATCATGCATCAGCTGACGCTGTGGAAGAAGGGCGACATGGGGCTGCAGCAGCGCCTGTCGGTGTCGGGCGGCGTGTACAACGAGCGCGGCTTCGGCACCAGCCCGCTGTGGAGCGCGCGCCTCGAGCACGCGTGGACCTTCAAGCACGACATCACGCTGAGCTATGGCGTCGAGGTCAGCAGCCACGCGTACGACGGCCAGCGCGAGCGCTCCGAAACCGGCTTCCTGTCGGTCAACCTGCCGTTCTAGCAAGGAGATCGCGCAATGCAAACCAGACGGACCTTCATGTGCGGATGCCTCGGCACGTTCACCGCCTGTTCGCTGTTCCCAGGCGTGACCAATGCCAAGATGATCGACCTGCTGCCGCCGTCCGATCCGGCCGACGGCAAGACGTTTCGCGTGATCTGCCTGCATGACGTGCGTGACAACCTGATGGCGTCGTTCACCTCCCGGTCGGCGATGGTCGACCCGTTCGCGGTCGATACCGGCACGCTGACCGCGATCTTCTCGTGGCTGCAGACCAACAACTACCACACCATCACGGTCAAGCAGATCGAGGAGTCGCGGCACGGCGGCAAGCCGCTGCCGCCGCGCGCGGTGCTCCTCACGTTCGACGACGGCTACCGCAGCCACTACACGAAAGTGCTGCCGCTGCTCGAGCGCTTCAAGTATCCGGCCGTGATGGGCATCGTCACCGCCTGGATCGATGCGCCGCTGGATGCGCCGATCCGCATCAGCGACAAGGTCCAGGTGCCGCGCGACTACTTCATGTCGTGGGACGAGGTGCAGAAGGTCGGCCAGTCGCACCTCGTCGAGCTCGGCTGCCATACCCACAACCTTCATCACGGCGCGGTCGCGAATCCGCAAGGCAACGAATTGCCGGCGACCACGTCGCACCTCTACCTGCAGGACGAAAAACGCTATGAAACCGACGCCGAATTCGAAACGCGCGTGCACGACGATCTGCAGACATGCGTGCGCCAGATCCGCGAACGCACCGGCATCGTCGCACGCTCGATGGTGTGGCCATACGGCGCGGAAAACCAGCCCGTGCGCCAGATATCGACGTCGCTCGGCATGGACATCCAGTTCAGCCTCGATGCCGGCCCGAATACGCCGGACGTGCCTTTGGACCGGCTGAGGCGGATCCTGATGATGTACGACGTCGACATCGGCATGTTCGAGCGCTCGATGCGCGAGCCGGCGTCGAACCGCGGCGACGTCGACGTGCCCGAGCGCATCGTGCAGGTCGATCTCGACCAGGTCTACGATCCGGATCCCGCGCGGCAAGAAGCGAATCTCGGCAAGCTGATCGAGCGCATCTACCGGATGCAGCCGAAATCGGTGTACCTGCAGGCCTATGCCGACCCGAAAGGCACGGGCGTGGCCGAGGCGGTGTATTTCCCGAACCGGCACCTGCCGATGCGCGCCGACCTGTTCTCGCGCGCCGCCTGGCAGCTCAACACGCGCTCCAACGTGCAGGTGTACGCGTGGATGCCGGTGCTCGCGTTCAGGCCGCCGCCGGACAAGCATCAGGGGCTCGAGGCCGTCAGCGCATACGGTGGCGCACCGGCCCGCGAGAACGGCACGCGCGTGTTCCGGCTGAGCCCGTTCGATCCGGATGCGCGGCTGATGATCCAGCAGATCTACGAGGATCTCAGCAAGCACGCGTCGTTCAGCGGCATCCTGTTCAGCGACGACGCCGTGCTCGACGACTACGAGGATGCGGGCCGGCATGCGCTGCGCACCTATTCGCAGTGGGGGCTGCCGGCCGACGTCGGCAAGATCCGCGAGAGCCCCGACCTGATGAAGCGCTGGACGCGCCAGAAGTCGCGCTATCTGACCGACCTGACCCGCCAGCTGGAACAGATCGTGCTGGCCCACCAGAACGTGGGCGATGTGCTGACCGCGCGCAACATCTTCGCGATGCCGGTGCTCAAGCCCGAATCGGAAGCGTGGTATGCGCAGAACTACGACGACTTCCTCGCCCACTACGACTACGTCGCGCTGATGGCGATGCCGTACATGGAGCAGGCGAAGGATCCCGACGGCTGGCTGGACCAGCTCGTGCGGGCCGTCCGTGCGAAGCAGCGCGGGCTGCAGCGCACCGTGTTCGAACTGCAGTCGTACGACTGGCACGCGCAGAAGCAAGTGCCGGCGGGCACGCTGCTTGCGCAGATGCGACGGCTGCGCAGCGAGGGCGCGGTGAATTTCGGCTACTACCCCGACAACTTCCTGAACGGCCAGCCGGAGCTCGACGCGATGCGCGACGTGATGTCGCTGAAGTCGCGCCTCGATCCGACCTCGATCAACGCGCTGATGCAGATGCAGCATGCACAGGGGACCAAGACGCCATGACCACCCACGGCATCATCCAGCGCCTGCAGGACTTCGTCTTCTACTATCCATTCTTCATGTCGTATCTATGGATGATCGGCGGTGTCGTTCATTACTTCCTGCTCGAGGAAGGCCGCGAGCTGTCGACGCGCACGATCGCCGCGAGCGGGATCCCGAAGATCTCGATCGTCGTGCCGTGCTTCAACGAGGCGGCGAACGCGCGCAGCGTGATCCGTCACCTGAGCGCGATGGACTACCCGAACTACGACATCATCGCGGTCAACGACGGCAGCAAGGACCGCACCGGCGACATCCTCAACGAGCTGGCCGTCGAGATTCCGCGGCTGCTCGTGATCCATCACGCGTGCAACGAAGGCAAGGCGGTCGGGCTCACCACCGCGGCGGCGGTCTCGAACGCGGAATACCTGCTCTGCATCGACGGCGATGCGTTGCTCGCGCATGACGCGATCGGCTGGATGCTCGAGCATTTCCTGACCGATCCGGGCGTCGGCGCGGTCACCGGCAATCCGCGCATCCGCACGCGCACGTCGCTGCTGGGACGCATGCAGGTCGGCGAATTCTCGTCCATCGTCGGGCTGATCAAGCGCACGCAGCAGGTGTACGGCCGCATCTTCACGGTGTCGGGCGTGATCACGATGTTCCGCAAGACCGCGCTCGCCGATGTCGGCTACTGGAGCTCGGACATGCTGACCGAGGACATCGACATCAGCTGGAAGCTGCAGTGCCGCGACTGGCGCGTCGTGTACGAGCCGCACGCGCTCAGCTGGATCCTGATGCCCGAAACGCTGAAGGGGCTCTACCGGCAGCGGCTGCGCTGGTCGAAGGGCGGCATCCAGGTGCTGCTCAAGTACGCGCGCACGCTCGCCCGGCCGACGCAGATGATGATGTGGCCGCTGTTCGCCGAGTACCTGATCGGCATCGCGTGGGCCTATTCGATGTCGTTCATCCTGCTGCTCGCGCTGATCGACGTCGTCTATCCGCTTCCGTCGAGCTGGCATGTGTCCGTGGTGCCGCACTGGCACGGGATGCTGCTGGTCGCGACCTGCATCCTGCAATTGATCATCGGCTGCATGATCGATCGTCGTTACGACGAAAAACTCCTGATGTATTTCCTTGACACCATCTGGTACCCCGTCGCCTTCTGGCTGATCAGCATGATCACCACCGTCGTCGCCCTGCCCGCCGTCGTACTGCGGGGCCGCGGCAAGCGCGCCGTTTGGGTCAGTCCCGACCGAGGTATTCAACATGAAGAACGCGCCGATTATTGACCTTTCCCTGCGCGCGCCGCGCGAACTGATCGCCGAGCGCGGCAACATCGTCGGGCCCGTGCTCGTCGTGTGGTTCCGCCTCGTGCGGCCCGCGCTGGTCGGCGGCGTATGGGCATCGATCTGCATCTACACGTATCGCTACCTGCTGCCGTTCAACCAGGCCGAGATGCCGATCGAGCAGATCGTGTTCTACGTGACGAGCATCGCGCTGATCGCCGGCACGATCGTCATGTGGCTGATCGCGGGGCGCGTCGTGCATCCGCTCGCGTACCGGTTGCACGCGTCGAAGATGCTGCGGCGTTCGGCCGGCGTGAAGATGCGCTCGGTGCCGCCAACCGCGCTCGCGGGCGCCCGCCGGCGCGGCGCGCGGCGCACGACGCGCATTCTCGTCGCGTCGCACGATGCGAACGGCTCGATCTCGGGCATCGAATGGGTCGTGCATGCGGGACCGCAACCCCGCGAATAGGTCACCGGAGACGTGCCGCGCGACGCGCCACACCGCTCCTGAAATCGTGCTGGCGCGCGTCACGCGCCGGCCGGCAATTTCCTGTAGACGAGGTGAATCATGTGCGGAATCGTCGGAGCAAGCGGCCTGAAAAATCAGGTCCCGCAACTGGTCAATGCGTTGAGCCGGCTCGAGTATCGCGGCTACGACTCGTGCGGCATCGCCGTGCTGCGTGACGGCCGCCTGCGCAGCGAACGCACGTTGCGCCGCGTGGCGGACCTGCAGGACCGCGTGCTGACGCTTGGTCTCGAAGCGCAGACGTGCATCGCGCACACGCGCTGGGCGACGCACGGCGCGCCGTCGGAAATGAACGCGCACCCGATCATGTCGGGCGACACGATCGCGGTCGTACACAACGGGATCATCGAAAACCACGACGCGCTGCGCGCCGAGATGCGGGAGCGCGGCTATACGTTCCGCGGCGAGACCGACACCGAGGTGATCGCGCACCTGATCCACAGCATGTATCGCGACGACCTGTTCGATGCCGTCGTCCGCGCGGTCAAGCGGCTGCACGGCGCGTATGCGATCGCCGTGCTGAGTGCGCGCGAACCGCAGCGGCTCGTCGCCGCGCGCGCGGGCTCGCCGCTCGTGATCGGCATCGGCGCGGACCAGAACTATCTCGCGTCCGACTGCGCGGCGCTCGGCGACCTGACCGACCGCTTCGTCTACCTGGAAGACGGCGATGTCGCGCTGATCACGCCGGAACGCATCGACGTGGTCGATTCGATCGGGAGCGAGGCACAGCGCCCGCTGTGCCTGGTCAAGGCGCGCGACGACGACGCCGCCCTCGGCCCGTATCAGCACTTCATGCAGAAGGAGATCTTCGAGCAGCCGAAGGCGATCGCCAGCACGATCGACGGCATCGACACGATCTCGCCCGCATTGTTCGGCGGCAACGCAAGCACGCGTGCGCTGCTGTCGAAGACCCGGAGCGTACTGCTGCTCGGCTGCGGCACCAGCTACTATGCGGGCCTGACGGCGAAATACTGGCTCGAGGGCATCGCCGGCATCCCGGCACAGGTCGAGATCGCGAGCGAATACCGCTACCGCGAGACCGTGCCCGATCCGCGCACGCTGGTCGTCGGCATTTCGCAGTCCGGCGAGACCGCCGACACGATCGGCGCGATCGAACGGGCACGCGGGATGGGCCAGGACCTGTCGATGGCGATCTGCAACGTCGCGACCAGCACGATCGCGCGCACCGCGCCGCTCTGCTTCCTGACGCGCGCCGGCATCGAGCTCGGCGTCGCGTCGACCAAGGCATTCACGACGCAGCTCGTCTCGCTGTTCCTGCTGACGCTGATGCTCGCGCAGCTGCGCGGCCGGCTCGACGCCGCGCAGGTCGCGATGCACCTGAAGAAGCTGCAGGAACTGCCGGACCGCATCGGCCACGCACTCGCGCTGGAAACGCAGATCATGGGCTGGGCCGCGAAGTTCGCGCGCACCGAGAACGCGCTGTTCCTCGGCCGCGGCATTCACTATCCGATCGCGCTGGAAGGCGCGCTGAAGCTCAAGGAAGTGTCGTACATCCATGCGGAAGGCTATCCGGCCGGCGAACTGAAGCATGGCCCGCTTGCACTCGTCACGAGCGCGATGCCGGTCGTGACGATCGCGCCGGACGACCGCCTGTTCCAGAAGCTGAAGTCCAACATGGCCGAGGTGCGCGCACGCGGCGGGCGGCTGTACGTGCTCGCGGGCCATCATCTCGAGATCGATGCCGACCGCGACACGCACCTGATCCGCGTGCGCGAATCGGGCGACGCGCTGTCGCCGATCGTCAACGTGATTCCGCTGCAGCTGCTCGCCTATCACGTCGGCTGCGCGCGCGGCGCCGACGTCGACAAGCCGCGCAACCTCGCGAAATCGGTCACCGTCGAGTGATACGGAAGCCGTTCGTGGCGCAAGCCACGGTCACGCGCCCGAACGCGGCACGGCGCGCTGCCGCGTGGCGCGTCGCGACCGCGGCGCTCTGCGGCGCGTGCTGCGCCGTCGCCGCACCGCGCACGTTGGCCAGCGCGCCGGTCGTGCACACCGTCACCGTGCAGGCGCCCGCATCACCGCAGAACAGCGGCGACCCGCGGCGCTTCATGCACGGGATCGGCGTGGCCGACGCCGGCAACGGCCGGCGTTGGGTGTTCTTCAGCAGTTCGGGCATCGTGCCGCGCGGTGCGCTGCGCAACGGCAACTGGCCGCATGACGTATACGTCGGCGAATGGCTGCCGGGCAAACCGCGCCTGCTGCGCGTCCATACGTTCATCAGCCGCCCCGAGGCGCAGGAGCCCGTGTCGATCGCGCAGAATCCGCGCGGCGACATCTTCGTCACGTTCGAGGACGGCTGGAACACGCCGCAGGTGGTCAGCCAGCGATACGGCGTCTATCGGCGCGACCTGAAGCCGATCAAGCCCTACCCGAACGACGTCGAGGCCGGTGGCCACTCGGGGCACGTCGCCGCGGTCGGCGAACGCTTCGTCGTGTTCTATTCCGCCGACTGGATCGACGGCGGCGGCGTCGACAACCTCGGCACCGGCAACGGCGTCTACGTGAAAACCTACGATGCCGAAGGACGCGTGGTTAATCATGTGCCGGTCGCGCCGCATCGCCGCGAATGGTGGCCCGTGGTCGCGGGCTCGCCGCACCGCGCGTTGCTGGTCTGGCAGAAATACATCGAAGGCAGCACGGACGCGACGCTCGAATTCGCGATGTTCGATCCGGTCACCGCGAAACTCGACATGCTCGGGCCGCTGAACGACGCGATCCAGTACTACGCGTATTCGTCCGCCTATGTGCCGGCGGTCGACCGCTTCGTCGTCGTCACGACGACAGCGGACAATCGCGGCGTCGCGATGCTGATCGATCCGGGCGGCCGGCGCCTCGCCACGCTCGACTGCCTGCCGGCGTCGGTGCGCGAGGCCGGGATCGGCGTCGACGGCACGCATGCGTACGTGCCGACCCGCGACGGGCGGCTGCTGACGCTGGCGCTTTCGCCGACGGGCATGTCGGTGAGCGGCGTGCAGCGCTCGCCGATTCCGTGGGGCCCGACCGGCATCGCCGGGTTCCCGGCACGCGGCGGAACGATGCATTTCGTATCGCTGACGCCGTCCGGAGCACGTGAGGCCGATTTCGACACAGCACGGGAAACACCTCTGCCGAAGGCCGACGCGCAGTGTCCGTCGCAATGACGGCGACCGGGCACGTCGATCCCGCTCGACGCGATCGATCCATGCGGTTGCGCCGCTACCCGAATCGCGCAGTGCGATCCCCCGGTACGCATCGGCCGGCCCGGTAGTCGGCTCGCTGCAGCAGGCCGGCCCGATCCCTCGCACCTGCCCGGTTCCCGCGCCAAAGTCGCCAGCGCCACCCGTACCGGATAGACTGTCGCCCGATTCCATCCATCGGCCGCGGCGCTCGCCCCCCTGCCGCCGCCGGAACGCCCCCCACGGAGAACGAATGCTGAAGCGCCAGTGGTTTTCGCTGTTGCTGCTGACGGTGTGCCTGATCGCCACGCGCGCGTCCGCACAGGGCTCGCTCGAACTCGAGACCGACGGCACGCCTCGCGTCCTGACGCGCCAGGCACTGCTCGCGCGCGCCGACGCGACGGACATCCACGTGCCGCGCGATATTGCATACGGCCGGCCGATGACGTTTCGCGCGGTGCCGTTCGCCGCCCTGCTCGGCGACACGCCGCTGCCGGCGGACGGCGTGCTCGAAACGCGCGCGGCCGACGGTTTCGCCGCGCAACTGCCGCTGGATCTCGCGCGCCGCCGTGCGCCGGCCGGCGCCGTCGCGTGGCTCGCGATCGAGGACCCCGCGCACCCGTGGCCGAAGCTGCCGGGCAAGCAGGTCGGCGCGGGGCCGTTCTATCTCGTGTGGCTGGGGCTGGACGCATCGTCGGTGCGCGGCGAGCAGTGGCCGTATCAGATCGTGCGCATCACGATCGAATCGTCGCCGCTCGCGCGCTGGCCGTCGCTCGCCGTCGATCCGGCACTGCCGGCGAACGATCCGGCCCGCGCGGGCCAGCGGCTGTTCGTCACGCAATGCCTCGCGTGCCACCGCCTCGACGGCGCGGGCAGCAGCCACGCCGGCCCCGACCTGAACGCGCCGATGAATCCGGTCGACTACTTCCAGCCCGCCGCGCTGCGCCGCTACATTCGCAATCCGGCATCGGTGCGCGACTGGCCGGGCCGCGTGATGCCGGCATTTCCGCCCGATCAGCTGAGCGACCGGGAACTCGACCAGGTCGTCGCTTACCTCGCGTACATGGCGCGACGCAAAACCGGCAAGTAAGCCGCGCCTGTCAGGCGCTGATCACGCGCCCGCTTCCTGCGCGCTCTGCAGCACCGCGCGCAGCAGCACGTCGGCGCCGGCCGCCGACCATTCCGGCGTGATCGCCTCGGCCTCGTTGTGGCTCAACCCGTCGACGCAGGGCACGAAGATCATGCCGGTCGGCGCGACGCGCGCGACATAGCACGCGTCATGGCCCGCACCGGACACGATGTCCATGTGCGACAGCTCGAGTGCCTGCGCCGCGTCGCGCACCGCGTCGATGCAGCGCGGCGCGAACGGCACCGGCGGATACGTGAAGATCTGCTCGATCCGCGCACCGAGGCCGGCGTCGGCCGCCACGCGCGCCAGTTCCGCACGCAATGCCGCATCGAGTTCGTCGAGCACCGCATCGTCGGGATGGCGGAACTCGACCGTGAAGAAACAGCCGCCCGGCACCGTGTTGCGCGAATTCGGCCGCGCCTCGATCATCCCGACCGTCGCGCGCGCGTGCGGCGCATGACGGCGGCCGAGCGCATCGACGAATTCGATCATCCGCGCGGCGCCGACCAGCGTGTCGCGCCGGAATTCCATCGGCGTCGTGCCCGCGTGCGCGTCGACACCCGTCAGCGTCACCTCGTACCAGCGCTGCCCCTGCCCGGCCGTCACGACGCCGATCGTCCTGCCCGCACGTTCGAGAATCGCGCCCTGCTCAATATGCAGTTCGTACGCGGCATGCACCGGATAGCCCCCGACGGGCTCGACGCCCGCGTAGCCGATCCGCGCGAGCTCCTCGCCGATCGTCTTGCCTGCGCCGTCGGTGCGCGACAGCCCGTATTCCAGCGGATAGACGCCGGAGAACACGCCGGCCGAGATCATCGCCGGCGCAAAGCGCGAGCCTTCCTCGTTGGTCCAGATCACGACGTCGATCGGACGCTCGGTCTCGATGCCCGCATCGTTCAGCGCGCGCACGACCTCGAGGCCGCCGAGCACGCCGTAGATGCCGTCGTAGCGGCCGCCGGTCGGCTGCGAATCGGCGTGCGAGCCCGTCATCACCGGCGCGGCGGCGGGATTGCGGCCCGCGCGGCGCGCGAACACGTTGCCCATCCGGTCCACCCGCACCGTGCAGCCGGCATCGCGCGCCCACGCCACGAACAGGTCGCGCGACTCGCGGTCGAGGTCGGTCAGCGCGAGACGGCAGACGCCGCCCTTCGGCGTCGCGCCGATCTGCGCCATCCGTTCGAGCGACGCCCACAGCCGCGCGCCGTCGACGCGCGGTGCGCCCGCGAGGTCGTCACGCATTGCCGGCCTCCGGGGCGTTGTCGCGGGGCGCCGCCTGCAGCGCATAACGGAAATCGCAGCGCTTGCCGCCCTGCATGATCGTGCTCGTGCGCGTCAGCGCGATGCGTGGGTCGTAACCCTCGATGAAGTAGCTGTCGCGCGCGCAGCTCAGCAGGTGGCCGATCTCGCCGAGCCCCATCGCGTGATACATCTCCGCGTAGCTGCAGCGATGCACGTCGTAGTCGTAGTGCGCGTCGTCCGCGCGGTGCACCTCGACGTCGAGCGCATCGTCCTTCTCCCACAGCACCTGCAGCGCGATGAACGACTGCACGCTCGTGCCGTCGGGCTCCTGCGCGGCGAACGTGCGGCCCGCGTCGACGGCCGCGCCGCGCACGGCTTCCGCGATCACGGCCTGCGCGCGCTCGGTTCCGAATTCGCGCTTCATGATCTCGTAGATCGGCTTGATGATTTCCGCTTCGATGCGGCGCCGCGCGAGGATGCCGAGGCGCGTGTCCTCGGGGGCCGCCGCGGATGCATGAGTCGTGTCGGTCATGGGGTTCGTCTCCGTCGTCATTTCGTTGCGGGGTGCGCGCCGCCGAGCACGTCGACGACGGTCCATTTGCCGCCGCGCACCTGGTAGATCGTGAATGCCGGGTCCTTCAGGTTGCCTTCGCTGTCGAACGCGACCCGGCC
The DNA here is from genome assembly GCF_003853645.1 of Burkholderia sp. Bp9143. GTDB lineage: Bacteria > Pseudomonadota > Gammaproteobacteria > Burkholderiales > Burkholderiaceae > Burkholderia. The sequence goes on along the minus strand of NZ_QTPO01000001.1, from coordinate 279,876 downwards.
GGTCACGCCGTGCCGATCGATCGCGCGCACGGCCGCGACCAGCTTCGCCGGCTGCGTCGTGCCGGCCTTCTGCGCGGCCGCGATCAGCGTGGCGGCCGCGTCGTACGCGAACGGCGCATGCAGTTCGATCGGCGCGTTGAAGCGTGCGCGGTACTGCGCGTCGAACGCCTTGCCGCCCGGCATCCGGTCGAGCGGCAGGCCCGGTTCGAGCGCCGTCACGCCGTCGCCGTCCTTGCCCGCGAGCGACAGGAAGGTCTGGCTCACGAAGCCGCCGGCACCGAGCAGCGGCGCGTTCACGCCGAGCTGGCGCATCCGGCGCGCGATCGGCGCGGCCTGCGCGTCGAGCCCGCCGAAGAACACGAGATCCGCGCGCTTGCCCTTGATCGCGGTCAGCACGCCGCTGAAGTCGGTCGTCTTGTCGTTCACGTACTGGCGATCGACGATCGTGCCGCCGTTCGCCTGCACGCCCTTGATGAACTGGTCGGCGAGCCCCGCGCCGAACGACGTGCGATCGTCGATCACCGCGATGCGCTTCGCCTTCAGCGTCTTCACCGCATAGGCGCCGGTGAAATTGCCGCCCGCATCGTCGTGACCCATGATGCGGAACGCCGTCGCGTAGCCCTGCTGCGTGTACGGGTGGCCGGTGGATGCCGGCGCGATCTGCGGGATGCCCGCATCGCGGTAGACGCGCGAGGCCGGCACGCTGCAGCCGGTGTTCCAGTGACCGACGACGCCGATCACGTGCCGGTCGACGAGCTGCTGTGCGACCGCGACGGCCGTGCGCGGGTCGGATTGATCGTCGGCCGCGACGAGCTTGTAGACGACCGGCTTGCCGCCGATGCTCGGATGCTTCGCGTTCGCGTCGTCGATCGCGAGCTGCGCGCCGTTCTGCAAGTCCTTGCCGATCCGCGCGGACGGGCCGGTGAGCGGCGCGGCGAGACCGATCAGGATCGTCTGCGGCGCGGACTGCGCGAAGGCGGGAACGGCGGCGATCAGCGCGGCCGCGGAGAATGCGAGGCTGGCGGGAAGGAAAGCGATTTTCATGTGCAGTGGTCAGCGATTCGGGATTCGAAACATGAAAAATATTAAATATTCTGCCGACACACCCCAAATACTCAATTGTTGGATGCTTATGCCATTCCCGACACAATAACGTAATCCACTGTAAATACAGGATATTTCCATGCTGTCGCTTACCCTGATTTTTCGATAAAATTCGATACATGAAAAATATCGAACAATTTCCACACGATCCGCCGCTACGCGCCGTCCGCGCGTTCGAGGCATTCGCACGTCTCGGGTCGGTCACCGCGGCCGCGCGCGAGCTCGACATCACGCCATCCGCTGTCAGCCATCAGCTGCAACTGCTCGAAGCGTTCATCCAGACGCCGCTGACCGTGCGCGAAGGCCGGCTGCTCGCGCTCACCGACGAGGGGCGCGACTATTACCGCTCGATCAGCGCCGCGTTCTCGGTGCTGCGCAGCGCGACGCGCTTCGTGCGCGACCGGTCGTCGCTGCGGCAGATCACGATCAGCCTGATTCCGCTGCTCGGCATCGGCTGGTTCATTCCGCGCCTGCACGCATTCCTCGCCGACAACACCGACGTCGACGTGACCGTGCTGTATGCGCATCACCGCAACTATCGAAGCGACGCGTCCGACCTGTCGATCCGCTTCGGCACGGGCGACTGGCCCGGCTACCGCTGCGAGCGGCTGCTGCCGGGCGCGATGGTGCCGATGTGCAGTCCGTCGTTCCTGAAGCGCCACGGGCCGTTCCGCACGCCGGCCGATCTCGCGCGGACGCCGCTCGTGCACGACGAGGATCGCAGCACCTGGGTCAACTGGCTGCAGGGCGCCGGCGTGCGGCACGTGTCGCATGCGGTGGGGCCGATGTTCGAGGACGGGCAACTGACGCTGAGCGCGGCGCGTGCGGATCTCGGCGCGGCGCTGTTGCGCGCGCCGCTGGTCGAGCGCGAACTGGCCAGCGGCGAACTCGTGAAGCTGTTCGACCACGCGCTCGACGACGGGCGCGACTACTACCTGTGCACACGCGAGGACACGGACCTGCCGGACGGGGCGCGTCGGCTCGCCGACTGGCTGAGGAAAATCGCCGCCTGAGTGCCCGGTCCGCAACCTGCCGGCGGCCGTCAAGCTTGCCGGGCGAGTCGGCGCCTTGCGGATGGCCTCATGTGTATATATGATATGCATATCATATATCGGAGGTTGCGATGAGCCGTATCCTGATCGATCTGTCGAATGGCCAGCTCGACGAACTGGCCGCCATCGTCGAGACTGAGCAACGCTCTCGCGCCGCGATCATTCGCGATGCGATCGACGCGTATATCGCGCAACACAAGCGAGCGCACGCCGATCACGTATTCGGCCTGTGGAAGGATCGCGCGGTCGACGGGCTCACCTATCAGGAGGCACTGCGTTCAGAATGGTAAAAGCACACATCGACACCCCCAGCGCGGCCAGGCATCCGGGCCGCGCGCTTCCGGCCGGCGCTTGCCTCGTGCCGCACCGGCCGCCGCATGCCGACACCGTGTTCGGTCTCTGGAAAGCGCGTGCGCTCGACGGGCTCGCCTGGCAGGAGGCCCTGCGCGCGGAATGGTAAAGGCACTCTTCGACACCAACATCCTGATCGACTATCTCGGCGGCGTGGAATCCGCGCGCGCGGAGCTGGCCCGCTACGACTACCGGGCAATCAGCATGGTGACCTGGATGGAAGTCATGGTCGGCGCGACGGCCAGCGACGATGCGGCGATCCGCGCGTGGCTCTCATCGTTCGACATCATCCCGCTCGACAGCCTGGTGGCGAACCGCGCCGTAACGATTCGCAAGGAACGTCGCATTCGTCTGCCCGATGCGATCGTCTGGGCATCGGCGCAAGTGAACGGCCTGTTGCTCGTATCGCGCAACACGAAGGATTTTCCCGTCACCGAACCGGGCGTCCGGGCGCCGTATCAGATCTAGCGCAAGCGGTGTCCGTCATGCGTGCGGGACATCCGCGCATCCCGCCGTCGCCGCGCGTCACACTGCCCGCCCCCATCCGCGCTCGGCCGCATAGGCGACCGTCGCGCGCGCCAGCTCCTGCGTGCTGTCGACCAATGCGAACGGCGCATCGCGCAGCGCACGCGCGGCGATCGGGATTTCCGTGCAGCCCATCACCGCGACGCCCACGTCCCGTCGCGCCAGCGTCGCGAGCGCGCGCGACAGGCACCGCACCGACGCATCGAGCTTCCCCGCCTTGACCGCCGCGATGCACGCGGCGATATCGCGCTGCGCGGCCGCGCCCGGCATCACGGGCTCGAAGCCGCGCGCACGCAGCGCCGCCTGGTAGAAGCCCGACACCAGCGTGCCGCCCGTGGCGAGCACGGCAACGCGACGCACGCCGGCCGGCAATGCGGCCACCGATGCATCGACGATATGCAGGATCGGCACCGCACTGCGTTCGCGCAGCGGCACATACCAGTGATGCGCCGAATTGCACGGGATCGCGATCACGTCGACACCGCAGCGGTTCAGCAGCGCGATGCCATCGAGCAGCGCCGGCAGCGGATCGGTCCCGCCGTCGATGATCGCGCGCGAGCGATCGGGCGTTTGCGTCAGGTTCGCGACGATCATCGGCAGGTGCTCCTGGTCGCAGCGCGCGCGTGTCAAGCGAATCACGCGATGCATGAAGTCGACCGTGGCCAGCGGCCCCATTCCGCCCAATACACCGACGAGTGCCATGACGCCTCCTTCACGCGCGCGACGGCCGCGCGCAGATCGCGGATACGACGGCCGAGTTGCCGATCACCAGCAACAGCGTCCGCACTATCTCGCAGAACGGATCGACCGCCGCGAACAGCACGAATGCGGCCTCGAACGGCAGGTGCAGCGCCGCGCACACCATTCCGGAGAGCGACACCGTCACGACGCCCGACGTGCCCGTCGACGCGAACCCGGCCAGCACCGACGCGACCAGCACGACGCACAGCTCGCCGGGGCCGAGCGACCGTTCGTAGAGTTGCGCGACGAACAGCGTCGCGCTCGCGTAATAGACCATCGGCCCGACGCGCAGCAGCGACACGGCGAGTGGCACGACCAGTTCGACGCGCGCGCGTGCGAAGCCGAAGCCGTCGGCCAGGCACTCGATCATGCTCGGCATGCAGGCCACGCTGCTGCGCGTGGCGAGCGCCATCGCGAACGGCGTGCGCAACCCGGCAAGCGTCTCGGCCAGCGTCGCGCCCGAGCGCTTCCAGATCACGACGATCGCCGCCGCGATCAGCACGAGCGCGACGACGACGAACGCGGCGACGAAGCGGACCATCGCCTCGAGCGGCCCGAACCCCGACGTGCCGATCTGCGCGGCGCCGCCGCAGAACAGCACGATCGGCGTCGGATACGCGAGCCAGTGCATGATCTTCTGACACGTGAAATAGACGGTCTCCAGCGTCTGGCTCAACGCCGCCGAGATGCTCGCGGGCACGCGTCCCGACGCGAAGCCGAAGAACAGCGAGAACACCAGCGCCTTCAGCGTGTCGCCGCTCGCGAGCGCCGCGAAGAAATTGCCGGGCACCAGCGCGATCAGCATGTCCGCGAGGCCCGACGACTGCTCCGCGGGATCGGTGCCGTACAGCGTCATCACGGTGTCGCTCGCCGCCCCGTCGCTGCCGACCAGTGCGCCGAACGCCTTCAGCGTCGCGGTCGACAGGTGCTCGCCCGGCCGCATCGCGACCAGCACGACCGCGCCGACCACCACGACGAACACCGACACGCAGCCGAAGATCGCGATCACGCGCATCACGAGATCCGACGCGTTGCCGTCGCGCAGCAGCCGCTGCAGGCTGAAGATCACGGCGGCCGTCATGAACGGCAGCGCGGTCATCTTGAGCAGGCCGACGTACACCTGGCCCACGAAGTCGAACTTCGGCGCGGCCGCCGGCCACAGCACGCCCGCCACGATCCCGAGCGCGAGGCTGCCGAAGACCGTCAACGGATGGATCGCGAGCGCATGCAGCCGCTCGATGCGGGGTGTGATACGGATCTTCTCGTTCATATTCATGTCAGTGGCCCATCGCATCGAGCAGGGATTTCACGTCGAGCCGCTTGTTGCGCTCGGCCAGGAACTGGTCGACGAACGCGAGGAGCGTCGGCGCGGACACCGGCACGCCGACGGCAAGCGCGTCGGTGAGGTCGTCGAAGGTCGCGACGCGCAGCCGGATCGGCGCGGTCGGGTCGTCCTGCATCACGCGCTTGATCGCGAGCTCGTCGCGATACACGGCCGTGACCGCGCCGGCGTTCAGCGCGTCGAGCGTCGCCTGCCAGCTTGGGTAAGTGCGCACCTGCGCGGCCGGGAAGTCGCCGCGCACGTATTCGGCGTAGGCCGAGCCCGCGACGACGCCGATCGTGCCGCGGTAGTCGCGCACGACTTCGGGCAGCGACCGCCCTTTCGCGAGCTCCGCGAAGCCGACGCGGTTGATCAGCAACGCGCGCCGCAGGCTGATGTACGGCGTGCTGAAGCGGATCACCTGCGCCCGCGGCAACGTGCGCGACAGCTTGCTGATCGCGACGTCGGCCTGCCCCGTCGCGAGCAGATGAACGACGTCGTCGAACGTGCGCGCATCGCGGTCGAACTGCACGGACACGCCGAGCTTCTTCGCGAGTTCGTCGGCGAGATCGATGTCGACGCCCGCCAATGCGCCGTTGCGCGACATGAAGAACGGCGGCTGATCGACGCCGAGCACCGCGACGACGAGCGTGCCGCGCGTGACGATCCGCGCGAACTCGGGCGCGAGCAGCCGGCCATCGGGCATCGGCACGAGCCCGGTCGCCGTGATGGCAGGCGCCACCGGCACGGCCGGCGCGGAGGGTTCGACGGCCAGTGCCGGCGCGACGCACGACACGGCGATGAGTGCGCAGAGCGTACCGCGCAAATGCCGACGCAGGCATCGGCGCTCGGGAAGGATGTCGCGGAACCACGCAAGCAGCGCGCGCGCGGCGCGTCCGGAAAAGAGGTTCATGGTGCAGTGGGATGGAGCGTGTCGATCGACCGCGCTGCCGTTCGTGCCGAACGCGCGCCGGGCCCTTGCGCGGGGCGCCGCGCCGTCGCCCGGCACCGCGCCCTCCCGCACGCCCAATGTGTCAGAAGCGCCTTCCTGCCGAAATCCGCCGGAAGGCCCGGCCCGGATAGCACGGGCCGTCCGGACGGCCCGCCGGAACGGGGGCCGGAAGCAGATAGAAATTCCCGATGCCGTGGATTGAAACAAGCAATTTCACAAGCTCAGGGTGAACCCGGATACTGGGAACACTTCATCAACACCCACGCAAAGGAACTCGCAAGATGCCGATCATCAACACCCAAATCAAGCCGTTCAAGGCAACCGCTTACCACAACGGCGATTTCGTGCCCGTGTCCGAAGAGAACTTCAAGGGCAAGTGGTCCGTCGTCGTGTTCTACCCGGCCGACTTCACGTTCGTCTGCCCGACCGAGCTGGGCGACCTCGCCGACCGCTACGCGGAATTCCAGAAGCTGGGGGTCGAGATCTACGGCGTGTCGACCGATACGCACTTCACGCACAAGGCATGGCACGACACGTCGGACACGATCGGCAAGATCAAGTACCCGATGATCGGCGACCCGACGCTCACGCTGTCGCGCAACTTCGACGTGCTGATCGAGGAAGAAGGGATGGCGCTGCGCGGCACGTTCGTGATCAACCCGGAAGGCGAGATCAAGCTGTGCGAAATCCACGACAACGGCATCGGCCGCGACGCAGGCGAACTGCTGCGCAAGGTGCAGGCTGCGCAATACATCGCGGCGCACCCGGGTGAAGTGTGCCCGGCCAAGTGGACGCCGGGTGCGGAAACGCTGACCCCGTCGCTCGACCTGATCGGCAAGATCTGACGATCGCGCCGCGCGCCTCGCACGAGGCGCGCGCGTCACGCGAATGCGGGCCGCCTTGCGCGGCCCGCACCCTCCTCCGGCACGACGTGCCCGACCAGCATCATCAATACGGAATCCGAAACGCCATGCTCGACGCCAATCTCAAGAACCAACTGAAAGCGTACCTCGAAAAGATCACGCGCCCGATCGAACTCGTCGCGTCGCTCGACGACAGCGCGAAATCGCAGGAACTGCTTGCGCTGCTGAACGAGATTGCGTCGCTGACGTCGCGCGTGACCGTGACGGAACGCCGCGACGACGCCGAGCGCAAGCCGTCGTTCGCGATCGGCGAACCCGGCAAGCCGGCCGGCATCCGCTTCGCCGGCATCCCGATGGGCCATGAATTCACGTCGCTCGTGCTCGCGCTGCTGCAGACGGGTGGCCATCCGATCAAGCTCGACGACGACGTGATCGAACAGATCCGCGCGCTCGACGGCGACTACGCGTTCGAGACGTATTTCTCGCTGTCGTGCCAGAACTGCCCGGAGGTCGTGCAGGCGCTGAACGTGATGTCGCTGATCAACCCGCGCATCCGCCACGTCGCGATCGACGGCGCGCTGTTCCAGAACGAAGTCGAGGCGCGCCAGATCATGGCCGTGCCGACGATGTTCCTGAACGGTGAATCGTTCGGCCAGGGCCGCAGCAGCGTGAAGGAAATCCTCGCGAAGCTCGACACGGGCGCGAGCGCCCGGGCCGCGAAGTCGCTCGAGAACAAGCCGGTGTTCGACACGCTGATCGTCGGCGGCGGCCCGGCCGGTGCGGCCGCCGCGATCTACTCGGCGCGCAAGGGCATCGCGACGGGTGTGGTCGCCGAGCGTTTCGGCGGTCAGGTACTCGACACGATGGCGATCGAGAACTTCGTGTCGGTGCAGGAAACCGAAGGGCCGAAGTTCGCCACCGCGCTCGAGCAGCACGTGAAGCAGTACGACGTCGACATCATGGACGTGCAGCGCGCCGACGCGCTGATTCCGGGCGACGTGCATCAGATCCGCCTCGCGAACGGCGCGGTGCTGAAGGCGAAGACGATCGTTCTCGCGACCGGCGCGCGCTGGCGCGAAATCAACGTGCCGGGCGAACGCGAATACCGCAACCGCGGTGTCGCATACTGCCCGCACTGCGACGGCCCGCTGTTCAAGGGCAAGCGCGTCGCGGTGGTCGGCGGCGGCAACTCGGGCGTCGAGGCCGCGATCGACCTCGCCGGCATCGTGAAGGCCGTCACGCTGATCGAATACGGCGCGCAACTGCGCGCGGACGAAGTGTTGCAGCGCAAGCTGCGCAGCCTGCCGAACGTGACGATCGTCACGCAGGCGCAGACGACCGAGCTGACCGGCGACGGCAGCAAGCTGAACGGGCTCGTCTACAAGGATCTGCGTTCGGGTGAAACGAAGCGCGTCGATCTCGAAGGCGTGTTCGTGCAGATCGGCCTCGTGCCGAACACCGAATGGCTGAAGGGCACGATCGAACTGTCGAAGCACGGCGAGATCGTCGTCGATGCGCGCGGCGCGACGTCGGTGCCGGGCGTGTTCGCGGCCGGCGACGTGACGACGGTGCCGTTCAAGCAGATCGTGATCGCGGTCGGCGAAGGCGCGAAGGCATCGCTCGGCGCGTTCGATCACCTGATCCGGCAAGACACGACGCCGGCTACGGCCGACGCGACGCAGGCCGAGGAAGCGATCGCCGCGTAACGCGCGACGCTCCGCACTGGTTCGTCTCTCTTGGCCCCGCATGCCCTGGTCGGCGTGCGGGGCCCTTTTTCATCCGGTGTCGGGCGGCGCCGCGCGAGCGCTGCGGCGCCCCTCTCACTGGCTTACGCCGGGTCCGGCGTTCGCCGGTGCGGGTGCCTTGAAGCTGCTCGACTGCCTGACCAGCTGTTCGGTCATCGCGGCACCCACCGCATTCGCACCCGCCGACGTCGGCTGCCGATCGCCGCTCGGCGTCGCCACATGTTGCGGCGGCGGCAACGACGGATCGAGCTTTGCTGATTCCCGCACGAGCGCGGCGGTTTCAGGCGTTTCGGACTTCATGACGGGCGTTGCTGCCGCGTGCCGCTCGAGTCCGTCGCGCTTGCGCGCCGCGCGATGCGTCGGCTGATCCGCCTGCTGACTCGGCCGGGCCGCCTGCGCGGCCTGGACCGGTGGGGTCGATTGCGCCGGCTGAGCCGGTTGCGCTGCTTGAACCGGCGCCGCTTGTACCGGCGCTTGTACCGGTTGCGCGGGCTTGGCCTTCGGCGGGGTCGCATCCTCCGGCTCGACCGTCACGACGTGGACAGTCGGCGGCGGCGCACTCGGTTTCGCCGGTGGCGCCTGTGCGGCGATGACCGGCGCGACGGCAACGGATGCCGGCGCCGCGCTCGTACGCGCAGCGGCCGCGGCTGGCGGCGGTACGGCCGCTTGTTGCGGCACGGCCTCGTCCACATGCGCGGACGGGACGGCAACGCGCGCTGGCGGCGCGATCGTGCCTTGTGCGGTATGGCCGTCGTTCGCCGCTGTCACGGCGGCGGCAGGTGCTGTGGAATCGCCGATGCCGGCCTCCGCGATCGCGCGGTGGTCCGCACGCAGAAGCATCACGTAGCCGGTGCCTGCCGCGGCAACCAGCAGTCCGCCGGCGATCATCAATGTCTTACGGGTACTAGTCATGCTTGCTCACCGATCTTATCGACGTGAACAAGTCATCATACGCGTGCGTTCGCGCTTGATCCCGCACGAATACATTTGGTTGCATCGACGTCGACCCCAAGATCGCCAAGGCCGCCGCGTGCGTACGACACCGCGCCGCCCTATCGTCAGACGGTTCGACGCCGCTCGCCCCGCCCCCTCGGATGCAGACGATCGCGACAGCGATCCTGCCGAACAGCGCCCACCTGACGACGTAGTACACGGTGACACGGTGGGACGCCACCCAGCGCATCGACATTTCCCCCGCAAGCTGTTTGCCGGAATTCCAGGTACGGGGGAAATTTCCTGCGCTGACGCGCAGGCGATGCGATGTGCTTCAGCAAGACGCGGCGAGGCTATCGATCGATCCACGCCAAAACGCCGAAAAGCCCGTGCGGACGGGCTTTTCGACGCAACCGGAACGCGTGCCCGGCAAGCTGCCGACGCACGCACATGCGGCGACTATTCCGGAAACGGTAGATCAGTTTGTCCGTCCGCGCGCATGCCGAACGTGTTGAGCGTCATCGCCACGAGCGCGTAATAGCCGAGCAGCGCGACGAGGTTCACGACGGTCTCGTGGCCGAAACGCGCCTGCGCGCGCGCGAACGTCGCATCGCTCACGCGCCGCGTGTCGTACAACTCGGTTGCGAACGCATGGATCAGCGCATCGTCGTCCGATTCGAACGCCGGCGTGACACCACGCCGGATCGCGTCGGCCGTCGCGGCCGGCACGCCGGCCTCGAGCGCGATCGGATGGTGGATGTGCCACTCGGCCTGCGAGCGCCAGCGCGCGGCCGTCACGAGAATCGCAAGCTCCGACAGCCGCAGCGACAGCCCGGTGCGATAGCGGCAGAACGCGCCGAGCCGTTGCGCATGCTGCGCGAGTTCGGGGCTCGCGATCCAGCCGAGGAACGGCCCGTTCAGGTTGCCGCGCGGGCCGCTGAGAATCTCGGCGAGCACGGCCTTCTGCTCGTCGGTGGCCGATGCGGGATCGAAGGGAGGCAGTCTGTCTGTCATGGTGAGGATTCCGTGAAATCGTGGCTCACGCGCCGGCCGATGCAAGTGCCGCATCGATCGCGCCGGACAGCCGCTCGACGATCGTGTCGATCTGCTGCGCGGTGCAGATGAACGGCGGTGCGACCAGGATGTGATCGCCGTGCACGCCGTCGATCGTGCCGCCCATCGGATACACCATCAGGCCGCGCTGCATCGCCTCGCGCTTGACCGCCGCATGCAGCTTCAACGCGGGATCGAACGTCGCCTTGCTGTCGCGATCGCACACGAGTTCGACGCCGACGAACAGCCCGCGGCCGCGCACGTCGCCGACGTGCGGATGCGCATCGTACTGCTTGCGCAGCGACGCACGCAGTTGCTCGCCGCGCGCCTTCACGTTGTCGAGCAGCTTCTCCTCGGCGATCACGCGCTGCACTTCGAGCGCGGCCGCGCACGCGGTTGCATGACCGAGATACGTGTGGCCGTGCTGGAAAAAGCCCGAGCCATCGACGATCGTCCGGTAGATGCGATCGCTCACCAGCGTCGCGCCGATCGGCTGGTAACCCGCGCCGAGCCCTTTCGCGATCGTCAGCAGGTCGGGCGCGACTCCGTCTTCGTCGCACGCGAACAGGTAACCGGTGCGCCCCATCCCCGACATGATTTCGTCGAGGATCAGCAGCACGCCGTACTTGTCGCACACCGCGCGGATCTTCTTCAGGTAAGTACGCACCGGCGGCACCGCGCCGGCCGTCGCGCCGACCACCGTCTCCGCGACGAACGCCGCGACGTTTTCCGCGCCGAGTTCGACGATCTTCCGCTCCAGTTCGTCAGCCAGGCGCTGCGCGTACGCTTCGTCGGTTTCTCCCGCCTGCTGGTCGCGATACGCATAGCACGGGCTCACGTGGTGCGCTTCGATCAGCAGCGGCAGGAACGGCTCGCGCCGCCATGCGTTGCCGCCGATCGCGAGCGCGCCGAGCGTGTTGCCGTGATAGCTCTGGCGGCGTGCGATGAAATGGCGGCGCTGCAGTTCGCCCTTCTCGACGAAATACTGGCGCGCGAGCTTCAGCGCGGCTTCGATCGCCTCGGATCCGCCCGACACGAAGTACACGTGTTCGAGCCCGGCCGGCGCGGCCTCGACGAGCCGGTCGGCCAGTTCTTCGGCCACGTCGGTCGTGAAGAACGACGTATGCGCGTACGGCAGCTGTTGCGCCTGCCGCTTGATCGCGTCGATCACGCGCTGGTTGCTGTGTCCGAGGCACGACACGGCCGCGCCGCCGCATGCGTCGATATAGCGTTTGCCGGTCGAATCGATGATCTCGATGCCGTCGCCAGCGACGGCGACGGGCAAGGTGGCGCGCGGAGCGCGATGAAAAACGGTCGTCATGCGTTGCCTCATGGATCAGGACGCGCTCGGCGCGTGCGCGGACGGCACGATATGTGTCGCGAAACGCTGCGTGCCGTGCTGGTGAATGGTGAAGTCGATCGCGGTGTCGCGAATCGCGAACACGGCGGTCGCCAGCGTGTTTTCGTCGTCGGGGTCGGCCGGATCGTCGCGATAGATCGGCAACCCTTCCGGCGCGCGGTCGCCGAGCACGCGCAGCAGCGCGGCTTCGTCGAGCGCGTCGATGCCCGGCGTCAGTGCGTCGACGCGCCGCTGGCGATCGCCGGACGATTGCGTGACGATCTGTGCTTCCGCGTCGCAACCCGGATGCACGAGATGGTTCGCGTGGCCGGTGAGATGCGCAACATCGACGACCGAACAGCGCGCGACGCTCGCCTCGATGCTCAGCAGCCGCGTATCGCCGGTCGCGCCGAGCGTGTGATGAAAGCCGCTCGCGCGCGCATGCGTGCGCAGCACGTCGGCCGCCGCGTCGAGCGACGTCGCGTCGAGCACCGCACGCGCGAGGATCATCCGCGGCACGCCGGCCGCGGGCGTGCGGATCCGCAGGTTGTTGATCGCCTGCGCGATACCCGCGCGGTTCGCGGCAAATGTATGCCCGGGCAGCGAGCCCGGGTAATAGAAGCTGACGAAACTCGGCTTGCCCTGCGGCTGCACGTCGACCAGCAGGCAGCGCTCGCGCAGGTACGGATCGCCGTCCTCGTTGTGCGCGATCCAGCGCGTGCCGTGAGCGTCGCGCCCGGCGAGCGTCGTGCAGCCGTCCGGCGCGTTGTGGATCAGTTCGCCGCGGCAGTTCCACAGGAAGATGTCCTCCGTCGGCCAGCCGACGCCCGCCGCGATCCCGTCCAGCTCCGCGACGAGATCGGGGTACGCGGCGAGCGCGGCCTGCCGCAGCGCGGCGACGAACGGATGACCGCGCCAGCGGCGCACGGCCTGCCATGCGCTGCTCTGCTGCATGTACGGATCGAACACGGGGCGGGCAAGCTCGCCGAGGCGCACGCCGATGTCGAACGGCGTGCCGGCGATGACGGGGGTAAGGGAAAGCGGCATGTCAGGTGATTCGGTTTCGTTCAGGACACGTGTTTCAGGAATTCCTTCAGGCGCGGTGTCGGCGGCCGGTCGATCAGGTCGACCGGATGGCCGTCCTCGGCGATGCCGCCCTGATCCATGAACAGCAGCCGCGTGCCGACCCGCTTCGCGAAGCCGATCTCGTGCGTGACGACGATCATCGTCATCCCTTCGGTCGCGAGATCCTGCATCACTTTCAGCACTTCGTGGCGCAATTCCGGATCGAGCGCCGACGTCGGCTCGTCGAACAGCATCAGCCGCGGCCGGATCGCAAGCGCGCGTGCGATCGCGACGCGCTGCTGCTGGCCGCCCGACAGCTCGGACGGGTAATGATTCGCGCGCGATTCGAGGCCGACCTTGTCGAGCAGCGCCATCGCCTGGTCGCGCGCGTCGGCGCGCGATGCGCCGCGCACCTGGATCGGCCCGAACATCACGTTCTCGAGCGCGGTCATTTGCGGAAACAGGTTGAACTGCTGGAACACCATGCCCGCCTCGAGCCGGATGTTGCGGATCGTCGACGCGTTGCCGCGCACGCTCTGGCCGTCCACCAGCAGCTCGCCGCCGGTGATTTTCTCGAGCGCGTTGATACAGCGCAGCATCGTCGACTTGCCCGAGCCGGACGGGCCGATCACGACGACCACCTCGCCCGCGTCGATCTTCAGGTCGATATGCTTCAACACCGGCACGTGGCCGAAGCTCTTCGACACGTTCTGGAATTCGATCATGCTCATAAGATCCGCATCCTCTTTTCGACGAGCCGAAGCGTCAGCGTCATCGCGCCGGTCAGCATCAGGTAGATGACAGCCACCGCGGTCCAGATCTCGACCGCCTGGAAATTGCCGGCAATGATTTCCTGCCCTTTGCGCGTCAGTTCGCCGACGCCGATCACGATGAACAGCGACGTGTCCTTGAGGCTCACGATGCACTGGTTGCCGAGCGGCGGAATCAGCCGCCGGAACGCGAGCGGCCCGACCACCTTCAGCAGCACGCGCGGCATCGACAGGCCCATCGCGAGCCCCGCTTCCGTCAGCCCCTTCGGGATCGACAGCAGCGCGCCGCGCACCACTTCCGCGAGATACGCGCCCGAATTCACCGTGATCGCGATGATCGCGGCCGTCAGGCCGTCGATCCGGATATGCGCGAGCAGCGGCAGCGCGAAGTACAGGAACATCACCTGCACGACGATCGGCGTGCCGCGGATCAATTCAATATAAACCTGTGCGAGCACGTTCATCGCCTTCGGTCCGTATGCGCGGAACATGCCCGCGATCATCCCGACGACGAACCCGCCCACCAGCCCGAAAAATGCGATGAACACCGTCAACCGGACCCCGTCCATCAGGTCCGGCAACGCCGCCCAGATCGCCGACCAATCGAAATTCACGTATCGCTCCCCGTCCGATTCAAGACCGGCGCGGCCGCCCGGCCGCGCCATGTTGTGCCGTCACGCTCACATCTTCGGCGGCTCGGCGCCGAACCACTTCTTGTAGATCTGCGCGTAGCGGCCGTCGGCCTTGATCTTCACGAGCGACGCATTGACCTTCGGCACCAGCGGGCTGCCCTTCGGGAAACCGATCCCGTACTTGTCGCCGCTGACCGGCTGGCCCGCGACCTGCACCTTGCCCTTGCCTTCGTTGTTCACGAAGAACAGCACGTTAGGCGTGTCGTGCATCGCCGCGTCGACACGGCCGGCCTCGAGCGCGAGGTACGCCTGGTCGATGTTCGGGAACTGGCGGATCTCCTTCGGCTTCAGGTGCGCCTTGATCCAGTCGATCGTCGCGGTGCCCGTCTTCGCGGCGATCACCTTGCCGTTCAGGTCGTCGATCGACTTGATCGACGTGTTGCCGACCTGCACCATCGCCGCGAGCCCGCTGTCGTAGTACGGCGCGGAGAAGTCGATCGCCTTCTTCCGTTCTTCCTTGATGGTCATCCCCGACAGCGCGACGTCGATGTTCTGCGTCTGCAGCGCAGGAATCAGGCCCGCGAAATCCATCGGCTGGATCGTGTACTTCCAGCCCTGGTCCTTGGCGATCTCCGCCCACAGGTCGAGATCGAAGCCGACGTACTTGTCGCCCTGCTTGAACTCGAACGGCATGAACGACGTATCGGTCCCGACGACGAGCGTCTTGGTATCCGCGTGCGCGATGCTGGCGCCGAGCGCGGCGACCACCGCGACGGCTTTCAGGAAGGAACGGCGACTCATGACTTTTCTCCGCATGATTGAGCGATGTAACCGGCCGGGTGGCCGGGGAACGACGACATCAAGCCGCACCGCAACATGCGATGTTGAATTAGACCGTAGTGCAACAAGTGTTGTCAACACGGATACTACGACAACAAAAAAAATACTCAACGAGAAAATGATCGAGACAAACCCGAGCCCGGCGGGCGGGATAGATCGGAGGAAAGGGAAGCGCGGGGAAGGTGCGGAAGAATGGCGGCGGAGGCGCCGGGGCGCGGCGGCGCTTGAAGTCGGGGACGGTAAGGTGCGCGGACCCGCCGTTGCGGCGGGCCGGTGTGTTGCCGCGGCGATTCGCGCGCCCGGATCGGAAGCCGGAGCGCGTGTCGGCAGTCCGTTAGCTCGTCACGGCGTCGCGAAGAACAGCGCGACGACGCAAGCCATGCCCGCGAACCACACGAGCGAGCGCAGCGACGCCCAGTTCAACAGGTACATCAGCGCGTAGACGACGCGAATCGCGACGAACCCCATCGCAAGCTGGTCGACGTGGTGCGCGTTCGCGCCGTTGTGCCATGCGACGACCAATGCGGCCGTAAACAGCGCCAGCGCTTCCCACGCATTCTGGTGCGCGGCCTGCGCCCGCGCGCGCCAGCCTTCGAGCCTTGCCAGGTACTCGCGCGGCGTGCGGTTGTCGTACCCCTTGCGGGCCTTGGCCAGGAACGTCATCGGGAACGGCAACAGCGCCACGATGAACAGGCACAGCTGGGACGTCGTCGTCATCAAAGTCTCCTCCTTTATGATTACATTGACCAATGACAGAGTCGCGCAGAGCTTAGCATTGCGTCGCGTTGTTCGCGCACCGGTTTTCTAGACGGGAGACTCGGCAATGCAGGCTGGCGAAGGCCGCGGCGGCATCGATCAGACACCCAAAATTCCACCAAATCGCCGACAAATACGTTAATTAAAACTGGTCGAACACCAATAAGATAGCGCTCAACACTGGCTCGGTGCGTTACCGCGCCAGCCTTCGACCCGCACCGCGCCGCCGCGCGTGCCGAACGACTTTCGACCCGAGCCCGCCCATGCCCCGTCCCATCGTCGCCCATATCCGTCCCGACGCCGTCCGCCACAACCTCGACTTCATCCGCCGCACCGCCGCGCAATCGCGCGTGTGGGCCGTGATCAAGGCCAACGCATACGGTCACGGGATCGAGCGGATCTATCCGGGCCTCGCGGCCGCCGACGGCATCGCGCTGCTCGATCTCGACGAAGCCGTGCGCGTGCGGGAACTCGGCTGGGACAAGCCGGTGCTGCTGCTCGAAGGGATCTTCGAGCCGGCCGACGTCGAGCTGGCCGATCGCCACCGGCTGACGGTGGCCGTGCACTGCGACGAGCAGCTCGACCTGCTGATCGCCGCGAAGCCGCGGCAGCCGATCGACATCCAGCTGAAGATGAACTCCGGGATGAACCGGCTCGGCTACCGGCCCCACGCATTCCGCGCCGCGTGGGAGCGCGCGGCGGCCGCGCCGTCGATCGGCAAGATCACGCTGATGATGCATTTCGCGAACGCCGACGAAGGCGAAGTCGACTGGCAGCTCGAGCAGTTCGATGCGGCCACGGCCGGGATTCCGGGCGAGCGCTCGGCGTCGAATTCGGCGGCCGTGCTGTGGCATCCGCGCGCGCATCGCGACTGGGTGCGGCCCGGCACGATCCTGTACGGTGCATCGCCGACGGGCGCGTCGCGGCACATCGCCGACACGCCGCTGATGGCCGCGATGACGCTGACCAGCAAGATCATCGGCGTGCAGACGCTCGCGCCGGAAGAAACGGTCGGTTACGGCCGCCGCTTCACGGCCGACCGGCCGATGCGGATCGGCGTGGTCGCGTGCGGCTACGCGGACGGCTATCCGCGCCACGCGCCGACCGGCACGCCGATCGCGGTGGACGGCGTGATGACGCGCGTCGTCGGTCGCGTGTCGATGGACATGCTGACCGTCGACCTGACGTCGTGCCCGAACGCGAGCATCGGCTCGAGCGTCGAGCTGTGGGGCGATCAGGTGAAGGTCGACGACGTCGCGGAAGCCAGCGGCACGATCGGCTACGAGTTGATGTGCGCGCTCGCGCGCCGCGTGCCGGTCGTGGTCGTGCCGCCCGGCGCGTCGACGGTGCAGCCGGCGCTGCGCACGGGCAGCTACGGGCGATAACGCCCGGCGTGGACGCGGCGGCACGCTCGCGTGTCGTCGCGCATCGGGATCCGCCTGCGGGCCGCGTTACGTGCGGCCCGTTTGCTTTGGCGGCGCGCAAGGAGCGTTGTCGTGGACGCAGGCGTCCGCAATGCGCACGCGCTAGCGCCCCCCCGCCGCTACGCTACGCGCTACGAACGCCACGTCGGCTCGCGCTTCTCCAGGAACGCATCGATCCCTTCGCCGGCGTCCTCTTCCATCATGTTGCGCGCCATCACGTCGCCCGCGAACGCGTATGCGTCGTCGAGCGGCAGTTCGCGCTGCCGGTAGAACATCTGCTTGCCGTAGCGCACGGCCGCCGGGCTCTTCGCGACGATTTCCGCGACCTTGCGCGCGACGGCCGCATCGAGCGCATCCTCGGGCACGGCCTCGTTGACGAGCCCCCACGCGGCGGCCGTCGCCGCATCGATGAAACGCCCGCTGACGAGCATGTCGAACGCGCGCTTCGCCGCCACGTTGCGGCTCAATGCGACGGCAGGCGTCGAACAGAACAGCCCGACGTTGATGCCCGACACCGCGAAGCGCGCGGTGTCGGCCGCGATGGCGAGGTCGCACGCGGCGACGAGCTGGCAGCCGGCCGCCGTCGCGATGCCGTGCACGCGTGCGATCACCGGCACCGGCAACGCGCGCATCGCGAGCATCACGCGGCTGCATTGCGCGAACAGCGCGCGGTAGTAATCGAGTTCGGGCTTGCCGCGCATCTGCCGCAGGTCGTGGCCCGCGCAGAACGCCTTGCCCTGCGCGGCGAGCACGACGCAGCGCACGTGCGGATCGGCGGCCAGCGAATCGAACGCATCCTGCAGGCTCGCCAGCATCGCCTCCGACAACGCGTTGAACTGTTGCGGCCGGTTCAGCCGCAGCGTGACGACACCGTCGCGCACGTCGCGCAACAGGATCGGCTCGGGTGTCTCGTGACGGGATTCCATGATGCTCCGCTCGACGGGGTTCGATCGGGCGCGAACCAGCGGCACGGGCGGCACGCGCCCGGATTCGCGATCGACATGATCACGAATCGTCCTCCACATTGCGCGCGACGTCCAGCGGGGCCGGCCGGCTGGCACGCGAAGCACGCTTGCGTGCAGCCGCACGACGAAGCGCGGGCCTCGGCGTCATGCCTGCCGCCGCACCCGCTTCGCGATCCTCGCGCCGGCCATCAGTGCGACCAACGCGGCCGCCGCATACGCGGCGAATCCGAGCGCCGCGACCGAACGCAGCGCCGCCGCCAGATTCGGCAACAGCATCGTCGCGGCACCGGCGAACGCGACGCCGAGCAGGCTCCCTGCCTGCCGCGCCGCATTGAGAAAACCCGACGCGACACCAGCCGAGTCCGCCGGCACCTGTTCGAGTACGGTCGCGATCATCGGCGGCACGGACAGCGCGGTGCCGGTGCCGAACGCAGCCATCGCCGCCCACGCGACGGGCCACGGCGCGCGCAGCGTCAGCGCGGCCGCGAGCGCCGGAACGGCACACGTGGCGAGCAACAGGCCGCCGGCCATCAGTTGCGGCGCGCTGGCTCGTCCATGCAGCTTGCCCGACAGCACGTTGCCGAGCGACAGGCTCAGCGCGAGCGGCAACAGCATCAGCCCCGTCTGCCGCGCATTCAGCCCGAGGCTGCCGTGCAGGTACAGGCTCAGGATGAACAACAGCGCGAAATAGCCGACATAGACCAGGGTGCCCATCACGTTCATCGCCACGAACACGCGATTGCGAAACCACGCGAGCGGCACCATCGGATCGGCGGTGCGCCGCTCGACGACGATCAGCACCGCGGCGGCGAGCGCGGCGACCAGCAGCGCGGTCAGCACCTCCGCCGCGCCCGGGCCGCGCGTCGGCAACTCGATCGCGGCAAAGCACAGCGCACCGAGCGCCGTCGCGCTGGCGAACTGGCCGGCCCAGTCGAAGCGGCGCGCGCCACGTCGGGCCGACGCACGCACCAGCGCCGCCGCCCCGGCGAGCGCCAGCGCGCCGGTCGGCACATTGACGAGGAACGCGCTGCGCCAGCCGAAATCCTCCACCAGCACGCCGCCCAGCACCGGCCCCACGGACGCCGCCACCGATGCGATGCTCGCCCAGACCGCGATCGCCCGCGCCCGCTCGGCCGGCACGTCGAAGGTGTTGCGCACGATCGCGAGCGACGCCGGCAGAAAGAGGGCCGCACCCACGCCCTGCACGAAGCGCGCGGCGACGAGCACGGTCACGGACGGCGCGAAGCCGCATCCCGCCGACGCCAGGACGAAGAGCGCAAGGCCCGCGAGATACGCGTGTTTCGCGCCGAACCGGTCGGACAGCACGCCGCCCGCGAGGATCAGTGCGGCGAAGCTGAGCGTGTACGCATCGACGATCCACGCGAGCCCCGCGACCGTCGCGCCGAGGCTCGCGCGCATCGCCGGCAGCGCGACGTTGACGATCGTCGTATCGAGCACGGCCATGAACATCCCGATCGCGACGAGCGCCAGCGTGAAGCGGCGTTCGCGCGCGGTCGGACGGCCCGTCGGGATCGGCGCGGCGGCGGCCGCAGGGGTGCAAGGGGACGTGCAATCGGTCATGAGAACTCCAGGCTGATGCCGAGAGTCTAGGAACCGCGCACGATGCGGAAAAGTGATAATTTCGCATCTTCGTGATGCAGAAATGCATCCCCCCTTCCCGAGGAAACCGCCGATGCGCCTCAATTGGGACAACGCCCGCTTCTTCCTCGCGCTGGCCCGCGCCGGCACGCTGCGCGGCGCGGCCACGCAGCTGAACGTCGACCAGGCGACCGTCGGCCGCCGGATCGCGGCGCTCGAGGACGAACTGTCCGCGCGGCTGTTCCTGCGCACGCAGACCCTCTACGTGCTGACCCCAGCCGGCGAAGCGCTGCTCGAGCCGGCGGAAACGATGGAGCGCGCATCGCTCACCATCGAGCGGCGCGTGATGGGCTTCGACGAGCAGCTGGCCGGCTCCGTGCGCATCGCGACCACCGACTCGCTCGGCAAGCGCTTCGTGGTGCCGGCCATCGCGCGCCTGCGGCGCAAGCACGCCGGCATCGACGTCGTGTGCGTGACGTCGGCCGAAATCGCCAACCTCACGCGCCGCGAGGCGGATCTCGCGATTCGCACGTTGCGGCCGGAATCGCCGGACCTGATCGTCCGGCGGCTCGGGCATCTCGAAACCGGCATCTACGCATCGCGCGGCTATCTGGCCGAGCGCGGCGAACCGGTGCCGGGCAGCGCGTTCGACGGTCACGATCTGGTGATGTACCAGCAGCCCGTGGTGCCGACGATGTGGGAAGCGCTGTGCGGCGAGCCGACGTCACGCGGCCGCGTGATGTTCCAGACCTCGTCGACGATGATGCTGGTCGAGGCGACCATCGCCGGGCTCGGCGTGGCCGAGCTGCCGTGCTTTCGCGCCGACGCCGAACCGGAACTGGTGCGGCTCATGGCACGGCGCTGCAATCATTTCGACGTGTGGCTCGTCGCGCATGCCGATCTCTACAAGACCGCGCGCGTGCAGGCCGTGATCGACGCGGTCGTCGACGAATTCGCGTCCGCCGCGCCGGCGGCTCGCTGATTGCCGCGCCGGTGCGTGCTCAGCCCGCGAGCTTCTTCAGCGCGTCGAGCACCGCGTCGCCCTTGAACGGCTTCACGATCCAGCCCTTCACGCCGGCGGCCTTGCCACGCTCCTTCATCGCCGGGCTGCTTTCGGTCGTCAGCATCACGACGTTGACCGACGCATTCGCCAGTTCGCCACGGATCTTCTCGACCATCGTCAGGCCGTCCATGTTCGGCATGTTCACGTCGCTGATCACGAGACGCACGCCGGGCGTCGCCTTGAGCTTCGCGAGTCCGTCCTTGCCGTCCACCGCCGTCGCGACGTCGAGCCCGTGATTGCGCAGGAAACCCGCGACTTCGTCGCGCACCGTGCCCGAATCGTCGACCACCAGAATCTTTGCCATGCCGTATTCCCCTTTCGTTGTTGCTGACTTCAACATTCAAAACAGTTCGAGTTCGCCCGATTCGACCATCGGCCCCACGTCCTGCACGGATTCGCGGAAATCCTCCGGCGACCAGCTGAGGCTGAACACGAAACGCTGGTCGAGCCGCACCGACCGCCCCGATGCGGGGTCGGTCATCCGGTACTTGAAACAGAGCTGCGGACAGTCACCGCCGAACGAAATGAACTTCTGCTTGTGATTGACGACGAGCGGCACCTGCACCGGATGGCGCGCGAGCGCCTCCGCGTCGCCGAGATAGCGGTTCTTGAACGCGCCCCACACGAGGTTGGTCAGCTCGCCGAGCACGCTGTTCACGTCGCGGAAATCGGGCGCGCGGCCGTCGTCGCGCGTGCCGCCGATCATGTCGAGCAGCGGCTGCTCGCTCGTCTGCAGCAGCATGTAGCCGCGGCACCACGCGCTTTCCAGCGCGATCAGGCTGAACACCTCGCCGAAGATGATCTGGTCGCGGACGATGCACGGCATGTCGCGTTCGATCGCGAGGCCCGGGAACAGGCTGTCGAGCCGCGCCTCGGTGATCTCCGCGATGCCACGCACCAGCGCGTTCGGGTAATCGCGGCCGAACAGGTATTCGTCGATCGCGCGCTTGAGCGGCGTCAGGTCGTCGGCGACGTAGGCCGCGCACGCGACGCGTGCGAGCGCATCGGGCAGCCCGTCGCGCGACGCGTCCGATGCGTTCGACGTGCGGCGCAGGATGATCGGCAGCTCGGGCCGCAGCGCATCGATCTGCGTCGCGACGATCGCGCTTTCGTCCGGCGAGCCGCCGTAGTCCTCAGCGAGCAGGATCGCGCCGAGATCGATGTTCGAGCGCAGCACCTTCAGCAGCCGGTTGCGCCGCACGGTCAGGCCGACCAGGTTGTGCTCGTCGCAGAAGCGCTTGATCGTCGCCGCATGCGCGCGGCTGTCGTCGAGCACGAGCACCTTGCTGACGGGTTGGTCTACGGTCATCTCGGGAAGTCCTCGGAATCGGTCAAAACAGTTCGAGCTCGCCGCCCATGTCCACGCTCGCCGCTTCCGGCACGTGGAAATCGACCGGCGCGTTCGCGCACACGCACAGCGTCGCGCCGATCCGCACGTCGCCGTCGAGCGTCACGTCGTACGCGGCCACGTGGTCGGGGTTCAGCGCCGGCAGATAGTCAATGCTCGCGCCGCTCAGCAGGTAAGGCGTCGACATCCCGAGATCCGGGAACGGCGCGGTCAGCGCCTGGTTGATCGCGCCGCAGCACAGGTTCGCGACCTCCATGAACGCTTCGGGCAGCGGCCGCTGCGCGCTCGCGCCGGGCACTGCCGCGGCGAAATGACGGCGCGTCGGTTCGTCGTCGCGAAAGCGCAGCGCGAGCAGCAGCCGGAAATGCAGTGCCGAGATCGTCAGCACCGCGACGTGCTCGGCGACCTTCGGCGTCGCGCGCGACTTCATGCGTGACGGGTCGTGCGACGCGTCGTGCACGCCGTCGGCAGCCGGCCGGATCTCGCACGCGCCGCCGGACGCGAGCCGCGTGCGCGCCGCATCGAAGAAGATCCGCTCGAAACCGGCCCGGGCCTGCGCACTGATCACGCCGCCGCTCCCTCGAGCCGCGCATGCAGCTGCCCGGCCAGCGTCTCGACCGTCGCGAGCGCGGCCGTGATCATCTTGCCGCCGGCCTGGATGTCCTGGAACGTCGCAGCTGTCACGAGATCGTTGCGGTTCAGGCTGTCGCGATAGCTGTTCGACAGTTGCTGCGAGCGCGCAGCGAGCCCGCGTACCTCGCTCGCGACGATCGAGAAGCCGCGCCCCGCGGAGCCCGCGCGCGCGGCCTCGATCGACGCGTTCAGCGACACGATCGACACGTGCGCGACGATCGCCGACAGCTCCTGGTTCTTCGTGCGCATGTCCTGGTTCTGCGTGGTCAGCGAGATCATCTGCTCGTGCCAGCGCTCGAACGTGCCGGCCAGCCCGCGCAGCCGCGCCGCTTCGTCGGCGAGCTTCGTCGCGTGCTGCGACAGTGCGGCGCGCTCGGCCGCGAGCGCCTGCAGCGCGTCGCGCTGCTCGCCGGTGCCGGCCGCCTCGTGCGCCAGCATTTCCTCGAGCTCCGTTTCGCGACGCGCCCAAGCCTGTGCGGCTTCCGCATGCGCCGCCGCGGCTTCATCGGCCCGCGCATCGGCCGCGCCGAGCGCAGCGCGCAACGCATCCGCTTCGCGCGTCAGCGCGGCAACGAGCCGCGCGCGCGTGACGCGACACACGATCGCGGCGATCGCCGCGACTACCAGGCCGCCCGCCAACGCGGCGCCGATCGGGATCATCCACGCTTGCACGATCACTCCGCCGCGTCGACGTTCGCGATGCCAGCGCGCGCCTGCTGCCCGGCGGCGTGGGCCGCACTGTCCGCCGCGAAACGCGCCGGCAGCGACACGATCGTCTCGAACGCGCGATACGACGCGCCGACGCGATCGTCGGTGAAGCGCAGCGCGATGTCGCCGCCGTCGCGCTTCAGGAAGTTGCGCACCGCGTCCATCCCGACGCCGCGCCCCGATACTTCCGTCACCGCGCGCGCGGTCGAGAAGCCCGGGCGGAAGATCAGTTCGGCCACCGCTTCGTCGGTCAACGCGGCCTCGTTGCCGGCGTCGATCCAGCCGCGCTCGCGCGCGATCCCGCGAATCCGGTCGAGCGCGAGGCCGCGGCCGTCGTCGCCGAGCACGAAGCGCAGCGCATCGTCCTCGACGTCGACCGCGATGTCGATCTTGCCGGCCGCCGCCTTGCCGGCCGCACGGCGCTCGTCGGACGTTTCGATCCCGTGGTCGATCGCATTGCGCAGCAGGTGCATGAAGACGTTCTTCAGCGTCGCGCCGATCTCGCTGCGCACGCGATGGCCGTTGCTGTCGATATGCACGACCGGCGCCGGCTTGCCGAGTTCGGCCGCGAGCGACGGCAGCGACTCGATCACGCCGCCCAGCGCATCGCCGATGCCCTGCGTGCCGAACTGGCTCAGCAGGCGGCGCACCGAATCGCGCGCCGCGTGCCAGTCGCCCGCGTTCGCCGGATCGGCGCCGTCGAGCATGCGCAGGCTCTCGCTGATGTGCGCGCGCTCGACCATCAGGTAGTCGGCGCCGTCGTGCCGCGCCGCTTCGCCATGGCGGCCGAGCGTGACCGCGTTGATCGTCGCGTAGTGGTCGACCGCCTCGCGCACGCGGGCCAGGTCGTCCATCAGCGCATCGCGGTTCCATTCGGGGCCGCCGTCCGCGCGGCGCAGCGATTCGTACGCCTGCTCCGCTTCGTGCACGATGTTGGTCAGGTGCTGCAGGCTGTACGTGCGCGCATTGCCCTTGATCGTGTGCATGTTGCGGAACAACGCCGCGACGATCGAGTGATCCGCCCGTTCGTGCTGGCGGATCATCCGCTCGTTCTCGCTGAGGAAGCCCTTCGCGCTGTGCACGAAGTCATGGAACTTGTCCTGGCTGATCGACAGGATCTCGCCGATCATCTCGAGGCGGCGCTGCTGCTCGCCGGCCTGCGCGGTCAGCTCGCGGATCTCGGTCACGTCGCGCACGCACAGCATCAGCCGCACGACCGTGTCGGTCTCGTCGGTGATCGCCGACCAGCTCAGGTCGAGCCATTTCTCGCGGCCGTCCGGCATCCGCTTCGCGACTTCGTTGACGAGCAGGTGCTCGTTGAACGCGAAGTTCATGCTGTCCTCGCCGAGGCACGCATGCACGGCCGCGTCGACCTGCGAGCGCGCGTCGGAACCGATGCTCGAATCGTCGAACACGAGCGCCATCAGGTCGCGGCCGGCAATGTCGCCCGTCTCGAAGATGGTCTCGAGGTAAGCCGAATACTCCGCATGCACGACGCCGCCCTCGACGACGGTCAGAATCCCCTGCTGCATGTTCTGCAGCATCGCCTGGATGTCGGCCGTCTTCTGCTTCAGTTGCGCGGCGTTCTCCTGGATCTTCTCGATCATCCCGTTGAACGCGACGATCGAATGGCCGATCTCGTCCATCCGGCCCACCGGCACGCGGCGCGTGAAATCCTGGCTGGTCGCGATCTCGCTCATCGCCGTCTGCATCCCGATCAACGGGCGCGTGATCTGGCGGTACAGCACGAAGCCGAGCGCGGTCAGCAGCACGACGACCGTGCCCGCCACCCCCGCGATCGCGGTGGCCGTCGTCGCGAGCATGCCGTTCAGCGCGCGGATCGCGTCGTCCTTCTGGCGGTTCTTCTCGACGCGCAGCGTGTCGACGATGCTCTCGAGTTCGTCGCGATACTGCGCGACGTTCGCGAACAGGTACGCCTGCGCCATCTCGGGCTTGCCGTCGGCCTTCATCTTCACGGTGTCGTCGATCGCGGCGAAGTAGTTCGCGGCGCTGTCCTTTGCCTGCGCGACGAGGCCTTGCTGCGCCTGCCCGACCGCCGATCCGGCCTGCGCGTCGAGCGCCGCGCGCAGTGCGGCCTGTTTCGCCTTCAGCTCGTCGCGTGCCTGCGCGGCGGTGTTCGCGTCGGGCGCGTACACCAGCGTCATCGTCGCGATCTGGATGTTCTTCACGTCGGCGACGAGATCCGCCGACGCGAGCGCGCTCGGCACGATCCCCTGGGTAACCTGACGCACCTCGGACGCGCTCTTGCGCGTCTGGTACACGGCGTACACGCCGATCGCGGACAGCGCGAAAAACGTCAGGACGACTAGCAGCGTAATGCGATGACGGATGGTCATGAGTACAGCTCCCCGCGGCGATCCGGCTTCGATCGCCCCTTGGCCTATTGAAAGAATATGAGCGGCGAATTATCGGGGATGGTGTATGACTGTCCGATGACTGAAACTCAATCGGTCATTGAGAAAATCGCAATGATTAATTTCGGCGAGAAAACCCTAAAGTTTTTCTCGAATCGGCCGTTAACTTCGGGCCTGCGCGGCCCGCCAGGGACGCCCGGCAGCATGCAATAAGCGAATCCGGATATTCATTCTTCTATTCATGATCCGGCCATTCAATACGGTCGAATACCGGTAAAACGTTTGCGCATTATCCGCGAATCAAATCGCTTGCTCAGTCTTTTTCGCGGTCTTTTACGTGGCTTTCTTATGCAAGCAAGCGGATCCGATACGCGGGTCGAGTCACCCGGCCCGCATCATCGTCGTTCACCGATCGAGCGCGATGTCGCCCCGCGATCAATGCGTCGCATGGACTGGTCGGCGTTCCCGCCGCAGCCAGTTGCCCTCAATATCGAGCAACCCGGAGCCGCCACATTCATTCCTGACAGGAAACAATCAATCACCATCCGGCGATTCACCTCCCCGCCCGCGCGTTCTAGACTATCGGATCATTCCCCCACCGGACCCTTGCAATGACCGACGTCCTGCCGCTGACCACCGACCCCGAATCCGGCCTCCAGTACCGGCTGCGCCCGGCCGCCGGCCGCCCCGCGGGCCGCCTGTTGCTGCTGCACGGCGTCGGCGGCAACGAAACCAACCTGCTGAACCTGGCCGGCACGATCGATCCGCGCATCGAAATCGCGTTCGTGCGCGGCCCGCTGACGTTCGGCCCCAACCAGCACGCGTGGTTTCCGGTGCGCTTCGGCCCGAACGGCCCTGAAATCGATGCGGCCCGCGCGGATGCGAGCCGCGTGCAGCTGATCGCGCTGCTGCGTGCGTTGCGCGCCCGGGATGATGCAAACGAAAGCCCCGCCTTGCCCACCGTGATCGCCGGTTTCAGCCAGGGCGGCATCATGAGCGCGAGCGTCGGCCTCACCTCACCGGCCGACGTCGCCGCATTCGCGGTGCTGTGCGGACGCATCCTGCCGGAGATCGATCCGCTGGTCGCGTCGCGCGATGCATTGAGCCCGCTGCACGCGCTGGTGATGCACGGCCGCTTCGACGACAAGCTGCCGGTCGCATGGGCGAACACGGCCGACGCGAAGCTGACGGCGCTCGGCGTCGCGCACGACACGCGGCTCTACGACGCCGGCCACGAGCTCACGGCGGAGATGGCCGGCGACTTCAGCCGCTGGGTCGGCGCACGCGCCGAGTTGAACTGAGCGCACCGGGCGGTCGATCCGCCCGTGCGTCTCGTCAGACGTTGCTCGCCGGATCGGCGACCATCGGCGCGGCCGCCGCAGCGGCCGCCTCTCGCGCGGTACCGCGCTTCGCGAGCTTCCAGCCGACCACCAGCGCGAGCACGACGACCGGAATCATCGCGACGGTCCACGTGCCACCCGGGTAATCGAACGCCATCAGCACCAGCACGCTGACGAGGAACCCGAGCGTGAGCCACGACGTGAACGGCGCGCCGGGCATCCGGAACGACACGGGGCTCAGCTCGCCGCGATTGACCGCGCGGCGGAACAGGATCTGGCACATCACGATGAAGCCCCAGGTCGTGATGATCCCGAGCGATGCCATGTTCAGCACGATCTCGAACGCCTGCGCCGGCACGATGTAGTTCAGCGGCACGCCGATCGCATTGACCGCGACCGTGACGAGGATCCCGCCGTACGGCACGCCGCGCGCGTTCATCCGCGACACGAAGCGCGGCGCCGAACCGCCCATCGCGAGCGAACGCAGCACGCGCCCGGTCGAATAGAGGCCGGAATTCAGGCTCGACAGCGCGGCGGTCAGCACCACGATGTTCATCACCGTGCCGACGTACGGCACGCCGAGCTTGCTGAAGAACGTGACGAACGGGCTTTCGTGCGCGCTGTACGCGGTCCACGGCAGCAGCATGGTCAGCAGCACGACCGAGCCGACGTAGAACAGCGCGATGCGCCACATCACGCTGTTGATCGCCTTCGGCAGCACCTTGCGCGCATCGGCGGTCTCGCCCGCCGCGACGCCGACGAGCTCGATGCTCGCATACGCGAACACGACGCCCTGCACGATCAGCACCGCCGGCAGGATCCCGTGCGGAAAGATCCCGCCGTGATCCGCGATCAGGTGCAGCCCCGTCATCTGCCCGGCGACCGGATGGCCGCTCGCGAGAAACACGGCACCGACCGCGAGGAACAGCGCGAGCGTCCCCACCTTGACGATCGAGAACCAGAACTCCATCTCGCCGAACACCTTCACGCCGATCATGTTCATCACCGACACGATCCCGAGCGCGCCGAGCGCGAACACCCATTGCGGCACGTCGGTGAACACGGCCCAGTACTTCATGTAGATCGCGACCGCGGTGATGTCGACGATGCCGGTGGTCGCCCAGTTCAGGTAGTACATCCAGCCCGCGACGAACGACGCGCGCTCGCCCATGAACTCCCGTGCGTACGACACGAACGAGCCGCTGGTCGGCCGATGCATCACGAGCTCGCCGAGCGCGCGCATGATGAAGAACGCGAATACGCCGCACACGAGATACACGACCGCCAGCGCGGGCCCCGCGCTCTGCAGGCGGCCGCCCGCGCCGAGAAAGAGGCCGGTGCCGATCGCACCACCCATCGCGATCATCTGCACGTGTCGCGGCTTCAACTTTTGCTCATAGCCGGATTCGTGCGACGCGAACATCGCATCTCGGTCGGCATGACGGGGATCCGCGCCGCCGGCCGTCTCGGCCGGGCGCTCGCTGGCGTGCTTCATGGTATGTCTCCGTTTCTTGATGTGTGGCGCCCGTCGACGGGGCGCTGCGGGAACGGTCGCGCACGGGCCGCCGGCGGCATGCGCCGGCGCCGCGCGGCCGGAATCAGTACGCGCGCGGACTGATCAGCGCTTCGGGCCGCAACGCTTCGTCCAGTTGCGCGTCGGTCATCAGCTGGTGAGCCAGCACGACCTCGCGGATCGACTTGCCGCTCTCGTGTGCCTCGGCGGCCACCGCGGTCGCGCGCTTGTAGCCGATGTACGGGTTCAGCGCGGTTGCCAGCGCGACCGACCGCTCCATCGTTTCGCGCAACCGCTCGGGGTTCGCGGTGATTCCGCTCACGCAGCGCTCCGCGAGCGTCGTGCAGGCGGCCGTCAGGTGGCTGAAGCTGCGGAACAGCGCGCTCGCGATCACCGGCTCGAACGCGTTGAGCTGAAGCTGGCCGGCCTCGGCGGCGAAGGTCACCGTCAGGTCGTTGCCGAACACCTCGAACGCAACCTGGTTCACGACTTCCGGAATCACCGGGTTCACCTTGCCCGGCATGATCGACGAGCCGGCCTGCACCGGCGGCAGGTTGATCTCGCCGAAGCCCGCGCGCGGGCCGCTCGACAGCAGCCGCAGGTCGTTGCAGATCTTCGACAGCTTGACCGCGATCCGCTTCAGCACGCCGGAGATCTGCACGAACGCGCCGCAGTCCTGCGTCGCCTCGATCAGGTTCGGAGCGGTGCTCAGGTCCAGGCCGGTGATGCGGCGCAGCGCGGCCAGCGCCTTCTCCGCGTACTGCGGATGCGCGGTGATGCCGGTGCCGATCGCGGTCGCGCCGAGATTGATCTCGCGCATCAGCAAGCCGGCTTCCTGCAGGCGCGCGATGTCTTCCGTCACCATCACCACGTAGGTCGAGAACTCCTGGCCGAGCGTCATCGGCACGGCGTCCTGCAGCTGCGTGCGGCCGAGCTTCAGGAGGCCCGAGAACGCGTCGGCCTTCTCCGCGAACGCATCGCGCAGGCGCGCCATCGCCTCGAGCAGATGCTCGACCGCGAAGCAGGTCGCGACCCGGATCGCGGTCGGATAGACGTCGTTCGTGCTCTGCGCGAGATTGACGTGCTCGTTGGGATGCAGGTATTCGTACTGCCCGCGTGCATGCCCCATGATTTCGAGCGCGCGGTTGCAGATCACCTCGTTGGCGTTCATGTTGGTCGACGTGCCGGCCCCGCCCTGGATGATGTCGACCACGAACTGGTCGTGCAGGCGGCCTTCCCGGATCTCGACGCACGCGGTAGCGATCGCGTCGCGATACGCAGCCGGCAGCAGCCCGAGCTCGCAGTTCGCATCGGCCGCGGCTTCCTTCACGGCCGCGAGCGCCATGACGAGGTAAGGCAGCGACGCGATCGTGCGCCCCGAAATGTCGAAGTTCTCCTTCGCGCGCAGCGTATGGACGCCGTAGTACGCCGAATCCGGAATGCTTCGTTTCCCTAAGAGATCCGCTTCGACGCGGAAGCCGTTTTCCGTCATGGTGTCCCTCCTGAAATGTCTCGTGCCGCCGCGGGAAACCGGCTGCGTTCACCGCTTCCCGGTACGACGGGATCGCATTCTATGCCTTTGCATAAAGAAGCTCGATTCTGTATTATCGAAAGCGGTTTTGCGTGGGACGCAACAGCGAGAGATGAATGAAAACAACGGCGAGAGACACCGGCATCGATCACCTCGGCGCGATGCGCGCGTTCGTGCGCGTCGTCGAAATGGGGAGCTTTTCCGCTGTCGCGAAGGAGATGCACGTGTCGACGTCCACCGTCGCGCGCAAGGTCACGGCGATCGAGGACGCGCTCGGCGTCGCGCTGCTGCATCGCTCGACGCACAGCGTGACGCTGACCGAGGCCGGCCACATTTACCTGGAACGCGCGGTCACGCTGATCGCCGATCTCGACGACACGCTGCGCGTCGTCGCCGAGCTCAATTCACAGCCGAGCGGCCCGCTGAAGCTCACCGCGCCGGTCGCGTTCGGCCGCCGTCACCTCGCGCCGCTGATCGCACCGTTTCTCGCGCGCTACCCGACGATCCAGCTCGACGTGCGGCTCACCGACAACCACAACGACCTCGTCGCCGGCGGCTTCGACCTCGACATTCACGAGGGCGAGAACTATCTGGACAACCTCGTCGTCCACCGGCTGTCGCGCAACGACAGCATCCTGTGCGCGACACCCGGCTACCTCGAC
Organism: Burkholderia sp. Bp9143; assembly: GCF_003853645.1. Classification (GTDB taxonomy): domain Bacteria; phylum Pseudomonadota; class Gammaproteobacteria; order Burkholderiales; family Burkholderiaceae; genus Burkholderia. The sequence continues at coordinate 248,673 of NZ_QTPO01000001.1, read as the reverse complement.
CGCTGCGGGCGCCCCGCGACACCGGACGACCTGCGGCATCACAACTGCCTGCGCTACGTGCATCCCGAAGGCGATCCGCGCTGGGAACTCGTGCGTGGCGACGCACGGCACAGCGTGCTGCCGGCGGGCAACCTCGTCACCGATCATTCCGAGCTGCTGCTCGACGCGACCTGCGCGGGGCTCGGCATCGCCGAATTCGAGATCTGGCTGGTGCGCGACCTGCTCGCGAGCGGCCGCCTCGAAGCCGTGCTGCCGCGCTATCGGCTGCAGAACAAGCTCACGGGCGACTACATCTACATCGCGTATCTCGCGAACCGGCGCAGCTCGGCGAAGCTGCGCGTGCTGAAGGACTTCCTCGCGGAGCATCTCGCGCACATCGGCGAGCTGTCCGAGGTCGAGCTGATGAAGATTCGCGACGCCGGCGCGTAGCGGCCGCGCGGGCGGCCGCAGGCGCGCCGGCCAGCAGGCCAGCGCCGATGCGCGCCGCACCTGCCGCCACGGCACGCGGCATCGACGCGTTGTCGCCCTTCAGGCCGGCTGCAATTCGAACGGGAACGTCGCGTGCCCGATCTCGATACCCTGCGTGTTCAGCATCTTCGGCCGGTGGAACGCGGCGAGCCGCGCGCGCTGCGCGTCCGTGCCGATCTGCAGCCGTTCGAGCAGTTCGCTGACCATCATGTACAGCACGTCGATGTTGCCGTCCTCGATCTTCACCGAGATGCCAAGCGCGCCTTCGGCGCCGAGTGCCCGCGTGCGCGCCGACGCGCGTACACCGATGCCGTAGCACGCATCCGCGCCGAGCTTGCCGACGACCTGCCCTTCGAACGCGTCCATCAGCACCGTGCAGTAGCGTCCTTCTCCGGCGACCAGTTCCGGATGGGCCGTCATCGCATGATGAATGCGCGCCAGCGCGCGCACGCGATCGGTCGTCGCTGCGCCGGCTTCCAGCGTATCCGCGCCGTCGGCCAGCGATGCGTAAAGACGCGCGAGGCGGTCGAGCGGGAACGCCGGCGTCGGCAGGTTGCAGCCGTCGATCGCCCAGTCGACCTCGTCGTCGCGCAGGCCGCACGCATCGGCGACCACATGCTTGACGCGCACCTGCATCGGATGCTCGGGCAGATGGTAGTCGGCGATCGCGGCGCCGATCGACCGCGCGCCGGCCAGCATCCCGACATGCTTGCCCGAACAGTTGCTGCAGACGCCGGTCGGCGTGTAGTCGCGCTTGATCCACGACCGGTACACCGCGTCCGACAGCGGCGCATGGCCGCCGCACCGCAGATCCGACTCCTGCGCATCGACCTTCGCCAGCATCGCCCGCGTGCGCGCGATGTGCCGCTCCTCGCTGCTGTGCGACGCGCACATCAGCGCAATGTCCGCGTCGTCGAAACCGAACCGGTCGGGCGCGCCCGTCTCGATCACGGACAATGCCTGGGCCGGCTTCGCGGCCGAGCGCGCGAGCGTCGTCCGGAACGGATCGCCGAGCCGGAACAGCAGCCTGCCGCCGGCATCCACCACCGCCACGTCGGCAACGTGCGTGTTCTCGATCGCCTTGCCGCGGTACGTGACGACCGCTGCGCGTTGGGTGTCCATCTGTACTGTCTCCTTCGTCGGGGCCTGATTGCCGGGGCCCCTGCAACCGGTACGGCAGTGTATCGACTCGCCGCCGGGTCGCGCCGGTCGACCGGTGGAAAGCGCTATTGCGCAGGATGCAAAGCCGTCGCGCTGGACACGAAAATCTGACCGATTTCGTACAACAACCTCACGATCGTTTACATATTCCGTAACAATTCGTATAATTGCGATCGCTAACGCGAATCATACGCATTTACATTGTCGTTTCCCGATGCCGTGGGCCTGCCCGCCGGCATCGCGACGACGCATCCGTTTCACCGATACTTCCGCTGCCACTCGCCATGCCCGCCCAGTTCAAGACGAGGCCCCGTGCCCTCGTGTCGGCGCTGACCTGCTCCGTTTTCCTGACGCCGCTGCTCGCCTCCGCCGAAACCGCTCCTGCTTCCGCTACCGATGCCGGCCAGCCGGCCGCCGCCGATACGTCGGCGACGCTGCCGACGATCGCGGTCCAGTCGTCCGCGCTGTCGGACATGCAGGTGAAGCGCTCGCCGTCGTACAAGTTCACCGCGCCGCTGCTCGACACGCCGCGCTCGGTCACGGTGATCCCCGAGCAACTGATCAAGGAGAAGAACGTCACGTCGTTCGCGGACGCGCTGCGCTCGGTGCCGGGCATCACGTTCCTCGGCGGCGACGCGGCCGCGAACCCGTCGGCCGACCGCCCGGTGATCCGTGGCTTCGAATCGCGCAACTCGATCTTCGTCGACGGGATGCGCGACTCGGGGCTGCAGAACCGCGAGACGTTCGCGGTCGAGCAGATCAGCGTGATCAAGGGCCCCGACTCCGTGTACGCAGGCCGCGGCTCGGTGGGCGGCAGCATCGACATCGTCACGAAGACGCCGCAGAACGACGACTTCATCAACAGCAGCATCGGCTTCGGCACCGACGGCTACAAGCGCGCGACGGTCGACGCGAACCGCAAGATCAACGACACGACGGCCGTGCGGCTGAACGTGATGGGTCACGACGCGAACCAGGCCGGCCGCAACGACGTGTACAACAAGCGCTGGGGCGTCGCGCCGTCGATCGTGTTCGGGCTGAACACGCCGACCACGGTCACGGTCAGCTACTACCACATGAACTCTTACGACATGCCGGACTTCAGCGTGCCGTTCCGCGCGTCGGGCGGCACGCCGGTGCCGACCGATCGCGGGCAGTTCTTCGGGCTGAACACGCGCGACTATCGCTACGGGCAGACCGACACCGGCGAAGTGCGCGTCGAGCACAAGATCAACGATGCGTGGAAACTGAAGAACACGACGATGTTCGGGCGCTCGACGCTCGACTACGTCGCGACCAATCCGCAGATCCTCGCGTCGAACCCGAACATGCTCGGGCTGCAGGCGAAGAGCGGCAAGTACGCGCTCAACGGCTTCTCGAACCAGACCGAAGTGACCGGCAGCGCGAGCCTGTTCGGGATGAAGCACACGATGACGGCCGGCGTCGAGTTCAGCCACGAGCAATCGCGCTACGAGGGCTATCTCGTGTCCGATTCCGCCGGCAACAACATCCGCTCGGGCGGCCCGTGCTCGGTGGCCGGCAACTGCACTCCGCTCGCCGGTGGCTGGAACCCCAACATGCCGTGGACCGGCAACATCGTGCTGAACGGCGACAAGCGCTTCCCCGGCCCGACGACGAACACGCGCACCGACACGGTGTCCGCGTACCTCTTCGACACGGTCAGGCTGTCCGAGCGCTGGCAGTTCAACACCGGGCTGCGCTTCGACCGCTACGAAACGACCGGCAAGCAGGCCGGCGTCGCCGACCTGTCGAACACGTCGAACCTGTTCAGCTATCAGTTCGGCCTCGTGTTCAAGCCGGTGACGAACGTGAGCCTGTACGCGTCGTACGGCACGTCGTCGAACCCGCCGGGCTCGAACGCGGGCCTGGGCGGCGGCACCGACCAGATCACCGCGACGAACCAGGACCTCGCGCCCGAGCGCTCGCGCAACATCGAAATCGGCGCGAAATGGGACGTGCTGCAGGATCAGCTGTCGCTGACCTCGGCGCTGTTCCAGACCGAAAAGACCAATGCGCGCGTCAGCGACGGGCTCGGTCACACCGTCAACGCGGGCAAGCAGCGCGTGCGCGGCGTCGAGCTCGGCTTCGCGGGCAACCTGACGCGGAAGTGGCACGTGTTCGGCGGCTACGCGTACCTGAACGCGATCACGACCGACGCGGGCCCGGGCAGCCCGGGCGCCTCGGGCCTGCCGATGGTGATGGTGCCGAAGCACAACTTCACGCTGTGGACGAGCTACGACGTAATGCCGAAGCTCACGCTCGGCGCGGGCGCGACGGTGATGAGCCAGACCTATGCATCGGTGTCGGCGACGACGAAGAAATGGACGCCCGGCTACGCACGCTTCGACGCGGCCGCGACGTGGCGCGTGAACAAGACGATGGACGTTCAGCTGAACGTGCAGAACCTGTTCGACAAGCAGTATTACGCGAGCGCTTATCCGATCTACGCGACGTGGGCGCCGGGCCGTTCGGCGATGGTCACGCTCAACTTCTATCAGTAAGGCCGCGGCGGTGTGGCGGGCACGCGTGCGGCACATCGCGTGGCGCTCGGCTCACCCGCCGATCACCGATTGCCGACGAAGCGACTACGCGTCCAGCGCCAGCAGCGCGAACGTCGCGAGCCAGTGCTCGCCCATATAGTCGCCGGCCACGTGCGCGAGCGCGCTCGCGAGATGCCGGTCGGCCGCATCGAGCAGCTTCGCGCGCCGCGCGTCGCCGTCGGGCAGCGCGCCGGCGAGCGAGCGCTGGCACCACGCGCGGCTCAAATTCAATCCGTCCAGATGCGCGATCTTGCCGTCGCTGCGGTCGCTGACCGTCGCCGGCACGAACAGCGTCGCCGGCTCGCCGCGCGCGAGATCCGGCAAGAAGCGCGCGAACCAGCCGTCGAATTCGGCAGCCGGCAGCACGCGCCGCATCAGTTCCGCCTCCATCAGCGCGGGCGACAGGAACTCGTCGCCCGACGGTTCCCACGCCTGGCACGCGACATCGCCCAGGTGCCAGCGTTTCGCCGTATCGACGATCAGTGCCGCGAGCCCGTCGCGCTGCGTCGCGCGCGCGAAGTCGAACGCGAGCGCCAGCGCGAACGCGGTGTTGAAGTGCGTGCCGACGCGCAGCGGATAGGTCGCCTTCGGCAGGAAGGTCTCGAAGCGCGCGACGAACAGGTCGGTGAGCGGCGCCATCGTCTTCGCCCAGCGGGCCGCCTGCGGCATCACGCCCTTCAGCGCGAGCCGCTCCAACTGCGCGGACAGCGCCAGCAGCCACGCCCATCCGTAAGGCCGCTCGAAGCCGCTGTTGTGCGGCAGCGCGAGATACGCGCGTTCGCCGGCGACGTTCGCGTCGGTGAAATGCGCGTCGACGACCCCGATGATCCGCTCGGCCTCCGGCAGCGCCGGATAGCGTTCGAGCACGCGCAGCACGAGCCAGTAGCCGTGCACGCACGAATGCCAGTCGTAGCTGCCGTAGAAGATCGGATGCAGCGCGCGCGGCCCCTGCACGTCGTGCGGGCCTTCGAGCGAATGCGTGAGCTTGTTCGGATATTCGCGGGTCAGGTGCGCGAGCGCGAGCGACGCGAATTTCGACGCGAGTTCGGGAGTCAGTCTGTCGGTCATGGGGATCTCGTCAGAAGCGGAATACGAACGCGTACATCAGCAACGTGTTCACGGCCAGCAGCAGCACGGCGGTCGGCCACTGCGCCTTGATCACGCCGTTCTTGTCCTTCAGTTCGAGCAGCGCGGCCGGCACGATGTTGAAGTTCGCGGCCATCGGCGTCATCAGCGTACCGCAGAAGCCGCTCAGCATCCCGATCGCGCCGAGGATCGCCGGGTTGCCATGGAACTGGTGGACGATCAGCGGCAGGCCGATGCCGGCCGTCATCACCGGGAACGCGGCGAACCCGTTGCCCATGATCATCGTGAACAGCGCCATGCCGACCGTATAGGCGGCGACGACCGCGAACGGTGAATCGATCGGCACCCAGTCCTTCACGAGCCCCGACACCACGCCGCCGACGCCCGCGACCGCGAACAGCGCGCCGAGCGCCGCGAGCATCTGCGGCAGGATCGCGGCCCAGCCGACCGCGTCCATCGTGTGACGCGCCTCCTTCAGCGCGTGCACGGGCGAATCGCGCAGCATCACGAGCGCGACGGCGAACGCGACGAGCGTGCCGAGCACGAGCGAGATCAGCGTCACGCTCTTCGGATCGACGAACGGCACGAGCTTGAGCGCGAACGTGCCGATCAGCGTGACCACGGGAATCAGCAGCGCCGGCAGGAACAGCCTGTTGCCAAAGCGCAGCGCCTTCGCGTCGCGCCGCGCGGCCGCCGCCTCGCCGGCTTCGTCCGACTTGCCGCGCCCGAGCTTGCCCGAGCCCGCGATCAGCGCGAGCGCGATCGCGAGGCAGCCCGTCACGAAGTGCGGCAACAGCGCGCCGAACAGGAACGTGAGCGCGTAGATCGCCCAGAACGCGAAATTGACGACGCGGCGCGGGTTCGTGCGGTCGGTCAGGTTGAAGCACGCGAACGCGGCGAACATCAGCCCGGCGAGCGTGTACAGCGGTTCGAGGCCGATCATCGCGCGCCCTCCCGCCCGAACGCGCCGAAGCCGCGCGACAGCCGATGGTCGAGCAGCGCGAGCCGTGTGCAGTGAATCAGCAGCGCGGCGACCGCGGTCGGGATCGCCCAGACCGACAGGTGCAGCGGCTCGATCGCGATGCCGTTCTGTTCGAGAAAGCCCTTGATCAGCAGGATCGACTGGATCGCGATGAAGATGTCCTCGCCGAAGAACACGGCGACGTTGTCGGCGGCCGACGCGTGCGCGCGAATCTGCTGGCGCACCGCTTCCGGCAGGTCGCCGTGCCGGCCGACGGCCGCGGCCTCGGCCATCGGCGCGATCAGCGGCCGCACCATCTGCGCGTGTCCGCCGAGCGACGTGAGGCCGAGCGCGGCCGTCACCTGGCGCAGCACGAAATACAGCATCAGCACGCGGCCGGTGGTCGCCGCCTGCACGCGCGAGATCATCCGCTTCGCCTGTTCCTTGAGCCCGTTGCGCTCGAGCAGCGCGATCACCGGCAGCGTCAGCCAGATCAGCCCCATGTAGCGGTTGTCGGTGAACGCCTTGCCGAATGCACTGACGATGTCGACAAGATTCATCCCGCCCGCGAGCCCCGTCGCGAGGCCCGCGATCGTGACCACCAGCAGCGCGTTGAAGCGCAGCGCGAAACCGATCACGACGATCGGCACCCCAATCAGCACCAGCATTGCCCCTCCTAGTGTCGGATGCACGGCGCCGTGAACACGTGCCGCCCGCCCGGTTTCGACCGGGTTCAGGCCGCAAAATCTAACACGAGACTTTATCGATAAAAAGTCGACAATTTGATGCTTCGGGTAAACGTTGAAACCGGTACGACGGTGCGCCGGCCGTGTGTCCGCAACGTTTCAGCGGTGTTTCGTCCCAACGATCGGCGGCGGGCGGCAACGGCGACGCGCGCGTGGTACGCACGCTTCCGGCGGGCAAACCGCGGGCGGCCGACGCCCCCGCCGCGCATGGCGGAGCGCCGGTGCGCCGACTAAACTGGAAGGCATCGGCAACGTACGGGAGAGCCGCCATGATTGACGTATTCCAGACCATCGGCAGCCGCGCGTTCTCGGCTCATCTGGCGAAGGACGGGATGGTGACGCTGATGGAACAACGCCATGAAGTCGACCGCGTGACGCTCGCGACCGCCTATGCCGCGCTCGTCGAGGAATCGGAGCAGGAAAGCGACCTGCGCGATGCGACGGTCGAAGGCATGATGCGCGCGCTGATCCAGGGGTACGCGCGCAGCCATTGAACGACTGAACGCGTGCGGGCCGCCGTATGGCCGGCTCGCCAGCGCCGTGCCGTGCCCGCCCCCTCCGGGCGCTCGCCCCTTCCTGCCGAAACGAACGCGCCGGCATCGCGCGCCGGCCGCCCGTTTCCGCAGCGCCGCAAGGCCGCGTGCGCGGCTTTCCGCCGCGCGGACAGGCAAGAAATGCCGCCCGGCCATTGAGGAAAGGGTCGGAACGACGCAATGCGCAAATTTTTCGATTGCCGCCGTTCACGCCGCATGACAGCATGCGGGCGTCGCCAATCGAAAAGAATTCCGTGCCGTCCGCCCGCCGATGCCGTTCGGCGCGCCGAACCGGCACTGCCTTTCATGAACCCGGCCCATATCCAACACTACGAACCGACCGGAGTATCCCGCTTGTGAACATCGGCATCGTCAACGACCTCCCGCTTGCCGTCGAGGCGATGCGCCGTGCGCTCGCGCGCCGGCCCGAGCATCGCGTGCTGTGGGTCGCGACCGACGGCGCGCAGGCCGTCGACCTGTGCGCCGCGCAACCGCCCGACGTCGTGCTGATGGATCTGATCATGCCGAAGTTCGACGGGATCGAGGCGACGCGGCGGATCATGCGTTCCAGCCGCCCGTGCGCGATCCTGATCGTGACGAGCTGCATCGGCGCGAACGCATGGCGCGTGTTCGAGGCGATGGGCGCCGGTGCGCTCGACGCGGTCGATACGCCGCGCCTCGGCGAAGGCGCGGCCGGCGACACCGCGCGGCTGCTGCTCGCCAAGATCGACCAGATCGGCCGCCTGCTCGACGCGCCCGGCGGCGTCCGCGCGGCCGGCATCGCCTCACGCGTGGGCGGCGGCCCGCTGATCGCGATCGGCGCGTCCGCCGGCGGCCCCAGTGCGCTCGCGTCGATCCTCGGCAGCCTGCCGGCCGACTTCAGCGCGCCGATCGTGATCGTCCAGCACGTCGATCGCGCGTTCGCCGAAGGGATGGCGCAATGGCTCGACGGCCAGACACCGCTGACCGTGCGCGTCGCGCACGAGGGCGACCGCCCGCAGCCGGGCGTCGCGCTCCTCGCGGCGACCGACGATCACCTGCGCATCACACGCACCGGCACGCTCGAGTACACGCGCGAACCGGCCGCCACGCCGTACCGGCCGTCGGTCGACGTATTCTTCAACAGCCTGACCGAGCACTGGCCGGGCCGCGTGATCGGCGTGCTGCTGACCGGCATGGGGCGCGACGGCGCGATCGGCCTGAAGGCATTGCGGATGAAGGGCTATCACACGATCGCGCAGGACGAGGCGACCAGCGCCGTCTACGGCATGCCGAAGGCGGCCGCGACGCTCGGCGCCGCGCGCGCGATCCTGCCGCTCGAGCGCATCGCGGGCGAGCTGGCGGCGCTCGCGCGGATCTGAACCGTTGACATCCTCCTCCGCGCCTAAAGGCGGAGGATTCCCACACCTGGCGATGCACGTCCGCATCGGAGAATGTTCACAGCAGCGTTGGTATCTCGATCATGCTCGACACCACAGTCACTGCAGGCCCACTCTCTTACTCGCAGCCCCGCGATACCTTTCGGCCGCGTCGTGCTGTCTTTCGACCCACACGCCGAACAGGACTGGGTGGAACCGCTTTCGTCGACTTCCTCAAGCGTGGCCCCGTGCGCGATCGCCTTGTAACGGAGCTTGTCCCGAAAGGACGACCAGGATGCGTCGTAGACGCTCTTCGCCATGCTGGTTCTGGCGAGCTTCGCGGCCGACACGTTGCCGACCGCGATGTAATCGAAACGCCGCACCAGATCGAGCGCGAGCTTGTGTTGGAAATCGGCACGGGCATTCGCGACCTTGGCGTGCAACTTCGCGATATGCCGCTTGTGCTTTCGCGCCCGTTGCGCTTTTGCGAGATTCTCGGCCGCGCATCGACCGAACCGATCGTTGGGCAGTTTCTCACCGGTCGAAAGTGTGGCGAAGTCTTTCAAGCCCAAATCGATGCCGATACCGGAACGGATCGGGCGGGCCTGAACATCGGGCATCTCGATCGCGATGTTGAGAAACCAGTTGCCGCGCGCATCCTGCGCGAAGTTGGTTCCGTCCTTGATCTTGCCTTCGGGAAGCGGCCTGCTGTTGAACACGCGAAAGGCGTTGCCACCAAAGCGAAATGCGTCGCCCTCGCGCTTCAGGTCGCGGCCCTTCAGCGGCACCCAACCCAGCGATTTCCTGCCGCGATAGCGCAGGTAGGGCCGATGGCGCTGACTGCGCGACTTCGCGTACTGCTCGCACGTAGCGTTGATCGTGCCGGAGTGGATGCCGAGCGCCTTGCTGCTGCCGGTGGTGAGCACGTTCAAGTCGAAACCCGTCGGCCACTTCTTGCTCCACTTGAGCGCGTGCTTCTGCGTATCGTTGCAGAAGTTCCAGACGTAGTTCACCGCGCGGCTCTGCTTGTTAAGCAGTCCGTTGAGCGACTTCACGCGGTAGCGGTAGACAAGGATCATGCCGGTGATCCTAACCCGTGGAAGAAGCTGCCTGTCAACAGCACGCCTTTCCTTCCCGCCATTCGCCCCGAAGGAAGTCCCCTTGGGGGAAATGGCGGGGTTTCTCGGGGCAAATTCGGATGAAACTCCGTTACACCCTTCGCAGCCATGGCGCAACCTGGCATCAATCATGACTAGCGATTTCACCCGCCCGCCCGGCGGCCCGCATGCGGCGTTCGACGCCGCACACGTCCGGCCCACGCCGCACGCCGACGCCCCTGCGATGGTCCTGCTGGTCGACGACCAGACGATCGTCGCGGAAGCCATCCGGCGCGCGCTCGTCGACGAGGACGGCATCGACTTCCACTACTGCCCGCGCTCCGACGATGCGCTGGCGACCGCGATCGAGACACGGCCGACGGTGATCCTGCAGGATCTCGTGATGCCCGGCACCGACGGGCTGAGTCTCGTGAAGGCGTACCGCGCGAATCCGGCGACCCGCGACGTGCCGATCATCGTGCTGTCGACGCAGGAAGAGCCGGTGATCAAGAGCGCCGCGTTCGCGACCGGCGCGAACGACTACCTCGTGAAACTGCCCGACCGCATCGAGCTGATCGCGCGGATCCGCTATCACTCGCGCTCGTACATGAACCTGCTGCAGCGCGACGAGGCCTATCGCGCGCTGCGGCAATCGCAGCAGCAACTGCTCGAGGCCAATCTCGAACTGCGGCGCCTCACGCATTCGGACGGCCTGACCGGGCTGTCGAACCGCCGCTATCTCGACGAATACCTGGCCGCCGAATGGCGGCGCGGCACGCGCGAGCGCAGCGAGCTGTCGCTGCTGATGATCGACGTCGACAACTTCAAGCTGTACAACGACACGTACGGCCACGTATCGGGCGACAGCGTGCTCAAGCAGGTCGCCACGACCATCGAGCGCTGCCTCGGGCAGTCCGGCGATCTTGCCGCGCGTTTCGGCGGCGAGGAGTTCGCGGTCGTGATGCCGGCCACGTCGCCGGGCGCCGCGCGGCTGCTCGGCGAGAAGATCCGCCTCGCGGTCGAGGCGCTGCGGATCGAGCACGCGCACTCGTCGACGGGCCGCTACGTGACGATCAGCATCGGCGGCGCAAGCATCGTGCCGGCCCCCGGCCTGCCGACGACGTCGCTGATCGAGGCGGCCGATCGCGCGCTGTATCGCGCGAAGCACGACGGCAAGAATCGCGTCGAGATCGATGCGCCGCCAGCGCCCGCTGTTCCGCCGGCCGGCGGTGGTTTCGCCTGAACGCCTATACGGTGACGAGGCGGCGCGCGTAGTCGGTCGGATCGAGCGGCCGGCCGAACAGGTAGCCCTGCTGCATGTCGCAGCCGATCTGCTGCAGGAACCACGACTGCGCCTGGGTCTCGACGCCTTCCGCGGTGACCTTCATCCCGAGCGAATGCGCCATCGCGACCACGGCCTGCGTGATCGCGACCGAGTCGCGATGATCGGGCACGCCCGACACGAACGAACGGTCGACCTTCAGGTTGTGCAGCGGAAAACGCTTCAGGTACGCGAGCGACGAGTAGCCGGTGCCGAAATCGTCGACCGAGATCCGCACGTTCATGTCCGTGAGCGCTTCGAGCATCGGCAGCACGGTGTCCGTGTCGTTCATCAGCAGTCCTTCGGTAATCTCCAGCTCGAGCGCACCCGGATCGAGCTGCGTTTGCGCGAGGCAGTGGTAGACCGACTCGACGAGCCCTTCGTGGAACTGCCGCGGCGACAGGTTGACCGCCAGCATCAGGTCGGGCGCGATCGTGCGGCGCCACTCGGCGGCCTGTCGGCAGGCCGTTTCGAGCACCCACCGGCCGATCGCGACGATGAGCCCGGTGTCTTCCGCGACCGGGATGAATTCCGCCGGCGACATCGGCCCGAGCTCGGGGCTCGTCCAGCGCAGCAGCGCTTCGGCGCCGACCGTGCGGCCGCTGCGCGCGTCGACGACAGGCTGGTAGGCGAGCTGCAGCGCATCCGACGAAATCGCGCGACGCAACGACTGCTCGATCGCGAAGCGGCGCTGCAGACGCAGGTTCAGTTGCGCGGTGAAGAACGTGAAGTGATTGCGGCCGCGCTGCTTCGCGTCGTACATCGCGGAATCGGCGTTGCGCATCAGCGTGACCGCATCGTCGCCGTCGCGCGGCGCGACACTGATCCCGATCGACACGCCGAGCCAGTACTCGTTGTTCGCGATCTCGAACGGCTTCGCGATCGTGTCGATCACCTCGCGCGCGAGCACGGCCAGCGCATCGGGATCGTCGCAGTGATCGACGAGGATCACGAACTCGTCGCCGCCGACGCGCGTGAGCGCGTGGCGCCCGCCCGCGCAGGCCGCGAGGCGCGCCGCGACGCTGCGCAGCAGCGCGTCGCCGGCGTCGTGGCCGGCCGTGTCGTTGACCTTCTTGAAGCCGACGAGATCGATGAACAGGATCGCGACACGTGCGGGCCCGGCCGCCGCATCGCGCGCGCCGAACAGCTCGCGCATCCGGTCGGAGAGCCAGCGCCGGTTGTAGAGGCCCGTCAGCGCGTCGCGCGTCGCCAGGTAGCGCAGTTGCTGCTGCGCTTCGCGCACGGGGCCGATGTCGTGAAACGACACGAGCACCGATTCGGCCTGCGTCTCGCCCGGCTTCACGATCGGCACCGCGTTGCCGCGCACCCAGATGATGTCGCCGTCGGCGAGCCCGAAGCCGACCGAGTAGTCGAGTTGCGGCATGGCCGTCTCGATCGCGCGCCGGCTCGGCCAGTCGTCGGGCGCGATCGGCGTGCCGTCCTCGTGCAGTTTGTACAGAACCACCGTCGACAGCCTGAGGCCGACGAGGTCGCCCTTCGCCCGCATCATCCGGTTCGCGCTCGGATTGCTCGCGACCACCACGCCGTCGCGCGACACGACGAGAATCCCTTCGTTCAGGCTGTTGACGACCAGGCGGTGATGTTCCTCGCTGCGCGCGAGCTGCCGTGCGATCCAGTCCTGGTGCACCGCGAGGCCGACGCTGTTGCCGATATCGCGCAGCAGGTCGGTTTCCGCGTCGGTGGGCCGCCGCGGCGCGCGGTGATAGACGGCGAACGCGCCGAGCACGGCGCCCGTATCGTCCAGGAACGGCACTGACCAGCACGCGCGCAGGCCGAGCGGCAACGCGAACGAACGATAGTCGGCCCACAGCGGATCGGTTTCGATGTCTTCGACGGCGACCATCCGGCGCTCGTACATCGCCGTGCCGCACGAGCCCGCGGCGGGCCCGATCGATGCACCGTCGATCGCCGCGCTGTACTGCGCGGGCAGCGACGGCGCGGCGCCGACGTGCACATGCACGCCGTCCGCGTCGAGCAGCAGGATCGTGCACGACGCGCCGTCGCCGAGCAGCGCCTCGGCGCGCCGGCATACCTCGACGAGCAGTTCCGGCAGCGGTGTGTTGCGCGTGATCAGCCTCAGCACGCTTTGCTCGGACGCGAGTACCTCCGCCGCGAGGCCAAGGCTGTAGCGAGAACTTTGCGGTTCGGTATTCAAGACGAATCCTGCCGTCAGTTCGACCGGGTCTGATGCGCCCGATTCGTTAGCGATTCTTCGTGCCATTTTTTATCGCTCCGGGTCTACACGAACCGGGGCGTCCCCATGCGCCCGCCGCAACGCGCACCAAAATACATTTAACACCAATCCGCGACGCCCCGCGCATCCGCATTCATCAGGGCTTACGCGCGGTCGCGGCTATCATGCGTGCCGGCGCTATTCGTCTGATGATTCGGCGCGCCGTCCCGGCCGCCGTCAGTCCTTGATAGGGTCAGCGAAACAGTCGATCAGCAGCAACCCGTGCGCGTCAATCGCGACGACGCGGCCAGCCGCGGCTGCGGATACGTGCTTCAATGAGGTTCGAACCGGCGTCGCGCGCCGCCACACGGCGCATCGCGCCCCCCTCCACCGACCTTCGCGGAATCCCATGACGAACTCTGCCGACATCAAGGCGCTCGTTTTCGACGTGTTCGGAACGATCGTCGACTGGAGAACCGGCGTCGCGCGCGAGGCCGCCACGTTCCTGGCGCGCCATGCGCCGGATCGCGATCCGTTCGAATTCGCCGATACGTGGCGCCGCGAATATTCGCCGTCGATGGAGGAGATCCGCAGCGGGCGCAGGCGCTACGTGCGGCTCGACGTGCTGCATCGCGAGAACCTCGTGCGCACGCTCGACCGCTACGGGATCGACGGCGTGCCCGACGCGGAGATCGACGCGCTCAACCTCGCGTGGCACCGGCTCGATCCGTGGCCCGATTCCGTCGCGGCGCTGCAGCGGCTGAAGCAGCGCTACGTGATCGCGCCGCTGTCGAACGGCAATATCCGGCTGATGGTCGACGTCGCGAAACACGGGGGCCTGCCATGGGACGCGATCCTCGGCGCCGAAGTCGCGCACGCGTACAAGCCGTCGCCGATGGTCTATACCGAAGCGGTCGAGATTCTCGGCGTCGAACCGGCCGAGCTGTGCCTGGTCGCCGCGCACAACGGCGACCTCGCCGCCGCGCGGCAACTCGGGCTCGCCACCGCGTTCGTGCTGCGGCCGACCGAACACGGGCCAAACCAGACGACGGACCTGAAAGCCGACGATGCGTGGGACTTCGACGTCAAGGACCTGAACGAACTCGCGGACCGGCTCGGTTGCGCCGGTTGAGCGCCGGCTGCGCCGCCGTCATCCGCCGATCCGCTATTCCGGATCCCCGACGAACCGAAGCCGCTCCGATTCCCCCATCAGCAATTCCCGATTCGCCTCCGCCGCCGCGCGCAGGTAATCCCATAGCGCCGTCACGCGCCGCAGCTTGCGCAGATCCTCGCGACACGTCAGCCAGAAGCACCGCGTGACCACCACGTCGTCCGGCAACACCGGCACCAGCGCCGGCTGCGTGGCCGCCATGAAGCACGGCAGGATCGCGAGCGCGCCGCCCTGCAGCGCCGCGAACACCTGCGCGATCACGCTCGTCGTGCGCAGCCCGGCCGTCGCGCCGGGCACCGCGCGCTCCAGGTACAGCAGCTCGCTGCTGAACGCGAGATCGTCGACGTAGCTGATGAACGCATGCCGCGCGAGATCGTCGGTGCAGGTGATGGGCGGATGATTCGCCAGATAGTCGCGCGTCGCATAGAGCCGCAACTGGTAGTCGCACAGCTTCGTGACCACGTAAGGCCCGCGTTCGGGCCGCTCGAGCGTGATCGCCAGGTCGGCCTCGCGCTTCGGCAGGTTGACGAAATGCGGGACCGGCAGCAGGTCGACCGTCACGTGCGGATGGGCGACGCGAAACCGCGCCAGCTGCGGCGCGAGGAAAAAGCAGCCGAACCCTTCGGTCGACCCGATCCGCACGTGGCCGGACAGTGCCTCGCCGGTATTCGCGACCTGGTCGCATGCGGACTGCACGGTCGTCTCCATCGCGTCCGCATACGCGACGAGCCGCTGCCCCTCGGCCGTCAGCGTGAAGCCGCCGGAGCGCGACTTGTCGAACAGCAGCGTGCCCATCGCGGATTCGAGTGCGCGAATGCGCCGCGCGACGGTCGTGTAGTCGACCCCGAGCCGCTTCGCCGCCCCGCTCGCGCGCTGCGTGCGGGCGACTTCGAGGAAGAAGCGCAGGTCGTCCCAGTTCAGGTTGCCGGAAACCGGCTCGGTGGCGTGTCGCATCGGCGGAAAAAAGGGCAGGCGTCTCAGGGCCGGCCGTCGATATGCATAAATGCACATCCAACCGGTTTTCTTGTCGGTACATCATGGATCCGCGCATAACTATACTCGACCGTGACCTGCGGACCATGAGCCGCGGGCAATAAAACCGGAGACACCATGCAGACGCGATCCACCCTCGATGAGCATGCAACCATCGCGGCGCCGGCACCCGCCCGCACCGCGAAGCACTACCTGCTGGCCGGCTGGGCCAGCATGGCCGGCACCACGATCGAGTGGTACGACTTCTTCCTCTACGGCACCGCCGCCGCGCTCGTATTCAACCGCATCTTCTTCCCGTCGCTGGACCCGGTCGTCGGCACGCTCGCCGCATTCGGCACGTTCGCGGTCGGGTTCATCGGCCGGCCGATGGGCGGCATCGTGTTCGGTCACTTCGGCGACCGCATCGGCCGCAAGTCGATGCTGATGATCACGCTGCTGCTGATGGGCGTGCCGAGCATGATCATCGGGCTGATCCCGTCGTACGACCGCATCGGCTACTGGGCCGCCGCGCTCTTGATCGCGATGCGGTTCCTGCAGGGGATGGCGGTCGGCGGCGAATGGGGCGGCGCGGTGCTGATGGCAGTCGAGCACGCGCCGAAGGGCCGCAAGGGGCTGTTCGGCAGCCTGCCGCAGACGGGCGTCGGGCTCGGGCTGATCCTGTCGTCGGTCGCGATGGCCGCGGTGGCCGCGCTGCCGGAAGCCGACATGCTGTCGTGGGGCTGGCGCGTGCCGTTCCTCGCGAGCATCGCGCTGGTCGGCCTCGGCTGGTTCATCCGCGCGAAGGTGCCGGAGTCGCCGGACTTCGAGAAGATGCAGCGCCGTGGCAAGGCCGAGAAGTCGCCGGTGACGGCCGCGCTGCGCCGCCATCCGCGCGAGGTGCTGACGATCGTCGGCGCGCGCGCCGCCGAGAACACGTGGTTCTACATCGTCGTCACGTTCGCGCTCGCGTATGCGACGCAGCAGCTGCATCTGCCGAAGGCCGAGATGCTGCACGCGATCACGGCCGGCGCGGCGCTGTCGCTCGTCACGATGCCGCTGTGCGGGCACCTCAGCGACCGCATCGGCCAGCGCCGGATGTTCGCGATCGGCCTCGTGCTGATGTGCGCGTTCGCGGCGCCGTTCTTCATGATGCTCGGCACGCAGCAGACGTCGTATGCATGGTGGGCGATCGTGCTCGGCCTCGGCGTCGTGTTCCCGATTCTCTATGCACCGGAGTCTCTGCTGTTCGCACAGCAGTTCCCGGCGGAAATCCGCTACAGCGGCATCTCGCTGTCGGTGCAGCTCGCCGGCGTGATCGGCGGCGGCTTCGCGCCGATGATCGCGACGTCGCTGCTCAAGGCCGGCGGCGGCCAGCCGCACTACGTGATCGCGTACCTCGTCGGTTTCGGCGTGTTCGCACTCGCGTGTACCGCATTGATGCGTCCGGCACGTCCGTAAGCACATCGACGCGCGCCGGCCCGCATCGACCCGATTCCTGTTTGACCTGCCGTCCGCCGTGGCCGCACGCGCGACGGACGCAGGCCGCCCTTTTTCCTCGCACCATCGTTTCCCGGAGAGTTCACAATGAACGCCGCAGTTCCCCAGACCACCCTCGCCCTGCCCACCGCCAAGCTGCTGATCGACGGCGCGTTCGTCGAATCGCAAAGCGCCGAATGGGGCGACATCGTCAACCCCGCGACGCAGGAAGTGATCGGCCGCGTGCCGTACGCGACGCTCGACGAGGTCGATGCCGCGATCGCGTCCGCGCAGCGCGCGTTCCAGACCTGGAAGACGACGCCGATCGGCGCGCGGCTGCGCATCATGCTGAAGTTCCAGGACCTGGTGCGCCGCAATCTCGAACGGATCGCGCACACGCTGACGGCCGAGCAAGGCAAGACGCTGCCCGACGCGCAGGGCGACATCTTCCGCGGCCTCGAAGTGGTCGAGCACGCGTGCTCGATCGGCACGCTGCAGCAAGGCGAGTTCGCGGAGAACGTCGCGGGCGGCGTCGACACCTACACGCTGCGCCAGCCGATCGGCGTGTGCGCGGGCATCACGCCGTTCAACTTCCCCGGGATGATCCCGTTGTGGATGTTCCCGATGGCGATCGTGTGCGGCAACACGTTCGTGCTGAAGCCGTCCGAACAGGATCCGCTGTCGACGATGCAGCTCGTCGAACTCGCGATCGAGGCTGGCGTGCCGCAGGGCGTGCTGAACGTCGTGCACGGCGGCAAGACCGTCGTCGATCGTCTCTGCACGCACCCGGACATCAAGGCGATCTCGTTCGTCGGCTCGACGCGCGTCGGCACGCACGTGTACAACCTCGGCAGCCAGCACGGCAAGCGCGTGCAGTCGATGATGGGCGCGAAGAACCACGCGGTCGTGCTGCCCGATGCGCACCGCGAGCAGTCGATCAACGCGCTGGTCGGCGCGGGCTTCGGCGCGGCCGGCCAACGTTGCATGGCGACGTCGGTCGTCGTGCTGGTCGGCAAGGCCCGCGACTGGCTGCCCGATCTGGTCGAGAAGGCGAAGGCGCTGAAGGTCAACGCGGGTGCCGAAGCCGGCACGGACGTCGGGCCGGTCGTATCGAAGGCCGCGAAGGCGCGCATCCTGTCGCTGATCGACGCGGGCGTGAAGGAAGGCGCGACGCTGCTGCTCGACGGCCGCGACGTGAAGGTGCCCGGCTACGAGCAGGGCAACTTCGTCGGCCCGACGATCTTCTCGGGCGTGACGACCGACATGTCGATCTATACGGAAGAAATCTTCGGGCCGGTGGTGGTCGTGCTCGAAGCCGACACGCTCGACGACGCGATCGCGCTCGTCAACCGCAATCCGATGGGCAACGGCGTCGGCCTGTTCACGCAGAGCGGCGCGGCCGCGCGCAAGTTCCAGAGCGAGATCGACATCGGCCAGGTCGGCATCAACATCCCGATCCCGGTGCCGGTCCCCTACTTCAGCTTCACCGGCTCGCGCGGCTCGAAGCTCGGCGATCTCGGCCCTTACGGCAAGCAGGTCGTGCAGTTCTATACGCAGACGAAGACGGTCACCGCGCGCTGGTTCGACGACGACGCGACGGTCGGCGGCGTGAACACGACGATCGCGCTGCGCTGATCGCTATGCATGGGACCGGAATAGGCGTTGACGTGCCAAGTCCGGTCGACCGCGAAGCATGGGACCGGACCAAGCGCTGAAGTGCCAAGTCCGGTCGACCGCGAAGCATGGGACCGGACCAAGCGCTAAAGCGCCAAGTCCGGTCGACCGCGAAGCATGGGACCGGACTAAGCGCTGAAGCGCCAAGTCCGGTCGACAAAGGAAACCTGTACATGGAAATCGCATTCATCGGGCTCGGCAACATGGGCGGCCCCATGGCCGCCAACCTGCTCAAGGCCGGCCACGCACTGACGGTGTTCGACCTCGACACGCATGCGGTCGACACCGCGGTGCGCGCGGGCGCGACGGCGGCGGCGTCGCCGCGTGACGCGGCCGCCCGCGCATCGCTGGTGATCACGATGCTGCCGGCCGCGCAGCACGTGCGCGCGGTCTACCTCGGCGACGACGGCGTGCTGGCCGGCGCGCGCGCCGGCGCAACGTTCGTCGACTGCAGCACGATCGATCCGGGCACCGTGCGCGCGGTGGCCGACGCCGCCGCCCAACGCAACTTCCCGCTAGCCGACGCGCCGGTGTCGGGCGGCACCGGCGGCGCGCAGGCCGGCACGCTGACCTTCATGGTCGGCGCGGAAGCCGCGCTGTTCGAACGCATCCGCCCTGTGCTGCTCGACATGGGGAAGAACGTCGTGCACTGCGGCGGCACGGGCACCGGGCAGATCGCGAAGATCTGCAACAACCTGCTGCTCGGGATCTCGATGATGGGCGTGTCGGAAGCGATGGCGCTCGGCGCCGCGCTCGGCATCGATCCGGCCGTGCTGGCCGGCATCATCAACACGTCGACCGGCCGCTGCTGGAGCTCGGACACGTACAACCCGTACCCGGGTGTGAACGACGCGGCGCCCGCCGCGCGCGGCTATGCGGGCGGTTTCGCCGCGAACCTGATGCTGAAGGATCTCGGGCTCGCGACCGAAGCCGCGCGCAGCGCACGGCAGCCAGTGTGGATGGGCGCGCTCGCGCAACAGCTCTATCAGTCGATGAGCCA
The DNA here is from genome assembly GCF_003853645.1 of Burkholderia sp. Bp9143. Taxonomy (GTDB): domain Bacteria; phylum Pseudomonadota; class Gammaproteobacteria; order Burkholderiales; family Burkholderiaceae; genus Burkholderia. Next base: position 228,894 of record NZ_QTPO01000001.1, on the reverse strand, counting down.
GCAGGGGCTCGGCACGCTCGACTTCTCCGCGTGCGTGAAGCTGTACGAGGCGCAGCCGGCGTAACGCAGCCGACGGACGTGCGCCGACCCGCGATGCCCGTCAACGGCATCGCGGGTCGGTTCACGTTCGGAGCAGCGCGGGCGAGAGGGTCGCGACCGCGCGGGCGGCGCGGCGCTTATCCGCGCGGATTCGACGCCGTCTCGAAGGTCGGATGGCACTCGAACGCGAGTTCCGAGCGCGCGTCGACGCGGCGGCCGCCGGTCACCGACTCCTGCTTCAGGCTCGCGCGCATGCCGCGCTGCGTGCAGTAGCTGGTCGCTTCGTTGACGGCTTTCTCATGGGCGTCGGCCCACGTCGTCGACACGCCGAGCGTGCGCGTCGTCACGGTGAAGACGTTCGGGTTCGACGTCGTGGTCACATCGGAGGCGGTCGAACACGCGGCGAGCAAGCATGCAACAGCCGCGATGGTCAACCCTCGAAGGGATCGAAAAGGTACAGGAATGGACATTGAGGGCAAGCGCACGTCGATTCGACGGCATTGAGCAACATAGGCGACAGTATGCCTGCCCGATCACCGGAGATCATGCCCTTTTCAGTGAACACATTGTTTCGAATGGTTAAACGATGAACCGACGCCGGCAAGATTTACGGCCCGCGTCTCGCCCGTCGTTGCCCCGTGTGTCGCTTTTCCCTGTTGGCGCGCGGCTTCTGCCCCTCCACCGGCATCGCCCGGTACGCCGGTCAGTGCGGACGCGCGTGCCGGATTCTCGCCGAGGCTTCCTCCAGGTTCCGCCACGCCGGCGGGCCGGGCGCATGGCGCGCGCGGATGTACGCGGCGAGCTCGGCCATCTGCCGGTCGTCGAACGCGTCGCGGAAGCCCGGCATGTAGCCGAGCCCGTCGGTGGCCGGATGATCGATCCCGTCGTGCAGCACGCGCAGCAGGTTGTCGGGCGCCGCCTGGCTGACGCTCGTGTTGAGCCCCATCAGCGGACGCACGCCGAGTCGCACTCCGCATCGCGCCGTCCACGCCGCCGGGTGCGACCGGCGCGATCGGCACAGGACCCGGCAGGATCGCGCAGGCAAGCACGATCAGCCCGCCGACCACCCCGCCCGCGTCGCCGCCGGCCAGTCAGCGGCGCCAGCGCGATGACGCGCGGCGCGGTGCGCCGGAACGGCGCTCGCCGACATCGGCCGACTCCGGCCGGGCCAGCGCCTCGCGAATGCGCGCGGCATCGAACGGCGGCGCGCGAAAACGCACGCCCGTCGCGTCATGCAGCGCGCTCGCGTATCCGGCGAAGCTCGTGAACCGCTGATGCACTCCACGCGCGCGGCGACGCCAGGTCGTCGCGCGCGGTCGCACGATTCTCCGCATATAGATGCGCACGCAACGATATTCACGAAAGCCATCTCACCGTCCTGCACCAATCGCAACGCATGCCGATTGCGGTTTTGAACGCCTTCCCGGCACGCGTCGCGTGCGCCCTCGTCGCACCGCGTTTTTACAAACACGTCACCCGACTCGCGTGATCCCGCACGGCATGCACCTGCCCCGCGCGCCTCATCCGCCGCCACGCGGGCACCCGCACCGATCGCGCCGCGCGGGCACATCGCTTGCGGCATCCACGCGCCCGCCACCCGGGCGGACGGCAATGAAATCCATTCGAACGATAGCGGCCCTGTGCTCGGTCATTTCCGTGCTCGCGGCATGCGGCGGAGACGGCAACGACGTCGGTACCGAGCTCGGCATCTCGAAACCGCAGGCACGCTTCATCAATGCGGTGCCGGCCGGCCCGAATCTCGACTACTACCTGAATGCGAAGCTGGACGCGTCGGGCGTCGCGTACAAGGGCGTGACCCGCTATCACGACATCGACTCGGGCACGGAGACCGCCAGCTACGACATATCCGGTACGACCGCGACCGTCGCGACGCAGACGTTCGGCGCGGCGAACGGCCACCACTACACGACGATCGCGTTGCCGAGCAAATCATCGGCGATTTCGGTGATCGACGATCCGTTCGCCAAGCAGTTGCTGTCCGACAAGGCGCGCGTGCGCAGCTTCAACGCATCACCGAACACGCAGAACGTCGACGTGTACGTCGTGCCTCCGGGCACCGACATCAACACGCAAAGCCCGACGCTGGCGGGCGCCGCGTACCAGAACGCCGTGCCGGCCTCGGGACAGGATTCCATCTACCTGAGCGGCGGCAACTACCAGGTGATCGTCACGACGGCCGGCAGCAAGTCGCCGATCCTGAAGACCGCGCCGGTCGCGATCAACAACAACGCCGACTGGCTGCTGGTGACGATTCCGGCAGGCGGCATCGGCGACTTGACGCCGAACGACATCCACGTGCTCGTCGCGCAGGGCAATGATGCGGACGCGTCCGCGCAGGAACTCGGCCCGCAATGACGACCATCGTAACGGCCATCGGCGGACCGCCGACCGGCGGTCCACCCGACAACCATCGATCCGTCGTCAGTCGGTCCGCTCGAGACGGATCACGTGCTCGACCCGCGTGCCGTCGCCGTGCTCGACATCGACATCGCCGACATGGCGGACGCGCCAGCCCGGCCGCGTCGCGATCTGCGGAACATTGCCGCCCGGCCGGCTTTCGATGCCGCCGAGCCCTTCGTCGGGCGTCTCGACCGCGTCGTCGAGCGACGCATTCGAGTAGATCACGTTGTCGTGCCACTCAGTCGCGCCGCTGCGCGCCTCCATGCCCTTGCCGTCGACGTCGACCGTGTTGTCGGTCATCGCCATGTTCGCGTTGTCGAGCGTCACGATCCGACCCGCCGCACGACGCACCGGGTCGCCGCTGTCGACCGCATGCGCGCCGACGTCGATCGGCGACAGGCCGGTCCGGGAATTGCTACAACGGTCCTTGCAAATCCTTCACGCGCAGGGCGTCGCCCACGCGCGCCCTGCGACACGCGCGCCGTGCCGGTAGCCGTCCCGGCGGCACGCGGGCGACGGCCCGCGCACGCCGCCCGCTCCGCCGGTCAGCCGCCGCTTGCGCCCGCGGGCGCGGAAGCCGCGCCCGGCATGCTCGCCGCGCCGCCGGCCGCGTCGCTGCCCGGCGTGCCCGACGGCGCGGTGTATGGCGCCGGCGCCATGCCGCTCGTGGCGCTCGAACCCCCACTGGTGCCGGTGTCGCTCTCGCTCTTCTTCTGACAACCCGCACCCGCCGCCAGGCCGGCGATCAGGATGCCGACGAAGACGGCTCGCGATATGTGACGAATGGAATATCGCTGCATGACACCTCCGCTGATTTCGATGTGGATGGAGACCCCTGACCAGCAATTCGCGTGCCTTCCGTCGTCTCTGCCCGAGGATCCCGCTCCATTCATTTTTCAAATGCCCCCCAGCCGAATATTTAATTTCCCATCGTCGCGGCGGCCACCCATACTCGCGAACAAATCCGAGACATAACGTCCACGGCGGCCGGGCCCGCGCTGCGTGCACACGCTGCCGGTTCGCGCCCCATACATGGAAGGAGACAAGGCGTGCAACTGGAAGCCACCCACGGCGCGGGCATCGTGCTCGGCGCGGACGACGCATTGCATCGAACCGACACGGCCGCGCGCGATCCCGCGCTGAGCCCGCGGCTGCACAATTCCGACCTCGCGCCGACCAAGGCCGAGGGCCGGACCTGGGGCCGCTACAGCATCTTTGCGCTGTGGACCAACGACGTGCACAACATCGCGAACTACTCGTTCGCGATCGGCCTGTTCGCGCTCGGCCTGTCCGGCTGGCAGATGCTCGCATCGCTCGCGATCGGCGCCGTGCTCGTGTACAGCTTCATGAACCTCACCGGCTACATGGGCCAGAAGACCGGCGTGCCGTTCCCGGTGATCAGCCGGATGAGCTTCGGCATCTACGGCGCGCTGTTGCCCGCGATGATCCGCGCGGTGATCGCGATCGCCTGGTTCGGGATCCAGACCTATCTCGCGTCGGTCGTGCTGCGCGTGCTGCTCACCGCGATCTGGCCGGGCCTCGCCGCATTCGACCAGAACGCGATCCTCGGGCTGTCGACGCTCGGCTGGATCACGTTCGTCGCGATCTGGCTCGTGCAGATCGGCATCCTCACCTACGGGATGGAGATGGTCCGCAAGTACGAGGGGCTCGCCGGCCCGATCATCCTCATCACGACGCTGTCGCTCGCCGCGTGGATGTTCAGCCGCACCGGCGGCCATCTCGCGCTGTCGATCGGCAAGCCGATGACCGGCCTGAAGATGTGGACCGAGGTGTTCGCGGGCGGCGCGCTGTGGCTCGCGATCTACGGCACGCTGGTGCTCAACTTCTGCGATTTCGCGCGCTCGTCGCCGAGCGCGAAGACGGTGCGGGTCGGCAACTTCTGGGGCCTGCCGGTAAACATCCTGGTGTTCGCGACGATCAGCTTCGTGCTCGCGGGCGCGCAGTTCAAGCTGAACGGCCAGATCATCCACAGCCCGACGGAAATCATCGCGACGGTGCCGAACAAGCTGTTCCTCGTGCTCGGCTGCCTCGCGTTCCTGATCGTGACGGTCGCGGTGAACATCATGGCGAACTTCGTCGCACCGGCGTTCGTGCTGACGAGCCTCGCGCCGCACCGCCTGACGTTCCGTCGCGCGGGCCTGATCAGCGCGACGGTCGCGGTGCTGATCCTGCCGTGGAACCTGTACAACAGCCCGATCGTGATCGTCTACTTCCTGTCCGGCCTCGGCGCGCTGCTCGGCCCGCTGTACGGGATCATCACGGTCGACTACTGGCTCGTGCGCAAGCAGCGCGTGAACGTGCCGGATCTCTACACCGAAGCGCCGACCGGCGCCTATTTCTATACGCGCGGCGTGAACCGCAAGGCGCTCGCGGCACTCGTGCCGTCCGCGCTGATCTCGATCACGCTCGCCGTCGTGCCGGCCTTCAGCGCGATGACGCCGTTCTCCTGGCTGCTCGGCGCGGCCATCGCGGGCAGCGTGTACTGGCTGACGGCCGATCGCAAACGGCAATACGAGGCGCGCTCGGGCGAACATATCGCGGTCGCCTGCGCCCAACACTGAACGCAGCATACGGAGTGGGAGTGCACCGATGAGAATCCTGGTAGTCAACGTCAACACGACCGAGTCGATCACCGACGCCATCGCCGCGCAGGCGCGGGCCGCCGCGTCGCCCGGCACGGAGATCGTCGGTCTGACACCGCGCTTCGGCGCGGAATCGGTCGAAGGCAACTTCGAGAGCTACCTCGCGGCGATCGCCGTGATGGACCGCGTGCTGAGCTACGACGAGCCGTACGACGCGGTGATCCAGGCCGGCTACGGCGAACATGGCCGCGAAGGGCTGCAGGAACTGCTGACGGTGCCCGTCGTCGACATCACCGAAGCAGCCGCGAGCGTCGCGATGCTGCTCGGCCACCGGTACTCGGTCGTCACGACGCTCGATCGCACCGTGCCGCTGATCGAGGATCGCCTGAAGCTCGCCGGGCTCGACGCGCGCTGCGCGTCGGTGCGCGCGAGCGGTCTCGCGGTGCTCGAGCTCGAGGAGAATCCGGCGCGCGCGATCGACGCGATCGTCGGCCAGGCCGAGCGCGCGGTGAAGGACGATCACGCGGAAGTGATCTGCCTCGGCTGCGGCGGGATGGCCGGCCTCGACCGGCAGATCGAGGAATGCACGGGCGTGCCCGTCGTCGACGGTGTGTCGGCCGCGGTCGCGCTCGCCGAATCGCTGGTCCGCCTGAAGCTGAAGACGTCGAAGGTGCGCACCTATGCGCCGCCGCGTCCGAAGCGGATCGTCGGCTGGCCGGGCACCTTCGTCAAATGAGCGGCCGCGGGAACGCGTAGCGACATGCGCGGCGCACCGAAGCCGGACGGCCTGCCCGTCGACGCGTCCAACGCAACGGGCGCGCTCGACTTGCTCGACGCGCGGTTGATGCGCGTCCTGCTGGTGCTGCTCACCGAGCGCACCGTCTCGCGCGCGGCCGTGCGGCTGAACATGTCGCAGCCGGCGACGAGCGCGGCGCTCAAGCGCCTGCGCACGCTGCTCGGCGATCCGCTGCTGGTGCGCAGCCGCTACGGGATGGTGCCGACCGAGTTCGGCGCGCGGCTCATCGAGCCGCTGCGCAACGCGCTGCGCGTGATCGACTTCATCCGGATCCAGCAACCGACCTTCGATGCGCGCACGTCGGTGCGCACCTACCGGATCGGCTGCCCCGATTACCTGAACGTGTTGTTCGTGCCGAAGCTCGTCGCGCTGTTCCGCGAACGCGCGCCGAACGCGCAGCTCGTGTTCCATCCGCTCGGCGACGGCTTCGACGACGAACGCGCACTCGCCGACGGCGAGCTCGACGTCGTGATCGACAATCGCCCTGCCCGCTCGTCGCGATTCCGGCAGGACGACCTGTTCGACGATCGCATCGTGTGCCTGATGCGCGCGACGCATCCGCTCGCGCGGCGCGGCGCGATGACCGCCGACGAATTCACGCAAGCCGCGCAGCTGTGCCCGACGCCGTCGTGGCTCGAGGCGTCCGGCGCGATCGACCGCCAGCTCGAACGCGTCGGCCTGCGGCGGCGCATCGTCGTCACGCTGCCGCATTTCGAACTCGCCGCGCATGCGCTCGTGCGCTCCGACCTGATCCTCACCACCACGTACCGGCTCGCGCGCCACTACGCGAAGCTGCTGCCGCTCGGCGCGGTGACGCTGCCGGCCGAGCCGCCCGACATCGTGTACCGGATGACGTGGAACGAATCGGGGGCGTGCGTCGACGGCGTGCGCTGGCTGCGCGGGCTGATCGCCGAAGCGACGCGCAGCTGGCTCGACGCGGAGGCCGCACAGCCGGCCGTCGCGGCGGTTGCCGCGCATGCGGATGCATGGACGAAAGCGCCGATCACCGACGCCCCACCCGAACCGACGCGACGCACACGCCGCCCGCAGGCGACGCATTGCGGCGGCACATCGCAACGGCCGCGCGTCGCGCGCGCTGCGCGCATCCATCGCATCGTGACGAAGTCGCACTGAGTCACGCGTCGCGCATCGGTTGTGCAAGCAACTTGTATGCAACGACGGCGGCCGCGAGCGCGAGCACGCCGCTCACCGTCAGCGCGGCGGCGAATCCGCTCGCGAAGGCCACGGGCGCCGCGTCGGCAAGCGTATGGGCGGCCGACGGCGGCACGTGTGCAAGCGCCTGCGCGAGATCGCCGGCCAGCAGGCTCGACATGAACGGCGCGTCGACGAATGCCCGCACGCCCGGCGCGGCGGACAGCAGCCGGTCCAGGTGCGCATGCGTGCTGGCGGCCAGCACCGCGCCGAGCACGCCGACGGCCGTCACGATCGCCGAGAAGCGGGTGGTCGTGCTGATGCCCGACGCCATCCCGGTCCGGTCCGGCGGCACGCACGCCATGATCGCCTTCTGCGTGTCGCCGTTCATGATGCCGGCGCCGCAGCCCGTCACGAACATGCCGAGCGCGACGAGCCGGTAGTCGCCGCCGGCCGTCAGCGCCGCGGTCGCGAGATTGCCCGCGCCGATCAGCGCGAGGCCGCCCGCCAGCACGCCGCCGGACGACACGCGCGCCGCGAGCATGCCGCCGAGCGACGGTCCGGCGATCATCGCGAACGCGAACGGCAGCATCCCGAGCCCCGCGTCGATCGCGGACATCCCGAACGCGTTCTGCAGGTACAGCGGCAGGAACGTCATCATCACCTGCGCGCACGCCGCATAGCCGAACATCGCGAGCACCGCGCCGACGAAGCGCGGCTGGCGGAACAGCGCGAGATCGATCATCGGCCGCGCCTGCCAGCGCTCCGCGCCGATGAACGCGGCCAGCAGCGCGGCGGCGAGCGCGAACCGGCCGAGCGTCGCGGCCGACAGCCAGCCGTGCGACGGCGCGCCGATCAGCGCCGCGATCGCGCAGGCGAGCGCCGCGCCGAACAGCAGGCTGCCGGCGGCATCCACCCGTTTCGCGTGCGGATCGCGCGACTCGTCGATCGCTATGCGCGCGCCGGCCGCGAGCAGCGCACACACCGGCAGGTTCAGCAGGAACACCCAGCGCCAGCCGATCCACTGCGTGATCGCGCCGCCGACCAGCGGCGCGACGGCCGTCGCGAGCCCCATGCACATCCCCCAGATCGCCCACGCGCGGGCCCGTTCGCGCCCGTCCGGAAAGCGGTTCGCGATCACCGCGAGCGCGGCCGTCAGCAACAGCGCGGCCCCGCCGCCCTTCAGCGCGCGAGCGGCGATCAGCCAGCCGGCCGACGGCGCGATCCCGCAACCGAGCGACGCGAGCGAAAAGAGCGCGAGCCCCGCGCCGAGCATGCGTTTGCGCCCGAAGCGGTCCGCCAGGCCGCCGGCCGGCAGCAGGCAGGCGGCGAACGCGGTCATGTAGGCGCTCACGACCCATTCGATGTCGGCGAAACTCGCATGGAAGCCGCGCGCGATGCTCGGCAGCGACACGGCGACGACGTTCGTGTCGAGCACGATCAGCGAGCACGTGGCCGATGCGACCGCGAGCGTCGCGGCGGCCGGCAGGCGGGTGCCCGCGCGCGCGGCGGCAGGCGCGCCTGCGCGCGGGGCGGGGGAAGACTGGGACATCGACGGCTCCGGAGCAAGAGGAACGAGCCGTATGCTAGGCTGGGACCGTATTGCCTGTCATTGATACAGCCATGCAGTTTTATTGACGAAAAATGCAATCATGAATCCGCTCGAATTCCGTCACGTGCGCGCGTTCCTGAGCGTCGCGCAGCACCTGCATTTCGCGCGCGCGGCGGACGCGCTCGACATGGCGCCGCCCGCGCTCACGCGGCAGATCCAGGAAGCCGAGCGGCTGCTCGGCGTGCGGCTGTTCCAGCGGTCGCGCCGGGAGGTCTCGCTGACGGCGGCCGGTGAAGCCTTTCTCGCCGAGGCCACTGCCGCGCTCGAGCATCTGCAGCGCGGCTGCGAACTCGCGACACTGGCCGAGCGCGGCGAACTCGGCCGGATCGAGATCGGCTACGTGTCGTCGGCCGTCTATTCGGGCACGCTGCAGCGCACGGTCGGCGCGTTCCGCGCCGCGCATCCGCGCATCGAGCTGAACCTGCGCGAGGTGCCGATGGACGACGTCGCGAAGCAGCTCGACGCGGGCCGGCTCGACCTCGCGTACGTGCGTCCGCCGTTGCCGCTGCCGGGCGGGCTGCGGATCGTCACGCTGCAGCGTGACGTATTCGTTGCGGCGGTGCCGGCCGATTCGCGTTACGCATCGATGACTGCCGTGCGTGCCGCCGATCTCGCCGACGCACGCTTCGCGGTGCCCGAACAGGAACGCGGCACGCTCGAAGTCGCACGCCGCGGCCGCTTCGCACCGGTGATCGCCGCGCGGCCGGGCGGGTTGCTCGCGGTGCTCGCGTGCGTGTCGGTGAACGGCTGGGTCGCCGTGATCCCGGACGCGCTCGCCGGCTGCGTGTCGTTGCCGGGTGTCGTGTACCGGCCGATCGCCGGCAAGCCGATCATGTCCGAACTCGCGCTCGCGCACCGGCGCTTCGAGAAGGCGCCCGCGGTGCGTGCGTTCCTGCGCACCGTCCCTGCCGCAGGCTAGGGCCTGTTCCCGCCGATAACGGGCTTGCACAGGCCCCGGGCATTCCGGCGCGCCGCTGGCGGTTGCGCGCCGAGGCGGCCGCGGCCTTTGCTTCCCCTCCGCCATTCACCGCCTCCGCGTGAACTAGCGAATAAGCATTTCGCGATTCGATGTTTGTCGGCGCGAAACCGATTCCGTAATCTGCCCGGCAGCCGCGCGGTCCGCGCGCGGATCACCGAGGACTTGCCGCCGATGACTTCGCCCCCCGCCCCGGCCCGCCGCCGCGCACTGCTGCGCGTAGCCGCCCTGGCCGCCGCACCGCTTGCGGGCGCCGCCGCCCTGCCCGTCCGCGCGGCCGGCCCCGACCTGTCGAATGTGACACTGGTGCTCGGCGACCAGGCCGGCGGCCTGCGCGCGCTGGCCGAAGCCGCACATGTGCTCGACGGCGTGCCATACCGATTTCGCTGGGCCAATTTCCAGGGCGCCGCGCCGCTGTTCGAAGCGCAGCGCGCGGGCGCGATCGATCTCGCGCCGGCCGGCGACCTGCCCGTGCTGACGGCCGCGCTCGGCGATCCGGCGCTGCGGATCGTGGCGACGCGGGTCGGCTCGCCGGCGTCGCTCGGCATCGTCGTGCAGCCCGATTCGCCGGTACGGACCGTCGCCGACCTGAAGGGGCGCACCGTCGTCGTGTCGTCGGCGCGCGGCAGCATCTCGCAATACCAGCTGTACGGCGCGCTGCGCGAACATGGCCTCGCGCCCGGCGACGTGGACGTGCGCTTCGTGCTGCCGGTCGACGCGTTCGCCGCCTTCGAGGCGAAACAGATCGGCATCTGGGCGACCTTCGACCCGTATTACGGGAACGTGGTACGACGCGGCGCACGCATCGTGCGCGACGGCAGCGGGATCAATTCGGGGCTCGCGTTCCTCACGTCGCCGGTCGACACGCTCGACGATCGATCGAAGCGCGCGGCGCTGTCGGACGTACTCGCGCGGCTCACCCGTGCCGGCCAGTGGGCGCTCGCGCACCCGGCCGATTACGCGACCGTCTATGCGTCGCTCACGCGCCTGCCGCGCGATGCGGCCGCCGACATCGCACGCCGGGCGGCGCTCGCGCAGCGCGGCGTCACCGGCGCGGACATCGACGTGCTGCAGCGCGTCGCCGATCGCGCAGCCGCGGACGCGATCCTGCCGAAGCGCGTCGACGTCGCCTCGATCGCGGTGCGCAACCTGTCGGCCGCGTAACCGGCTTCGCACGCGCTCAGCGCGGCGTCGACATGTCGAGATCCGGCACGTCGTCGCCGAACGTCGACGCGACCAGCGTGCGCATCGCCGCGACCAGCAGCGTCGGCCCCGACTGGTTGAAGGTGCAACGCTCGCCCGCCGCCGGCACCGCCCGATGCAGCACCGCGCGCCATGCGCCGCGCCCGCCGTCGCGCTCGAACGCGCCGAACGGCAAGCGCTCGACGAGCGGCCCACCGTCCGCCCACGACGACGACGGCGCGTACGGCACCGGCGCGCAGCCCGGTTCGCGAATGGCCGTGCAACCCGCGCCGTCGACGCGCGGCGCGCCGAGGTCTTCCGCCATCGCCACCCAGAAATCGAGCGGCGCGCCGGCCAGGTCCTGAACTTGCATCGCGCTCTCCAGCGGTCTTGAAAACGTCATCCTAGCGCCGCCGCGCGCGGCCCGCCGACCACCGCTCGACCGGTGTTTTCCCCCGTGAGCCGTCCGCCGTGCAAATCCACCGATATGTGTTACGAATCGGCGATTCCTGCCTACAATGAACGCAACACCTGTCGTCCGGTCCGCGGTGGACTCGCTGGCCGGAACCGAATTCGCGCCGAACCGGGCCGGGCCCGTTCGGCAGACGACAACCGGAACCATACGGTGCAGCGCAGGCCGGATCTCTCGGGGAGCCGCAGCATGTCCACGCACGCCAGGAAGCCGCTGATCTCGCTCGTCGTGCCGTTTCATGACGAAGAAGAGACGATCGACGCGTTCTTTGCCGAAACGCTGCCCGTTCTCGAGTCGGTCGACGGCGTCCGCTTCGAGATCGTCTGCATCAACGACGGCAGCCGCGACTGCACGCTCGATCGGCTGCTTGCGGTCGCCGCCGCCGACACGCGCGTGCACGTGGTGGATCTCACGCGCCGCTTCGGCAAGGAGGCGGCGCTCACCGCGGGCCTCGACGAGGCGGCCGGCGCCGCGGTGATCCTGATCGACGCCGACCTGCAGGACCCGCCCGCGCTGATTCCCGCGATGATCGAACACTGGCGCGGCGGCGCCGAGGTCGTCGCCGCGAAACGCACCGACCGGATGTGCGATCCGTACCTGCAGCGCGCGGCGGCGGCGCTCTACTATCGCGTGCACAATGCGCTGTCCGAGGTGGAAATGCCGGAAAACGTCGGCGATTTCCGCCTGATGGATCGCGAGGTCGTCGATGCGCTGCGTGCGCTGCCGGAGCGGCGGCGGTTCATGAAGGGGCTGTTCGCGTGGGTCGGCTTTCGCACCGCGATCGTCGAATACACGCGTGCGCCGCGCAGCGGCGGCCGCTCGAAGTTCTCCGGATGGCGGCGCTGGAACTTCGCGCTCGAGGGCATCACGAGCTTCAGCACCGTGCCGCTGCGCGTCTGGACCTACGTCGGCCTCACGTTCGCGCTGCTGTCGCTCGTGTACGGCGCCTTCATCGTGGTGCGCACGCTGCTGTTCGGCAATCCCGTGCACGGCTACCCGTCGCTGATTTCCGTCGTGCTGTTCGTCGGCGGCATCCAGCTGATCGGCATCGGCGTGATCGGCGAATACCTCGGCCGGATCTATCACGAGTCCAAGCAGCGCCCCGTCTATCTCGTCAGGCGCCGCTACCGTGCCGAGCGGGATGCCGCCGCGCAGCCGGCGTCCAAGCTGCTGCAGTTCCCGCTCAAGCGCGCGCACGCGGCCCGCCGCCGGACGGCGATGCCGGTGGCCGCCGGCGTCGCCGCCCGCAGGGCGTCGTTCAAGTAGAACCGGGCCGCGGCAATTGGACATTCCGCAGCAATCGATGCGCTCGGCGAAGCGGCCGGTCGTCGCGTGGCTGACACCGCGACGCCTCGCCCTGTACAGCGCGCTGATGCTCGTGCTCTACGCGCTGTTCATCGCGATCTGGGCGACCGTCATTCGTCACGCGCACGGAACCCTGCTGTCGCGCGCCGGCGCCGACTTCTCGATATTCTGGACGGCATCGTATGTGATGCTGCACGGCTCGCCATCGCAGGCGTACGATTTCTCCGCATTCTCGCGGCTGTCGGCCGAGCTGTTCGCGAACCTTCGCCGCGACGCCTTCGCCCCGTGGCTGTACCCGCCCACCTATCTGCTGCTCGTGACGCCGCTGGCGCTGTTGCCCTTCGCGCTCGGCTATCCGCTGTTCGTCGCGTTCGGCGTCGTCGTGCTCGGCCTCGCCGCGTGGCGCGTATCCAACCTCGGCACGATTCCCGGCGCACGGCGCGCCGGCACACTCGCGCTAGTCGCCGCACCGTGCGTGTTCGTCACCGCGACGCTCGGGCAAAACGCATTCCTGACCGCGTCATGCGCGGCGCTGGCCGTCCATTGGGCCGATCGGCGGCCGATGTGGGCGGGCCTCTGCATCGGCCTGCTGTCGGTCAAGCCGCAGATGGCGTTGCTGTTCCCGTTCGTGCTGGTCGCGGCGCGCGCATGGCGCACGATCGCGTGGGCCGCGCTCGCCACCGGCACGTTCGCCGCGCTGAGCGTCCTGGTCTGCGGCCTCGATTCGCTGCGCCTGTTCATCGCCAGCGCCGGACTCGCGCGTTCGATCGTCCTCGAACATGGCGTCGTGTTCTGGCTCGTCTCGCCGACGCCGTTCGCGACGCTCCGCCTTGCGGGCGTGCCGCTCGGCACCGCGTATGCCGCGCATGCCTGTATCGCCGCGATCGCGATCGCGGCCGCCTGCATCGTGTGGGCGCAGTCGCGCGATACCCGCATACGCGCGGCCGTGCTGACGGTCGCGACGCTCACGGCCAACCCGTACGTGTGGCACTACGAACTCGCGTGGCTCGCCATCGCGATCGTCTGCATGCTGTCGATCGGCTGGCGCGACGGCTGGCTGCGCGGCGAACAGGCCGCGATCGCGCTGATGTGGGCGCTGCCGATCGCCGAATACCTGAACCCGTGGCTGCAGCTGCCGCAGATCGGCCCGGCCGTGACGCTCTTCGCGCTGCTCGTGCTGCTGCGCCGCGCGCGGCACGACGCTCACAACGCGAGCCGCGGCGGCACGTACACGCCGTAGTACGGCCCGACGCCCGTCGCGACGCCGGTCATCTTCACGCCGGCGACGAAGTGCCCCTGGATGTACTTGTAGGTGCCGCCGAGCGACACGTCGATGTGGAACGCCGCGAACGCGACGATCGGCACGTAGGTGCTGCTCGCCGTCTGCGTGACGACCGGCAGTACGACCGTCGCGCCGATCGGCACCGACGTATAGAGCGTCGCCTTGACGCCAGTCGCGAGATAGATGCTGTCGCCGATATTGAGCGTCGTCGGATTGCCGGTCACCATCAGGCCGCCCATCGTCGTCGTGTCGGTCGCGGTCGACTGGAACGACGTCCACTGGCCGCCCATGCACAGCGCGCCGTAGGTCTGGCCGTTGGTGATCGAGAACTCGTACGGCAGGCCCGTCAGCGGGTTGATCAGCGGCTGGTTGGTCAGCGAATTCCAGTACTGGTTGTACACGCACTGGTCGATCGCGACCGGAAAGAGCCCGCCCGCCGCCACCCCGCCGGGCGCGGCGAGCACCGCGATCGCGGTCGCGCTGCCGGACGCGCCGGGGATGCCGAGCAGCCCGCCGAGCAGCAACGGAATCGAGCCGCCGTTCACGCCGGGTGCGCGCGACACGGTCACCTGAACCGCCGGCACGTCGTATTGGCCGGGCGTGATGGTGGTCGCCTGCATCGATGCGGGGCTGCGCGTCACGTTCCAGTATCCGGTCGTCACCGTGCCGGTCGCCAGCGGCGCGCCGGCCGCCGAATTCTGCGCGATCACGCCGTTCGCCGCCGGCGCGGCCTGCGACCAGTTCAGCGCGCCGCCCGTCGGCGACATCATCGCGTCGGCCGCCGCGAGCGCGGCCGCGTCGGCAGCGTTCTGCAGCTGGTTGCGCACCGTGGCCACCCACGCGATGTCGATCGCCAGCGCGCCGAACGACAGCAGCGGAATCAGGAACAGCAGGAAGAACAGCGCGACGGCGCCGCGTTCGCGCGCGGCGCCGATGCATGGCGTGCCGGCTGCGTCATTCATAGAGCATCACCGAGCTGGCCGAGATCGTCACCGGGCCGGTCAGCGCACTGAATGCCGAGCCCAGCACCAGCCCGGAATACGTGTAGGTCACCGTCACCGTCAGCGCGGTGCCCGCCGTCGTGCCGTTCGCCTGCGTCACGGTCACGGTCGGCGTCGTTGCGGTGCCCCCGGTGATCAGGCTGTTCTGCGTGTAGGTCGACGCGACGTTGGCGATCTGTGTCGTGGTCAGCATCGGCACGCGCAGCACGACGCCCGCACGCGCGGCTTCGCGGCTCGCGTTCGTGATGACGGCCTTGTCGCACAGAAGCAGGCTCGTGTCGATGATGCCGATCAGCACCATCAGCAGGAACGGCAGCATCAGCACGAACTCGAGGGATACGACGCCGCGCGCGTGGCGGGCGCCCATCGCCCCGCGTGTCATTTTGCGGCCCCCGCGACGGGCGGCACGGCGCGCGGTTCGAGCGCGGCACCCGTCGACGGTCGCGCGGCGGCGGGTGCCGGGCGCGACGCCAGTTGCGCGCGCACGGCCTGGTAGACGCGCAGATTGTCGGCCACCGCGGATGCGGGCAGCTCTGCCGACAGCAGCTTCTTCGCCGAATCGGTGTTGCCGAGCACGCCATACGCGAACGCGAGGTTCTGGCGCGCCTGCCACGGCGCATCGGGCAACCCGGCCACGTCGAGCAGCACGTTCACGCCCTCGCGCGGCCGGTTGCTCAGCACGAGCGACAGCCCGAGGTCGACGCGCAGCCCCTGTGCATCCGGATGCGCGCGCAGCGCGTCCCGGTACACGGCCTGCGCGTCCGCATGGCGGCCCTGCAGGTCGAGCACCGTGCCGAGGCCTTCCGCCGCGAGCGGCAGGTTCGGCTGCGCGGCCAGCACGTCGCGGTAGCGCTGGGCGGCCTCATCGAGTCGACGCTGCCGCAACGCGACGCGCGCGAGCCCGACCTGCGGCCCGAGTTCCGCTGGGGCCTGCTGCCGTGCCTGCTCATAGAGAATCCGCGCACGCTCCAGATCGCCGGCGCGGTAGTTGACGTCGCCGAGCCCCAGGCGCGCCGGAAGCGAATCGGGATGCCGGGCAAGCACCTTCTCGTACAGCGTCGACGCGAGATCGACGTTGCCGCCGGCGAGCGCGCTGTCGGCAATGCGCAGTTCGGCCTGCGGGTCGTCGCTCTTGTGCGACAGTGCCGGCCTCGTCTGGATGCCCGGCGCGCAACCGCTGGTCAGCACGGGCAGCATGGCCGCGAATGCGAGCGCACGGATGACGGATCGTGTCATTTGAATACCTCGAGCAGGCGGATCGCCGCCGGGCCCGCCGCGATCAGGCCGACCGTCGGCAGGATGAACAGCATCATCGGCAGCGTGATCTTCGGCGCGAGCTTCGCGGCCTGCTCCTCGAGCGCGACGATCTGCTCGGTGCGCTCGCTGCGCGACAGGGTTCGCAGCGCCTGCGTGATCGGCGTGCCGAATCGCTGCGATTGCGTGAGCGTCGTGGCAAGCGAGCGTGCCGACGCAAAGTCGACACGTATCGAGAAATGCGTGAGCGCTTCGGCGACGTTGCCGCTCAGCGTCAGCTCATCCGCGCATACCGTCAGCTCGTCGGCGAGCGGCGGGCAAATGCGCTCGAGTTCGCGCGCGACGCGCCGCACACCCGATACGAGACTGTTGCCGGCCATCGTGCAGATCACGAGCAGGTCGAGCGCGTCCGGAAAGCACGCGGCGATGATCCGCCGACGTCGCCGGATCATCGCGCCGAGCACGTATTCGGGCACGATCACGCCGATCACGAATGCGGCGACCATCGCCACCGCGCGGATCACGAAGTATTCGCCGAAGCGTGGAATGTATGGGCTGAACACGATCGCGACGCCCGCGAGCAACACGCCGCAGCTCAGCTTGATGCCGATCATCGACGACACCGCACGCCGCTCGCGAAACCCCGCGCGCGTCAGCTGCAGCCCGAGCTTCGCCCGCTGCATCGGGTCGAGCACGGGCAACCGCTCGCCGAGCTGCGCGAGCCGCCGCGTCAGGTCCTGACGCACCTCGCCCGGCTGCAGCCGCCCCGGCACCAGCGACAGTGTGTGCTGTCCGGCCGCCTGCTGCACGCGCACGGCGATCCGCCGGCGCGTGCCGCCGCCGGGCGTCGCGAGCGCCACCGCGACGCACGCGAGCAACAGCAACAGTTCGAGGCCGCGGGCGGCCAGCATCGACATCGTCATCGCGCGGTATCCAGTTTCGAGATCTTGTGAATCGTCAGCAGTCCGATCGTCAGCAGCACCGCGGCGATCGTCAGCATCACGCGTCCGGCATGCGTGTCGAACAGCAGCATCACGTACGCGCGGTTCACCAGGAACAGCGCGCCGATCATCACGAACGGCACCGCTGAAATGATCTTCGTCGTGATCCGCCCCTCGGCCGTCAACGCGCGTGTCTTCAGGCGGATGTCGCGGCGCGTGCGGATGATGCTCGACAACTCGTCGAGCGTTTCGCCGAGGCTGCCGCCGGTTTCACGCTGCAGCAGCAGGTAAACGGTGAAGAACGAGAAATCCGCGATCATCAGCCGGTCTGCCGCGTGCGTCAGCACGTCTTTCAGATCCGCGCCGACACGCAGGCTGTCGCCCATCGTGCGGAAGGTCGAGCGCACCGGCTCCGCCGCGCTGTCGCCCACCGTGCTGATCGCCTGCGTGACCGGGATGCCCGCGCGCACCGCACGCACGATCAGGTCGATCGCGTCCGGGAATGCTTCGAGAAAACGCAGCCGGAACCGCTCGACCAGCGCGCGATAGCTGGCGCGCATCGCCACCAGCGGCAGCCCGACGTAGATCAGCGGATGGAGGATGCGTGGCAACGCGACGAGCTCCACCACGACGATCGCGGCAATCGCGCCGGCGATCGTGCCGGCGACGACGATCCGCATCCCGCGTTCGCCGCCAACCGCCCGCACGCGCGTCACGTAACGCTGCAGCCACGCACGCGCGCGGCTTTGCCGCCGCGGCAGGTTGAACAGCGCGACGCCGGGCGCGGCGGCCGCACCGGCCTCCCGGCCTGCCAGCGATGGTGCAAGGTGCTGCATCCGCGCGCGAATGCGCTGCTCCGGCGTGCGGCGCGCACGATCGAGCCACGCGGACAGCGCGAGGCCCGCCGCGAGGATCACGACGAATGCGCCAAGCGCGAGCAGGTCGGCGGCTCTCATTGCCGGAATACCTCGGTGAGCGCGTCCTCGACGCCGTAGTACGCGGCGCGCGGCGCGAACGCGGGCCGCAGCGACGACGCCTCGAACACGCCCTTCACCACCTCCCGCGTCGTGTCGCCTTCCTGGCGGAACGCGAACAGGTCCTGCGTGATCACCACCTCGCCCTCCATCCCGACGATCTCGGTGATCCGGGTCACGCGCCGCACGCCGTCGCGCATCCGCTCGACCTGCACGAACAGGTGCACGGCGCTCGCGATCTGGCGCCGGATCGACAGCAGCTGCAGGTTCGCGTTCGCCATCATGACCATGCTTTCGAGCCGGCTGATCGCGTCGCGCGGCGAGTTCGCATGGATCGTCGTCATCGAGCCGTCGTGCCCCGTATTCATCGCCTGCAGCACGTCGAACGCCTCCGCACCGCGGATTTCGCCGAGGATGATGCGGTCGGGCCGCATCCGCAGCGCGTTGCGCACGAGGTCGCGCTGCGATATACCGCCGAGCCCTTCCGTATTCTCCGGCCGCGTCTCGAGACTGACGACGTGCGGCTGCAGCAGTTGCAGCTCGGCCGCATCCTCGATCGTCACGATCCGCTCGTGCTCCTCGATGTGTTGCGACAGCGCGTTGAGCAGCGTCGTCTTGCCCGAACCGGTACCGCCCGAGATCACGATATTCAGCCGGCACGCGCACGCGATCTTCAGCACCTGCAGCATCCCGTGTGAAATATTGCCCTGATGTGCCATCCGCGCGAGCGTGATGTCGCGCTTCGCGAACTTGCGGATCGAGATCGACGCGCCGCGCATCGCGATCGGCGGCAGGACCACGTTCACGCGGCTGCCGTCGGCAAGACGCGCGTCGACCATCGGGCTGCTCTCGTCGACGCGGCGCCCGACCGCCGCCGCGATCCGCTGCGCGACGCTCGTCACGTGGGCGTTGTCGCGAAACTTCAGCGGCGTGAGTTCGAGCCGGCCCGCGCGCTCGACGTACACCTGGTCGGGACCGTTCACGAGAATGTCGGAGACGGTGTCGTCGGCGAGCAGCGGCTCGATCGGCCCGACGCCGAACATGTCGTTCAGGATCGCGTCGACGATCAGCACCTGCTCGCCCGCCGTGATCTTCAGGCGCTCGCGCTCGACCGTGTGCGCGGCCACCTGCTCGATGCCCGCGCGCACTTCGTCGCGCGTCTTCATCAGCGCCGCCGACATGTTCATCGACGTGAACACCGCGGTGCGAATCGCGTCGAACTTGCCGGAGCGAATGAGCGCCTCCTGGGTATCGGCCACCGCCAGCGCGCGCGCGGATGCGGATGCGGGAGCCTGGCTCGCTGTCGGGCCCGGCGCAGGTGCGCCGTCGCGCGGCGCGGCTAGGGAAGCCGCCGGCACGGGCTCCGGCGTCGGCCGTTTGCGGGTACCGAACGTCACGATCCCTTCCTCCATTTGACGAAGCGCGCGTACCACGGCTCGGCGACCGCCATCGATTCGCCGGTGATGCCGTTCGCGAGCAACCGGATCTCGTCCAGGAAACCACGGCGCTTCGTGCCCTCGATCGGCTCGCCGAGGTTCTCGGCGACCGCGAGCGTCTGCGGCTCGTGCGGCAGCTCGCGCAGCCTCACGCCGCCGAATGCGTCCTCGAAGTCGGTCTGCGCGACGCGTCCCTTGACCGGCTCGAGCGGGTTGTTCAGCATCATCGACAACAGCCGCTCGCCGGGCAGCTCCCTCACGAAGCGCGCAAGCCGTGCGGCTTCGTATGCGGCGTGCACCGAGCGATCGGCGACGATATAGACGAGATCGGACACCGCCAGGGCGTCCTCGAACAGTTTGCCGGCGCGGTTGCCCACGTCGAACAGCACGTAATGGAAGCGGTCCTTCAGCATGTCGACGAGCACCGCGATCGCATCGCCGCGCAGCGGCGCGTCTTCGCCGTACGCGAGTTCGGCCGACAGCACATGCAGGCGGTCGCCCTTCGTGACGAACATGCGGTCGAACAACGCGTCGTCGGGACGCTGTTCCATGTTCAGCAATTCGATCAGCCCGTTGTTGCTCGACAGCCCGAGTCTAGAGTTCGCGCCGCCGCCATGCAGGTTCAGGTCGACATAGGCCACGCGGCGGCGCTTCTCGCCCGCCAGGCAGCGCGCCAGGCTCACCGCAACCGTCGTCGTGCCGACGCCGCCGCGCGCGCCGACGAAGCTGACGATCTTGCCGGTGCGCGCCTGCACGACCGATTCCGTCGCGGTCAGCGCGCGCCGCATCAACTCGACGGTCAGCGGCTTCACGATGTAGTCCTGCACGCCGATGCCGAGCAGGTTGCGGAACAGCCCGACGTCGTTCTGCGTACCGATCGCGATCACCCTCACGGACGGATCGCACACGTCGGCGAGCCGCATCAGGTCCGAGACCGGCAGCACCGAATCCGACACGTCGACGATCAGCTGGCGCGGCGAGCGCTCGTGCTGCTGCAGCAACCGGATCGCGTCGTCGCAGTTGCCCGGCTGCACGTGGGAGCGCGTGATCGACAGATCCTGGGCGACGCGGCGGATCACGTCCTCGCTGCCGGCATCGGACACGACCGCGATGAGATCCGCCGCTCCGGCGGAGGCGGCACGCTTGGCGTTCTGGCGGTCGAGGACGTTCATGGGCGGCATCGCGATGGGCATCGGGAATGGGTCAGTGGCCGGGCGAGCCGGTCGTCGTCAACGACTTGTCCGATGCCGGCTGCTTCACGCGATCCTCGACGTAGCGGCGCACCGCGTCGGCGGCAACTTGCGCATCGGCACCGCCGTACGGCACGGGCGCGACCAGATCTTCCGGCCGCGCGAGCATCGCAGCGAGATTCGTGTAGGTCGCGCAGCCGAACGGCACGCCGGGCCGCCCGAACCCCGCATCGACGAGATGCGACGGCTGCATCAGCTTCGCGCAGTCGGGCGGCACCGCGTGCACGCCGTCGAACCCGATCGCGCGTGCATCGGGCAGGTTGACCGGCGGCGGCGCCGACAGGCAGCCTGCCAGCGCCAGCGGCAACAAGGCGGAGACGACGGTTCGAACTCGCATGCGCGCTCCTCCGGTCAGTACACGAAGCCCGCGGCGCCGACGAGACGCGGCGTGTCGCCCGACATCAGGTCGATCCCGAGATTGCGCTGGATCGCGAACTCGAGATCGCTGCTTGGCCGCGCGACGGTGTCGAGCGCCTGCTCGAGCTGGCCGGGGCCGGTCGGCTGCACGATGTACGGCGTCACGATCACGACGACTTCGGTCTTGTTGTCCTGGAAGTTCTTCGACGAAAACAGCCGGCCGATGATCGGCAGCCTGCCGAGCCCCGGGATCTGCGACACGGTATCCGCCGTCTGGCTCTGCAGCAGCCCGCCGATCGCGAAGCTCTGCCCGCTCGACAGCTCGACCGTCGTGTCGACGCGCCGCACGGTGAGCGCCGGCACCTTGATGCCGCCCGACGTCACGCTGTTGCTCGCATCGACCTCACTGACTTCCGGCCGCACCTTGAGGCTGATGCGGTTGTCGGCGAGCACGGTCGGCGTGAAGTCGAGCGACACGCCGAACGGCTTGTAATCGACCGTGATCACCCCCGTGTTGCCGGCCTGCGCAACGGGAACCGGAATCTCGCCGCCCGCGAGGAAGCTCGCGGTCTCGCCGGACATCGCGGTGAGGTTCGGCTCGGCGAGCATCGTGATCAGGCCTTCCTGGTCGAGCGCGTCGAGCACGACGTCGATCGACCAGCGCCCCGCGCGGAACCCGCCGAGCACCGAGAATGCGCCCGTCGGCGACAGGTTGAACAGGCCGTTCGTCGGATCGAACAGCGTGCGCCCGTTGAACAGCCCGCCGACGAAGTTGCCGGCGCCGCCCAGCGAACTCCAGTTGATGCCGAGCTGCTGCGTGACGTTGCGGCTCACCTCGGTCACCCGCACGCGCAGGTTCACCTGGATCGGGCGCGACAGCGTGAGCCGGTTGACGATCTTTTCCTTGTCGCGCAGGTACGGCGCGAGCGACTGCATCACGGCATCCGTGTCGGCCGCGCTCGGCACCTTGCCCGATACCATCAGCGAGCCCGGCGCGCCGGACACCGACAGCTTCAATTGCGGAAAACGGCTGTCGAGCACCGCCTGCAGCGACGCGGTGTCGACCTGCACGATCACCGTCCGGCGCAGGATCGGCCGATGGTTCGCGCCGAGCGCGATCAGCGTGGTGGTGCCGGCCTTCTTCCCGAATACGAACACGGTGCGCGGCGACGGCACCTGGATATCCGCGATGCTCGGGTCCGCGACGAACATCGCGGTCGCGGGTTCGGACAGCGTCAGCATCTCGCCCTTGCCGGTCGCGATCGACAACGCCGCGCCGGCATCCGCCGCCTGCGCGCGCTGCGCGAGCGCGACGCCCGGCGCGACGATGCAGGCCAGCCACCAGAAAGCGATCCAACGAACGATGGGCACCATGCGTGTTCCCGTCAAATGCCGGCCGCCGGGCGGCCAGCCCGAATCGTCACTGCGTCATTGCGGCGGCGCCATCCGTGGCGCCTGCGCCGTCGCGTCCGCGGCGACATTGGCGCCTGCGGGCGCAGCCGGCGCAACCGGCGTGCCCGGCCAACCAGATGGCAGCGGCGGCACGCCCGGCATGCCGGTGCCGCTGCCGTGCGATCCATCGTCGACCGACGAGCCGCGATAGATCACGACCGTGTTGCCCTGCGACGCCGGCCGCGTGCCGGCGTCCGTTCTCGCAGCCGGCGTCCGCTCGGCGCCGCGGGCCGCGCGCGACACGTCGCCGGCCCATACCGGCGGCGTATCGGGTTCCGCTTCGTCACCGCCCGTCGCCTGACGGCGATCGCGCGTCGCGAAGCTGCGCAGCGCCAGAGACAGCGAGCCGAGGCGCGTCGCGACCAGCACGACCTGCGCGGTGCGCGGCGCGACCTCGAGCGTGACCGTGCGCGCGCGGGCCGGCACGTCCGGTGCACTCGCAGGCGTCTTCGCACGCTGGAATTCCGAGCCGACCGCGAGCACGCGCGCGCGCCGCACGACTGTCTCCGCTTCGAACGTGCCGGGCGTCGTCGCGGATCCGCCGATCTCCTGCGTGAGCACCACGTCGACGAAGTCGCCCGGCTGGATCAGCCCCGCGTTGCCCGACACGTCGTCGACCGGCACCGAGATCGCGCGCATGCCGGGCTGCAGCGCGGCCGCGAGAAAATCCGGCGCGCCGGACGGAATCACGTTATCCGCGCGGATCGGCGCACCGGCGTCGACACGGTTGCGCAGCAGCGCGCCTTTCAGGTCCGCGTCCGGTTGCGACTCGACGAACGCACCGGCCGGCACCTGCGTGCGCGGCATGCGCTTCCACGCGAGATCGTTGTCGCGCAGCAGCAGCCCTTCGGGCAGGTCCGCCGCCGCGACGCGCACGCGTACCTCGGCCGCTTCGCCGGGCGCCGACGGCGTCGACGCGGCGACATACAGCTGGCGCAGGATGACCGCGCCGACCGCGGCAGCGATGATCAGCACGGCCATTCTCACGGGTTTGGGCATGGCGGCGTGCGTCCCCCGGTCTAGGTAAGCGAAACCGCGTGAGGAAGCGGCGCCCAGACGGCCAGCGCACCGCCGAGCGCGAGCGCGACGCCGTACGGCACGCCGCGCGTCGCGATCGCACCGGCCGGTGCGATGCGACGCTGCCGTGCCATGGCCACCAGTGCGGCGACGCCGCATGCGACGCCGCTCGCACCGATGAGCGTCAACACCGGGAGCGCCAGCGTCGGGCCCGCCCACAGGAATACGGCCGCCGCCAGCTTCACGTCGCCGCCGCCGATCCAGCCCGCTTGACGCAGGCCGCCGAACAGCAGCAGCATCGCCGCGGCGGTCGCCACATGACCGACGAGCGGCGCGAGCCCTTCGCGCGCAAGCGCCGCCGCGACGAAATACAGCAGCGCGAACGCCAGCACCGCGCGATTGGACAGGCGACGCGCGCGCACATCTTGCGTGGCGAGCGACACCAGCACGAGCGTCGCCGCCGACTGTACGAGAAAGAGCATCGGAGAGCCGTCCGTCGGCGCGCCCCGGCTGGATACGTCGTACCGCTGCGGATCCGTGTGTTCGTCGGCGGCGCGCGGGTTCAGGAGATCAGATCAGCGCCGTGACCTTGTTGATCAGCGCGGTGAACACGGCCGGCAAGCCGCCGGACGTGCTGCTGAGAATCACCCCGACTGCCGCGAGTGCGACCACGACGATGCCGGCGAGCACCGCGTATTCGAGCGAGCTGACGCCGCGTTCATCGCGCAGCAAGGTCTTGACGTATTGCAGCATGACAACCTCCGTGTGACGGGGTCGGTGATCGACCGTTGAATGTAAAGACGCGGCGTTGCTTCGGTGGCGCGCACTGCGTTCGCCCATTCATGACTCTTGCGGTAGCCCGGACATCGGGCCGTTCGCATCCCCCGGAATCCATTCGATCGCTGCCACGCGCGGCGTACGGCAATGGCGTCTGCCGCTAAGTCCACGCGTCTGTTGCATAGCCGCATTGGCACGATGCGGATCACGCTGATTCGTCTAGGGTATAGACAATTTTTTTGGCGATTTCAAATTATTTAGCGTCGGAATGCATTTATGGGAAACGGCCTTCAACGATGAAATACACGCGGATCATTTACCGCTTTTTCGCGGCGTGCAGTAAGAATGTTAATTCCGGGATGCATCGTTTCCGCCGCCACGCCATTCGATGATTTTTATTCAGCTTTTCGATACGCCGCGTGATTCGCATTTGCACATTTAAAACGAATTCGCACCTGCGTCGGCCGGAAACTTTTTCGCTCGAGCCAGCATGATCCGGGAAATATTGCGCACGCCGATCGCATTGCCCGATTCGGATTGGCGCCGCTGTCGCCGACGATCGGTTCGCCGCCGATCGGCATGCGGGACCCGCACGCCGCGCTCGCGCGTGCCGCCATTTCCAATCGGCGACACGCGTGATTTGCCAACCCGAAACGCGGCGATAAGCATCGTTCAAATCGTTGCTTGTCCCGCACCGTCCGTCGACATCCTCGATCTCGACTTCGATCGCCAGCTCTACCGCACGACGCTCGTCGGCGACGTGCCGGTCGGCCCCGACGGCCGGGCATCCGTCGCGCTCGAAGGCTCGCCGGTCGAGGCAGCGGCCGCGGTCGCACTGAACTGACCACCGCCTCGACAGCCGGCGCTCGCGCGCCGGCTTCCCTGATTCAATCCAGCCACACACCGTCGAACCGGTGCCCGCCGAGCGGCGAGAACGTCAGCCCGTGCACGCGCTTCGAGATCGGCAGCGACACGATCGACGTCGCGATCGGCGTGAACGGCACCTGATCCTTGAACACGACCTGCGCCTGCTCGTAGAGCGACGTGCGTTTCGCGACGTCCGCGTTCGTGCGCGCCGCACTGACGAGCCGCTCGAAATCCGCGTTGCACCACTTCGCGAGGTTGCTGCCGTGCACCGCATCGCAGCCGAGCAGCGTGCCGAGCCAGTTGTCGGGATCGCCGTTGTCGCCCGACCAGCCGTACAGGATCGCGTCGTGCTGCCCGTCGCGTTTCGCGCGGCGGTTGTATTCGCCCCACTCGTAGCTGACGATCTTCGCGCGCACGCCGATCCTCGCCCAGTCCTGCTGGATCAGTTGCGCCATCAACTGCGCGTTCGGGTTGTACGGGCGCTGCACCGGCATCGCCCACAGCGTCAGGTCGAAGCCGTTCGGGAATCCCGCTTGCGCAAGCAGCGCCTTCGCGGCGGCCGGATCGCGCGGCGCATCCTTCAGGCGCGGGTTGTACGACCATTGCGCAGGCGGCATCGGGTTCGTCGCGATCGTCGCGTCGCCGTTGAACACGGTCCTGATGATCGCCGTCTTGTCGATCGCGATGTCGAGCGCGCGCCGCACGTCGACGCGATCGAGCGGCGGATGCTGCGTGTTGTAGGCGACGAAGCCCACATTGAAGCCCGTCCCTGAAAACAGCGCCAGTTTCGGATCGCGCCGCACCGTCTCGAGATCGGCCGGCCGCGGGAATGCCGACACCTGGCACTCGCCGGCCGTGAGCTTCTGCAGGCGCGCGGCCGGATCGGGCGTGATCGCGAACACGAGATGCGCGAGCTTCACGTCGTCCGGCTTCCAGTAGTCGGGGTTCGCGTCGTAGCGGATCACCGCGTCCTTCTGGTACGCGCGCAACTGGAACGGCCCCGTGCCGACCGGGAGCTGGTTGATGTCGGCATCGCGATGGCGTGCCGTCAACTGCGACGCATATTCGGCCGACAGGATCGACGCGAACGCCATCGCGAGGTTGCGCACGAACACGACGTCGGGCTGCTTCAACACGAAGCGCACCGTATCGTCGTCGACCTTTTCGATGCGCTCGATATTGCGGTCGAACCCGAGATCGCTGAAGTACGGGAAGCTGACCGGATAGGCCTTGCGGAACGGATCGTCGGGATCGAGCATCCGGCGGAACGTGAACACGACGTCGTCCGCCTGGAACGGACGCGTCGGCTTGAACCACGTGGTCGTCTGGAATTTCACGCCGTGCCGCAGGTGGAACGTGTAGACGCGCTGGCCGGACGACACGTCCCAGCTCGTCGCGAGCGACGGCACGAGATCGAGCGTGCCGCGCTTGAACTGCACGAGCCCGTTGTAGATCGTGTACGTGCTCGCATCGAAATCGGTGCTGGTCGTGTGCTGGCCCGGATCGAAGCCGGCCGGGCTGCCTTCGCTGCAGTACACGAGCGTCTTGCCGGCCGGCGCCGCGAACGCGTGCGTGACCGCGCCGGCAAGCAGCAGCGACGCGGCCATGCCGCGCAGCGCCGCAACGGCAACGGATGTGCGCCGCGCACGATGCGCGGCCGATGAAACGAATGGAATCTTCATGGTGGCGGTCAGGGAAGGACTGTCATGCGAATGACGACCGCCGATCTTCGCGCGCCGCCCGCCGATCGCTTACCAATTAATTCCGCGTTGCTTATCGCCGCGGATGCATCCCGCTGCCGCTGCATGAAAATGTCCACGCGAGCGCCGGGGACATGCCCACGAACGCCGCTACAGCGGCCCGCCCCGCGTCGTGCGTCGACGCCGTTCGCGGCACCGCCTTCCGGCCCCCTGCAGGTTCTCCGGAATGGGCGCATCGTATCGATTGGTCAACGCCGGCAACGGTGCGCGGGGATTCGCCCGGCGTGCACGTTCCGGCGCGGCGTGCCTGCCGGCGCGCCGCCCCTTCCTGGAGGACCCACGATGTCGATCAGTCCCGATACGCCCACTCGTCCCGTGAAATCGCCTGGCCCCGATCACCCGATCACGGTCGAACCGCATCCGTCGCGCGTCGTGGTCAAGGTGGCCGGCAAGATCGTCGCCGATACGCGCCGCGCGCTGGCGCTGCGCGAGGCCAGCTATCCGGCCGTGCTGTACGTTCCGCGCGAGGACGCCGACATGGCGCTGCTGCAACGCACCGACCATGCGACGTACTGCCCGTACAAGGGCGATTGCGCGTATTACTCGATTCCCGCCGGCGGCGAACGCGCGACCAATGCGGTGTGGACGTACGAGCATCCGTACCCGGCCGTCGAATCGATTCGCGCGCATCTCGCGTTCTATCCGGATCGCGTCGACGCGATCGAGGAAAGCCCGCTCGGCACCGATTGAGCACGGCGGCGCGCTGCCGCCCCCGTCGTTCACGTATCGCCCGGCCGCTGATTTGCATATGCGGATTCATTGGTTGGCCGCCGGCCCGCACGGCCGTATCGTCCTGAATTCGGTGCGGGCCGGCCGATCGCGCGCATCGTCCGCATCCGGCTGCGTCCCGTGCCGATCGCGCTGCCAGCCCGTGCGCCCCGTGACCCCGCCAGCAGGACGCCTCGATGAACGACACACCGCACGCAAACCTTGAAACGACCCCGGCAAACCCGCGCCGCCGCCAATGGCTGCACGGCGCGGCCGCCGGACTGGCCGGGCTCGCGCTCGGCCCGCTCGCGGGCATGCCCGCACTGGCCCAGGGCAGCGACAAGCGGCTGCGCATCGGTTTCCAGAAGTACGGCAACTTCGTCGTGCTGAAGGCGCGCGGCACGCTCGAGAAGCGGCTCGCAAGCCAGGGCGTGGCGGTCCAGTGGCTCGAATTCCCGGCCGGCCCGCAACTGCTCGAGGGGCTGAACGCCGGCGCGATCGACGTCGGCACGGTCGGCGAAACGCCGCCGATCTTCGCGCAGGCCGCTGGCGTCGATTTCGTCTATATCGGCAACGAACCGCCCGCGCCGCACGGCGAGGCGATCGTCGTGCTGCCCGATTCGCCGATCCGCACCATCGCGCAGCTGCGCGGCAAGAAGGTCGTGTTAAACAAGGGGTCGAACGTTCACTACCTGCTCGTGAAGGCGCTGGAGCATGCGGGCCTCACGTATGCCGACATCCAGCCGATCTACCTGACGCCCGCCGACGCGCGCGCCGCGTTCGTGCAGCGCAGCGTCGACGCGTGGGTGATCTGGGATCCGTACCTCGCGGCGGCGGAACGGCAGCTCGGCGCACGCGTGGTCGCGAACGGCGACGGGCTCGTGCGCAACACCCAGTACTACCTCGCCGCGCGCAAGTATGCGGCCGCGCAGCCGCAGGTGCTGCGCACGCTGCTCGACGAAGTCGACGCGATCGATCGCTGGGGACGCGACCATGTTCCGGAAGTCGCCGCGCAACTGTCGCCGCTCATCGGCCTCGACGCGCCGACGCTCGAAGTCGCGCTCAAGCGCACCGGCTACGGTGTGCAGCCCGTCACCGATGCGACGCTCGCGTATCAGCAGAACATCGCCGACGCGTTCAGCACGCTGAAGCTGATTCCCGGCAAGGTGACGGTCGCCAACGCGCGCTGACGCACCGCCGACGCGACGCGTTACGGCGAACGCGTCGCGCCGGTCCGCCGCCATTCGTCGTAATCGGTGACGAGGCCCGCGTCGTCGACCGCGATATCGGCCGCATACGTGCCGCTCTCGTAGCGGTACACGTGCTCCGCCGTGCGCGCATAGCGCTGCTCGCCACGCACGATCTCGAACGCCGGAAAACGCAGCCACGCGGTGTGGATCACGGCCGACGCGCCGACCTCAAGCCCGAGACGCCGGATCGGCAGCGTATTGGTCGACGGACTGAAACCGAGATCGATGTCGGTCGCGCCCGCGAGGGCCGGCGCTTCGACGCCGTCGACCGTCCAGCGTCCCGCGTCGCATTCGATCGCGAGTTGCCGGGGCGGCGCAGCGCCGAGCCAATGCGTCACGCGCACCGAGCGCGTCAGCCAGTCGGCGCCGCACACGATCGCGTAGTCGACGCGAAACGGCGTGCCGTCGATCGCGCCCGCCACCGCTCCCGACAGGTCGATGCCCGCGCGCGTCTCGACGAGCCGGCACCATTCGCCCGCCTGCCACGTTTGCGCGATCTGCCATGCGACGCAGCGCGTCTGCGCCGCTTCGTCACGTTGCGTCATGTCGCCGTCTCCCGTCGATCGCTACGTCCGCCGCGTCACCACGCGTGCCGATAGATCGCCAGCGCGTCGGCTTCCGTCACCTCGCGCGGGTTGTTCACGAGCAGTCGCGTCTGCAGCATCGCATCCGACGCCATCCTCGGCAGGTCGCCCTCGCCGATGCCGACCTCGCGCAGCGTGCGCGGAATGCCCGTCGCGACGATCATTCGATCGATCTCGTCGATCAGTGCCTGCGTCCGCGCTTCGTCGCTACCGGTCGCCGACGGCGCGACGATCGCCGCGAGCTCCGCATACAGCGGCGCGGCAGCCGGTGCGTTGAAGCGCAGCACGTGCGGCAACACGAGCGCATTCGACAGCCCGTGCGGCACGTGGAAAATGCCGCCGACCGGATAGGCCAGCGCATGCACGGCCGCGACCGGCGCGTTCGCGAACGCCTGGCCGGCGAACATCGCGCCGACCAGCATCGCTTCGCGCGCGTGGCGATCGTTACCGTCGTCGCATGCCTTCAGCAGGTTGCGCGACAGCAGCGTCAACGCCTGCACGGCCAGCATGTCGGACACCGGATTCTTCAGCCGCGACGACGTATAGGCCTCGATCGCATGCACCATCGCGTCGATGCCCGTCGCGGCCGTTGCCGCGCGCGGCAGCCCGAGCGTCAGCTCGGCGTCGAGGATCGCGACGTCCGCGAACAGGTGCGGCGACACGACGCCCATCTTGCGCGCCTCGCCGACCGTGACGATCGACACGGCCGTCACTTCGGAACCGGTGCCGGCCGTGGTCGGCATCTGCACGAGCGGCAGCCGCGGCGTCGTCACCTTGTCGACGCCGTACATGTCGGCCAGCACCTGCCGCCCCGGCGCGAGCACCGCGATCAGCTTCGCGACGTCCATCGACGAACCGCCGCCGAGGCCGAGCACGATCTCCGCATCGGCCGCCACCGCCCGCGCGGTCGCTTCGAGCACGACGTGCTCGGGCGGATCGGCGACGACGTCGTCGATCACGGTCACTTGCCAGCCGTGCGCGGCGAGGCTCGCCAGCGCGGGTGCAAGCACGCCGCTGCGATGCAGGAACGCGTCGGTGACGACACACAACCGCGCGAGCGCCGGAAAGCGTTCGCACAACAGCGCGCCGAGCCGGCGCGCGGCGCCGAATTCGACGATCTGCGTCGGAACGGTACGGAATTGAAACGGGTTCATTGGGCGCCTCCCGGTGGCGTCGCCGTGCCGGTGTCCGGCTGCACCATGTAGCGCGTCACGTCGCGGCGATCGAGCAACGGAATGATCGCGCCGACACCGATCCGCTGGAAATGCGGCGTTTCCCGATGCGTGTCGAGGCCGTCGGCATCGCGGTAACGCTCGAGGATCACGATGTGGTCGGGGTCGACCGGCGACCGGAAGTACGCGTAGTCGAGGTTTTTCGGCTCGGCACGCGTGGCCGGCGCGAGTTCCGCGAGCAGTTCGATCACGCGGTCGCCGTTGCCGGGTTTCGCGAAGTAATGCGCGATGACCTGCAGGTAGGGTTCGTTCATGCTGCGCTCCGTATTCGCCAGCGGCCCGCCATGACGGGTCGTCATTCCACCAAGCGCGGTCGCTCGTCGATCCCGCTCGTCGAACGTGGCGGTCGGCGGCCCGACACGGCGCCGATGCCTCGACGTCGCATTGTATTGAATCGGCGCGGCGTGCGCAGCGCATCGTCATGCACGCGACGACAACGCTTCCCGCGAGCGGTTCGCGGCAGGCCCGCGCCTCACACCAGTCGGCCGCCCCCGTCGATATGCAGGATCTCGGCATTCATGAAGCCGTTGCCCAGCAGGAACGCGATCGCTTCCCCGACTTCGTCGGCGCGACCGACGCGTCCGCCCGGCAACGCCGACGCGGCCCCGCCGAGGATCGCGTCGCGCACTTCCGCGCCGAATGCGTCGTACAGCGGCGTATCGACGAAACCGGGGGCGACGACGTTCACGCGAATCGGCTTGAGCTCCAGCGCAAGCGACTGAGCCAGTGCTTCGACGCCGCGCACCGCCGCCGCGATGACCGACGTGCCTTGCCCGGACGGGCGGTCCGCCAGCTGACCGCCGGTGAGCACGATCGAGCCGGTCGCGGGCATCAGCGGCAGCGCGGCGCGGATCGCATACACCGGCCCGGCGATACGCTCCTGCAGCGCGGCGAGCAGGTGATCCGGATCGGTGTCGGCCAGCGTGCCGGCGATGAATCGTCCGGCCGTGACGACCAGGTGATCGACGCGCGTCATCGGCTCGAAGACGCGCTGCACGGCAGCCCGGTCCGCGATGTCCGCGATCGCGGTGCGCGCGCCGCCGATCGCCTGCGCGGCAGCCGCCAGCGTCGCGCCGGTGCGGCCGACCAGCGTGACGTTCGCCCCGCGCGCTTTCACGGCTGCGGCGGCCGCGAGGCCGATTCCGGAACTCGCACCGAATACCACCACGTGCGCGCCGTCCAGCGCCGGCGCTTGCATTGCCTCGTTCATGTCGACTCCTCGTCGGGGATTGAAGGTTCACGCACGTTAGGTCATGCTCTGACGAGACGGAATACGACGATTTCGAATAGGGCTCATGCCCGGGAGGAATAAGGTGGACTCGCTGCGTTCCATGCGCCTCTTCGTGCGCGCCGTCGAACTGGGCAATTTCTCGGCGGTCGCCCGCGAGGAAGGCACCGGCCAGCCGACGATCAGCAAGGTCATCGCCGCGTTCGAGCAGACGCTCGGCGTACGCCTGCTCGAACGATCGACGACGAGCGTCGCACCGACCGACGAAGGCCGGCGGTTCTACGAGCGCTGCAAGCGCGTGATCGACGAATACGCGAGCGCGGTCGCCGACGTGCGCGGACAGACGCTGCGGCCGGTCGGCAAACTGGTCGTCAATGCGCCGATGGGGCTCGGCGAGCTGCGGCTGAACGCCCTCGTGCTCGAATTTCTCGCGGCCTATCCGGAGATCGACATCGAGCTGCATCTGACCGATCGCGTGATCGACCTTGTCGAGGAAGGCGTCGATGTCGCGATCCGCCTCGGCCATGCGCTGCCGCCTGACGCCGTCGCGCGCTGCATCGCGTCGTCGCCGCGTCTGCTCGTGGCCGCTCCGCACTACATTGCGCAAGCGCCCCGGATTCGCCACCCGGATGACCTCGCGAAACACGACTACGTCGGCTACGCGCGCCCCGGCATCGGCACCGAACTGGCATTCGAAAAAGGCACGGAGACCATCAGCGTGCCCGTGCGCAGCCGGTATCGCGTCAACAGCTCTCTGGCTTTGCGCGAATGCTTCCTCGCGGGCCACGCGGTGGGCAGCGCGCCTGCATGGCTCGTTCAGGACCTGATCGACGGCGGACAGCTCGTCCGGCTGCTGCCGAAGTGGGAAATGACCGTGCCGCACGCGCTGCATCTCGTCTACGCGTCGCGCCGGTATCTGCCGCTCAGAACCCGCGCGTTCCTGCAGTTCATGACCGAGCGGATTCCCGCGCTGCCCGGGTTCCGGGCAACGGAGCACGCGCCGCGCCGCGCGCGCTGACGAATCGAGCGGCGCCGCGCGTTCGACGGCACCGATCCGCCACCGTTTCCCGAATCCCGACCATTGCATCGCGCGCGGGCGGCGCGGGCGGGCCCTTCGGCTAAAATGCCGCACTTTCCATCTTGTCCGGCCCGCTCGCCATGCAACCCGCTTCCCCCGCCCGATCCGCCTCCCACGGCGCCGACGCTGCAGACCCGTCGCACGACCTCGTCTATGGTCCCAATGACCGGCCGGGGCCGATGGTCACCTTCGTCGCCGCGCTGCAGCACCTGCTGGCGATCATCGTGCCGATCGTCACGCCCGGGCTGCTGATCTGCCAGGCGCTCGGCGTATCGAGTCGGGATACGACCCTTATCGTGTCGATGTCGCTGGTGATTTCAGGCATCGCGACGTTCGTGCAGTGCAAGCGCTTCGGCCCGCTCGGCGCCGGCCTCCTGATCGTGCAGGGCACCAGCTTCAACTTCGTCGGCCCGCTGATCGCCGGCGGCAGCGTGATGGTCAAGCAAGGCACGCCGGTCGAGACCGTCATGGCCGCGATCTTCGGCGTCGTGATCGCCGGCTCGTTCGTCGAGATGAGCGTGTCGCGCATCCTGCCGTTCGTGAAGCGCCTGATCACGCCGCTCGTCACCGGCATCGTCGTGCTGCTGATCGGCCTCACGCTGATCAAGGTCGGCCTCGTCAGCATGGGCGGCGGCTACGGCGCGATGGCCAACGGCACGTTCGCGAGCGCCCAGAACCTGACGCTGTCGTGCCTCGTGCTCGGCACCATCATCCTGCTGAACCGCGTGCCGATCGTATGGGTACGCAGCACCGCGCTCGTGATCGCACTGGTGATCGGCTATGCCGCGGCCGCGGTGCTCGGCCGCCTCGACTTCACCGGCGTGCACCAGGCCGCGCTGTTCCAGGTCCCGACGCCGCTGCACTTCGGCATCGGTTTCTCGTGGTCGTTGTTCGTGCCGATGCTGATCATCTATCTCGTCACGTCGCTCGAAGCGATCGGCGACGTCACCGCCACCAGCAAGATCTCGAAGGAGCCGGTCGAAGGGCCGGTGTGGATGCGGCGGATCAAGGGCGGCGTGCTCGTGAACGGCGCGAACTCGCTGCTGGCCGGCGTATTCAACACGTTCCCGAGCTCCGTGTTCGCGCAGAACAACGGCGTGATCCAGATCACCGGCGTCGCGAGCCGATACGTCGGCGTCTGGATCGCGGGCATGCTCGTGGTGCTCGGCCTGTTCCCGGTCGTCGCGGGCGCGTTGCAGGCCGTGCCGGAGCCCGTGCTCGGCGGTGCGGCGATGGTGATGTTCGGCGCGGTGGCCGCTTCGGGTATCAACATCCTGTCCGGCATCCAGCTCGATCGCCGCGCGCTGCTGATCATCGCGGTGTCGCTCGCGCTCGGCCTCGGCGTGTCGCAGGTGCCCGACATTCTGAACAGCCTGCCGCATGCACTGAAGAACGTTCTGGAATCGGGCGTTGCCACTGGCGGCATCTGCGCGCTCGTGATGAACTGGTTCTTGCCGGAACAGAAGTAACGCGACGGACTCCATGGCGACGCGGCCCGGCCGACGGGCCGCGTCGCGCTCCACGAGCCCGGCTTGGCCGGGCGCCCGACTCTCGCTAGAATCGGTTCATGCCTCAAGTCCCCGTCTCCACGAATGCGCCGGAAGCCAGTGCGATCCCCGTCAAGGAACGCGCGACCGTCGTCTGCTACCGCGAACAGCAGGTCTTGCTCGTTGCGCGCGTATCGTCGCGCTGGGCACTGCCCGGCGGCACGATCAAGCGCGGTGAAACGCCGCTCGAGGCCGCACATCGGGAACTGCTGGAAGAGACCGGCCTCACCGGTCAGACGCTCGTCTATTCGATGCAGTTCACCGGGCTCGCGAAGGTGCATCACGTGTTCTTCGCGGAAGTCGGCCCGGAGCATACAGCCCAGGCGAGCAACGAGATCGAGAAGTGCAAGTGGTTTCGCATCGACAGCGTCGACGAACTGCGCGCGAGCATCCCGACGAAGCGCATCGTCGAACTCGTCTACGAGCACGAAATCCTCGAGTAGGTAGACACCCCACCCCCACCGGCTCGCACGAGCCGATATGATGCGCCCACGGTCCGTCGTCGCGTTCCCTTCCGAGCGAGATGCAGATGAACAGTGCGTACACCTACCGCGGATACACCATCGATGTCCGCTGCGAATTCCGGCTCGACCAACCGCGCGACCACGCGCCGCCGCCCGACACGCTCCGGTTCGGGTTCGTGGCGGTCGTGCAGGTCCGTGCGACCGGCAGCGCGCCGCGCCTGCTGGCGCCGGTCCGGCTTGGCGACGACGGCGGCCACCTGTTCGACGACAGCGTCGATGCGCTGCGCGCAGGCCGGGCGGCCGGCGAAATCATCGTCGACGATCTGTTGGTCGATGCCGGCGCCGCCGATGGGCGGGCGCATTCCTGAGCAGGCGGTCGGCCTGGAACGTTCTGCGCGCCGGCGCTCAGTGCAGGCGCTTTCGTCGTAGTTCGTGCGTGGAATAGACGACGAGGAAGATACCCAGCATCGCGACGCCGGACGCCAGGAAGTCGTTTGCGGTTCCCGCGCTGTTCAGCGATTTCGGGAAGATGCCGAGACTCAGTCCCGCGGCAGCCAGGAGCACGCCTGCCGCCACACCCCACACCGGTCCGGTGGTCTTTTCGATTGTGTTTTTCATACAGCACCCGTCTACAGTCATTACCTGAACGGTGGCGGCGCATGGCGCCGCGTCCACCGCTCGTGCTTCGACTATAGCGGGGAAATAATCGGGGCGGATTCGGTGATTTCACCGATCAAGTTTTCGCCGATCGCAAACGCGCCGAGTCCCGGCGACTCACCATCCGCGGATTCGTTCTTCGCGAGCCGCATTCCCTTCCGTTGCGTCGCGAATACCCCTCGAATTGCGTCAGCCCTTACGCTCCGACGCAGAATTTACGCTTCGTTTCAAAGCTGTCCACATTCTGGACGCACCGCGAAGCTATGCTTCGTTGCACCCACAATTACATCGGAGGGGGATAAACAATGAAGAACACATTCTGGAAGGCCGCACTATGTGCGGCAATGGTGCCGTTTGCACTCGCAGGTTGCGGTGGCGGCGACGGCGGCGGCAGCGTGCAAACCGGCACGCTGCACGTCGCGATGACCGATGCTCCGTCATGCGGTTTCGATCACGTATTCGTGACCGTCTCGCAGGTTCGCGTCAATGCGAATGCGAATGCTTCCGATAACGATGCCGGCTGGTCGACGATCACGCTGGCGGCACCGCAGAAGATCGACCTGCTGTCGCTGACCAACGGCGTGCTCGCCGATATCGGCCAGACCGCGCTGCCGGCCGGCCAGTATCAGCAGGTCCGCCTCGTTCTCGCGCCGAACCAGGGCAACACCCTCGCGAACTCGGTCGTCCCGACGGGCGGCACGGAACAGGCGCTCGCGACGCCGAGCGCGACGCAAAGCGGCTACAAGATCATCCAGCCGTTCACGGTGCAACCGAACACGCTCGTCGACCTCGTGCTCGACTTCAACGCGTGCAAGTCGATCGTCCAGCGCGGCAACGGCACGTATGCGCTGAAGCCGGTCGTCACCGCGATCCCGACCGTCGTGAGCGGCGCGATCTCGGGCTACGTCGCATCGGCCGAAGCCGGCGCGACCGTGTATGCGGAACAGGGTGGCAAGGTGGTCCGGGGCACGGTTGCCGACAGCACCGGGAAGTTCGTGCTGTCGCCGCTGATCCAGAGCTCGACGCAAGGCAACTATGACGTCGTGATCGTGCAGAACAACTTCGCATCGGGCATCGTGCGCTCGGTTCCGGTCGTGGTGAACACGACCACGGCGGTTTCGGCGTCGAACGCCCCGATCGCGCTGCCGGCATCGACGATGAGCACGGTCAGCGGCACGGTGACGCCAAGCGCCGCCGCGTTCGTGCGGGCACTGCAGACCGTCGATGCGAACGCGTACGAGATCACGTCGACCAATGCGAACCTGGATACGGGTGTGTATGCGCTCAACGTGCCCGTGGCCGCACCGATCGTCGGCACTTACTCGGGCTCGCTGCCGGTCGCGCTGGCTGCGTCGCCGGCCGCCGCGGCACAATATACGATCGAGGCGGACGCAGCGTCGGGGGCAACGCAATCGACGAACGTCAACGCAACGACCAGCCAGTCGAACGTCAATTTCAGCTTCTGACGCATCGGCAGCATCCACGAAAGGGCCGCACGGCCCTTTCCTCAATAACGGGAGAACGAAGTGAAGAAAGGGGTTATCGCATTGCTCGCCGCGGCGAGCGTGGTCGGCGCGCTCAGCGGGTGCGTCGCATACGTTCCGGGTGCGCCGGTCGTCGTCGCGCCGCAAGGCGGACCGGGGAACGGGTTCTGCCCGCCCGGACAGGCGAAGAAAGGCAATTGCTGATTGCACGAGGCCCGCGGAAACGCGGGCTTTTTTCATGTGGCCTGCCCTGGAATTTTCGGACCCACTGAAACTTGAGAGAATGGCTTCCAACGGAGAAAAGGAAGTCATGAAGAAGAGCCCGTTCAGCGACGAACAGATGGTGACGATCCTGCGCGGGGCGGGCAAGGCACCCGTCGCCGAGGTCGCGAAGAAGCACGGAATCAGCGAGCAGACGAACTACACCCGGCGACAGCATTTCGATGGCCTGGAGGCGGCCGACGTCAAGCGACTCGAGCAGGAGAACGCATGGTCTGAGCCGAGAACGCCGACCGCCCGGTCGCGACAAACAGGAGCACGCGGCATTCCGCATGCTGCTTCGGTGTGGGCGGCATGACAGCGCAGTGCTTCGCGCCCAGGTGCCGCAAGATTCCATCCTGCCTACCATTCGGCAATGGTCACGTCGTATTCCTCGTCGTAGAAGGCGACAAGAAACTCCTCAGGCATCAGCCACGAGTCGACGCTCACCGTTTGCGCAACAATGTCAACGTCGACTTTCGCGTCGGCATCGACGGTCTTCATCGCATGCTCGATCGTCGAACGATCGTCTGCGTGGATTTCAGTTTTCATCGAGAACTTCACTTTTCACCTCTCCAGTCAACAACGTTCCAATAAAGCAGCTCCTCTCGGAAAACGGGTGCTCGAATCCTCGTTTTACTCGTTGAAGCCTACTTCCGCGACCCTTCCATATCCCGTGCCTCCGCCAGCAAAGTGGTGCCCCGTCGACGCCGTGCACATACCCCGATCGACACCACAAAATATTGTCGACAACCCGGGCTCAATGATCTCGGGAAGCGGTTGAGCCGAATGGACGCTCGTCACCGACGGGGCGCTCGCGACCTCCGTCATGGGATCATTGCCGCGCACTTGCCTCCCCTCTGAATCGCAGGCGATATTGCTTCGGCGTGACATTGAGCCGCCGCGAGAACGTCGTGCGCATGTGCGTCGCGCTATGAAAACCGCATTTGAATGCGACCGTCTTGAGTGGCGCATCCGTGTCCTCGAGGAGTTTCCTCGCCGAATCGACGCGAACCTGCTCGACAAATACCGAAGGCGTCACCTTCGCGTACTTCGCGAATACCCGCGACAACGTGCGCCGGCTCACCGAGGCCGCACTCGCCAGCGCCTCTATCGACAGCGTTTCGGTCATATGCTCGCTCACGTATCGATAGACCTTGCCGAGTATCGGATCCGCGTCCTTGCCGGCCCCGATATAGGGGCTGTACTGAGACTGGCCGCCCTCACGCTGGATATACACGACCAGACGCTTCGCAACCCGCACCGCCAGTTCATGCCCCCAGTCTTCAGCAACCAGCGACAGACATAAGTCAATGCCTGCGGTCACGCCCGCCGATGTGAAGAGCCGCCCGTCCCGAACGAAAATCCTGTCCGGCTGCACGCTGGCGTGTGGAAATTCGTTGGACAGGCGGCCCGCGTCCGACCAGTGGGTCGTCACTTCCTTGCCGTCGAGCAACCCCGCATGAGCGAGCACAAATGCGCCATTACAGACCGAGCCGAAGCGGCTTGCGCTGCGCGCCTGGTTTTGCAGCCACGCCAGAAACGCGCTCGACGGCTGAACATCCGGCAATTGCGGCCCGCCCGCTACCAGCAGCAGGTCCCATTGAATGTCACGATCGGAATAGCCCAGCGAGACGGCCAACTGCATGCCGTTCGAGCAGGTCACGGTGCCCGCCTGGTTCCCGACGAGCGTCACCTCGTATCGTTGATGCTCGGAAAGGAAAGTATTCGCCTCGGCGAACACGTCGAGGGGGCCTGCAACGTCGAGCGCCTGCGCACCTTCGAATACAACGATGGCAACTTTCATGTCGTGACCCTCACGGGTGTAACCCTGCTTCCGTTCGTACAGCCGGCCGGCGCCGGATCGATACAAACCGGTTCAACACCATGGCCGGAATCAACCCGCCATGAATCAGTTTGCTTCATTCCACTTGACTCGCCGGACGGCTACACCAAACGGCGATTGTGGCGCGCGTCATTCCCTGCTCAACCGGCATGGCTTGCGCGATCGCGCAACGCACCACGCGTCGCTGCCTGCTTGGTGCCGATCGCGCGCGAGGACATTTCGTTCTGCTCGATGATCTTCGTGATCTCGGCATCGGCTTGTGCACCATACTGCTCGAACACGCCGGTACGATAGGTCGTTTTCACGGCGGCACCAAGCTGCGTGCCGGAATCGTCGTGCGTATCGGCATCGACCACCATCGACAGCCCGATGCGCAGCGGATGCGCCGCGAGTTCGCGTGGATCCAGCTGGATGCGCACCGGAAGGCGCTGAACCACCTTGATCCAGTTGCCCGTCGCGTTTTGCGCCGGTAACGTGGCAAACGCGCCGCCGGTGCCGGCCGAGAACCCCTCGATCCTGCCGTGATACTCGATGCTCGAACCGTACACGTCGGCCGTCAGCGTGACCGGCTAGCCGATCCGCATCCGCGTGAGCTGCACTTCCTTGAAGTTCGCATCGACCCACACGCCGTCGAGCGGCACGATCGCCATCAGCGGCGTGCCGGGCGACACACGTTGGCCGACCTGGACCGACCGTTTCGCCACATAGCCCGTCACCGGCGCCGGCAACGTATTGCGCGCGTAAGCAAGATAGGCATCCCTGACTTTCGACGCTGCCGCCTGCACGTCAGGATGCTGTCCGACGGTCGTGCGGTCGGTCAGCGCGTGATTCGCGCCGGCTTGCTCGCGCGCTGCATCGCGTGCGGCCTGGGCAGCCTTGACGGCATCGCGAGCGTGGGCGATATCTTCAGCGGAAACGGCGCCCGTGCCCGCAACGGCCTCGCGCCGCCGCAGATCATCGTTGGCGCGAGCGAGATCCGACTCGCGTTGCGCCACATTCGCCGCATAGAAATCGTTGTTCACATACAGGCTGCTCACGCGGCGCACGGTCTGGCCAAGGGCCGCCTCGGCATTCACCAGCGCGATCTTCGCGTCGGCCGGGTCGAGCGTGACGACCGGGT
This sequence comes from Burkholderia sp. Bp9143, assembly GCF_003853645.1. Taxonomy (GTDB): domain Bacteria; phylum Pseudomonadota; class Gammaproteobacteria; order Burkholderiales; family Burkholderiaceae; genus Burkholderia. The sequence goes on along the minus strand of NZ_QTPO01000001.1, from coordinate 188,512 downwards.
CGCCGGCCTTCACGATCTGCGTGTCGTCCGCATTGACGGCGACCACCGTTCCGGTGACCTGCGGCGTCAGTTGCACCAGGTTGCCGCTCACGTACGCATCGTCGGTCGCCTGGTAATAGCGGCCGACGGTGAAATAGTAGGCCGCATACGCGGCCCCCGTTACCACGACGACCGCCGCCAGGAGGGCAAGCAGGCGCTTGCGCTTGCCCGGAGGCGTCGCGCCGGCGTCCTGGCCGGCCGGATCGGCTTGCGCGCCGCGGTTGGTTGCGCCGCCGCGGTCCACCAATTCGTGGTCGGGCGTGAGGGTATCGCTCATGTCAAATCTCCTTGCCGGTAAGTGAACGTGCCGTTCAATGCGCGGCGACGACGGGATGGGCGGATGCAACAGCATCCACGCTGTGGACGGTATCGGCCGACGTGTCGACGTAGCCGCCGCCGAGCGCCGACGCGAGTGCAATCTGCTGGTCGCGGCGGTTCATCTTCAGGTTCGCAACGGCTTCGTCCGCATTCAGCGCCGTGACATCGGCACTGAGCACGGTCAACTGGTTGGTCAGGCCGGCCTTGTACTGCGTGATCGCCAGCCGATCGGCGTCCTGTGCGGCCTGCCGTGCCGCGTTTGCATCGACGAGTTGCGCGTCGCTCGAGCGGATCTGCGCGAGCTGCGTCGCAACGTCGCTCAGCGCGCCAACCAGCGTTTGGTTGTAGGCGGCCACCGCGTAGTCGAACTCGGCATAGCGCCCTTTCAGTTGCGCGCGCAGTGCGCCTGCATCGAAGATCGGCAGGTGGATCGCCGGTCCGGCCGACGCCGTGCGGCTTGCCGCGCTCAGGAAACGGCCGAAGCCGAACGCGTCGAGGCCGATCGCGGCGCTCAGGTTGATGTCCGGATAGAACTCCGCCTTCGCTTCCTTGACCTGGTGCGTCATCGCGTCGACACGCCAGCGCGCGGCGACGAGGTCCGGACGACGGCTCACCAGGTCAGCCGGCAGGTTGTCCGGCAGGCGCACGTCGTTGCCAATGCCGAGCGCCGGCCGCTCGATCGCAAGGCCGCGATCCGGTCCTGCGCCGAGCAGCGCAGCCAACTGGTAGCGCGTGGTCAGAATGCTGCCGTCGAGTGCGGTGACACGGGCGCGGCTCGTTGCAAGATTCGCCTGCGCGGTCTTGCGCTCCACCTCCGTATCGAGGCCGGTCGCGATACGGCCGGCCGTGATGCGATCGATCTGCTCGCGGCGCGCGACTTCCTGTTGCGCGATGTCGCGCAGCACGTAAAGGCGGGCCAGCTGGTTGTAGGTACGTGCGATTGCGGTGTTCAACGTGAGCGTGACGAATTCAACGTCAGCCTTGCTCGCTTGCGCCTGCGACACGGCGGCCCTCAGGGCTTCGCGGTTCTTGCCCCACAGGTCGAGGTCGTACGACGCGCTCAGCAGGCCCTTGTTCTCGGTCCGCCAGGAACCGGCATACGGCGGCGGGATCATCGCCGTGCCGCTGTACTGCTGGCGCGTCAGCGAGTAGCTCGCGTCGACGCGCGGCAGCGTGTTCGCGTTCGACGCTTCGGCGAAGGCCTGCGCCTGGGCCACCCGCGCACGAGCCTGTTCGATCGTCGGACTGCCGCGCAGCGCCTCGGCGATCAGCGCCTTCAGTTGCGCATCGCCGAACTGGTCGGCCCAGTCGGCAGCCGGCCAGCGGCCTTGCTCGGCCGGCAGGCTGCGGGCCGTATCGAGCTGTTGCGGCACCACGATCCGCTTGTCGCTATGGATGCCCGCATAGTTCGCACATGCCGACAATACCGCCACGAAGATCGCCGACACGCCCAGTTTCAATGCGCGGGCGCCGATGTCGGATCCATTTGTCTGCGATTTCATTTTCTGACCTGTCAGATTAATGATTCAAAAAAAGGCGGGCACGCCCGCCACGCTCACTCGCCGATGAACTTGTGAAGCAAGCGAGACAGCTCTGCGAACTCGGCCTTCGTGAAGTTGCGCAGCCGGGCGTTCAACACATGCGGCGCGACTTCCGGAATCCGGGCCGCGACTTCCTCGCCCTTCTTCGTCAACGTGAGATTGACCACGCGGCGGTCGTCCGCGTCGCGGGAACGTTCCAGCAATCCCTTCGCTTCCAGCTTGTCCAGCATGCGCGTCATCAGGCCCGTGTCGATCCCGAGCAGCTTCGATAGCTCGAACGGCGTGGCGGCCATGCCGCTCCGCATCGACAGCAGAATGCCCATTTGCTGGCTGGTGATGTCGAGGTCCTTGAGCGCCGCGTCCATTTCGGCAACGATCAGGTTGCGCGCCTTGCTCAGCATGAATCCGACGCTATGCGTGAGCGTGAAGCCTTTGATCGTGTAATGGTCCATGGTGCCGTCCTATGTGGTTGATTCAGACAATGACTGCAATGTCAGAGTTTGTCAAGCAGGATTTCCGAATACCACGCCCGGTGTGTCGCGTTGCCCGGATTCGCGTCGGTCAGTGGCCGCCGGCACCCGCGGCACCCGCGCCAGCGCCCTTGCCTGGCTTGGTCACCCAGATCAGCGGGACGATCACGACAAAGATCACGCCCGATATCCAGAAGATGTCGTTCAGGCCAAGCATGGTCGCTTGTGCGTTGAGCGACGCCTCGAAGAAGGCTGCCGCCTTGGCGGTACCGGCGCCGAGCGCCGTCTGCAGATTCGCGATGCCGGCGACGTAGGTCGGGTTGCCCACGTCCGTTTGCTCGGCGAGCCGCGCATGATGGAGGATCGTCCGGTCGTTCCAGCCGGTGCTCAACAGCGACGTCCCGACCGCGCCGGCGAAAATGCGCACGAAGTTGGACAGGCCGGCCGCCGCCGGAATCTTCTCGGGCGGAAGCCCCGACAGGATGATGCCCGTGAGCGGCGTGAAGAAGAGCGCGGTGGGAATGCCTTGCAGCAACGTCGGCAGCACCAGCGTCCACGCGTCGACGCCGGTCGTATAGTTCGAGCGCATGAAAAACACGCCCGCGAAGCCAACGAAGGCCAGCGTGGCGAGCACCCGCATATCGGAGCGCGGCATGATCTTGCCCATCACGGGAGCCAGGATCACCGCGAAGATGCCCAGCGGCGCCGTCACGAGCCCCGCATCCACCGCGCGGTAGCCGAGAAAACCCTGGATCCACTGCGGCAGGATCACCAGGTTCGCGAAGAAGATCGCGTAAGCGACCGATATCGCGACCGTGCCGCCGAGGAAGTTGCGCCCGGCGAAAAGTCGCAGGTCGACGATCGGCTTTGCCTCGGTGAACTCCCAGATCAGGAAGAACACGAAGCTGATTGCCGCCATGATGGTCAGCGCCCAGATCACCGGCGAATTGAACCAGTCGAGGTCCTTGCCCTTGTCAAGCATGATCTGCAGCGACGCGACCCATGCGATCAGCGAGATCAGCCCCACCTTGTCGATCGGAAGCTTGCGCGCGGGTGTATCGCGATCCCGGTAGATCGCCCAGACCGTGCCGGCGGCGAACAGGCCGACCGGCACGTTGATGTAGAAGATCCACGACCAGCTGTAGCTGTCGGTGATCCAGCCGCCCAGCGCCGGCCCGGCGATCGGCCCGACCGTCGCGGTCATCGCCCACAGCGACAGCGCGCTGGAGTTCTTGTCCTTTGGAAAGGATGCCAGCAGCAGCGCCTGTGACAGCGGCACCAGCGGCCCCGCCACCGCGCCTTGCACGACTCGCGCGGCGAGCAGCACGAGCAGGTTCGGTGCAAGCCCGCACGCCGCGGACGACAGCACGAACAGCAGAATCGCCCAAACGAACAGCTTCACTTGCCCCACCCGCTGCGTGAGCCACCCGGTCAGCGGAATCGACACCGCGTTGGCCGCGGCGAACAGCGTGATGACCCACGTCCCTTCGTCGATCGACACGCCGAGGTTGCCGGAGAGCGTCGGAATCGCGACGTTCGCGATCGACGAATCCAGCACATTCATGAAGGTGGCGAGCGCCACGGCGAACGTGCCGAGTGCGAACCTGATGCCGGTCAGCGGCGCCGGCGCACGAGGTTGGGGCGACGAATTCATGTTGCATCCTTTAGTCTGAAATCGAACTGCCTGTCATGGGGTGGAAATATCTGATATGTCAGATATTTGGATAAAAAATTTCGCGTCAGCCATCGAGCAATTTGCGGACGAGCACGCTCAACGCATCGAGGTCGGATTGCGTAAAGTGCGCGAGCCGCCGTCTCCGTATCTCGGGGATGACTTGCGCGCTTCGGGCGATGGTTTCCCACCCTTCTTGCGTCAACGAAACGTCGACCACGCGTCGATCCTTGTCGCTGCGGTCGCGTTCCAGCAGGCCGCGACTTTTCAGCACGTCCAGCAACCGGGTCATGCGGCCGGGGTCGACGCCAACCAACTTCGCCAGCGCGGCCGGCGACCGCGCATCGTCGTAAGCCAGCGCCAGCAGAATGCCCAGTTGCCGCGCATTGATTCCGACTTCCTGGAGCCCCGCGTCCAGTTCCGCAGTCACCCTGTTGCAGGCCTTGCCGAGGGCGATGAGGAAAGGTTGGGTTCGCTCGGATACTTCGTTGACCGGGTCGGTCATCGGCCACCTCCATTTTCTGACATGCAAGATATCTGACATTGCAGATATGTTCAAGAATTTTTAAAGGGGCGCGAAGCAGTCGCGACGATGCAGCCCCAGAAGCGGCACTGACGGGATTTCCGTTCCGGTTTCTGCCTTTCCGAGGGCCGGGTCACGGCCCGCCGGACTCGCACAGCGCCACCTTGTCGGCATCCAGCGCTTCCGGAACGTATTCCCGGAGGAAATCGACGAACGTCCTGATCTTCGCGTCGAGGTATTGGCGCGACGGGTACAGCACGTAGGCCGTCAGTGTCTGTAACTGATATTCGGGCAACACGCGCGCCAGCACGCCGCTGCGAAGCGCCGGCAAAGCCGTCGACAACGGAAGCGCGCCGATTCCGATGCCATCCCGCAACGCAGCACCGAGCGCATCCGGCACGTTGACCTGAAAGTCCGCCGGCGGCAGCTTGAACGTTTCCCGGCCATTGGGGCCGTCCAGATGCCAGCGATCGCACGGAAACACGGACGTGACGATCTGCAGGCACGCGTGCCCGTCGAGCTCCGGCACCGTGCGCGGCGTGCCGTGTGCGCTCAGGTAGGCGGGCGCCGCGCACAGCACGCTGTGTACGGTGCCGAGCCGATGCGACACGAGGCCCGAGTCGGGCAGATCCGCCGAACTCAATTGCAATGACACGTCGTAACCCTCGTCGAGCAGATCGGGCACGTGATGCGACAACGTCAGCTCGACGGATACCGAAGGATTGCGTGCCCGATAGCGCACGACTGCCGGCACGACGTACGCCTGGCCGAAGCCCGTCGTCGCGTGCACATGCAGCTTGCCGGACGGCCGGGCCTGGGCATCCGCGGCCTCCGCTTCGGCCTCGTCGATGTACGCGAGAATCCGCTCGCATCGCTCCAGATATCGCTGCCCCGCCTCGGTCAGCGCGATGCGACGCGTGCTGCGGTTGAGCAGGCGCGTGCGCAAGTGCGTCTCCAGCTGCGCGATCGATCTCGATGCATGCGCGGTGGTGATGTCCTGGCGCCGAGCGGCGCTGGTGAAGCTGCCCTCTTCCGCAATGCCGACAAAGATCCGCATCATTTGCAGCGTGTCCATCAACACTTCCCTCGAATGAAATCGCCTCGCACCCGATTTTGTCCGGTCCTCAATAACGACCCGACATGGGTAACGGTCGGCGGTGCGGCCATCGCCTCCGACTCCCCCGGCTGCGCCCTTACTCGTCAATCGCCGCGTGCAGGAATTTCTCCTGGCGCGCGATGTGCATCGACTTGTAGCCGGGTGCGGTCGATGCCGTTGCCTCGGGTCCGATATAGCGCAGCGTGACAGGCGCCTTCACGATGTCCAGCAGTTGTTCCAGCACAAAATTCCACGAACCCTGGTTTTTCGACTCTTCCTGACACCAGACAACACACTTCAGATTCGGATAGTGCGCCAGCGCCGAACGGATCTGCGTCACGGGAAACGGATACAACTGCTCAACGCGGATCAACGCGATATTGTCCTTTTGCGCGTTGCGCCGGCGCTCCAGAAGTTCGTAATAGACCTTGCCCGAACACAGGATGACCCGGTCGACCTTGGACGCCGCTTCGGCCGTAGGTGCTTCAGCCAGAATCTCGTTGAATCGGCCCTTGGCGAGATCGTCCAGGCTGCTGACGGCCTCCGGATGGCGCAGAAGCGACTTGGGCGTCATCACGACCAGCGGGACGCGATCATGCAGCACGGCCTGCATCCGCAGCAGGTGGAAGATCTGGGCCGGCGTCGTAGGCTGAACCACCCGCATGTTGTTCTGTGCACACAGTTGCAAATAGCGCTCGAGGCGCGCGGACGCGTGCTCCGGCCCCTCCCCCTCCTGACCGTGCGGAAGCAGCATCGTTACGCCGCTTTGTTGCCCCCACTTTGCAGCCCCCGCGGACAGGAAGTTGTCGATCACGACCTGCGCGCCGTTCGCGAAGTCGCCGAACTGTGCTTCCCACAATACGAGCGCGTTCTGTCGAACAACCGAGTATCCGTACTCGAAGCCCAGAACCGCAGCCTCCGACAGCACCGAGTTGGTGACCGAAAATCGTCCTTGGTCATCCGACACATGATGCAACGGGACGTAGGTGCCTTCCGCCCGAATCGACCGTTTCTGATCATGGAGCACCGCGTGGCGATGGCTGAACGTGCCACGTTCACTGTCCTGCCCGCTCAGACGCACGTCGATGCCAGCGGCGAGAAGCGACGCAAAGGCCAGATGCTCGGCCATCCCCCAATCCAGCGGACGCTTGCCTTCCGCCATCTCGCGACGTGCAGTCATCACTTTTCCAACCAGCGGATGCAGCGCGTACTGCTCGGGAATGCGCGTGATGTTGCGTGCAAGTCGATGAACGAGGTCCGGCAAGGGCGGCGCGTAATAGATGCGGCCGACGTTTCCATCGAGCAGTTGCGGCCAGCTCACTTCTTCGTTCGCTTGATAGGCCGGCTTCCTCGCTTCGGCGGTTTGCGCGGCGTCGAGACGCTCACGGTAGTCATGGACATACTTCTCGACGTCTTCCGCCGTCAGAATCCCCGCGTCCACCAGTTTCCTTGCATAGAGCGCGCGGACACCAGGGTGGCCCGCGATGGAGCGATACATCAACGGTTGCGTGATGTTCGGCGTGTCCTGTTCCTGGTGGCCATGGCGGCGGAAGCAGACCAGCTCGATCACGACGCTCTTGCCGAACGTCGCACGAAAATCGATTGCCAGGCGTGTTGCGGCAACGACCGCCTCGGGGTCGTCGCCATTGACGTGCAGGATCGGCGCCTCGATCATCTTGGCAATGTCGGTGCAATAGAACGACGACCGGACATCCCGCGGGTCCGACGTGGTGAAGCCAACCTGGTTGTTCACCACCACATGTATCGTGCCGCCCGTGCCGTAGCCGCGGGTATTCGACAGGTTCATCGTCTCCATGACGATGCCCTGCCCCGAAATCGCGGCGTCGCCGTGAATCTCCACCGGCAGGACCGCACTCGCACCTTGCCCCAATACTTCGGCGCGCGCACGCGCGATACCCTGGACCACCGGGTTCACGATTTCCAGGTGCGACGGATTGAACGCAAGCGTGACCTCCGCCGGCCCGGTTGCCGTCGGGAGCAGGCCGGTAAAGCCCTTGTGATACTTGACGTCGCCCGCCGGAAGAAGGTTCGCGGTTTTTCCCTCGAACTCGTCGAACAGCGCAGCCGGCGGCTTCCCGACGATATTGACGAGAACGTTCAGGCGTCCACGGTGCGCCATGCCGAGAATCGAGCTCTTGACGCCCCTCGTCGCACCATATGCAACCAGTTCATCCAGCAGGACGATGAGCGACTCGCCCCCCTCGAGCGAAAAGCGCTTCTGACCGACATAGCGCGCATGCAGGTATTTCTCGAGGCCTTCGGCGGCCGTCAACCGCTCGAGGATGTGCAGCTTGTCACCGCGATCCAGGCGCGCGCTCGAACGCGACGACTCGAGACGCATGGGCCACCAGTCGCGCTGCTGCGGATCGGCCAGATGCATGAACTCGGCGCCCAGCGTGCCGCAATATGTCTCCGTCAGCGCCTGCACCAGATCGCCGAGCGTCGCGTCTTCGTCCGGGAAATGCGTGCCCGACATGCTGAACGTCGTGTTCAGGTCCGCCTGGGACAGATCGTAGTAAATCGGGTTCAATTCGGGCACGGGCACTGGCGCCGTCCAGCGCAGCGGGTCCAGATGCGCATTGCGGGTGCCTACCATGCGATAGGCCGAAATCAAGGCCTGCACGGCTACCTGCTTCCGGGCGAAACCGAGTACCTCGCTTTCCGAACGCCCGCCAGTGCGCGCCTTCTTGGCCAACTCGACGAAACGAGACACGACGGGTGCGTGCGCAACGTCGCCGGCACCCGATCCGTCAGCCGCCGGGACGCCCTGCAACGCGTCGAAATAATCGCGCCACTCGGCCGCCACAGTGTTTGGGTCCGCGAGGTACGCCTCGTATTGCTCCTCGACATAAGAAGCATTGCCTCCGAACAGGAAGGAGGTATTCCGGTTCCGCATCATCATGATGACTTTGTCCTCTGTCGGGCTCATGCCCGATATCTGCCACGAATGTATCCAAGGCAGCACCCGCTCCCGCCTTGGCCAAGCCAATGCATTCACAGGCACACGAAGACAAAGATCCACATCTGAAAGGAGGCAAGATCTCGTGCCACCCAGTTCGCGTCAATTCGTGCAAGACCCCGTGACTCAAGCCACCGGGTTCCCGTGCCCGCCAGGACCGGCCGTCTCCTGACCGCCGGTAAGGACAGTTTAGGTTCTGCGGGTTTTCACTGACGCGTTAGCTACGGCAGTTTCGGGACATTCAGCATTCATTTCCGGACATCACGTCAAGATCGCCGGTCATTCACAAGCATTGCCGATGAACGCGTCGTTCGTTTAATCCCGTTTCTGCGAGAGATCAGGGACATGACCGCAAGACCCGAGGTCAAGCAACGGCTGAACACGAAATAAGGTGTTGAAAGCGCCTTGTACCAGCACCTGTCTCGACTGGTTATCATCGGCGTGCAAGAGGGCTGCGCTATCATTCAGGCAGCGAGCTGGACACTGTACGAGGCTCTGAAGTACGACGCGCAGAAGATTCGCAACTTCGACTGGAGCAGCGATCCGATCCTGCGCTTCTCGGCGCCGATGATTCGCCGCGAGGGGATCCGCCACTCATGGACACACTGCTTTCGATGCGCGTGTTTACACGCATCGTTGAAACGGGCAGCCTCACGCGCGCGGCGGACACGTCAGGTCTGACGACACCGCGCGTGTCCGCGCTGCTGCGTACGCTGGAACAGCATCTCGGCTGTCGGCTATTGAACCGCACAACCCGCAGGCTGTCGCTGACCGAGGATGGGCAGGCGTACTACGAGCGTTGTGTCGCGGTGCTACGCGAGATCGACGAGATGGAGGCGTCGATGTCCCACTCGCGCAACGTGCCACGCGGCCGCCTGAAGGTGAACCTGCCATCCGCGATGGCCAAGCGGATCGTGGTTCCCGCACTGCCCGCCTTTCTCGTCGCCCATCCGGACATCACGGTGGAGCTCGGCGTGACCGATCGCCAGATCGACCTCGTCGGCGAGGGTGTCGACTGTGTCGTGCGGGTCGGCGCGCTCGACGACTCCGGGATGATCGCGAAGCGCATCGGCAGTCTCACGACCTGCACGTGCGCGTCGCCGTCGTATCTCGAACGATACGGCGTCCCGGAAACGATCGACGATCTGACCCAACACATCGCGGTCAGCCATGTGTCGGCCGACACCGGCCGGCCGCGGAGCTGGGATTTCGTCGTCGACGGCGACACGCACATCGTGCAGATGCGCGGCACGGTCGCGGTCAACGAGGCGGATACCTACATCGCGTGCGGACTCGCGGGCCTCGGATTGATCAAGACCACGCTGTTTTTCGTCGAGCCGTATCTGAAATCCGGCGCGTTGCAGGAGGTCCTGCCCAAGTTCAATCCGCCGCCGCGGCCGATCTCCGTGCTGTATCCGCCGAATCGGCACATACCGGCCAAGCTGAAGCTCTTCGTCGACTGGCTTGCCAGCGTATACGCGCAAATCCCGACACTTCAGGGCAAGCGATGCTGAGCGGCGGCGGACACGCACAGCACCGACACGTGGATCATCCCGTTGGCATCAAGCGCATGCGTCGGGTCACGGTGAGTGCGTCATCGCCGGTCGGCGCGATGAAGGCATTTTGTTGGCAATAGAAAGTGAATCGTGGCCAACGCAACGATATTCGGCCACGTTTCCGCGCCGACAGGCACACCGCGACGCGGGCTTCTCCTCGACGCCACTGCCAGACCGGGTCGATCATGATCGCCGGCTCCATGGACAATGCGCAATCGGACCAGCGTCATCGTTCTCCCGACGGCAACAGTCTTTGTGCAAGATCGGGATTTTTCAGGTGCGAGCCACTGCATAAGATGCGGGTCATCGGTCGCGGCGCTGTCGCCGATTCCGAAACCACCCTCACAGGAGCTCGTCATGAAATCGTTGATCCGTCTCGTTGCCGCAACTGCAGCGTTGTCCGTTTCCCTCGGCGCGTTCGCGCAGACGAGCGGCCAGGTGACTCGCGCGCAGGTGCGTGCGGAACTGGCCCAGCTCGAACAGGCAGGTTATCGTCCGTCCGCCGAAGAGCCGTATCCGGCCGATCTCGAGGCCGCCGAAGCCCGCGTGCACGCGCCCGACACGAGCGGTTTCGGCAACAATGCGGTGCCGGCCGCCCAAGTCGGCCACGCGTCTGCCGCGAAGACATCGCCGCGCGATTCGATCTTCTTCGGTCAATAACGTGCCGATCGGTCAGAAGCGGCGTGTGCCCGCGCCACACGCCGCTTCAGGTATGAAGAATACGCGACACTAACCGCCGCCCCTCCTCGCGCGGAGACAATTCCCCTCATTATCTTTCCTGTCTCATCGGAACACCCGCTGAATCAACGTCACCAGCACACCCGCCAGTCCCAGCACAGCGACCAGTCTGAAATAGTCGATATGTGCCAGCAAAGCCGATTCCCGGGCTAGCAACTGGGCGACCTGGGCCGTCGCCATCTGCGCTGCCGGCGCAGCATCGGTCACGGTGGCCAACGACTCCTGGAGCTTCTGAAATATCTCGACGTAAATGGGATCGTTCGACGCCACTCGTTCATTGAGAACGGCATAGTGCGCCGTCGTTCGCCATTGTTGCCCGAGTGTGGCCAGCGTGATGCCCAGCGCTACGCCGATTTGCGCAAGCATGTTCTTCATCTGTTGGGCATTCGCGAAAACCGACGCGTCATAGTCCAGTTCGCGGAAGGTGCTCACGGCAGCCACCGGCATGACGATCGGGATGAATAGGCTGTAGATGGCGAGCGCCGGCAGAATATCTCGCCACATATCGGCCTGACCATCGATCCCGGAGAGCAATGCGCCGAACACGGCAAGTGCAAGGAAAGCGACAACCAGAAACTTTCGTGGGGCGGGATGACGTGGCAAGGTCCGCATGACGACCCACCAGGCCAGCGCTCCTCCCGCAAAACCCAGTGCCTCGAAATTGCCCACGGTCGCCCAGGCAAAACCCAAGGTTCGCTGCAGCATCATCGGAACCATGTAGTTGTTTGCGCCAAGCATCATGTAGACAAACATGAACAAGGCCACGCCCGATACATAGCGAACGTTCAGCATGTGGCGTACACGCAGAATGGGGTTATCTCCGACATGCTGGGTGCGCCCATAGAACATCAGACCGACGACGGCCAAGGCCATCGCCACCCATATGAACAATACGTTCCCGTAGAAGTCGTAATAAAAGCGCTGCAGTGCGTAGAGGAGTAGAAAGCTTCCGCTTATCAGGAAAATCTGTGGCCACAGATCCGGTCGGGAACGAAGTTCCGGCTCGACCAGCGGCCGATCGTGCAGGACCACGGATGCCAGCAGCACGGCCAGTCCGCCCAATGCGGCAACGAGCCAATAGATGGCGCTCCATTTTTCATGGGATACCGCGAGAGAGGCCAGCCAAGGCGCCGCAGCCGTGTTCAGCGCCACACCACCGACAAGATACTTGATGCCGACGAAGCGCGCGGGTCCGGCAAGCGCGTGATGAACCATCATGCGGGCAGACGTGAACAGTGCCCCACCACCGAGCGCCATCACGGCCCGTCCCGCCAGGAATGACGAGAAGTCGTCACTGATCGCGCATAGCACGGCGCCTCCCGCGCAAATGGCGGTGGCGTACTGGACGAATCGACGTGGTCCAAGGCGCTCCACGAACCAGCGTTGCATGGAGATCGAGAGGATCGCCACGCTCGCGTAAACTGCCGCGGCGAGGCTGAAATCTTCGGGAGCCATGCCCAATTCGCCCATGAGCGGACCGGCGGCAAAAGCGGTCATTCCCGACTGCAGAAAATCGATGGTGACCAACAGAAAAATCGTGGCGTAGAGCAGGCGCCCTGGACCGCTGGGAGACATGACGAAGCCCCTCTTTATCCGCGAAGCCGTTATTGATTCGCCTGGATGATCTTCTGCACGACGTCGTCTGCACGCGCCAGTTCGCCGGCGAATACGTCAGTCTGGTAACCGTGGGCGCGAGATCCTGGAGCGACCAACCGTGTTCCGTTGCGCTGCTGCGTGTCGACCACGACTTTCATCGACAAACCCAGTTGCAGGGGATGTGTCGCAACCTGTTGGGGATCAAGCGCTATGCGAACCGGCACGCGCTGCACGATCTTTATCCAGTTTCCGGTGGCGTTTTGCGCCGGCAAAAGTGAAAACGCGCTGCCGGTACCGGCGTCCTGCCCGATCACCGTGCCCTGATAGACCACGTCGTCGCCGTACACGTCGGCATATAAACGGACGGGCTGCCCAATTCGGATATGCCGCAGCTGGGATTCCTTGAAGTTGGCATTGACCCACAGGCGGTCCAGCGGCACCACCGACATCAACGAGATCCCCGGGCTGATCTTCTGGCCTACCTGTGCGCTACGCTTGGTCACCACGCCAGTCACGGGCGCAGGCACCTCGGTCCGGTAAGCTGCCACATAGGCATCGCGCACCTGAGAGGACACAGCCAGGACATCGGGATGCGTAGCAAGCGTGGTGTGGTCGACCTGTGCAATGCTCGCAGCCAATTGATGGTTCGCGGCATTCAGCGCGGCGACAGATGCGCGTACGGCGTCTTCCGCATGTCGGGCCTCCTCGCCCGAGATGGCGCCACTGCCCACGAGTTCCTTCCGGTGAGCCAGATCGGCCTTGACCCTGACCAGTTCGATTTCCCGCAGTTGCTGGTTTGCGCGGCCCTGCTCGACAGCAGCATATTGGCTACGCACCTGGCGTACCGTCCTGGCCAGCAGAGCTTCGGCTCGCTCCAGCGCGAGCTTCGCGTCGGTATCGTCAAGCTTGACCAATGGGCTTCCCGCGGTGACGTAGTCGGTGTTGTCTGCATTAATGGCCGTGATGACACCACTGACCTGAGCGGTCACCGATACGACATTGCCGTCAACATAGGCGTCTTCCGTGGACTCCCTGTACCGGCCGGCAACGAGCCACCAGATGGCGATGCCGAGGGCGACCAGCACGACCAGGATCACAACCGCGATTCGCCAGCGAAGCGCACTCCCCCTGGCACCGCCCGAATCGCCCGGCGGCTTGCCGTCAGCACCAGAATCACCTGCGCTTGCATTCATGGTGAGCCCCCTGGTGTCAGGATTCGTCAGCGACGCGAGGATCGGGGGAGGCCGTCGGTACATAGCCTCCACCAAGCGCGCGAATCAGGTTCAATCGCAACTCGCGATCGCGAGCTCGGGATTCGATGACCAGGCGCTTCTGCAGCAATACCTGGCTTTCGGCGATCAACACCTGCAGATAATTGGCGACGCCATTGCGATACTGTCTGATGGCCAGGTCATACGCATGCTGGGCAAGTTGCAGGGCCTGGTTCTGCTCCGTCTCTTGCGCCTCGAGCCAACGCAGCGATACCAGTTGATCGACCACATCGTGGAGGGCATCGATCAAGGTCGCGTTATACGTCTCGACCGACTCGTCGTAGACGGCCTGCTTCAATGCGAGATTGCCGCGGCGGCGACCACCGTCGAAGATGGGCAGCGACACAGCCGGGCCGATACCTATCACCCGACTACCGGCCGACAGAAAGTCGTCAAAGCCGAGCCGTTGCAATCCGACGAAGGCATTCAGGCTGATGTTTGGATAGAACTGTGCCCTGGCCACCTTGATGTCCCGGCGAGCCGCTTCGACCCGCCATCGCCCCGCGACAACATCGGGGCGACGACCGATCAACTCGACGGGAAGATCAGTCGGCAATTGCACGATCCCGATTTTGGCCAGATGCGGTCGTTGTATGACCAGGCCGGCATCCGGCCCCTTTCCCTGAAGTGCTGCCAGCTGATTGTCGAGCAGGGCGATGGATTCGTTGAGCGACACAATGCGCTCGCGCGCAGCCGGCAACGCGGCCTCGGCCTGGGTCAGTTCCAGTTCGGAGTCGATCTGGGCAGCCACCCTTCGGCGCGTCAATGCCAACGTCTGCTCGCGTTGCTTCAGCGTGCTTTCGGCAAGGTCACGCAGATCGTAGGCGGCATCCAGGCGCAGATACGTTCTGGTCAACGTCGTGGTCAGCACCAGCCGCGCGGCTTGCAGATCGACCTCCGTGGCATGGGCATGATCCAGCGCCGCCTCCATGGCCGCACGATTCTTGCCCCAGAAGTCGAACTCATAGCTGACTCCCAATGTTGCGTCATTGACGGTTTGCCACGTGCCTGCAATCGGTGGCGGCACGGTACCTTTCTCGCTGAAGCGCAGACGCGCGCTGGTGGCGCTGGCGTTGATCTGCGGGTAGAGCGCGGCCTCGACGATGCCGGACACGGCCTGCGCAGCCCTGACTCGCGCCTCGGCAACGTGCAGGCTTGGCTGCCCCTGCAGTCCATCCCTTATGAACCGGTTCAACTGATCGTCGCCGAGGTCGGTCCACCACGCGTCCGTCGGCCAGGCCGCGGTCGAAAACGAAACCGATGAAAGGCTGTGCGCCACTTCCAGATTCTGCGGATCGATGGCCTCGGCGCGAGTGCGCAAGCCGCTCGAACTCGCGCACGCCGCAAGCAGAATGGCGGCGAGCATTGCAGGGACTCGCTGAATGAGCCCCCGTTTCATGAGGCAACCGTAACCATGATCTCGCATGTCCCCGTTCTTGTAGACGTGAACACTTCTCAGGGAGTCGCTTCGAGCGCCATGGAGTCATGCTGCCGATGAGGCCGGATGACATGGATAACCCCGGAGGACCTCAATGTCGCGAACACGTCGAGCATCGACTAAAGACCCCAGGGCCACATACAGTCGTCAACGGGTTCGTTCGCGACAGTATTGCAAAAAAAACACGCACACACGAGATCTGCCTTCCGAAGCGATGGTTCACCCGGCCCAATCCCATCGCACTCTTCCGCCGGACGCAAGCACGAACGCTCAAGTATTGAAGAGGTCGTGCCTGCCGCTTGGCGCCAAACCGCACCGCAAGTCACTGCTCGCGTAGCGGACGCCCGATCGAGCCCTACATCACGATTGACTCGACCGCTCGTCACAGGTGCAAGTAAACGTGCTTGCCAAATGCGCGTATCACTTCTTCATTCCGAGACAAGAAAATCCACTGGCCCACTCGAGTCGAAACGAGAAGCCCGGCGTCGATCAACGTCGCGATATGCTCCGATACGGTCGACTGTGATAGACCGCTGCGCGCATGAATCGCATTCGCCGAAACGCCATGACGAAGGTCGAGCGGCCCCCGCGCGAACACCTCGTTCGGCGTCTTCAGCCACCCCAGGATTTCACGCCGAAAGGGGTTCGCAAGGGCCTTATGAATCAGATTCGTATCAAACATGATGTGCAATCAAGGATTGGAATCGAAGTTGATGAAACGGAGCAAAGCGCGCGGTGGCAAATGAAATGCAAGACGCTGATTAAACTATTCCACGCCAACGCCCGCTTCCAGCACCGCTGTTCCAGAACGCGACATCGTCAGAACATGTCCGTGCCGTGCTGGCTCCCTGCATCCTGAATTTCTCCTCCTTGGCCAGGCCGAGCCGGGATAAACGGCCCCGTAACCATCGTCGAGTAGCTTTGACCCGGCCCCACCATCGGGAACACGTCGGCGTTCGGGTCAATCATCACTTCGAGAAAGGCGGGTCCATCAAACTCGATGAATGCCCGGAGCGTGTCCTCAAGCTCGCTCGTCGCTTCAACGCGACGGGCAAATTCAAACCCGTCGGCCTGTGCCGCCATCACGAAATCCTTGCGATGCAGCGCCTTGTCGCTCACGAACATCCGGCCATCGAAAAACAGACGCTGCCACTGCCGGATCATCCCGTCACCGCAATTGTTGAGGACCAGCACCTTCACGGGAACGCGATACGTACTCGCCGTTTCCAGTTCGCCGACATTCATCCGGATGCTGCCGTCACCGTCGATATCGATCACAAGGGCATCCGGCCGCGCCAGCTGCGCGCCGATCGCCGCGGGCAGCCCAAAACCCATCGTCCCCATGCTGCCGGACGTCAGAAAGCTGCGCGGCTCGACGAAATCGAAGAACTGCGCGGCCCACATCTGATGCTGGCCGACGCCCGTCGTGACGATGGCCCGCCCGCCGGTCATCTCGCCAAGCTTCTCGATCACGAACTGCGGCTGAATCGCCGCGTTGTTCCGGTCGTAGTTCATCCCGTGGCCACGCTTGAGTTCCGCCACACGGTCGAGCCAGTCAGAGGGGATTGGCACGACACGGTCATCCCGCATCAATGACAGCAACGCGTCCTTCGCATTGCCCACGTGACTCCACTGCGCTCGCTTGACCTTGTTGATCTCCGCCTCGTCGATGTCGATGTGGGCAACATGGCGCGCGCCCGGCGCGAACCGTTCGGGACGGCCGCCAACCACCCGATCGTCGAATCGGGCGCCCACCGCGATCAGGAAGTCGCAGTCTTCGACCGCGTAGTTCGCGCAGGCGGCACCATGCATGCCCAGCATGCCAAGCAACAGTTCGTGTCTCGCCGGCATCGCGCCCAGGCCCATGAGCGTGGTCACGACCGGAATCCTGTAGCGCTCCGCAAACTGCCGCAGTTCCGCCGTTGCGTCGGCCGCGACAATGCCGCCGCCCACGTACAGCAGCGGTCGCCTGCTTTGCGCCAGGAGATCGAAGAATTCGGCGCGCTTGCCCTCGTCGAGACGAGCGCCCCTTGCCACCATGCGAAGACGATCCGAGTACCCGCGAAACTGCAAGGTACCGTGTCCGAGATAGGGCCCCGTCCAGTTCTGGATGTCCTTGGGCACATCCACGACAACCGGCCCCGGACGGCCGGTGCGCGCGATTTCGAATGCGCTGCGCAGTGTCTGTTCCAGTTTCGCTGGGTCGGTCACCAGGAATACCTGCTTTGCACACGCCGACATGATGTTGAAGACGGGCGCCTCCTGGAACGCATCGGTGCCGATCATGGCGCGAGGCACTTGTCCGCATATCAACACGACGGGAACCGAATCACCGTTGCAGTCGGCGATCGGGGTCACCGCGTTCGTCGCGCCGGGGCCGGACGTCACCATGAACACGCCGACCTTGCCGCTCGCACGTGCGTAACCGGCAGCCATGAAGCCTGCGGCCTGTTCATTGGCCGGCACGACGAACCGGATCTGGCGCTCGGGGTTTTCCTTGTTCAGTTCGTTGTGACGAAACACGGCGTCGTAGGTGGGCAGGATTGCGCCCCCACTGTATCCAAACAGCGTATCGACGCCCTGCTCCTCGAGTACTCGCAGGATGATGTCGGCACCCGACATCAATTCGTCGGCGTGAGGCGGCTGCGGAAGGACTTGCGAAGTAACGCTCGGGTTTTGGGTCATGGCTGACTCGCATGGAAACCGGCGCTGACGGCGTCAGCAACCTGGATCAAAGAGGGATGTCCCTTCCAACTCGAGAACAGCGTATGTTCGACACCAGTTTGTGGACGATTGCGCCGACGGGTTTTCCGTATCCGGCCCGGTCCATCCAGCACTTTCTTGAGTGCGCGCCTGGAAGAATTGCGAAGGTGGGTGAGGAACATTTTGCCCACGATCGAACTTGCCCGCCTGCCCATGAAGCGTGTTTGAAGGCCAAAATGGGCCGCATCCGGGCCACGACGAATCGTGACGTCGCGCATCGCGCCGATGCGTGGTCGGCCAGCGACGATCGAGAAAAATGCAGACAACGCTTGCGTTCGGCTTTCTTCCAAAGCGGAAAAAGTCAATTACCGGACCGCGTGCCCCTGCGATCCGATCCTTGCGGTAAGCTGCCGCAACCCACGTTACTGCGGCCCGGCGCGCCGGTTTGTGCTCGGTTCGCAACGGCACCTTCCTGCCCGGACACGCAGATCAGTCACCAAGGACACTGGCATCCGTGAATCGCGCCGATACGCCCCAGCCTCTACCGGATATTCTCGAGCCGGGCTTGTCGGTCATATTCTGCGGCATCAATCCGGGGCTTCGTTCGGCATCGATTGGCCACCACTTCGCGAACGGAAGCAATCGGTTCTGGCGTGTCGTTCACCTCGCGGGGTTTTCTCCCGAACAGATTCGTCCCGAACAGGATCGCACGCTGCTTCGATATGGTTGCGGCCTCACCACGGCGGTTTCGCGTCCGACGGCGCGGGCCGACGAGCTGTCGCGCTCGGAGATCGCGACGGCCGCATCCGACTTCGAGCGGAAGATCGAACACTATGCGCCCCGATACATCGCCTTTCTTGGAAAAATCGCGCTGGCTGCCATGTCAGGCAAGCGCGAGATTCAGTGGGGGCCGCAACCCGATGCGTTCGGCGGTGCGCGCGCGTGGGTCCTGCCGAATCCAAGTGGCCTGAACAGGGCGTTCGACCTCGATGCGCTGGTGGCCGCCTACCGGGCATTTCGCGTTGCCGTCGCGTCCACGCCTTGAAGTTGTGCGTTGTTGCGCAGTGTCTCGGTAACGAAATCCACGAACGCCCGCACCTTGCCGCTGGCCCCTCGCCGCTCGACATGAAGCAGGTTCACCGGGATCGGCTCGGGCTCGAAATCCGTCAGGACAGGCTGAAGCCTGCCGTCGAGCACCTCGGGCGCCGCCTGATACGACAGCAACTGCGTCATCCCCACGCAATCGACGGCAGCCAGAACGGCAGCGGGAACCAGGTCGACGATCATCCGCGGCCGAAGCCGGACCGGCACCCGCGAACCGTTGTCGTCGAACACCCACTCGAACGGCAGCGAGACACCCGTGCATGACACGCAGTCGTGATGGATCAGGTCTCGCGGATGAACGGGTTCCCCATGTGCGGCGAGATAGTCGGGCGCCGCGTACGTTCTCCGCCGCACAAAACCCAATGGAACGGCGAATATCGACGAGTCTCCCAGGTGGCCGATCCGGATGGCGATATCGACGCCCTCCTCGAGCAGGCGCGTGGCTCGGTCGATATACACGGCGTTGATGCCGACATCGGGGTAACGCCGCACGAAGGCATTCGCGAGCGGCGCAATGAATCGCTGGCCGAACAGCACTGGCGCCGAAATGGTCAACGTGCCCACCGGGTTCTGGTGATCGACGGCAATATTCATCTCGGCGTCCGCGATCACGTCCAGCACCTTGCGGCAGGCATCGGCGTATGCCGTGCCCGCATCCGTCACCCGGATGACGCGCGTGTTGCGTGCTAGCAGTTGTGCGCCAATGCGGGCTTCCAGCGCATGGACCGCCCGCGAGACCGCGGCGGTCGACAGTCCAAGCTTCTCCGATGCGGCGGTGAAGCTGCCTCGATCAACGACGGCTACGAAGGCTTCCATCTCGCGCAACTTGTCCATTCCGACTCCCGACCTGACCGACCGAATCCGTGCATCGCGATTGTATGCGTGGCGTCCGGCCAGATGACCCTTCACAACATCACGTGGCACGAAAGTGCGTCAGGATGGCCGCTATCGGTCCATTTCGAGTCGGCATGAAGCGGCCACGTGTGCCGCGCGTCGTCAGCGAGGCTCGCCATATCGGCCGGACAGAAAAAGACTCTTTCGGGTTACGACGGTTGTGACGGCATCTGTCGTCGCCGTGGCAGATTTTGCTCACTCATTGGCCCAAAACCTGACTCGCTCACGCTTTGGGAAAGTCGCGCCATCTCCGACAATGATCTTCATCATCAGGTGGTCGCGACACGCCGGAAGAGCGGCCCGCGTCACCGGCGTCGAGCGTTTTCCACATCACGTCGCACCGTAACCGAACGAGAGTCCCCATCATGTTTTCCGCAATGCTTGAAGTGGCGCCCATACCCGAACAATTCGATGCCTATCTCGGCATGGCGAAGATGCTTCGGCCCGAACTCGAAAAGATCGACGGATTCGTCGACAACACCCGCTATGCGAGCCTGACGCGTGACGGATGGCTCCTGTCGCTGTCGAGCTGGCGCGACGAGAAGTCGCTGGTGCGCTGGCGTACGTCGACGAAGCACCACACCGTGCAGCAAGCGGCGCGCGATCGGATATTTTCCGACTACCACCTGCGCATCGGCCAGGTCGTCAAGGATACGTGCGTGCCCGCAGGACAAGTCCTGCAGGAACAGCGTCTGGACGTCACGGAGGTGGGCGCCGGCACGGCAGTGACGCTGCTCGATGCGACGTGCGCACCGCACTGGCCCAAGGAGGCCGGCGCGGAAGCCGTGGCCGGCCTGCTGGGACTCGACCGGGAGGCACCCGGGCTCGTCGCATGGGACGCGTTCGACGCGCTGTTGACGCCGGGTGACGTGATCGTGGTGGCGACGTGGCGCGACCAGGCCGCCGCCGACGCATTCGAACGCGACGCGAACCTGCCGCAGGGCATGCGCCTTCGGCATATCCGCATCGTTCGCGAGTACGGCATGTTCGATCGTCGGGAAGCACCTCAATACTTCGAGGCGGTGCGTCCTCATGCATGACGCACACCGTACGCCGATGCCGATTCGATCTGCCGTTAGCCCGCCCCCCTTATGAGCACCGCCAACCCTGTCACGACCGGAACAGCCGAATCGACCCTCGCGCGACCGTCGGCGCGCGTTCCGTTGCAAGAGCCGGAGACGCGGGGACAACCGGCCTCCAAGCAGGCGACACTGTCGCTTCGTGTCGCTGTCGGCCTGATCGGGATGCTGTTTGCATCCCTGCTCGCGATACTCAACGAACAGGTCACCGCGTCGGCGATGGCCGATATTCAGGGCGCGCTGTCGATCGGACATGACGACGGGACGTGGCTGACCGTACTGTTCGAAGCGACCAACGTCGCGACGATGGTGTTTGCTCCGTGGTTCGGGATCACCTTCACGCTGAAGCGATTCACGATCGGCGCCGTGCTCGCCACGCTGCTCCTCGGGGTTCTCTGCCCGTTCGCACCGAACCTGCTTGCGCTTTACGTGCTGCGTGTTCTGCAGGGGATCGCCGGCGGATGCCTGCCGCCGATGCTGATCGTCGTGGCGCTGCGCTACCTGCCGCCGAAGGTCAAGCTGTACGGGCTCGCTGGCTATGCGCTCACAGCAACCGTCGGGCCGGCGCTCGGCACGCCGCTCGCGGCGTTGTGGACGGAGTATGTCAGCTGGCGCATGGCCTTTCTTCAGATCGTGCCGCTTGGCGTCGCGAGCTGTGTCGCGATCCAGTTCGGGCTTCCAGCGGATCCGCTCAAACTCGAACGACTGGCTTCATTCAACTGGATCGGATTCCTCACCGGATATCCGGCCGTTACCATGCTCGTGATCGGGCTGCTGCAAGGCGATCGCCTGGACTGGCTCGATTCCGGGTTCATCTGCGCGATGTTTGCCGGGGGCGCGCTGTTGCTGGTGGCATTCCTTGTCAACGAATGGTTTCACCCGCTGCCCTTTTTCAAGTTGCAGATGCTGGGCCGCCGTAACTTCGCGCACGGCCTCCTGACGCTCGCGGGCGCCGTGGTGTTGCTCGTCGGCGTCGCTGCGATACCCGGCCAGTATCTCGCCCGGGTTCACACCTACCGTGCCTTGCAGACGGCCCCCCTGTCGTTGCTGGTTGCGGTGCCGCTCCTGATTACGCTGCCGTTGACGGCGGCCGTGCTGAACCTTCGTCAGGTTGACCGCCGATGGGTCCTGGGTATCGGGCTGTGTCTCATGGTCGCGACGTGTCTGATGGGGAGCTTCATGACCTCCGAGTGGATTCGCGACAACTTCTACCTGCTTCAGTCGTTGCAGATCGTGGCCCAGCCGATGGTGATCCTGTCGATCCTGATGGGCGTCACGACCGGCCTGCCGCCAACGGAAGGCCCTTTCGCGTCGGCGATGTTCAACTCGTTGAAGGCGTTCTCCGCGGCTGCGGCAACGGCCCTGATCGAAGGGCTGGGCACCGATCGTGAGCGCTTTCATTCGAACGTGCTGGTGGACCATCTGGGCAACAACCCGCTGGTGACGAGCCAGAGTATCGACGCCGCGCATGGCCTGGGCGAACTCGCACACCGGATCCACGAGCAGGCATGGGTCCTGACTTCAGCGGATCTTTATCGGGTCATGGCGGGTGTCGCCGTTGCCCTCCTTCTCCTTGTTCCGGTATTGCCCGTGCGGATCTATCCGCCGTGGAGCACTACACCAGCCGCGCCCCATTAAGGGACGAAATCATGTCGACTCTCACCCGTTCTCCTCTCAAGATTGCTTGCATTGCCGCCGCGGCCGTTGTGGTCGGCATTGCCGTATGGGCCTGTACAAGCCGCTTCTCCGCGCCGGGTACCGAAGCCACGAACGATGCCTATGTGCAGGCGGATTTCACGCTCGTGGCGCCACGCATCGCCGGTCAGATTTCCGACGTGCCGGTTGGCGACAACCAGTCGGTAAAGGCTGGCCAGTTACTGGTGCGCATCGATGATCGCGACTTCCGGGCAGCATTGGCGAGCGCGCAGGCGGACGTCGCGGCGGCCAGGGCGGCCGTTGCAAACTATGACGCCGAGATCGCGCGGCAGCCTTCGCTCGTCGAGCAGGCTCGCGCGACGCTGCGATCCGATCAGGCGGGTATCGCGTTTGCGCGAGCAAACGCGTCGCGCTACCAGAGCCTTTCGGAAGCCGGTGCGGGAACGACGCAGGAGCAACAGCGCGCGTCGAGCGCCCTTGACGAGCAACTTGCGCAGCAGGCCCACGACCAGGCCGCGTTGACGGCAACCGGGCAGAACCTCGACGTGCTGCGCACCCAGCGTGACAAGGCGGCCGGCGCGCTCGCGCGGGCCGAGGCGGCGCTCGAGCAAGCCACGCTCAACCTGTCCTATACCGAGATCCGCGCGCCGGTCGACGGCAAGGTCGGGCGGCGTTCGGCGCGGGTCGGCGCATTCGTGACACCCGGCGCGGCGATTCTCGCGATCGTCCCGCTCTCGGACGCCTATGTCGTTGCCAACTTCCAGGAAAACCAGATCACCGACATGCGGCGAGGCGCGGGGGTTCGTATCAAGGTCGACAGCTTTCCGGGCGTCGTGATTCGAGGCCATGTCGACGGTCTTGCGCCCGCTACCGGCGTGAGCTTCGCGCCGATCGCGCCCGACAATGCAACGGGCAATTTCACGAAAATCGTGCAGCGCGTGCCCGTCAAGATCACGATCGACCGCGGGCAGCAGGCGGCATCCGCATTGAGCGTGGGGCTTTCGGTCGAAGCGGAAGTGGCCGTCGGCGACCTTCGCGATGCACCCGCGAACGGAGGGAACGGGAAGTGAGCACGAGCGAAATCTCCGTCCGTGAGGCGGTCCTGGCGATACTCGCCAGTCTGGTGATGGCGGGATGCACCCTGGGCCCGGACTTCGAACGTCCGCGGACACCGACACCCGACGTCTTCAACCGCACGGAAACCGCGCAAGCATCGAGCAAGCCTGTCGAATCGCAATTCAGTCCGGATTGGTGGACGCTGTTCGACGATCCGATGTTGAACGCGCTGGAAAATCAGTTGGCCGGCGCGAATCTCGACGTCGCCGCGGCGTCGGCGCGTTTGCGGCAAAGCCGGGCCGAACAGCGCGTTGCGGGTGCGGCGGAATATCCGACGCTCGACGGCGCCGCGTCGTACAACCGCGAGCGTGGAAGCGAGAACGGCATCTTGTCGCTGCTTGGCGTCACGCCGACGCAAACTCAGCCGCAATCGGCCGCGGGCAGCACGCCGCTCGGCGTGGCGCCGCTGCCGGGATCCAAGGGTTCGCCGGCTTACAACCTGTACCAGGTCGGCCTGGATGCATCGTGGGAGATCGACATCTGGGGCCGGGCTCGACGCGGTGTCGAAGCGGCAACCGCGTTGACGGATGCGTCATACGAGGATCGCAATGCGGTCTTGCTGTCTTCCCGTGCCGAGCTCGCGCGTGACTATATCGAGTTGCGCGACACGCAGTCGCAGCTCCAGATCGCGAGACAGAACCTCGAGATTGCTCGCGACGCGGTGAAGCTGACGCAAGTCCGCGTGCGGGAAGGCGTGACGACGGACCTGGATGTCGCCAATGCGTCCGCGCAGGTCGAGTCGATTGAAAGTCTGATTCCGACGCTCGAATCGAAATGCGAGACCACGATCAACGCGATGGGCGTATTGCTCGCGAAGGAACCGGGTGCGCTGCGGCAGACGCTCGGCGAGCCGCGCGCCGTTCCGCCGCTTCCTGAAAAAGTGCCGATCGGTTTTCCGTCCGAACTCGTGCAGCGCAGGCCGGACATCAGACGAGCGGAGGCGCGGTTGCATGCCGCCACCGCGTCGATCGGAATGGCGAAAGCCGACTTTTATCCGCGCATAGCGTTGAATGGCAGCGCGGGATTCCAGAGCCTTCAGCTCTCGAGCCTCGCCAACTGGGCATCCGGTCAGTTCGTCGTGGGACCGTCGATTACGCTTCCGATCTTCGAGGGCGGACGTCTGAAGGGCATGCTCCACTTGCGCGAGGCACAACAACAGGAAGCCGCGATCAACTACCAACACACCGTGCTCGTCGCGTGGCGGGAGGTTGACGATGCGCTGGTCGTCTACGACGCCGAACAGCGCCGGCGCGATCGCCTCGTCACGGTGGTGTCCCTGAACCGGCGCGCGCTCGCGATCGCTCGGCAACGGTACAAGGCAGGCGCGGCCGACTATCTCGACGTGCTGAACGTGCAGAAGCAACTGCTCGAGGCGCAGAGCAATCTCGAGCGCAGCAAGGCGACCGCCGATACGAATCTCGTCACGCTTTGCAAGGCACTCGGGGGTGGGTGGGAATCGGCGTATCCGAGCTGAGCCGAGGCGTTTCTTGTAGCCATCCGGCCAGTGAGTTCCCTTCTCTCCTGGAGACAAGGGGAACTCGATAAGGAAGCGATTGACCGACGAGCCTACCCATATTTGCCCCAGCGGCAATCCAGGATCCGCTGCAATGCGTCGCCGGCAAAGCGGCGTCGAGAAAGTTTCCGACAAAACGCCCGCAAAGTTGTACCGATGGGCACTACTCGATTCGGGAGACTCCCTACAAGCCGCTGGACCGGCCAGCGCTTCATGGACACTCACGAGCCATGGCGTGCGTTGCGCCGCTCAAACGCTACAGGTGACAAGTCGCCGGCGAAACCGTGCCGGCGAAATGGGGTTGTAGAACATCTCCATGTCATCGAAGGCAATTGTGGTTGCCGTCACGGCAACCGCTCCGTCTCCGCCACCGGCTCGAGCAACGAATCGTCGTCCCCCGCACCGCGTTCGAAGCGCCGCGCCAGCCGGTCGAAATACAGGTAGACGACGGGCGTCGTGAACAGCGTGAGCAGTTGCGACAGGATCAGCCCGCCGACGATCGCGATGCCCAGCGGCACGCGCAACTCGGCGCCCGCGCCATGCCCAATCGCGAGCGGCAGCGCGCCGAACAGCGCGGCGAGCGTCGTCATCATGATCGGCCGGAAGCGCAGCACGCAGGCCTGGCGGATCGCCGCGGCCGGCGCGAGGCCCTGCTCGCGCTCGGCCACCAGCGCGAAGTCGATCATCATGATCGCGTTCTTCTTGACGATGCCGATCAGCAGGATGATGCCGATCATGCCCATGATCGACAGGTCCTGCCTGAAGAGCTGCAGCGCAAGCAACGCCCCGACGCCCGCCGACGGCAGCGTCGAGATGATCGTCAGCGGATGGATCGGGTTCTCGTACAGCATCCCGAGCACGAGGTACACGACGACCAGCGCGGCGAGAATCAGATACGGCTCGCTCGCGAGCGATGCCTGGAACGCCTGCGCCGTGCCCTGGAACGCGCCCGAAAGCGTGTCGGGCTTGCCCGCGGCCGCCTCCGCCGCGCGAATGGCCGCGACCGCGTTGCCGAGCGATTGCCCCGGCGCGAGATTGAACGAGATCGTCACGGCCGGGAACAGCCCCTGGTGGTTGACCGAGATCGGCGACACGTTGTTCTCGATGCTCACCAGCACGTTCATCGGCACGAGTTCGTTCGTCAGCGGAGAACGCACGTACAGGTGCGCGAGCGCGTCGGTCGTCAACTGGAAGGCCGGATCGACCTCCTCCACGACGTGATACTGGTTCAGCGACGTGAAGAGCGTCGCGATCTGGCGCTGGCCGAACGCGTCGTACAGCGTGTCGTCGATCGCCTGCACGGTGATGCCGAAGCGCGACGCGGTGTTGCGGTCGATCACGATCGTCGCGCTCGTCGCCGACGCCTGCTGGTCGGACGTCACGTCGGTCAGTTGCGGCAGCGTGGCAAAGCGCTTCGTCAGGCGCTGCGCCCACAGGTTCAGCTCCTGCACGTCCGCGTCCTGCAGCGTGTACTGGTATTGCGCGGCGCTGATCCTTCCGCCGACCTGGATGTCCTGCCTGACCTGCATCGACAGCGTGATGCCCGTCACCTTCGCCAGCTTCGGCCGCAACCGCGCGAGCACCTGCGCCGCGCTCGCCGTGCGCACGCCGAACGGCTTCAGGTTGATCATCACGCGCCCCTGGCTCACGGTGGGATTCGGGCCGATCCAGTAATAGGTGTTGTCGACGGCCGGATCGGCCTCGACGATGCGGCCGAGCTGCTGCATCTTCTGCGCCATCGCCTGCGGCGAGATGTCCGGCGCGGCCTGTGCGACGCCCATGATCAGCCCCGAATCCTCCTGCGGGAAAAAGCCTTTCGGCATGGAGACGAACAGCGCGGCCGTCAGCGCGACGGTCGAGACGGTCACCGCGAGCATCGTCTTGCGATGCGCGAGCGCCCAGTCGAGGCCGCGCTCGTAGCGGCGCTCGACCGCGACGAACGCGACCTCGAGCCAGCGTTCGAGCGTGCGCAGCCGGCCGCCGTCCGAGCCCGGCGGGCGAATCAGCCAGCCGCACAGCATCGGCGTGACGGTCAGCGACACCAGCGCCGACATCACGATCGCGACGCTGACGGTCACCGCGAACTCGCGGAACAGGCGGCCGACGATGCCGCCCATCATCAGGATCGGGATGAACACGGCGATCAGCGAGATCGTCATCGACACGATCGTGAAGCGCACCTCGCGCGCGCCGAGCAGCGCGGCACGCATCTTCGGCACGCCCTCCTCGATGTGGCGCATCACGTTCTCGATCACGACGATCGCATCGTCGACGACGAAGCCGACCGCGATCGTGAGCCCCATCAGCGACAGGTTGTCGAGGCTGTAGTCGAGCAGAACCATCACGCCGAACGTCGCGACCAGCGACAGCGGGATGGTGAGGCTCGGAATCACGGTGGCCCAGACGTTGCGCAGGAACGAGAAGATCACCATCACGACGAGCGCGATCGTCAGCATCAGCGTGAACTGCACGTCGTGCACCGACGCGTCGATCGTCTGCGTCCGGTCGCCGACCACCTGCACGTGCGCGGCCGCGGGCAGCGACGCCTCGAGCTGCGGCAGGCGCGCCGTGATATTGCGGATCGTCTGGACGACGTTGTAGCCCGGCTGCTTGTGCACGTCGATGATGATCGCGCGCTCGTGCTGCAGCCATGCGGCCTGCTGCGTGTCCTCCGCCGCCTCGACCACGGTGCCGAGATCGTCGAGCCGCACCGGTGCGCCGTTCTTGTAGGCCACGACCAGATTGCGGTAGCTCGCCGCCGACGTGAGCTGGTCGGTCGCATTGAGCACGACCGAGCGGTCCGGGCCGTTGAGGTTGCCCTTCGGCGCATTGACGGTCTGCACGCCGACGATCGAGCGGACGTCCTCCAGCGTGAGCCCGCGCGCCGCGAGCTTGTCCGGGTCGAGGCGGATCCGCACCGACGGGCGCTGCTGCCCGTGGAAATCGACGAGGCCGACGCCGGGCATCTGCGAGATCTGCTGCGCGAGGAAATTCTCCGCATAGCTGTCGAGCTGCGTGAGCGTCAGCGACGGCGAGGTCAGCGCGAGCGACAGCATCGTGAAGTCCGCCGGGTTGACCTTCTCGTAGGTCGGCGGATTCGGCATGTTCTTCGGCAGCGTGCCGCCGGCCGCGTTGATCGCCGTCTGCACGTCCTGCGCCGCGCTGTTGATGTCGCGCGACAGATCGAACTGGATCGCGATCGAGGTCGTGCCGAGCGAGCTCGACGACGTCATCTGCGTGATGCCGGAGATGTTCGACAGTTGCCGCTCGAGCGGCGTCGCGACCGAGGTCGCCATCGTGTCCGCGCTCGCGCCCGGCAGCTTCGCGACGACCTGGATGGTCGGAAAATCGACCTGCGGCAGCGGCGCGACGGGCAGCATGAAGTACGCGACGAGCCCGACGAGCAGCACCGCGAGCGCGAGGAACGACGTCGCGACGCGCCGGCGGATGAACAGTTCGAGCAGGCTCATGACGACGCATCCAGCGTGGCGGCCGGCGCGGGTGCCGCGGCTTCATCGCGCGCGTCGACGCGCTTCGCCGCGACGGGCGTGCCCGGATTGAGGCGGCTCTGTCCTTCGAACACGACGAGATCGCCGGCAGCGACGCCGCTCACGATCTCCGTCATCCCGTCGACCGCGGCACCCGTCCGCACCGCGCGCAGTTGCGCCTTGCCCGACGCATCGATCGCATAGAGCTGCGGGCCCGCCTGCGTGTTGACGATCGCACGGCTCGGCACCGCGAGCCGCTGGCGGTCGGTGCGCAGCAGCACCTGCGCGTTGACGAGCTCGCCCGGCCACAGCTTGCGATCGGTGTTGGCGAATGCGCCCTTCAGCCTGATCTGCCCGGTGGTGCGGTCGACCTGGCTGTCGATGAAGCTCAACGTGCCCTGCGCGAGCGGCGCGCCGCCCGCGCGTGCCGTGACGGACACGGGCAGCGGCGCGCTCTGCTGGCCGGCCAGCACGTCGGGCAGCACGTCCTGCGGCACCGAGAACTGCACGTCGATCGGCTCCATCTGCGTGACGGTCACGATGCCCGTCGCGTCGCCCGGATGCACGATCGCGCCGAGGTCGGCCTCGCGGGCGCCGACGCGCCCGGCGAACGGCGCCATCAGCGTCGTGAAGCCCAGTTGCAAGCGATCGTTCTGCACGATCGCCGCATCGGCCGCGACCGTCGCCGTCAGCGCCTTGACCTGCGCGCGCGCCGTATCGACGCTCTGCGTCGTCGCCGCGCCGATGCCGACGAGCTTCGAATAGCGGTCGAAATCGAGCCTTGCGTTCTCGAGGCTTGCCTGATCCTTGCCTTGCGTCGCCTCCGCCTGGTGCAACTGGGCAGTGAGCGGCCCCTGGTCGAGCTGCGCGAGCACCTGCCCGGCCTTGACGTCCTGTCCTTCCGCGAACAGCACCCGCTGCAACTGGCCATCGACGCGGACCTTCACGTCGACGGCGTTGCGCGCCTGCACGGTGCCGACCGCGACGGCGCGGATCGGGAAATCGGCCAGCACCGGACGGCCGGCGACGACGGGCACGGCCGGCGCGGCGGCATGCGCCGCGTGTTTCGGCCACTGCCACCAGACGATGAGTGCGAGCGCGGCGGCAGCGCCGACGGCGAACCCCGGCGAAAGGCGGCGGCCGTGCCGCGGCGGTTGTTGCGGAGGAAGATCGGCGGCGTGATTCATGGCGCGGGGGAATGGGATGAAGTGTCGGGCAGCGCGGCGGGAACGGTCGCGCTGGCCACGGCCGGCGTGCGTTCCGTCACGCCGAAGCCACCGCCGAACGCGCGGAACAAGCCGACGGAGGCCTGCAGCCGCGCCAGGCGCGTCTGCACGAGTGCGTCGTCGGACTGGTAGCGCGTGCGCTGCGTATCGAGCACGGTGAGGAAATCGACGGTGCCGCTGCGGTACTGCGCCTCGGCGAGTTGCGCGGCCTTGCCCGCTGCGTCGGCGGCCTCCTGATCGGCCGTCTCGACCTGCTGCTGCTGCGACGCGGCGCTCAGCATGTCCTCGACGTCCTGCAGCGCGGTGACGATCGTCTGCCGGTAGTCGGCGACGCTCTTCGCGGACGCCGCCTCGGTCGCGTGCAGTTGCCCACGCAGCGCACCGCCGTCGAAGATCGGCGCGGTCAACGCGGCGGCTACGCTCGCGAACGGGCTCGACAGGAAATGCGACAGCGCACTGCTGCTCAGCCCGCCGTCGGCCGTCAGCACGAGGTTCGGAAAGAACGCGGCGCGTGCCGCACCGACGTCGTAGTTCGCCGCCTGCAAGCGCGCTTCGGACGCGCGAATGTCGGGGCGCGTGTCGAGCAGGCTGGCCGGCAGGTTCGGGCGCGGCTGCGGCACCGCGATGCCCGCGAGCGGCACCGCCGCGACGTCGAAGCCTTCCGGCACCGCGCCGACGAGGGTCGCGAGCAGATGGAGGTTCTGCCCGAGCTGCTGGCGCAGCGCCGGGATCGTCGCGTCGAAGCTCGCGCGCGCGTTGCGCTGCTGCTGCACCTGCAGCTCGGTCGCGACGCCCGCCGCCTGCTGGGCCTGCAGCAACGCGAGGATGCGCGCGGCATTCGCCGAGATCGACTGCGCGAGCGCCACGCGCTGCCGCAGGCTCTGCACCTGGAAATAGGTATCGACGATCGAGGCGGTCAAGGTCAGCGCGACCGTGTCGCGGTCGAAGCCCGCGGCTTGCGCGAGCATGCCCGCCGCGTTCGCGTTGGCCGCGTTGCGGCCCCAGAAATCGATCTCGTAGCTCGCCTCGGCGAACAGGCTCTGGCTGCGGCTCGAACTTCCCGAGCCCGACGAACCGCTGCTGCCGCCGCGGCGATGACTGCGATCGAACGTGCCGTTCAGCGACAGCGACGGATAGAGCGGCGCGCCGGCCTTCTCCGCGTTGGCGCGTGCCTCGTCGACACTGGCAAGCGCCGACGCGAGCGAATAGTTGTGCTGCAGGCCGCGCTCGACCAGCGCATCGAGCGCGGTGTCGCCGTACGCGCGCCACCAGCCGCTCGCCACCGGCACGGTACCGGCGAGCGACGCCTGCGCGGCATCGTTCCACGCGGCGGGCGCGGCCGGCGCCGGCCGCTGGTAGGCGGGCACGAACGAGCAGCCTGCCAGCGCAAGCGAAGCCGCCAGCAACGTGGCGGCGGCCCGGCCTCGAAACGACCTGTGCGATGCGGCGCGCCGGGGCGGCGAACCGTTCGACCGAAGCATGAAGCGACTCCCTCGCGACTATGATGCGACGAGGATAGCGACGCGTTCCTGTCCGGCCTTTCGCTCGAAGATGAAATAAATTTCATGCGCGGCGGCGTGCGCGGCGAGCGCCGCGTGCCGGCTCAATCGCCCGCGCGCACCATGTAGCCGGCGCCGACGACGGTATGGATCAGCGGCTGCGCGAAATCGCGGTCGACCTTGCCGCGCAGCCGGTGCATGTGCATGTCGATCACGTTGCCGCGCGGCTCGAACTGGTAGTCCCAGGCCGCCTCGAGCAGCATGCCGCGCGTGACGACCTGCCCCGCATGACGCATCAGGCACTCGAGCAGCAGGTATTCGCGATGCTGCAGCTGCAGGTCGCGGCCGCCTCGGCTCGCGCGGCGCGTGCGGCGGTCGAGCGACAGGTCGGCCACGCGCAGTTCGTCTTGCAGCCGCGAGCGATCGGCTCGGCGCGCCAGCGCCTCGACGCGCGCCAGCAGCTCGGAGAACGCGTAGGGCTTGGCAAGGTAGTCGTCGCAGCCGGCGTGGATCCCGGCGACGCGGTCGCCCAGGCCCGCGATCGCGGACAGCATCAGCACCGGCGTCGCGCGATCGTGCTCGCGCAGGCGCCGCACCAGCTCGATGCCGTCGAGCCCCGGCAGCTTGCGATCGGTGACGATCACGTCGTAGATGCCCTCACGCGCAAGCGCGAGCCCGAGCGCGCCGTCGCCCGCCGTATCCACGACGTGGCCGCTCTCGGTCAGGCCGCGCGCGATGAACTGCGCGCCGCGCGCGTCGTCTTCGACGATCAGGATCCGCATGCTGGAACGAATTAGGTTAAATTTATTTCATGTTGGCGCGAACCGGATGTTGGACAAGCCGGTGCATACTGCCAGCGCCTAGTTTACGCTTCGCGCGCGGCCGGCGAGCCGATGCCCCTTCCCTGGCGGATTCCTGATGCCCACACTCCTGGTCGTCGAAGACGATCATCAGACCCTCGACGAAATCGTCTCCGCGCTCACCGACTACGGCTGGGCGGTCGAATCCGCGCGGACGGGCCGCGACGGCCTCATGCTCGCGGTCGCGAAGCGGTACGACGCGATCGTGCTGGACCGGATGCTGCCCGGCGGCCTCGAAGGGCTCGGCATGCTCGCGGCGATCCGCAGCGCCGGCGTGACCACGCCCGTGCTGATCCTGAGCGCGCTGTCCGCGGTCGACGAGCGCGTGCGCGGCCTGCGCGCGGGCGGCGACGACTACCTGACGAAGCCGTTCGACTTCATCGAGCTGACCGCCCGCCTCGACGCGCTGATGCGCCGCCGCGACGCGCCCGCGAGCGCCGAGCACGCCTACCAGGTCGGACCGCTGTCGCTCAACCTGCTGACGCGCGAAGTCACCTGCGCCGGGCGGCCGGTCGCGCTGCTGCCGCGCGAATACCTGCTGCTCGAATTCCTGATGCGGCACGCCGACCAGACCGTGAGCCGCACGATGCTGTTCGAGGCCGTCTGGGGCTATCGCCTCGACGAGCGCACCAACGTGATCGACGTGCATGTCAGCCGCCTGCGCAAGAAGCTCGATCCGACCGGCGCGCTGTCGCTGATCCGAACGGTACGCGGCTCGGGATATACGCTCCGTGCAACTGACTGACCTCCATCGCACCACCAGCTTCCGGCTCGCGACGCTGTTCCTCGCGATGTTCGGCATCGTGTCGCTCGTGCTGTTCGCGTACCTGTACGTCGAGATCACCGGCTTCGAGACGGAACGCGTCGACGACTGGCTCGTGCGCGAACACGCCGCCACCGTGCGCGACGCCAACGCCGACCTCGCCGCGCGCTTCACGCACCAGAGCCAGTTCGATCCGCGCCAGCAGCGGCCGTTCGGCCTGTTCGACGCGCAGGGCAAGCACGTCGCGGGCGGCTACATGGGCGACCGACCGCCGATCCCGGTTTTCGACAAGCCGTTCTCGATGCGGCTGACCGTGAGCGGGGAGCGCCACGTTCCAGGCCGCTGCATCGCCGCGCGGTTGCCGGACGGCCGCACCGCGCTCCAATGCCAGAACACGCGCGAGCTCGACCACTTCGACGAGGAACTGCTGCACGTGCTCGTGACGGCCGGGCTGCTGATGCTGCTGACGGGGCTCGTCGGCGCCGCGTTCGTCGGCGTCGGCGCGGTGCGGCGGCTCGACGCCGTCACGCGCTCGATCGAGGAGATCGTGTCCGGCAACCTGAGCCAGCGGCTGCCGGTCCATACGAAACACGACGACATGGGGCGGCTCGTGCATGTCGTCAACGGCATGCTCGACGAGATCGAGCGGCTGATGCACGAGGTCAAGGGCGTGTGCGACGCCATCGCGCACGACCTGCGCACGCCGCTCACGCGCCTGCTCGCGGGGCTCGAACGTGCGCAGCGGCGCGCGCGCAGCGAGGCCGACTATCGCGCCGCGATCGACGACACGATCGCCGAGGCCGGCAGCATCCTGCACACGTTCAATGCGCTGTTGCGCATCTCCGAGATCGAATCGCACGCACGACAGCAGAATTTCGCCCTCGTGGATCTCGCCACCGTCACCGACGACGTCGTCGAGTACTACGAACCGACCGCCGAAAACAAGCGCATCACGCTCGACTATCGGCGCGCGCCGGATGTTTCGTTCGAATTGCGTGGCGACCGCAACCTGCTGTTCGAGGCATTGGCCAATCTCGTCGACAACGCGATCAAGTTCGCGCCGGACGGCGGCCACGTGTCGATCCAGCCGTTTCGCGATTCGGCGGGGGTCGGCATCACGATCGCCGACGACGGCCCGGGCATCGCGCCGGACGAGCGGCAGGCGGTGCTGCAACGCTTCTATCGCGCGGAGACGAGCCGCCATACGGCCGGCAGCGGCCTCGGGCTCAGTCTCGCTGCCGCGATCGCGACGATGCACGGGATGACGCTGCGCTTCAACGACGTCGACGTCGGCTGCAGCGTCACGTTGCATGCGCCACGCGCGCGCGGAGAAGCGGCCGCGAGCCGGACAGCACGGCGCCGGTGAAGCCGGACGTGCCGACGCTCTGGCCTTTCAATATCCTTCGAGGCTCAAGCGTCAGGCACGGTACGACGCACAGGATTGCAGGCGAGCATCGACGCCCGCCCGCACAGGCGCCGCGACACGCGCCAGCACGTGCGCTCGCTCACTGTCGCGCGCGCAGCGCGGCTTCGACGAACGCGTTCGTGTAAGTCCGGTCGACCTTCACCGACGCGTAGGCCGGGTTGGCCGCGGTGAGCACCTGCCATTCCCGGGTCGCGCCGTCGTCCGGCATGCGACCGTCGTTCGCGAACATCGGGATCTCTTCCTTCAGCACCTTCAGGTATGCGGCGCGGTCCTTGCCGACGATCTCCGGTGGAATCACGGCCATGATCTGCTCGGGCGCATGCGTGTTGATGTACTGCAGCGTGCGCACGAACGCATCCGCCAGATGTCGCGCAATCTCCGGATGCGCACGGACGCGCGCGCTCGACATGTAGACCGTGCTCGACGGGAACAGCGCGCCGAGCGCCTGGCGCGTGCCGTCCACCGACGTCAGGTCCGCGAACACCGAGGCCACGCCCTTCGACTCGTAGACGTCGCCATCGGGGGTCGGCGCGACGACGAAATCGGCGGCGCCGTTGCGCAGCGCATCGACATTCTTCTCCTTGCCGTCGGTCCCGAGCCGCATGTAGTCGCCGATCGCATGACCGCCGGCCAGCACGAGCGCGTTGGCGACCGTGCTCTTCGACGACCCCGCGCCGCCCGCGATGAAGCGCGCGCCCTTGAGATCGGCCACGCTCCGGTACTTCTCCCTTGCCTGGTTCGCGACGAGCACCTTCGCGCCCGGTGTCACGCCGAGCGTGACGACCGCTTCCGTGTCGATGCCTTGCGCCTGGTTGACGACGTTGTGATGGTAGTACGCGACCACCGCATCGACGCGCCCGTCCTTCAGCATCTCGGCCGTCGACACGTCGTCGCGAATGTTCATGACGGTGACGGTCGCGTTGCCGTCGTTCAGGTAGCCGAGACGCTCGGCGAGCACGACGGGGAAGTTGCGGATCGCCTTGATCTCGTCGACGAGCAGGACGATGCGCGGCGGCGTGACGGTGGCAGCCCCGGCGGCGGGCGTGGACGGATCGGCGGCCCGTGCGTGACCGGCCAGCACGCATGCGCAGACGAGCGCGGCAGTGAGTTTTTTCATCGGATGTTCCATCGGAGCGAATGCTTCATGTTCATTGATTCACGGCGACGGGGTCGGCGATCACCACCTGCTCCTCGGTCCGCACGTTCTTCTTGCTGTCGCTGATCGCCTTCCATTCCGGATTGCTCTTCAGGCGCTCGCGCACCTTCGCGACCACGGCTTCGCGCGCGCTGAGCGCGGCCTCGTCCCTGTACTGCAGGACCACCATCGCGTTCCATGGCCGGCCCGCGGGAAACTGGCTCGTAAAGAGCGCGTAGCCGGACAGCACGCCTTCGTCCCGCCATCCGTCGAACTGCGGGATCACGTAGCTGTCCGCGTACTGCTCGTACTCGCCCGCCGACACCATCGTCTTGTACGGAATCACGACGTACACCGCGTTTGCCGCCGGCTTGCCCGGCATCTCCGCGCGCTTCGTATCCACCGGCGTCGTGCGGATCGCGGTCGTCACCGCGAGCGCCTTGCCCGACAGCGCCGCCGGCCGTGCCTGCTCGATCGTGCGCCAGCGATAGAGATCGTCCGGCGACGCGAACGTCAGCACGGCCATCGCGTCCCAGTTATCGGCGTCCGCATAGCGATTGAACAGCAGGCTGTACTGCCGGATGCGCCCGTCGTGCTTCCAGCGCGCGAGCTCGCGCGCGGTCGACTGCGCCAGTTCGTGGCGCAGCGCCGGCCGGTTCGCGGGCGTCGTCTGGTACGTGATGATCAGCGACAGCGCGGCGGTGTCGGACGGCGCCGCCGCATGCACCGCGCCGGCCTGAAGCGCGCCCGTCAGCGCAACGGCGGTGGCGACGGTGCGCCCGAATGCACGAATCGAAATGAGCTTCATGATGGTCTCGTCGAAGGCGAATGGTGGATGGCGATTGGCGCGTCAGAAATCGATCTTGGCGAGCATCTTCACGCTACGGTCCATGCCGGTACCGAGCGTGCCGGTCTGCACGGAGTTCCAGTAGCGCTTGTTGAACAGGTTGTCGACGGCCACCCTGAAATCGACATGCTTGCCGGCGATCCGCGTCGAGTAGCTCGCGCCGAGCGAGTAGATCGTGTAGCCCGGGATGTAGCCCTGGTTCTGCGGATTGACCGGGCGCTTCGTGACGAACGACGCGCGCACCGTCAGCGACAGGCCGGGCAGCCAGGACGGCCGGTGCGTCAGCGCGACGTTGCCGATCCACTTCGGCGTGTTTTCCGGCGTGCGGCCCTTGATCGTCATGTCGTTCACCGGGTTCTGCACCGCATGCAGGTACTGGATCGCCTCGGACACCGACCACTGGCGCGTGATGTCCTGCGTGAGCACCGCTTCAGCGCCCTGGTATTCGATCGTGCCGTCGTTCGCGAAAATCTGCGTGACCGAATTCGTCACCGCGTTCGCGCGCTTGATGTCGAACACGGACGCACTGACCTGCAGCCACCGGAAGTAGTGGTCGCGCACGCCGAACTCATACTGCGTCGACACGGCCGGCGCGAGGACCTGGTACGCATTCTTCGCGTTCGCCGGCGCGACGCCGCCGTCTTCGATCCCCTTCATGTAGCTGGCGAACAGCGTGGTGGTCGGCAGCACGTCGTAGAGGATGCCGAACGCGGGCGATCCGACCCAGCTCGCCGACGACACGAACCCGTCGTTCGCGGACGACCGGCTCTCGCGGAACCCGAGCAGAAATTTCCACTTCGCGCCGATGCCGACGACGTCGTAGGTATAGAGGCCCGTATCCGCGTTGACCTGCTTCGGCAGCGACGTATCCGGCTTCGTCGGCACCGGCGCGGGCAGCGCGATCGGATCGAAGATGTTGACGCGCACCGGCAGCACGATCGTGTTCTGCGCGGGCGTCTCCGCGATCCGCTCGCTGCGCGACACGCCGAACGTGATGTCGTGCGTGAGCGGGCCGGTCGCGAACTGGCCGAGCAGCTCCGCCCGCTTGTACTTGTTGAAATAGACCTGCGTCACCTCGTTCACGGTCGCGATGCCGCCCGCACCCGTAAATACGTTGTAGCCGCCGATCCGCGTCGTGAAGCGCGAGCGATCCGAATCCGACTGGCCGATCTCGGCGAGCACCTTCCAGCCCGGCGCGATGTCGTAGTCGACGCGGCCCTGCAGGTTCGTCGTCTTCGCCGAGAACACCGCCCATGGGCCCGACAGCAGGTTGCGCGGATCGGGCACGCGCGGCAGCGTAATGTGCCCGTTGACCGCCGTCGGCAGGCTGATGCTGCCCTGCTCGACGACCTCCTTGCGGAAGGTCTCGACGTCGAACTGGAAGTGCAGGCGATTGGTGACCTGCCAGTCGGCGCCGACACTGCCGAACCAGCCGCGCCCGGACGCGCCGTGCACGCCGTTCTCGAGATGCGTGTCGGACGCGTTCACGCGCAGGCCGAACTGCTTCTCGCTGCCGAAGCGATGGCTGACGTCGGCCGCGACGCCGATCTGCCCGAACGAATTGCCGAGCAGCGCGAGCGACGCGACGTCCTTGTCCATCGGCGCGCGCTTCGTCACCATGTTGATGATGCCGGCCGGGCTCGCGACGCCGAACATCAGCGCGTTCGCGCCCTTCAGCGTCTCGACGCGCTGCTTGTTCTCCGCCGGCACCGACATCACGTTCGCGGTCGGCAGGCCGCCGTTGAGCCGGTAGTTCGCGAACAGGTTGACCTTGATGCCGCGAATGCTCGCCGCATCGGCCGGGCTGCCGGACGAGTTGGTCGGCGTGACGCCGGCCTGGTTCTTCACCGCGTCGGTCACGCCCTCCTGCGCGGTCTGCAAGGTCCCCGCGCCCATCACTTCCTTCGTCATCGGCAGCGATTCCTTGTTGCCGAGCGCTTCCTCGTTGAGCCCGGCCGCGACCACCGACGTCGCCGCTTCGAGCCGCTTCGGTTCATATAGTGCGGCGGCGTCGGGGATCCGCTTGCGCAGTTCGTCGCGGATCGTCTCGACCTTCTTCACGAGCGTGGCCTGCTCGTCGCCCGCGCGGTAAGGCATCACGACCGCGAGCGCGCCGACGGTCCGGCCCGACGCATCCTGCAGCGGCAACTCCACCTCGAGACGATCGCCGTCGCGGCCGACCGCAAGATGCGTCTTGCCGGTCTCGATCACGTCGCGATCGTCCGCGTCGGCGGGCTTGCCGATGCGGCCGATATTCGACGCGATGATCGGCGCGTCCCCCCCGCCCGGACGCGCGACATGCATCGCGAGCGCCATCACGTCGCGACGCTTGCGGATCACGTCGTCGACGAGCGCCTGCGCATATGGATTGGGCGGAATGCCCGTGTTCGTCAGCACCGGATCGAACAGCTCGTTGCCGTAGCGAATCTGCCGGCTCAACTCGTCACGGATCACCGCGCCCGCGCGGATCAGCGCATCCTGGTCGAGCCCCGATCCGGGCGGATACGGGAACGTCACCTCGAGCTCGCCGATCACCTTGCGCGTGACGTCGAGCAACGGCAGATGCACTTCGACGTTCTGGTCCGCCCGCTTGTTGATTTCGACGAATGGCGTGCCGGTCTTCACCACATCGAGATCGTCGCGGTCCGATTTCGTGCCGATCCGCTTCGCGGACTTCGCTGCGACGATGATGCTTTCCGACTCGCCGGGGGGGCGCATGTGCAGGTCCAGCTCGACGAGCTCCGGATGCAGTGCGACCGTCCGCTCCACCAGTGACTGCGCATAATTCTTCGCCTGCCCGCGCTGCTGCACCTGGGCATCCGCGTGCGAACCGCCGTCGGCCTGCGCGTAGAGCGCCGGGGAAAACATCGCCATGACGGCCATTGCCACCATCGTCTTTCTGATCACGGTCTCCTCCAGGTTGCTATTGATATCGGTATTCGATCCGGTCGCGACGGGCGCCCGGTCAGATGTCCAGCACCAGCAGATCGCCCTTCGCGCGCGAGCAGCAGGGCGTGAAGTGCCCGTGCCGCTCGCGCTGCGCGTCCGTCAGCACGCAGTCGAGATGCTCGACCTCGCCGGCGATCACGCGCGTGACGCACGTGCCGCAGACGCCCTGCTCGCACGACGTCGGGATCCTGACGCCGTATTCGGCCAGCGATGCGGTGACGGTCTTGTGTCCGGGAATCCGGTACACCCTGCCCGTGCTCGCGAGCTGGACGTCGAACGCATGCGTCGACGCCGGCGTCTGCGCCTGCGACGCGAAACGCTCGTAGTGCAGTTGCGGCTCCGGCCAGCCGCGCTGCCGCGCCGCGTCCAGCACCCGGTCGATGAAACCGGCCGGGCCGCACACATACAGATGCGTGCGCGGCGACTGGCTGTCGAGCACGCGCTCGACGTCGAATCGCTGCGTGGGATGCCCGTCGCTGAAGTGGTAGCGCACGCGGCCCGCGAACGATGCGCGCGCGAGCCGCGGCAGGAACGCCGTGCGCAACCGCGAGCGTGTGCAATAGTGCACTTCGAAATCGGCGCGGCGCCGCGCGAGCCGCTCCGCCATCGCGACGATCGGCGTGATGCCGATGCCGCCCGCGAGCAGCAGCGAGCGCGGCGCCGATTCGTCCAGCGCGAAGTGATTGCCCGGCACGCCGATCTCGAGCAGGTCACCTTCGCGAAGGCGGTCGTGCATCGCCACCGAGCCGCCGCGCGAGTGCTCGACGCGCAGCACGGCGATCTGGTAGCGATGGCGCTCGCGCGGATCGTTGCACAACGAATACTGGCGCACGAGACCGTCGCCGAGATGCACGTCGATATGCGCGCCGGCCGTGAACGGCGGCAGCTTGCGTCCGGCCGGGTCCGTCAGCTCGAACGCGCACACGCCGTCGGCCTCGATCGTCTTGCTCGCGACGCGCACGGTGATGCGTGCGTGGTTCGGGGCCGTGCGCTGCGTGCGGCGCAGGAAGTTGCGGATGCCGGTGTAGGCGAGCACCGGCACGCATAACGCGGCGGCCAGCAGCAGCAGTTGCCCGAACACGCCGCCGATCGCGCCGGTGTGCCACGACAGCGCCCAGAAATAGAGCTTGTGCCCGATGCTGCTGTCCCGATACGGCACGTACCGCAGCACCTTGCCTGTGTACGCATCCATGAACAGCATCGTGCGGGCGTTCGCGTGCGGTGCGTCGCGATCGATCAGGTACATCTCGACCGGGTCGCGCGGCTTCTCGGGAATATGCAGCAGCGCATCCCGCGGCTCGGGCGACAACGACTGCGCGGTGCGCCAGAAGGTGTCGAGCGGCAGGCGCGCCGCGCCGTGCGCGGGCACGGCCGACTTCGGCGGCTTCGCGGGCGCCGGCGAGCCGACGATCGTGTAGATGCCTTGCGCATACCAGTCGAATGCCCACGGCAGCCCGGTCAGCACCATCGACAGCAGCACCACGCTTGCGTATGCGCCGATCGTGCGGTGCAGGCGGTACGCGGACACCGTGCCGCGCGTGCCGGACCGGAGCGTGAACGCATGCCGCCAGCCGTGGCGCGTGCGCGGCCACCAGAGCGCGACACCGCACACGATCATCGACAGGCCGAACACCATCGCGCTCGTGCCGGTAATCAGGCTGCCGTGCGGCATGAAGCGGAAGCGATGAATCTGCTCGATGGTGCCGAGCAGGCCGCCGTAGCGCGAGCGCTCGCCGAGCACGTCGCCGGTACACGGATCGACGTAGACGAAATGCTGATCGGTGAAGCGGACCATCGCGGACGGCATGCGCCGCGCATCGTGCTGGCCGGCGACGAGCCGGATGTAGTCGAGCGTCGCGCCCGGCCGCGACGCGGCCGCGTTCGCGGCGAGCGTATCGAGCGGCACGCGCGCCGTGCAGGCCGGCACCGTCAGCAGATCACGATTGAGCACCGGCTCGAGCTCGGGGCGGAACACGATCGATGCACCCGTGATCGCCATCGCCAGGATCACGAGGCCGACCGTCATGCCACACCAGCGATGGACCTGCAGAACGATGCGATGGAGTTCGGGTGTCATGAGGTTGCCCAGGCGACGACGTTGCATGGTCATCATCTTTGTCGGCAAACCTGAATGAAAGCTGAATTTGGGGGGATGTCGGGGTAAGTCCCGATTCGTCGCGCGTCGTTCGCATTGCCCGCGATACGCGGGCGTGTGACGAATCTGAACCGGACATGAACGCTACCTGAATTCGTGTTCAGAATGATCAGCATAAACCCCGCCCTGCCCCATGCCTCGCTTGTCACGGCGTACGCGCTGCGCTAGCCTGAAACTACCCTGACAGGCAGTTTTCATCATGAAGATCCTCATCCTGGAAGACCAGCGCAAGCTCGGCCTGTTTCTCAAGCAGGCGCTCACCGAACGCGCGTACACGGTGACGTGGGTCGAGAGCTGCGCACAGGCGCGCGAAGCGCTGTGCGAGTCGAGCTACGACGTGATCGTGCTCGACCTCGGCCTGCCCGACGGCGACGGCCTCGACCTGCTGCGCGAATGGCGCTCGGCCGGCTTCAACGAACCGGTGCTGATCCTGAGCGCGCGCGATGCGGTCGAGGATCGCGTGAAGGGGCTCGACGTCGGCGCCGACGACTACCTGCCCAAGCCGTTCAGCATCGAGGAAT
Source organism: Burkholderia sp. Bp9143 (assembly GCF_003853645.1). Classification (GTDB taxonomy): domain Bacteria; phylum Pseudomonadota; class Gammaproteobacteria; order Burkholderiales; family Burkholderiaceae; genus Burkholderia. The sequence continues at coordinate 146,340 of NZ_QTPO01000001.1, read as the reverse complement.
TGCTCGCACGCATGCGCTCGCTGCTGCGTCGCCAGTCGTCCGTCAAGGAAACCGTGCTGCAGCACCAGGGCATCAAGCTCGACCTGCTGAGCCGCACCGTCCACCTGAACGGCAAGCCGATCGACCTGACGAGCCGCGAGTTCGCGCTGCTGGAGATCTTCCTTCAGAACCCCGGCCGCATCCTGACACGCACGCTCATTGCCGAGAAGATCTGGGAATCGCATTACGATGTCGACACCAACCTGCTCGACGTCTACATGAGCCGGCTGCGCGGCAAGTTCGAGGCGCCGCTCGGCAAGCCGCTGTTCAAGACGGTGCGCGGCGTCGGCTACCAATTGATATGAAATCCATCGGCGCGCGCCTCGCGCTCAGCTACGTTCTCGCATCGACCGTCACGTTCGCTTCGCTGTTCCTGGCCGGACGGTACTTCATCGAAGGCCATGCGATCCACGCGCTGGACCTGCTCAATCAATCGGAATTCGAACAGATCCGCGCGAGCATCGCGCCGCTCGGCGCCACGCCGTCGGAAGTCGAGTGGCGCCAGCGCGTGCAGGCAATGTCGAGCGACAACCTGGAACTGTTCTTCACCGAGATCTACGGGCCCGGCGGCGCGGTCGTATTCCGATCGCCGGGGCTGCACGGGCACGATCTCGCGCCGTCGGGCCGGCAGCAGGCGTTCAATGAGAACGTCAAAGGCCTCGGCGAGCTGCGCGCCGGCAAGTTCGCGCTCGGCCCCTACACGGTCGTGATCGCGACGTCGAAGGGCCACGTACGCGTGGTGATGAGCGCGTACGAACGCACGTTCTACGGGCTGCTCGTCGTGATGATCGCGGTCAGCAGCGTGATCGGCTACGGATTGAGCCGGATGGCGCTGCGGCCGCTGCGGCTGATCCAGGACACGGCCGACCGCATCCGCTCCGACAACCTGAGCGAACGGATCCCGGTGTCGCGCGCGCGTGACGAGATCTCGGATCTCGCGCGCCTGCTCAACCAGATGTTCGACCGCCTCGAGGATTCGTTCAACCAGATCCGCCGGTTTACCGCCGAAGCGTCGCACGAGCTCAAGACACCGCTGACGCTGGTGCGCCTGCAGGCCGAGAAGCTCGTCGTCGACGGCCAGCTGACGCCCGGGCAGGAGCAATCCGTGCAGATCCAGATCAAGGAACTGGCGCAGCTCAATCGCATCATCGAGGACCTGCTGTTCCTGTCGCGCGCCGACGCGCGCGCGATCACGCTGGACCTGCGGCCGCAGGATCCGGAACCGTTTCTGCAAGGTTTCGCGCAGGACGCACACGTGCTCGCCGAATACCGCGAGCAGCGCTTCTTCCTCACGCATCACGGCAGCGGCCTCGTCGCGATCGAGCCGAAGTGGATCCGGCAGGTGCTGCTGAACCTGCTCAGCAACGCGCTCGCTGCCTCGCCCGCGGGCAGCCGCATCACGTTGCGCTCCACGCTGATGAACCAGTGCTGGCAGGTGTGTGTCGAGGATGAAGGGCCCGGCGTCGCGGCCGAACAGCGCGAGCGCATCTTCGAACGCTTCGTGCGCGTCAATCGTCCGGGCAACGAGGATAAAGGCAGCGGCCTGGGCCTCGCGATCTGCCGCAGCATCGTGGAGCTGCACGGCGGGCGCATCTTCGCCGAAGCCGGGCCCGGCGGCCGCGGGCTGACCGTGGTCTTCGAGATTCCCGCGACGACGGCGCCCGACACCGCCGGCAACGTCGCGGCCAGCACGTTCCACCCCACCGGCGCGGCCTGAGCGCGCCGCGTGCGTGCGTCACGGGTCACGCGTCACAGGTCGCGCTGGTACCCGACGTAATAGGAAAAGCGGTTGGTGTCGCTCACGTGCGTGATGCCGCGCCCGAACGAGAACAGGATGCGGTCGTGCTCGGTCATCCCGTAGATGCCGCCGAGGTTGAAGCCGACCGCCGACGGGTCGTCCACGCTCGCCGCGCCCGTATAGAAGACCTCGCCGCCGAGCTGGAGCCTGTCGCCGAACTTGCGCAACGCGGCCCAGCCGGCCGTCCAGTAGCCGTTCCGGCCCGCATGACGATTGACGACGTAACCGCCGCCGCCGAACGTCGTCCAGTCGCCGATCGATTTCTGCATCCACAGCGGCAGCAGCACGTGCGCATGCCCGTCACCGAGGCCGAGGCGATCGTTGCCGGTCGGCAGCGTGACGCTCGGCGCGAACGCGACCTGCGGACGCCAGCCCGTGTCGTCCTCGGTGATGAAGCGGTACTTCGCGCCCAGCTCGGTATCGCCGAAGCCGTAATGCGTGCGATCCCCGCTCGCGTGCATGAAGGCCATCCCGGCATTGACGCTGACCTGCAGGTTGTCCAGCAGCCCGTAATTGACCTCGACACCCGGCAGCAGCCCGGCGTGACTGCCCTGCCGCACGGTGCCCGACGCGGCGGTATCGATCTCGAAGTGCCCACGCTCGACAGGCTCGGGATCGTCGGTCACGAACGGCGGGCCGGCAAGCGCGGCATGACTGAACAGGCATGTGCCGACGGCGAGCATCGCGTGGACGAAACGCGTGCGACGCGGCGCGCGGCGCGCGGCCGGATCACGGGTGAATGGCATGAGGCGGATTCTCCTGAGCGAAAGGTGGGCCGGGCCGCGGGCGAACGCCCGCCGTCACGCGGCAACGCGATAGGTCGGATGAAAGACAGGGGGAACCGGAACAGACGCGGCGCGGCGACGGCCACGCCGAAGATGGAATGCCGGGCCGGTCCGTCACACGCGCGGACCGGCCCGGCGCGCGGCGATCAGTGACCCGCGTCGGAGAACTGCGGCGGGCGCCACTTGAGCAGCCGGTTCTCGAACTGCGTGAGCACGAACTCCGCGCCCAGCGCGACGACGGCGAGCACGATCATCGCGGCGAATACGCCGGCCGCGTTGAACGCGCCTTGCGCGGTCGAGATCAGCAGCCCGATGCCCTGCCTCGAGCCGAGGAACTCCCCGACCACCGCACCGACCAGCGCAAAGCCGAAGCTCACGTGCAGGCTCGCGAGAATCCAGCTCATCGCGGCCGGCAGCACGACCGTCAGCGTCACGTCGCGCTTCGATGCGCCGAGGATGTGCGCGTTCGCGATCAGGTTGCGGTCGGCCTCGCGCACGCCCTGGAACGCATTGGCGAACACCACGAAGAACACCATCACGACCGCCAGCGCGACCTTCGACGCCATGCCGAGCCCCAGCGCGATGATGAACACCGAGCCGAGCACCACGCGCGGGATCGAGTTCGCGATCTTGATGTAGAGGCTGAAGACGTCGGCGAGCAGCTTGTTGCGCCCCAGCGCGATGCCGGCCAGCACGCCGCCGACGCTGCCGATCAGGAAGCCGAGCGCGGTTTCCTCCAGCGTCACCAGCACCTGCACCCACAACGGGCCTTGCGACGTGCCCTCGATGAGCCACTGCGCGATCTGCGCGACGATCATCGACGGCATCGAGAAGAAGAACGGGTCGATCCAGCCCAGGCGGCCGCTCAGCTCCCAGCCGCCCAGCGTCACGACCAGCACGGCCACCCGGAGCACATAAACCAGCGCCTGGCGCCGACGCATGCTCGCCTGCGCCTTCACTTCCACCTGCCGCATTTCGCGCTCGTGCGCGGCACTTCCTGTCATTGACGTATTCATGCGATTCCTCGACGCGCCCTCGGGCGCTCAGATGTGGACCTCGTCGCGCAGATCGTTCCAGATCTGGCGCGACAGTTCGATAAAGCGCGGCGAATAGCGCGATTCCGCGACGTCGCGCGGCCGCGGCAGGTCGATTTCGTAGGACGTCTTCACGGTCGCGGGACCCGACGTCAGCACGAACACCTTGTCCGCGAGCGCGATGGCCTCCTCGATGTCGTGCGTGACGAACACCACCGACGCGCCGTTGACGCTCCACAAGTGCAGCAGCTCGTCCTGCATCAGCGTGCGCGTCTGCACGTCGAGCGCCGAGAACGGCTCGTCCATCAGCAGGATCTCGGGCTCGTTGATGAAGGTCTGCGCGAGCGCCACGCGCTTGCGCATGCCGCCGGAGAGCTGGTGCGGATAGTGACGCTCGAAGCGCGCGAGGCCGACGCGACGTATCCATTCCATCGCGCGTTCATACGCCAGTGCCTTCTTCTCGCCGCGATACAGCGGGCCGGCAGCGACGTTGTCGAGCACGCTCTTCCACGGGAACACCGCGTCGGACTGGAACACGAAGCCGATCCGGCGGTCGATGCCGGTGACGGGTTCGCCCCAGATCCTGACCGCGCCGGCGCTCGGCGTGGCGAGGCCCGTGATCAGGCTGAGCGTGGTCGACTTGCCGCAGCCGGTCGGGCCGACCACGGCGCAGAATTCGCCCTTGGCGACGGTCATGCTGAAATTCTGCAGCGCCATGATCGCCTTGCCTTCCGGGCTGACGAAGCGGCGGCTGACGCGATCGAGTTCAATGGCCGGGACGTCGGCCGGCGCGGCGACGGGGTCCGGCAGGGTTGCCGATGAGGCTGGGGCTGTCATGGAGTGCCACCTATGGAAACAGGTTGGAATCGACGCAGCGCCCGCGGCGGCCCGCTGCCGGGCCGCCGCGGCGCGCATGCTTACTTGATCTGCACGGCGTTGACGAACTCGGTCGTATAGGTCTTCGCCAGATCGATCTTGTGGCCCGACACGGCCTTGTCGAACGCCGACAGCACCTTCAGCACGGTCGCGGGGCCCGATTCCGGCATGCGGCCATCCGGAATGAACGTCACCTTGCCGGCCGCCAGCGCCTTCACGTACATCGCGCGGTCGCCCGCGTAGTAGTCGGCCGGCATCTGCGCGGTGATCTCGTCGGCGCTGTGCGTGTTGATGTAGCGCAGCGTCTTGACGAACGCGTTGGCGAGCTTCTGCACCGTTGCCTTGTGCGACTGCACCCAGCCGTTCTCCATGTAGAGGCTCGCGGCCGGGTACAGCCCGCCGAGCCACTTCTGCGTGCTTTCGGGCGAGCGCAGGTCGACGAGCACCTTCGCGTCGCCGCCGTTGACGAGGCGCGACACGGTCGGCTCGGTCGTCATGCCGCCGTCGATCTTGCCCTGCTTGATCGCGGCGATGAACGTATTGCCGGCGCCGACCGGCAGCGACGTCATCTCCGACGTCTTCACGCCGTGCGACACGCCGAGGTACTGCGTGAGAAAGTTGGTCGACGAGCCGAGCCCCGTCACGCCGAGCGTCAGGCCGCGGAAATCGGCGGGCGACTTGACCTTGTCGGCGACCTTCGTCGAGATCAGCTCGACTTCGCCCGGCGTGTGGCTGAACTGCACGACGGACTGGATGTACTTGCCCTTCGCCTGCAGGTCGATCGTGTGGTCGTAGAAACCGACGACGCCCTGCACGCCGCCGGCGATCAGCTCGTTCTCCGCATCGACGCCGGCCGCCTCGTTGACGAGCTCGACGTCGAGGCCCTGCTCCTTGAAATAGCCGAGCCGCTCGGCGAGCTTGGCCGGCAGGTAGATCTGCTTTTCCATGCCGCCGACCATCAGCGTGATCTTCTCGCCGGCTTGCGCGGCCGGGGCCAGCGTCCCGAGTGCCAGCGCGCCGAGGGCGATGTGCAGGACAGTGCGTTTCATGGGATGTCTCCTCCAGAGTCGATAGGTGTGGCGTACCGCCTGCCCTGCGCTTGCGCCTGTTTCCCGGCCGCGCGCAGGGGTTCACGGAACGATTTCAGTTATACGGAGCAACCTTAAAATCAGGCTGAACGGAAAATGAATCCCTGTTCAGGGATGACGCGACGTACGCGCGGACTGCGGCGGGACACGCGCGCGAGCCGGTCATTCGAGCTTCGCCAGCTCTTCACGCGCCTCGGCCGCGGTCAGCGGAAAGTACGCCGAATAGCGCACCGGCTCCTGACCCTCGCGGCTCAGGATGTAGCGCAGGAATGCCTTCACCGGCGGTGCGAGCGGCTGGTTCAGGCGGATGTACATGTAGCGCGTGAGCGGGTATCGGCCGCTCGCCGCGTTCCGCGCATCGAGTGCCACGTACGGCTCGCCTGCCGCACGCGCGACCGCCAGCGTCTTGAGGCCGGGAATGCCTTCCTCGAGTCCGCCGAAGCCGATCGCCCCCGGATCGCGGGCGATCGCGTGCGCGGTATCGTCGATCGATCCCTCGTGCACGGCTGCATTCCACGCGCCGCCGTGCAGCACCATGGCCTGCATCGACATCGCATTGGGCGCGACATGCGGCGGCATGTAGATCGCGATCGGGCGGTCGGCCCATTCGCCGGTCAGGCCGAGCTGGCCCCATCGCGTGATGCCCGGGTTGCGCTGCAGGATCGATGCGAGCTGCGCGAGCGTGATGCCGGCGAGCGGGTTGTCCGGGTGCACGAAGATCGCCTGCGCCGTGGTCCGTTGCGGCGTGTCGAAGCCGCCGCGCGCGACGCGGATCTCGAGCGGCGCCGCACGATGGCGGACCTGCGCATACGCGGCCCGTTCGTCCGGCCACAGCTCGCGGCCCATCGGCGCCATCTCCGTATCGCCCGCGAGCAGCGCGTGAAAGCCGTTCAGCGTGCCAAGATGCTCCCAGCGGCGGCCCTTGCGCACGCCGGCCTGCACGTGCGTGAACGCGTCGATCCACGTATCCATCAGCGACTTCATGCCGTCGCTGCCGATGCTGTCGATCGCGCCGTGCAGGCCGGCCACCGGGCGATAGTCGGGCAGCGCGGCATCGAGCGGCGGCAGGAAGCCGTCGAGCTTCGCGCGTTCCTGCGCGGCGGCGCTGGCATCGAGCGGCGCGAAATCCTTCCGCGCGGCAACGACCGCCTGCCCTTCGCTGCTCAGCGCGAACATCAGGAAGGCCTTGATCCTGGGCGGCAGCGGCGCGCCTGGGCGCCGGTTCACCGCGAGATAGGCCGCCTGCCCGTCGCGCGTCGCGACACGCACGAGCAGCGGCGACTTCATCATGTCGCCGGCAAACTGGTGCGCATACGGCTGCAATTCCGTCGGCAACGGCTCGCGCGCGAGCGGCGCGATGTCGGCGTCGCCGAACATCAGCGCGCCGAACGCCGTTGCGCTGCCGGCATGCCGCCAATGCGGCCCGCGCCGGATGCCCGGCTGGCGCTGTTCGAATGCCGCCAGCCAGGCGTCGAGCAGCGGCCCCATCGCGTCGTCGCCGACGCTGTCGAGCGTGCCGTTCAGGTGCGTCTGCGCTCGATAGGCCGGCAGCACAGCGGCGCTGTCGGCCGCTCGCGCGATGCCCGGTGCCGCGAACGCAAGACAGGCCAACATCAGGGCGGGACCGGCGCGACGCCCGCGTCGTAATGGCAGTGGCGCCGAACGCGCGTCCTGCAGGCGGGATGGATGCGGCAGCGACAGCATCGACGGCAATGCGCGCCGCGAGAAGAAATCGAAAGCAAGCACGAGTGTCTCCTGCCTGTGGTGGGAGATCGCGCAACGGCCCGGCTTCCGGTCGGGAATGCCGCCCCGCCGTCGCGCCGGGAGAAGCCGCCCCAACGTTACGGGCAGACGGTGAAGCGAACCTGAACCGATGCTGAATATTCGTTCATCCTCGGCGCGGACATTGCATGAACGGATTTTCAGGATGTCTTCAGACTGCGTTCATCCGGCGACACTATCGTTGGACCCAACGCATCGGCACGTACCCCGGTTTTCCGCAGTCCGGGCCGGCCGCACAATAGCGCGGTAGCCGTACACGGCTTGCTTCAATAAAGGAGGAGACAACACGTGAATCGAATCGAACCCCGTTCCGCGACCGGCCGGCTTGCGTCGTCCGGCCGCCTGCGTCGACTGGCCGTTTCCGCGGCTGCCACGGCTGTTGCATCCGTCTCGGCATCCTGGATGACGGGTGCCGCGGCGGCTGACACGCCGATGGTCGAGTGGGTCGTGCCCGCGCTGAAGACGGCGACACCGCAGACCAAGGAGCAGGCCGACGAAGGCATGAAGGTCGGCCGCGCGCTGCTCGAGCCGGAGATCCTGCAGCCGCGGCTCGACGCCGCGCTGCCGGACTTCCGGCCGCGCACCGACCTCAAGCTGTCCGGCACGTTCGCGGGCGCCGCATCCGACGTGCTCCCATCGCTCGTCAACCGCTGGATCGAAGGCTTCAGGAAGTACTACCCGAACGTCGACATCCACATTTCCCCGCCGTATGCGGGCAGCCTCGGCGCGAAGGAACTGGTCAAGGAGAAGCTCGACTTCGTGTTCGTGTCACGCGAACTGAAGCCGGACGACGTCACCGACTTCAAGGCCAAGTTCGGCTACAACCCGCTCAGCGTGCCGATTTCGGGCGGCTCGTACCGGCATTTCGGCTTCCTCGACGCGATCGGCTTCTTCGTCAACAAGGACAACCCGATCGAAAAGCTGAGCTACGCGCAGATCGACGCGCTCTACTCGCGCACGCACCTGCGCGGCGGCAAGCCGATCCAGACCTGGGGCGACCTCGGGCTGACCGGCGAATGGGCAGACAAGCCGGTGCATGTCTATGCGATCAAACCGTGGAACGGCTTCGAGGAATTCGTCCGGCAGCGCGTGCTGAGCGCCGACGGAAAGCGCGGCGAGTGGCGCGACGACATCCACTACGACAAGCTGGTGTTCCCGCTCGCGAAGGATGTCGCCGACGATCGCTACGGCATCGGCTTCTCGGGGATCGCGTATATCGACGCGCCGGTGAAGATGCTGCCGCTCGGCGAATCGGACAGCGGCCCGTTCACGGCGCCGACGTACGAGAACGTCGCGCTGGCGACCTACCCGCTGAGCCGCCTCATCTACTTCAACACCAACAAGGCGCCCGGCAAGCCGCTCAATCCGGCGATCGCCGAGTTCCTGCGCTATGTGCTGAGCAAGCAGGGGCAGCAAGCGGTGCTCGATCACGCGATGTACGTGCCGCTGCGCGCACGGCAGGCCGAAAGCGCTCGCGCGTTGCTCGCCAACTGACGCGGCAGCGCCCCTCTCCAGCCCCCTATCCGGCGCCGCCCCCGTCCTGCCGGGCGGCGCCGTCTCCAGGAGTCTTCACATGCACCGCTCTCCCAGAGCCGCTGCCGCTGCGGCCGCGCTGCTGCTCGCGTCCGCATCGCTGGCGCACGCCGGCGCGCCGGCCGCGCCCTACGCGCAGCAACTCGTCGACACCACGTTGTCCGCGCATCCCGAACTGACCATTCTTGCGCTGCACGTCACGCCGCCGGCCGGTGGCGAGAACGTGATCATCGCGTCGAACATCGGCCGGATCGGCAAGCCGGCCGACGCCGACGACCTCGCCGTACTCGACAGCGGGCAGCCGCGCGTCGAGCCGACGAAGACGGGCGACCTGTCGGTCGAGCTGCCGATGCACGACTCGGGCGGCAAGACCATCGGCGTCATCGGCTCGACGTTCCATTACACGCCGGGCAGCGATCGTGCCGCGATCATGCAGCGCGCCGAGCAGGTACGCGACGAGCTCGCCGCGCGCACGCCATCGCTGGCCGCGCTGTTCCAGCCGGCGCGTTGACGTGCGCCGCGCGCCGCTTGCCGCTCGCCTGAAATTTCATTCAGGAAAGCTTCAGGTCGCGTTCAGCTTCGTGGCCCACCATCATGACAAGGCGGAAGCCCCGTCGCACACGCAGCGCGACGGCACCGCCGACGACAGGCCGGCCCGATCCGCGCACGCCGGATACGCAACACATCTCATCGCCTCGCAGAGGGCGACTTCACGAAACCAACTTGGCAATCGGTTCAATCAGGAGACACTCATGAAACAGACGCAGAAGATCAGCGGGTTGCGCAGGACGGCGGCGGCATCGGCCGCGGCGATGATCGGCCTGGGAATGCTGGGCGCACTGACGTCGCCGCCCGCATTCGCATTGAAATACGCGGCGGTGGAGCACCATCTGAAAGTCGATCCGTCGATTCCGGCCTGGCACCCGGGCGAGGTCCAGTCGGTGCCGGAGGAGGAACTGCGTCTCGTCGGCGCGGACGTGATGGACGAAATCACGCTCGGCTGGATCAAGGCGTATCGCAAGGCGTATCCGCGCCTGAGCGTCACGATGGAAGCGAAGGCTTCCGGTGCCGGCGGCCCGGCGCTCACCAACAACACGGCGGACCTTGCGCCGGTCGGACGTGAACTGCTGCCCGCCGAGGAAAAGGCGTTCGTCGACAAGTACGGCTACAAGCCCCTCGCGATTCGCGTGGCCACCGGCAGTGTCGGCTCGCTCGGCAAGACAGCGACGTCGGTGATTCTGGTCGACAAGGACAACCCGATCAAGGGCCTGACGATGGCGCAGCTCGACGCGATCTACTCGAAGACGCGCAATCGCGGCCACGCCGATATCAACACCTGGGGCGACCTCGGCCTCGGCGGCGAATGGGCCGACCGGCCGATCCACCTCTATGGGCTGAAACCGGTCAACGGCATCGAGTACTTCCTGAAGCTGAACCTGCTGGAAGGCGGCGAATACAAGGACAACATCCAGTTCGTCAAGGGCAAGGGCTTCACGCACGCGTTCACCGTGGCCGCCGAGGACATGGCCTCGCATCCGGGCGGCCTCACCTACGCGCTGCTCGCGAACGTCACGCCCAACGTGAAGGTCGTGCCGCTCGCGGCCGGCGACGGCGGGCCGTACCTCGCGCCGACGCTGCAGAACGTGTACTCGCACAAGTATCCGCTGTCGCGCTACGTGTACATCTTCGTCAACAAGAAACCGGGCGAGCCGCTTCAACCGAAGATCAAGGAATTCCTGAAGCTGGTGCTGAGCCGCCAGGGACAGGATGTGGTCGCGAAGGAAGGCGTCTATATCCCGCTGACGCCGACGGTCGTGAAAGAGGAACTGGCAAAGCTCGACAGCGCGGATTGATCGCGTGACGCGGGCGGGCATCGGCTGATTGCACCGCCCGCGTCGTCCTTGTCCTTGTGTAGTGAAGCCGGGTCGGTTGCCGCATCCGACGCGTCGAGGCAAACGGCGTGGCGAGCACCTCGCCCGGTTCGTCGCGGCGCGATGCTCGGCCACTGCGGGATACGCACGCCGCCATCGGCGCAACGTCCTCCGCCATGCGCGCCGATCGTCGCATGGCCTCTCCCTGCCGCCGGCGCACCGGATTCCCTCCATTCAAGCTGCTTCAGCGAGGTTTCGATGACGTGGTCCACGAAGACAGGCCGCCACGATTGGGTCGGCATCGTGCTTTGCACGGCGGGCGTGCTGTCGCTGTTCATGGCGCTTCATTCCGCGTGCGCGGCGACTGGAACCGACGCACGACCGGCTCCGCGTGTTTCGTCCGTGTCGTCCGTTTCAGCGGATGCGCCGCAAAAGCCGTCCGTTCCCTCAAGCTGAATTTGCATTCAGATCGCGTTAACGCTCGTTCAAGGTGACGCCCCTACACTCGATTTCACCTGCTTCGACAACGCCCGCCGGGCCAAGAGAGGAGACACATGAAGACCCTGACCAAGACCTTGATCGCCGCGACGCTCGGCGTGATGTCGGCATCCGTGCTGTACGCCGCCGACCCCGCACCGCACCCGCGCAACTGGACGCCGCCGACGACGAAGATCTTCGCGCAGAAGCTGTCCGAACAGATCATGAGCCAGCATCCCGAGCTGCTCAGCGTGACGTTCCACGGCGTTCCGCCGGGCATGACCGACGCCTACACGATGTTCGCGGGCTCCTATCTCGACCGCATCGGCAATGCCGACGATCCGGACGACATCGACATTTCGAAGAAGGGCATCACGATCGTCGACCCACGCTGGCACCGTCCGAACGACACCGTCAAGAAGTTCGTGATGATGCTGCCGCTGCGCGACGCGAGCGGCCAGAACGTCGGCGAGATCGTGCTCGCCTACAAGAACGACGGTGCGAATGCGAAGGGCGAGAAGGCCTTCTTCCTCGCGTCGACGGCGCTGCGCGATGCGCTGGAGAAGCAGATTCCGACCTACGGCGCGTTGTTCGAGCCGGCAAAGTGAGCGACACGCGGTCCGCCGTCAGCTTGCGAAGCGTCCTTTCCCGCGTGGCGGGACGGACGCTTCCCTCACCGATCCATCCCTGTTCAGGAGGCTGAACATGCGTTTGCGAATTTCCGCGATCGCGTCGCTGACCATGCTCGCGGCCGCGGCCCTCTGCGCGACGGTCTCGCCGGCCGCCCATGCGGCGACATCCGCGGCTGACGCCGCCGGCGTGGCCGGTGCGCCGTTGCGGCTGGTCGGCAGCACCGCGCTGCCGGACTACAAGGGCGATTTCGACCACTTCGCCGCCGACATTGCCGGCGGGCGACTGTTCCTCGCCGGCGAGGACGGCGGCACGCTTGAAGTGTTCGACCTCGCCACCGGCAAGCACCTGCGTACGGTCAAGGGCTTCGACCAGCCGCACGCGATCCTGTACCTGCCCGACCTGAACCGGTTGATCGTCACCGACAGCGGCGCCGGGATGACTCGCATCGTCGATGCCGCGAGCTATCGCATCACGGGCTCGATCCCGCTCACCATCGGGGCGGATTCGATGCGCTACGATCCGTCGCGCCGCCACATGTACATCGTCACCGGCGGCAAGAACGCGGAGCCGAAGATGCAGCAGACGATCGTATCGGAAGTCGATCCGCGCACCGGGCGCCGCGTCGGCGACATGACGTTCGACACCGATTTCACCGAGGCGATGGCGGCCGAGCAGCACGGCCACCGCCTGTTCGTCAACGTGACCGGCAAGAGCACGCTGGCCGTCGTCGACAAGGCAACGCGCAACGTGATCGCCCGCTGGCCGATCGAGGGTGCGGAGCTGAACGCGCCGATCGCGTATGACGAGGCGCATCAACGTCTGTTCGTCGGTACACGCAAGCCGTTCAAGCTGCTGGTGCTCGATGCGGCCAACGGCAAGACGCTGGCGTCGTTCGATGCGCCACAGCGCACGAACGAGGTGATCTTCGACGCGGTGAACCGTCGCATCTACCTGGCGGGCGACGATTACCTGGGCGTGATCCAGCAGAAGGATGCGGACCACTACGAGGAAATCGCGCGCGTGCCGACTGCGAAGGGTGCCAAGACGGCGATCCTGGTGGCTGCCCGCAAGCGCCTCTATGTGGCAGTCTCACCGGGTGACGCGGGTTCAGGCGGGCAGTTGCTGCGCTTCGATGTGCTGCCGGGCGGCGTGAAGACGCTAGCCGGGAAGTAACAGTTGGCCGCGTTGCGCGTCGTGGCGAATCGGGACGTATCCACTTCGCCACGACGCCGGGAGGATGTCAGAAAGGGCGATGCGAGAGGAATCCGCATCGCCCTTTTGTTCGGTTGGCGACCGTAGCCAGCTCCCGCAAACGCTCACCGTTCACGCTCGGTCGGCATTCGCTCACGCTCTTGCACGAGCACCTGGGCGTGGAGTCCGCGGCGGACCGAGACCCATCGGAATACCCGGGAGCCTTGAATGGCGGAAGGCAGCCGACGCCAACCACCTCTCTCACAGACCCGCCAGGTAAGACTCCCTCAATCGCCGATGGTCTCCTACCCACGACTCTACCCATATTTGCGGGCTGCGATTCTAGGCGCGCGGCAAGAACCGGCGCGATCTATATGAATCGAGGAAATCGAACGCCTGGGCGCGCGTGACGGTCGCTGCGGTAGCGTTCGCAATAGGCCCCAGCATCGCCTTGAATATTCGGGCTACCTCGACCGCTCCCTTCGTCTTCCGATTTACTTCTACATGCCCTTCCATGTAGTCACTGCACAGCTCCCTGACGGTGTAGGCAGTTGGTAATGGACCGAGAGTCGTCACTTCTCTCTTTCGACGCAGTGAAGAAAGCTCGGCGCCAGAATCACGCTCAACCCGATTCCTTTCCCAAGCGGAGATTGCAGCAGCAAAAGCCATCGCGGGCCACTCGCCGAGCTTCACTTGTCGCATGCGGCCGTCGACCGGCGACTTGTAGACGCGTGCATCAAAGCGCATTCTTCCCTCGGCGTAGGTTTTCTGTACAACGCCACAGAAACCTACGCCGACGCAGCAAGTTTAGCTAAGCAGAGGCAAGCGTTGACGCCACGCCGGAGGCGACGAGAAGCTCTGAATTTTCATTAACATTCAACGACTTAAAGACATCAACGGATCAATCCAGACCACCTCGGACAAAGCCGAAATTTCGACTATTCGTTCTCTTCGAAGTAATGCCCGAACTTCACCTGCTTGGTTCGGATGTAACGCTCGTTTTCCTCGCGCACGGGCACCGCGAGCGCCACGCGTTCGCACACGGGAATGCCATGCTTCACGAGCGTGTCGAACTTCTTCGGGTTGTTGCTCATCAGGCGCACCGACGTCACACCGAGGATTCGCAGGATCGCGGCGGCCGAGTCGTATTCGCGGGCGTCGTCGGGCAGGCCGAGGTCGAGATTCGCCTCGACGGTATCGCGCCCCTGCTCCTGCAGCGCGTACGCGCGGATCTTGTTGCTCAGGCCGATGCCGCGCCCTTCGTGGCCGCGCAGATACAGCAGCACGCCGCGGTCTTCCGCTGCGATGTAGCGCAGCGCAAGATCGAGCTGCTCGCCGCAATCGCAGCGGAAGGAGCCGAACACGTCGCCGGTCAGGCATTCGGAATGCAGCCGCGTGAGCACGGACTGCTCGCCGGTGACGTCACCCATCACGAGCGCGAGATGTTCGGCATCGCTGCCCGATACGCGGAAAGCGTACGACGTGAACGTACCGTAGCGCGTGGGTAGCGACGCGGTGGCGACGAGCGTCACGCACTCGTCGGCCTGGCCATTGCCCTGCGTGGGCGATTGGGGACGCGAAGACATCATGAATTCAATCGAAACGATCAGGAATGTAGGAATTGTGTGGATAGTGCGTGACCGGAGTTTACCGCTAATCTGGAAACGTCACGCGACTGCCGCAGCAGGCCCGGCTATACTGGGCCCATCGGGTGCCGCGCATCACGCCCTGCCTTCCCTGCATCGACCTGCACACGGAGAAAGCAAATGAGCACGACTGTCGCGCAAATTCTCAAAGCCAAGCCGGATTCCGGCCGCACGATCTACACCGTCACGAAAGCCGATTTCGTCTACGACGCCATCAAGCTGATGGCGGAGAAGGGAGTCGGCGCATTGCTGGTCATGGACGGCGACGACATCGCGGGCATCGTCACCGAGCGCGACTACGCGCGCAAGGTCGTACTGCAGGACCGTTCGTCGAAAGCCACCCGCGTCGAGGAAATCATGACGGCCAAGGTGCGCTACGTCGAACCATCGCAATCCACCGACGAGTGCATGGCGCTGATGACCGAGCACCGGATGCGCCACCTGCCCGTCCTCCAGGACGGCAAGCTGATCGGCCTGATCTCGATCGGTGACCTCGTGAAAAGCGTGATTGCCGACCAGCAATTCACGATCAGCCAGCTCGAACACTATATCCATGGCACCCCGGCGGTCACGTCCGCCTGACCCGTCCCAGCAAAAAAGGCCCAAACGCGCGAGCGTCTGGGCGGGAAAGCCGCCGGAATGCGGCGACGGAGGTTCTGCTCTGCTGACGCAGACGCGCACAAGTGGCGCGCGTCCCGTCGGTCACATGCTGTGCTCGGGCAGACCCGGGGATATTCAGTTGCCGAAGTAGACGGCGTTCACGGGATTCGGGGCTTCACGCGTCATGCGGCGGCCCGACTGGCCTGCGCCCGTCGCCACCGCACCATAGCCGCTCGTATCGGCTTGAGCGAGCATCGGCTGGTTCGGCTGGATCCGTTGTTCCGCGGCCTGGATGTTCTGCGGATATTGCGGATCGCTCGCGAGCGGCTTGTAGCCGTTCTGTTCGAGTTGCACGAGTTCGGCCCGGACCTGGTCGCGGGTCAAGCCCTGCTCGGACTGTGCGAACGATGCGATCGGGGCGGCAAGAACGGATGCAGCGATCGCTGCGTAGATGATCGACTTCATGATGGACCTCCGAAATATGTTCTCTTTTGACGTCGCTCCCGGCGTGACTGTCTGAAGCGATGGATCAAGTGTAGTGCTCGCAATACCAAGGGAAAACCCTTGGTTTGAACATACAGCGTTGCATTTTTGGAAAAAATCGACCACCGTCGTCCCAAGAGATCGCGATCACTTAAATCATTTCCACAACAATGCCTGACGAACAGCCGACAGCCGAATCACCGATCCGGAAGGTTGTGTTGTAGAATCGTAAGGTTATATCCGTCAGTCAATATCCCATTCACCATGCAAGCGCCCACGCCCCTCTTGGTTTCGCCGTCCGGCCCAGCCGGCGTGCGCGCGCGCGCCGGCCATCCGGCGCACCCCTGCGTTCGACGCACGGCCCAGGCGCCGCTCGCCCCTGCCCGGCGCCTGATCTGACGGCACGGCCTCCTCCCGGAGCCAGGTCAGACAGGCTCCGGGCGATCCCCATAGGCACGCCCCGCCTGCCCCATGCCGATCATTTGGAGAACTGCCATGAAACAACGCCTTTACCAGTTGACCGAACTCGACGTCGCTCGCCTCGAGAAGCACGCCGAACACAACCCGCGCTTCCAGACAATGCTCGACGCGCTGCTCGAACGCGCGGACATCGTGCAGCCCGACGCCATCAAGGCAAACGTCGTGACGATGAACTCGCAGATCACGCTGCTCGACGAAGCGACCCAGGAGCAGGCCACCTGGACGATTGTTTATCCGGATGCCGCCAATCTCGAACTCGGACGCCTGAACGTCTTCTCGCCGGTCGGCATGGCGCTGCTGGGCACGCAGCGCGGTCAGTTGGTGAAGGTGCTGCAGCCGAGCGGCGTCGAAAAACTGATGAAGGTCGCGGCGATCGTGTTCCAGCCGGAAGCCAACGGCGAATACACGCGCTGACGCCGCTGCCGGCCGGCAGCGCACCTGTCGGCCACACCAAATAAGAAAGCGAGGCCCAGGGCCTCGCTTTTTTGCGTCCGGACGATACGTGCCTCCGTCGCAGTCTTCGTCGCTGCATTCGACGGGCGTAAAAAAAGGCGCCCGAAGGCGCCTTTTTCGATACTGCGAAGCTGGTTACCCAGCCGTCACGCTTAGAAGCGGTGACGCAGACCAACCGTTGCTGCGGTTTGGTTGATCGACGAGCTCGGCAGCGTGTTGACATCGCCGTTGTAGATCGATGCGCCAACGCCGTTCTTCGCAGCGCGCTGGTACACAGCTTGTGCGTAGACGTCGGTGCGCTTCGACAGCGAGTAGTCAGCTTGCAGGCCGAACTGGTTCCAGTGCGTGCTTTCGCCAGCAACCTTCGCGTTCGTGTACGTGTACGCTGCGCCCAGGCCCAGAGCCGGCGTCAGGTTGTACTTCGCGTTGACTTCGTAGTTGTCAGCGTGGAACGTAGCCGCGCCGTTAGCTTGGTTGTCGATACGCGATTGCGTCCATGCTGCGCCAACTTGCGCCGGGCCGAATGCGTATGCAGCAGCCGCGCCGTACGTGCGCAGGCGGCCTTGGCCGTTGAACAGAGCCGACGACGAGTCAACTGCGCCCGTGCTGTTGTTGTTCGGGTTGTTCGCTTGCGAGTAAGCTGCACCCAGCTTCAGGCCTTGGTACTGGTACGACACGCCGCCGCTGTAAGCACGGTTGTTGCCGAAGTTCGTGCTGTTCGAGAACGAGTACGTGCCGCCGAATTGCAGGCCAGCGTAGTTCGCGCTTGCGAACTTGATCGTGTTGTTAGCCGAGTAGCCGCCGTTCGTGCTCAGGTTGTCGTTGTTGAACGGGTGAGCGAAGTAGGTACCGCCCCACGAGCCCGTTGCGGTCAGCGGTGCCAGGTAGTCCTGGACGGAGTCGTACTGCTTACCCAGCGTAACCGTGCCGTACTGGCTCGACAGGCCGACGAAAGCCTGGCGGTTGAACATGCCGTTGTTGTTCGCGAACTTGCCGTTGCCGATGTTGAAGCCGCTTTCCAACGTGAAGATCGCCTTCAGGCCGCCACCGAGGTCTTCCGAACCACGCAGGCCGAAGCGGCTCTGGTCAATGCCCGAACCCATCGACCACAGCGACTTGCCTTGGCCGGCTGCGTTCTGGACGTTGCTTTGGTAGGTGATGCCTGCGTCCAGCACGCCGTACAGCGTGACGCTGCTTTGCGCGTGAGCGACGGTAGCGAACGATGCTGCAGCTGCTGCAACGATCAGAGTCTTGTTCATTCGTGGAGCTCCCTTCTAAAAAGAGGCAGGTCTCGCGACCTTGTTCATAAACGGTCTGCAACCGCCCGGGAACGCCATCGGTCCTTCTGGCCGCGCCCGGATAGTTGCCCGTTTGGGAACCGTGAGTTTAGGGGTGTACCCTAGGGGCGCGATCTGCAAATAAAGAAATAAGCTTTTCCAGAACTAGAAATAATGAAAGTGGGGACGCGTTATAAGTATTTGTTTTAACGTCCTTTTTTGACCTCTTGACGAAGCCTTTTTGGAGGCATTCATCGCACCATTCTTTCGTGTCATCGGCTTGACGGTTGCATAGAAACAACAAGCGGAATCGATGGAACCACACGAAAACGGTAATTTTTACCCAAAACAATCTCAAATATTGGGCTTGGCCACCTAAAACGCGGCGGTCGATCCGTAAACACACGGCCGCGCGGCCGGAGCCGCCCCCATTCGCCGTCGGCGCCTGCCCCAACGGGAGACCGGCGGCGACGCCCCGGCTATCGCCGGGTCGTAGTGACACGTGGTAACAGCCTTAACGGACCGCGTAACCCGGCCACCGAACCGGCGGGCTAATGTAAGGCAACCCCGATTACATATTAGAGGACCCGCCATGAATCGACGCTCGTTGTTGCGCGCCATCGGACTGTCCGCCGCCCTCGCCGCCACCGGCGGCGGGCTACGCACCGCCTCGGCCCAGCCCGTGCCGCCCGGGTACCGGCCGCCCGGACCGCCTCCGGGGCCCGGCAGGCCGCCTTATTCCGACCGCCCGGGCTACGCGCCGCCGGCACCGCGGCATGATCGCCGGCCACCGCCGCCGCGGCCGCACGGCTATGTCTGGACCGACGGCTACTGGCGCTGGCAGCGCGGCCACTATATATGGGTGTCCGGACGCTGGGTCGCCCGCCGCCCCGGGCGTCGGTGGGTGCCCGGCTACTGGCGGCGCCAAGGGCAGGTGTGGGTCTATGTCGACGGCACCTGGCGATAAGTCGTCCGGCGCGGGGCCGCATACGGCGGGCGGCCCCGCTCCACCCGCCGCAAAAAGACGGGCCGCACCATTCAAACGCCAATCGCCCCCCGTACGTCGCGCCCTTCGCAACTCCGCATACGCAAGCAACGCCATGAAAACGTTCGGATAACGCAATCACCCGATGCCGCCGCAACACACGCATTCCGTCGCCGGTTGCCACGCGACGGCACGACCTACTCCGTTGAACGCCCGCTGCGCTCCCGCTCGCGCGCGCGACGACGGGCGGCGCAAATCGCACGATGATGTTCGTCGGCCCAGCGGATCATCGCGTGCATCGGCGTCAGGAAAGAACGCCCGAGGTCCGTCAACGCATATTCGACGCGCGGCGGCACCTCGGCATACAGCGTGCGGCTGACGAATCCGTCCTGCTCGAGCCGCTTGAGCGTGCGAGACAGCATCTGCTTCGACACGTCGCCGATCGCACGGGCGAGTTCGTTGAAACGCATCGTGCCGCCGGACAGCGCCTCGATCACGAGCAGGCTCCATTGGTCGCCCATGCGGTCGAGCACATCGCGGATCGGGCACGGCTGATCGAGTTCGACGGATTCGTCGGCGGACGGAAATGGCATGACGGGATTCTCTTTCACGGGCAACGCATGGTCACCGCGGTGTGACCTGTTCACACCGCAGTGACTTCTTGTGACAGGTTCGCGGCAACTGTACCATTCGATCGACTCGATGGCCGCGCGGATTTTCCAGTTCTACGAAGCATGCGGACGCGCATCGCCGGCACCCCGTCGCCTGCCGCCGACGACGATCGGCGTCATCCACGGACGCACACCACGCACCGCGCGTCCGTTCACGAATCCCCAGACAAGGAACCTGGCACATGTCACCGCTCCGCTCCCCCGTCCGCGCCGTTGCCGCGTTCGTCCTGCTAGCCGCGTCGACGGCCGCGCTGGCCGCCGGCCCGGCCACGCGCGATCTGGCCGCCGAGGAAGCCAACCGCCAGCTCGTGCTGACGTTCTACGACCGCTTCTTCAACAAGCACGAAGCGGTCGAGGCGGCCGCCGTCGTCGCGGACGACTACAAGCAGCACAACCCGCACGTGCCCGACGGCAAGAAGCCGTTCGTGTCGTACTTCGTCGGCGCGTTCCAGAAGCACCCTCAATCGCGCGCGCGGATCGTCCGCAGCGCGACCGACGGCGACCTCGTCTATCTGCACGTGCATGCGACCGAGCGTCCGGGCGACCGCGGCGAAGCGGTGGTCGACATCTTCCGCGTGAAGGACGGCAAGATCGTCGAGCACTGGGACGTGATCCAGCCGGTGCCCGAACAAGCCGCGAACGCGAACACGATGTTCTGATCGGGCGGCCCGCGCACCGATGCGCGGCCAACACCTCGCGACACGGCACGGGCACGCAAGCAGTCGACAGCGTCGACATGATGTTCTTCGCGGCGGAGACGATCCCGGCGGCACCCGTCACGCACTCGATCGGTATACGCTGGGCGACTGGCGCAAAGACACGCTGCTCCCGCCTATCGAACGCGTCACCGATTCGCAGCTCGTGCTCTCGTGCAACGAGGACATCGACACGACGACGCTCGGCGCGATCGTGACCGTACAGACCCTGTGGACCGCCGCGCGCGAAGAACAGCAACCGCTCTACCGCGACCTGCTCGGCCCCGAGCGCACCGCGCGCAATTATCCGTTCCGCAGCCTGCGCAACGCGGGCGCGATGCTCGCGGCGGGTTGACTGGTCGGTGAGCATGATGGACCCGACGCAGATCATCCAGACCGGCGTCACGCACCGGCTGATCGATCCGCCCGCCAGCCCGCCGTGGAATCCGCACGAACGCCGCGACCCGCTCACGATGCTCGAGGCGTATACGATGAACACCGCGTATGCGCTGTGCTTCGACGACTGAACAGGCTCGCTGGAGGCGGGCAAGGATGCCGAGTCTCGCGATCCTCGACCGCAATCCGTTCGAGCACCCGATCGGCACGTTCGCGCAAATGCGCGTGATCGTGACGTGCTTCCGCGGCGAAGTCGTCTACGCGGCGTCGGGCTGGGCCGATCGAGCACTTGAGCGCGGCCTGAGCGCGGGCCGCGCGTACGTCAGGCGACGTCGAACGCGAGCACCTGCTCGGTCGTCAGCACGTCGCCGAACGTGTCCGACAGCGCGGCCAGCGTCGCACGATGGAGGTCGTGGTGCGGCATCGTGCCGCCGTCCGCGACGTCGAGATCACGCGTCGCGCATGCGTCGTCGACGATGATCACCGCATAGCCGAGCGGCACCGCATCGCGGGCCGCGCCGGCGACGCACGCATGCGTCATCAGCCCGGTGACGATCAGCGTGTCGATGCCGGCCGCCTTCAGACGCGCGTCGATGTCCGTCGTCGGGAACACGCTCACCGAGGTCTTCTTCACGACCGCGTGATGCGGCGCGGGCTGCAGGTCCGCATGAAAGCGGAAGCCGTCGCTGCCGTCGGCGAACAGCAGGCCGTCGGCCGCGCCCACGTGCTGGATGTGGAACACCGGGATGCCCGCGCGATCGGCGAACGCGATCACGCGCTGCGCGTTGCCCAGCGCACGCGGCCCGTCCGGAATCGGCAGGCGGCCGCTGAAATATTCGTTCTGGAAATCGATCACCAGCAGCGCGGTGCGAGCGGCATCGATCGACGTCGGCACGCTCGCGCCGGCCAGGGTACGGATGGTCGGATGTTGCATGGGTCGCTCTCTACTCCAGGTTGGCACATCGAACGGAACGACGGTCCGGCAAGGCCGGCGCCGCCGCACGCGGCCCCGCGGCAGGTTGCCGCCGTGGGCTGGCCTGCCGTGACCGCGAGGCGCCAGTGTCGGGCCGCACGCCCCCGCGCGACAGCGTCCCGCAAGACAATGTCCGACAGGATCGGGCCAACCTGCACGCAACCGTCCACGACAGCGCGGCGGCCAGCCACGAGAACAGCGGGTACGTGACCGTCAGCAGCGACAGCGTGCCGACGATCAGCACGGGCGGCCGGCCAATCCGGTCCGACACGATCGCCGCGACCGTATGCAGGCTGACGCTCAAGGTGCCGAACGCCGGAAAACGCGTGGAACGCCTCTCCCTGCTCCTCCCCGCTTTCCGGTCTTCACCTCGTGTGCGCTTCGTCGCGGCGCCGTATGACGCCCGCGCAATCCAGACCACGCAACTCGTCCGTTTGGATGGCACGAAGTACCGGCTTTGTTGCCATCATGGCCGTCACTCATCGCGCGGCGCCCCGCTACGGAGACACCATGAACGACACCGACGTGTCGGCCCCTGCATGAGCGGGCCCGCGCGCGTCCCCCTTCTCTCACAGGAGCAAACACGATGAAACGACTCGAAGGCAAGGTGGCGTTGATCACGGGCGGTGCCCGCGGCCAGGGCGAGGCGGAGGCACGCCGGTTCGTCGCCGAAGGCGCACGCGTGGTGATCGCCGACGTGCTGGACGACGCGGGCCAATGCATCGCGGCGGAACTCGGCGACGCCGCGCGCTACCAGCATCTCGACGTGACGAACGAAGACGACTGGCATACCGCCGTCCATGCGACGCTCGCGCATTTCGGTCGGCTGGACATCCTCGTGAACAACGCGGCGATCCTGAAGCTCGTGCCGATCGAATCGTGTTCGCTCGACGACTATCGCAAGGTGATCGACGTCAACCAGGTCGGCTGCTGGCTCGGCATGAAATCGGCACTGGCCGCGCTGAAGGATGCGGGTGGCGGCTCGATCGTCAACGTGTCGTCGACGGCCGGAATGGAAGGCGTGGCCGGCGGCAGCGCCTATGTGTCGAGCAAGTTCGCGGTGCGCGGGATGACGAAGGCCGCCGCACTCGAGTTCGGCCGCTACGGCATCCGCGTGAACTCGGTCCACCCTGGTGGCATCGACACCGCGATGGCACGCCCGCCGGAATACGCCGATTTCGACCCTTCGTCGATCTATGGCGGACTGCCGATCGCGCGCATCGGCAAGCCCGACGAAGTGGCGAGCCTCGTGCTGTTCCTCGCGTCCGACGAATCCGCGTATTGCACGGGTTCGGAATTCATCGTCGACGGCGGGATGCTCGCGGGCAGCACATTCCACTGATCCGCACCGCAGTCGACATGCAATGCGGTGCTCAATACCCCTTCGGCTGAATCGCCGGGGCGCCGACACCGCGCGCCGCCTGCCCGCCGCCGCGCACGAGGAAGCGCCCGCGCGGGCCGTACACGCCTTCTGCTTCCGGATACATCGTCAGCAACACGAAATACAGCAGCCCACCGACCACCAGCGACACCGGCACGCTGAGATCGAGCCCGCCCGCGAGATTGCCGAGCGGCCCGACGAACTGGCCCGGCAGGTTCACGAACGACAGTCCGACGAAGGCCGCCGGCAGCCATGCGCCCATCGCGCGCAGGTTCCAGCCATGCGTGAACCAGTAGTGACCGCCGCGCAGTCCGCGGTTGAACACCTGCAGGTCGTCCGCGAGATAGAAGCCGCGGCGCGTCACGTAGCCGATCACCATGATCGCCATCCACGGGCAGCTGAACGTGTCGATCAGCGTCGAGAACGTCGCGACGCTTTCGACCAGGTTGAACCAGAAACGGCCGACGAAGATGAACGCGATCGCGATCGTGCCGATCAGCAGCGTCGCGCGCACGCGGTTCAGGAAGCGCGGAAACATGCTCGACACGTCGAGGCCCGTGCCGTACAGCGCGGTCGTGCCGGTCGACATCCCGCCGATGATCGCGATCAGGCACATCGGCGGCAGGAACCAGCGCGGCGATACGGCGAGCAGCCCACCAACGTAGTCGTTCGACGCGATGAACGCGGGCGCCTTCGACGCGATGATCGTCGCGGTCGCGAGACCGAAGAAGAACGGCACGAAGGTCGCGAACTGCGCGGCGAACACGGCGCCCATCACGCGCCGCTTCGGCGTCTGCTGCGGAATGTAGCGCGCCCAGTCGCCGAGCGTCGACGCGAACGACACCGGGTTGCTCAACGCGACCAGCACCGCGCCGACGAACGCGGCCCAGAAGCCTGCACTGCCCGGGTTCAGCGTGCCCGCGTAGTTCATGTCGAACATCCCCGCGAACGCGAACAGGCCCGCGACGAACAGCAGGCTCGCCGCCCACACGGCGATCTTGTTGACCCACAGCATGAAGCGGAAGCCGTAGATGCAGACGATCAGCACGAGCACCGCGAACACCAGGTACGCGGCGCCGAGCGTGAAACCGTTGACCGGCACGCCGACCATGTCGTGCGCGCCGCCGACGAGCGCATCGCCCGAGCTCCACACCGCGAGCGAGAAGAACGCGATCGACGTGAGCAGCGCGAGGAACGACCCGACGATCCGGCCGTGAATGCCGAAATGCGCGCCGGACGACACAGGATCACTCGTGCCGTTGCGCGGGCCGAACAGGCTCATCGGCGCGAGGATGCAGGTGCCGGCGAGCACGCCGAGCACGATCGCGCACACGCCGGCCTTGAACGACAGCCCGACCAGCACGGGAAAACTGCCGAGCACCGACGTGGAAAACGTATTGCAGCCGCCGAACAGCAACCGGAACAGATCGATCGGACGCGCATAGCGCGATGCATCGGGAATGCGCTCGAAACCGAACGATTCGACTTGCGTAATCCTGCCTTCAGCCATTTGTCTCCAGCTCCTCTGGTGCGTCGTTACGGCCCGCGACCGCGGCCATACGACACATCGCCATCAATTCGCGGCCACTCTAAACCGGATCGGGCGGCGCAAATATCACGCATTCGAGACGTTTACGACGAAGGAGAACAATGTTTCGCGGCGGCGCATCGGCCGGTTGCCGCACCATGCTGGCGGCGCGGGCGATGCAAGGTGCGACGACCGATGCGCCGGGCTGCCGCCGGCGCGCGAGCCGCGTCCTACTGCCCCGACTGCGCGAGCGGCGCGACGGTCGTCACGCCGACTTCGGGAAGAGGTTGGGCCGACGATTCGCCTTTGCCGTCGTGACAGCCCGACAACGCCAGCAGCAGTGCACAGGCCGCGCCCAAAGGCGATGTCCTGCGTAGGGATAAGGAGAGCATGATGCCTCGCGACGGGTTAAACTGCCGCGCAGCATAAAAGTTGAAGTTAACTTCAAGTCAAGCTTTCCCGGAGGGCGTCATGGGTATCGACGAAACCCCGCAATGGCCGCTGATGTCGATCCGCGAAGTGGCCGCGCGCAGTGGCGTGCCGGCATCGACGCTGCGCTTCTACGAGACGCGCGGGCTCATCAAGTCGCACCGCAACGGCTCGAGCCATCGCCACTATTCGCGCGCGGTGCTGCGGCTGATCGCGTTCATCGTGTTCGCGCAGAAGATCGGCTACTCGCTCGACGAGATCGCCGAACAGCTCGTGAGCCTGCCGGAAGACACCGCGCCGACCAACAAGGACTGGCAGCGGCTGTCGCGCGGCTGGAAGCAGCGCGTCGCGAACCGGATCGAGGAACTGCAGCGGCTCTACATCAACCTCGACGAATGCATCGGCTGCGGCTGCCTGTCGCTGAAGCGCTGCAAGCTGACCAATCCCGAGGACCGCGCGGGCCGCAACGGGCCCGGTGCGCGGCGCTGGCTCGGCGATACGCCGCCCGACCTCGACTGACGCGTGCGGCCGGCGCGACGCTCGACGCCGCGCCGCTTTCCCGCCTCACCCGCCCCGCCAGCCGCCGCTCACCGCGATCGCCGTGCCGGTGAGGTAGCCGGTTTGCCCGAATGCTGACGGTTGGTAACCTTGGCATCACCGGGCACTGCATGGAGACAGGTCAATCACGCCTGCGCGCAGGCCGACTTCGCGCCGCGCGCGGCGCTCAGACGCGCAGGATGTTGAGCGCGACGTCGAGCACGGCCTGCCGGAACGCATCCTGCCGCGTGGGCAGCGACGTGAATTCCAGCATCAGGTGGCTGTACGACACCGTCGTGCCGACCGCGCTCGCGATCATGAAGAACAGCACGTTCGGATCGACCGGGCGGATCTCGCCGGCCTCGACCGCGTCGGCCAGCAGCGGAAACATCGCGTCGTGATACGGGCGCACGATCCGCTGCTGCAGGCAGTCGAGCCGCCCGCCCTCCTCGGTCGCCGCCGTCGAGAAGAACATGCCGACGTCCGGCTCCTCGAATTCGTGATCGACGCACAGCTCGATCGCGCGCCGCACGCGCTCGCGATGCGGCAATGACGACGTGCGCAACGCGCGCAACGCATCGAACAGCGGCTTGGCGAGGTCGACGATCTGCTCGACGACGGCCAGCCACAACGCCTCCTTCGTGCCGAAATGATGGGCGATCAGCGCGGCGTCGACGCCCAGTTCGCGCGCGACCTCGCGCACGCTCGTCGCATCGTAGCCGCGCTTCGCGAACGTGCGGCGCGCGGCCCGCAATATCACGTCCGGACCGACGGACGCCTCCGCCAGCGGCCGCCCGCGCGTACGCCGTTTCGATGGCGCGCGCTCAGTGACTTCAGCCACGTTTTTCTGCTCCCGTTGAATGAATCGAACGCCCGTGTTCGGGCCCCGGTTCCACATCGCCAAAACCGGGCCGCCTGCCCCGCTTCGTTGACACGCGAAGCCGGGAAGCGCTAGGATCATACCTTATTCATCACGTGATGATTTATCCATGACAACCCCTACTCGCATCGTGATCGTCGGCGGCGGCATCGCCGGATTGCAGCTCGCGACCCGCCTCGGCGAGCGTCTCGGCCGCACCGGGCGCGCCCAGGTCACCGTCGTCGACCGCAGCCCGACCCATGTCTGGAAGCCGATGCTGCACACGATCGCGGCCGGCACGCGCGACGTGCAGCAACAGCAGGTGATCTTCCTCGCCCATGCGCGCGATCACGGCTATACGTACCAGCCCGGCGAACTGAAGGGGCTCGATCGCGCGCGCCGCCGCGTGCAGCTGGGCGAGATCCGCTCGCAGGACGGCGAACTTGTGATCGACGCGCGCGAACTCGAATACGACGTGCTGATCCTCGCGCTCGGCAGCCAGGCCAACGATTTCGGCGTGCCGGGCGTGCGCGAGCACTGCTACTTCATCGACAGCCAGCAGCAAGCCGAAACCTTCAACGAAGCGCTGCGGATGCGCGTGTTCCGCAGCATCGCGCGCGACGAGCCGTTTCGCGTCGCGATCGTCGGTGCGGGCGCAACGGGCGTGGAGCTGGCGGCGGAATTGAGCCGGCTGCTGGAAGTAGCGCAGGCCTATGGGGATGCGACGGTGCGCGAGCGGCTGCAGCTCACGCTGCTCGAGAGCGGCCCGCGCATCCTCGCCGCGTTTCCGCCGAAGATTTCAGCGTCGGCGCAGCGGCGGCTCGAGCAGATCGGCTTTCACGTGCTGACGTCGACGCGCGTGACGGCGGCCGATGCGAACGGTTTCCACTACGGCGACGGTTCGTTCGCCGAAGCGGATCTGATGGTGTGGGCGGCCGGCGTGAAGGCGCCCGATTTCATGCAGGCGCTGGGCGGGCTCGACACGAACCGCGCGAACCAGATCCTGGTCGAGTCCACGTTGCAGGCCACGACCGACGAGCACGTGTTCGCGATCGGCGATTGCGCGAGCCTGCAGCCCGACGGCCATGAACGGCCGCTGCCGCCCACCGCGCAGGTGGCGACCCAGCAGGCCGAGCATCTCGCGAAGCACCTCCCCGCATGGCTCGACGGCAAGCCGCTGCCGCCGTTCGCGTTCCACGATTTCGGCGCGCTCGTGTCGATCAGCGACTACGACGCGTTCGGCACGCTCGGGCAATTCGGGTTCTTCCGCGGCGGCTTCATCCAGGGCCGTTTCGCGCAATTCAGCCACCTGATGCTGTACCGGCGGCACCAGCAGGCGCTGCACGGATTCTCCAAGGCGACGCTGCAGTGGATCGCCGAACGGATCAACGGCTGCGTGCAGCCGCGCATCCGCCTGTCGTGAGGCCGCGGGTCGCGGCATCGCGTAACGTTTCGAGGAAAACAAGGATGAGCAACAGTGCAGTAGCCTGGCTCAGGACCGTCGCCGCGATCGGCAGCTTCGACATGCCGTCCGTCTCATGGGCCGCCCCGCGACGGCGCAGCATCTCGCGCGATCGCCTGCCGTCGTGGGACGCGACAAGCCACCCGACGATCAGCGTGCTCGAGCGGCCCACGGCCGACACCGTGATGATTTCGTGGTGCGACGCGTGCACCGGCCACTACGGTTACCAGAAGTGGCGGCAGTTCACGACGCGCAAGCGCGGCGTCTGTGCGCTGTCGGGGCGGCCGATCGCGGCCGGCGACAGCGTCTATGCACCGCAATTGCTCGGCTCGGCGCCGGGCAACGCCGCCGCGATGGTGCTGGCGGCGTGTATCGACGAGGCGTGTGCCGTTTAAACGGTCGTCGCCCGACCGGCGCCATAGGCCGGATCGCCGTTCTGCCGTTCCAGTTCCGCGTCGAGATGCGCGGCATGCGCCTTCGCTTCGGACTCCGACATCAGCTCGCCCTCCCACTTCGCGACCACGGCGCTGGCGATCGAGTTGCCGACCGCATTGGTGGCCGAGCGCCCCATGTCGAGGAACGTGTCGACGCCGAGAATCAGCAACAGCCCCGCTTCCGGGATATCGAACTGGTGCAGCGTCGCCGCGATCACGACGAGCGATGCGCGCGGCACGCCGGCCATCCCCTTCGACGTCAGCATCAGGACCAGCAACATCGTGATCTGCGTGCCGAGCGACAGGTGGATGTTGTACGCCTGCGCGATGAACAGCGACGCGAACGTGCAGTACATCATCGAGCCGTCGAGGTTGAACGAATAGCCCATCGGCATCACGAAGCTCGAGATCTTGCGGCGCACGCCGAACCGGTCGAGCGCGTCGAGGATCTTCGGATACGCGGCTTCGGAACTCGCGGTCGCGAACGACAGCATGAACGCTTCCTTGATCAGCGCGAGCAGCTTGAACACGCGACGGCCGAGGAACAGCAGGCCGGCGATCACGAGCGTGCTCCACAGCAGGAACAGGCTGACGTAGAAGTCGCCCATGAACACCGCGAACTTCAGCAGGATCGACAGCCCGTTGATCGCGACGGTCGACGCCATCGCCGCCAGCACCGCGAGCGGCGCGAGCTTCATCACGTAGCCGGTGATCTTCAGCATCACGTGCGCGAGCTGGTCGATCGCGGCCACGAGGATCTTGCCGCGCTCGCCGAGCGCCGACAGCGCGACGCCGAAGAACATCGAGAACACGACGATCTGCAGGATCTCGTTGTTCGCCATCGCCTCGGCGATCGACTTCGGCACCATGTGGCTGACGAAATCCTTCAGCGTGAACTTGGACGTCGCGAGATGCGCGGATGCGCCGATGTCCGGCAGCGGCAGGCCGAGGTTCTCGCCGGGGCGCAGCAGGTTTGCCATCAGCAGCCCGAGCAGCAGCGAGATCAGCGACGCGGTGACGAACCAGCCGAACGCCTTCACGAACACGCGCCCCACCGACGATGCGTCGCCCATGTGCGCGATGCCGACGACGAGCGTGGAGAACACCAGCGGGCCGATCACCATCTTGATCAGCCGCAGGAACACGTCGGACACCAGGGAGATATAGCCGGCGATCTCGGTCGCCGATTGCTTGTCCGGAAACTGCGTGTAGATCATGTAGCCGATGAAGATGCCGGCCGCCATCGCAAGCAGGATCCAGACTGCCGCAGACATTCGTTTGTTCATAACGGAACTCGACGCACGGTGCAGGAATGAAAGAAGGAAATGCGCGCGCCGGTGCCGTGCCACGGCGCGCGTTGCGGGCCGGTCATGCCCTGCATTCCGGGCAGCCGCCACGCTCGATACTTCGAAAGTCCGCGAACGGACGCGCTGTCGCTGTCGCGGCCCCGGCGCTCGCGCGATGGCGAACGCCGGGACAGCCGTTCAGCGTGATGCGATCCAATCAGATCCGACCCGGTCAGTACCCGATCGCCGAACCGGCCGGGCGGCGCGGATCGTTGACGCCGTAGATGTAGCCGACGCGCACGTTGCCGGACACCGACGAGTCGTTGCCGGAACTCTGGTGGCTCACCGCCTCGGTGCCGGGCAGGCCGACCATGATCAGCTCGGCGGCGCCCCACGGCGTCTGCTCGGTCATCTTGTAGCCCATGTTGCGCAGGATCGCGACCGTATCGGGCGACAGGCCGCGGGTCTCGTAATAGACCTCGTCCGGCAGCCATTGATGGTGGACGCGCGGCGCACCGACCGCATCCTGCGGCGTCATCCCGTAGTCGATCACGTTCAGCACGGTCTGCAGCGTGATCGTGATGATGCGCGAGCCGCCCGGCGAGCCGACCACCATGAACACCTTGCCGTCCTTCTTCACGATCGTCGGCGCCATCGACGACAGCGGACGCTTGCCCGGCGCGATCGAGTTGCGCGTGCCCTGCACGAGGCCGAACAGGTTCTGCGCGCCGACCTTGACCGTGAAGTCGTCCATCTCGTCATTCAGGAAGAAGCCCGTGCCCGGCGCGATCACCACGGCGCCGAAGCGGCCGTTGACCGTGTACGTGGTCGACACCGCGTTGCCGTCGCGGTCGATGATCGAGTAGTGGGTCGTCTCCGGCTTCTCGTGCACGCCGACGCCCGGCTGCACGTCGACCGACGCCGTCGCCGTCTCGCCGCTGATCTGCTTGCGGATCTCGGCTGCATATTGCTTGCTCGTCAGCTTCGCGACCGGATTGTCGATGAAGTTGGGGTCGCCCAGCAGCGTGTTGCGATCCTCGTACGCGTGGCGCATCGCCTCGGTCATGTAGTGGACCACCGAAGCCGACTGGTAGCCGAACTTGCGCAGGTCATACCCTTCGAGGACGTTCAGCGTCTCGCACATCGTCACGCCGCCCGAGCTCGGCGGCGGCGCCGACACGAACTCGTAGCCGCGATACGTACAGGTCAGCGGCGCGATGTCCTGCGCGCGATACGATGAGAAATCGGCCGCCGTGATCAGCCCGCCGCCGCGCTTCGCGGCCGCTTCGACGATCTTCGGAATCTCGCCGTGATAGAACGCGTCGGGGCCCTGCTCCGCGATGCGCTCGAGCGTGCGCGCCAGGTCCTTCTGCACCAGGCGGTCGCCCGGCTGCAGCGGCGTGCCGTCCGGGCGCAGGAAGATGCGCGCGGCTTCCGGGTCCTTCTTGAAGCGGTCGATCGTCGTGTCGAGGATGTCCGTATCGCCGCGCGTCAGCACGAAGCCGTCGCGCGCGAGCCGAATCGCCGGCGCCATCACCTGCCGGCGCGTCAGCTTGCCGTACTTGCGCTGCGCGAGGTCGAGACCCGCGACCGTGCCCGGCACGCCGACCGCGCGATAGCCGTACAGGCTGTCGTCCGGAATGACGTTGCCCTTCGCATCGAGATACATGTTCGCCGAAGCCGCGGCCGGCGCCGTCTCGCGGAAGTTGATGAAGCGGTCGCGGCCGTCGGCCAGGTGCACGGTCATGAAGCCGCCGCCGCCGATGTTGCCGCAGCACGGATTGGTCACCGCTTGCGCGTAGCCGACCGCCACGGCGGCGTCCACCGCGTTGCCGCCTTCCTTCAGGATGTCGACGCCGATCTGCGACGCGAAGTGCTGCGACGACACGACCATGCCGTTCTTTGCTTCCACCGCGGGTTCCGAAGCGGCGAGCGCACCTGCGCTCATGGCCGACAACAGGGTGAGTACTACGAGCCGCCTCATGACGGAATCCTCCAGACGAATAACCGGGCGCATGCCGGGATGCGCGGCCCGTCCCGAGGGTGAGCCGACGCTGTTGATCCGGCATGTAATGAACAATACATTCCGGCGAGGCCGCGATCATAGCATCGGCATTTTCATCTCAAAACCTAGGGTTATCACTGAAATTATGCGCAGAATTACGCGCCGGTCGGCCGTGTGTTATGTTTGTTTTATTACACATATGAATGATCGATGCTCAGTGCGATGCGTCCCTCTAATCTGCAGCCGCACACGGCCCGCGGCGCGTCGATCGGCTAACATGGATGGAGTCGCCGGCAGACACGTGTGTCTGCCGTTTGTCATTTGAATACGAGCAAGCCGGAGTGCCCGATGGGGACAAGCATCAGGGCGTTGCTGCTATCGCAGATGGATAGCTTCACGCCGTCGGAACAGAAGGTCGCGCACGCGCTGCTGGATCGCTATCCGAGCCTCGGGCTCGGGCCGATCGCGAGCTTCGCGAAGCAAGCCGAAGTCAGCGACCCGACCGTGTTTCGCTTCGTCGTGCGGATCGGCTTTCCGAACTACTCGTCGTTCCAGCAGGCGCTGCACGACGAGATCGACACCGCGATGAATTCGCCGCTCGCACGGATGGATGCGTTCCACTCGGAATCCGGCATGCGCGACAGCCATGCGGCGATCTTCCAGCGGCTCTCGCAAGCGCTCGCCACCACGATCGAGGGACTCGATGCGGCGGCGTTCGACGAGGCGGTGACGCTGCTGGCCGATCCCGATATTCGCGTGTTCTGCGGCGGCGGGCGTTACACCGCGCCGCTCGCGTCGCTGTTTTCGTTCACGCTCGCGTATGCGCGCCCGCATGTGCACTACGTCGAGCCGAACGTGAATCTCGCGTCGGTCTCGCTGACGGACATGGGGCCCGGCGACGTGCTCGTCATTTTCGATTTCCGCCGCTATCAGAAGGACAGTGTCCGGTTCGCGCAGGCCGCGCACCTGCTCGGCGTGCGCGTGCTGCTGATCACCGACGAATGGCGCTCGCCGATCAGCGCGTTCGCCGAGATCGTGCTGCGGATCCAGGGGCGCCCGTTCGCGATGCTGCAGACCAACGTGCCCGCGCTCGCGCTCGCCGAGGCGCTGGTGATCGGTGTGACGAACCGACTTCCCGAGCTGGCGCGGCAGCGGATGGAGAAGATCGAGCGGCTCAGTACGGGCGGGATCGAGTGGGATACGAATCAGCGGGATTTGCCGGAGTGACGGTCGGACGTCATTCGGGCGCGGGCGTCAGCTCTCCACATCCTCGAGACTGAACACTTCCGTCTTGTCGTTGTACGAAAACACTTCGCCGTAACGCCCCCAGTCGATCACCGCGTCGAGCGTTTCCTCAGCCGCCTCGTCCGACAGGAAATCCTCGAGCTCCTGCTCGAAGCGCACCCGCGGCGCGCGATGGCCCGGGCGCTCGTTCAGCACCTTCCTGATCCGCGCCGCGAGCGGCACGTGCTTCAGCAGGTGATCCGCGAACATCAGCTTGCGCTCCTGCGTGCCGAACTCCGCGAACACGCGCGCCGGCGGCATCAGGAACACGTCGCCTTCCCGCACGTCCGCGAAGCCGAGGTACTGCAGCACTTCGGCGATCGGGAACAGTTCGTCCACTTCCAGATGCAGCGTGCGCGCGATTTCCGGCATGTCCGCGCGGCCGTGGTACGGCGCCATCGCGAGCGTCTCGATCAGGCCGGCCATCAGGTTGGTCGACACGCGCGGCATCCAGCTGCCGAGTTCCAGCCCCTTCTTCGTCGCCTCGTTGGTCTGGCGCGCGGTCATCTTCGCGTAGATGTCGTCGACGAGCTTGCGGAAATCCGGATCCAGCCGGTTGCGCGGATGCTTGAACGGCACCTTGATCTCGGCGATCACGCGGCCCGGGTTCGACGACAGCACGAGAATGCGGTCACACATGAACACCGCTTCCTCGATGTTGTGCGTGACGATCAGCACCGACTTGATCGGCATGCGGCCTTGCGTCCACAGGTCGAGCAGGTCGGTACGCAGCGTTTCGGCCGTCAGCACGTCGAGCGCGGAAAACGGCTCGTCCATCAGCAGGATCGTCGGGTCGACGACGAGCGCGCGCGCGAAGCCCACGCGCTGACGCATGCCGCCCGACAGCTCGCGCGGATACGCGTTCTCGAAGCCGTCGAGACCGATCAGGTCGATCGCGGCGAGCGCGCGTTCGCGCCGCTCGCGTGCGCCGACGCCGAGCGCCTCCAGCCCGGCTTCCACGTTCTGCAGCACGGTCAGCCACGGGAACAGCGCGAAGGTCTGGAACACCATCGCGACGCCTTCGGCCGGGCCGCGCAGCGGCTCGCCGAGATAGGTCACGTCACCGCCGGTCGGCTCGATCAACCCGGCAATGATCCGCAGCAGCGTGGACTTGCCCGAACCGGAGCGGCCGAGCAACCCGACGATTTCGCCCTCGCGCAGCGACAGGTTCGCATCGTCGAGCACGAGCAGTTCGCCCTGCGTCTTGTTGAAGCCGCGGCAGACGTGATCGACACGCAGGATTTCCTCGCCGAGACGCGGCGGCTGGAGCGGCTGGGACGTCTGGGCGGGGGCGTTGATAACGGTCGAATTTTGCATCGCGCTTACTCTCAATCCAGACGGAGCCGGGATTCCGCATAGGCGTACATCGGACGCCACAGCAGACGGTTGAACAACGTAACGAACAGGGACATCACGGCGATGCCCAGGATGATCTTCGGGAAATCGCCGGCCGCGGTGGTCTGCGCGATGTACGAGCCCAGGCCGTGCGCGACGACCTTCGTGTCGCCCCACTGCACGAACTCGGACACGATGCTCGCGTTCCACGCGCCGCCCGATGCGGTGATCGCACCGGTCACGTAGTACGGGAAGATGCCGGGCAGGATCGCCTGGCGCCACCACTGCCAGCCGCGAATGCGGAAATTCTTCGTCGCTTCCTTGTAGTCGTTCGGATAGGACATCGCGCCTGCGATCACGTTGAACAGGATGTACCACTGCGTGCCGAGCACGATCAGCGGCGACAGCCAGATGTCCGCGTTCAGGTGGAAGTGGACGATCACGATCACGAACACCGGGAACAGCAGGTTCGCCGGGAACGCGGCAAGGAACTGCGCGAGCGGCTGGATCTTCTCGGCGAGCGCGGGGCGCAGCCCGATCAGCACGCCGAGCGGCACCCAGACCACCGACGCGATCGCGATCAGCACCAGCACGCGCAGCAGCGTGATGAGCCCGAGCAGGATCACGTGGCCGACCTCGCCCATCGTCACGCCGGTCGCGACGAAGCTGACGACGCGCCACACGACGTACAGGGTCAGCAGGATCACGAACGCGCCCCACACGATGTCGCCGACGCGCGACGAGCGACCGTTCGACGCGACGCGTGCGCCGACACCCTTGAACGACGGCACGCGCAACGGAATCCGCGCGGCCTGCGACAGCAGCCAGCCTGCCGGCACGAGCAGCTGATGGATCAGGTGCGTGCGGCGCAGCATGTCGAGCAGCCAGGATTGCGGCGCATCGCCCGATGCGGTGTTCTCCATCCGGAACTTGTCGGCCCATGCGACGAGCGGGCGGAACAGGAACTGGTCGTACGCGAGGATCACGACCGACATCGCGACGATCACCCACCCCACCGCGCCGAGATTCTTGTCCGAGATTGCCTGCGCGAGATACGCGCCGATGCCCGGCAGCGTGATCGTCTGGTTGCCGACGGTGATGGCCTCCGACGCGACGACGAAGAACCAGCCGCCCGACATCGACATCATCATGTTCCAGATCAGCCCCGGCATCGAGAACGGCACCTCGAGCTTCCAGAAACGCTGCCACGATGTCAGGTGAAAACCGCGCGACACCTCGCCCAGGTCGCGCGGCACCGTGCGCAGCGACTGGTAGAAGCTGAACGTCATGTTCCACGCCTGGCTCGTGAAGATCGCGAAGATCGCCGCGAGCTCGGCGCCGAGCACGCGGCCCGGGAACAGCGCGAGGAAGAACGTGACCGTAAACGAGATATAGCCGAGCACCGGCACCGACTGCAGGATGTCGAGGATCGGTATCAGCACCATGCCGGCGCGGCGGCTTTTCGCGGCGAGCGTGCCGTAGACCAGCGTGAACACGAGCGACGCGACCATCGCGGCGAGCATCCGCAGCGTCGTACGCAATGCGTATTCGGGCAGGTTCGACGGATCGAGCGAGATCTTCTGCGTCTGCAGGGTCGCGATCGGTGCCATCGTCTGGTGGAAACCGACGATCGCCATCGCGAGCATGCCGATGATCAGCGGAAACGCGACCGCGTCCCAGCGGTTGGGGAGCACACGCCACGCGGACGCGTTGGCGGTGCGATTCGGATCGAAGAAACTGATATCCATCGGTAGCGTCTTGGTCGAATTGAAAATCGATGGGGGCGGCCGATCGCCGCGTCAGCGAGTGCGGCTCGGAACAGGTTCCCGGGCGTCGGGCGTGCGATCGCCGGCAGCCGGACAAGGCAGCGCGAGGCTGATGGTGCGCGTACGATGATCGGCCGCGCCGCTGGTTTCCGTTGCCGCGAGACTCGGCATGAGGGGCTCCGGAGAGGTGATTCGGTGTCGCAGGCTATCGGGCGGGCATGACGCAAATGTGACGTGTCACTTACAGGACATTGACAGGCCATCCGTCAGCGATCCGTCAGCGTCGCGCAAGCCGCGAGCGACCGCGTCCGGTCTCGTAATACGAGGGAATAAATCCGTCGCCGCATCGGTATGGCATGCGAAGGTGCCGGCTTACTCCAGGACGATCCGGCCGTCCGGTTCCGTCACACGAATGCGAGGCTCACATGTCTTCATCGACTCCCACCCGCCCGTCGCGCCGCAAGGCCCTGCAATGCATGGCGTTCGGCGGCCTCGGCACGCTGTTTACGCTATCGGGCGGCATCCTGACGCCGTTCGATCTCGCGCTCGCGCAAAGCGGCGCCGCGCTCCCCGCGGACAAGGGCCGGCCGCTGTTCGTGCAGATCAGCGACACGCACATCGGCTTCAACAAGGACGCGAATCCCGACGTCTCGGCCACGCTGCGGCAGACCATCGATCTCGTCAACGGGATGTCCGCCGCGCCCGCGCTCGCGATCCATACCGGCGACATCACGCACCTGTCCAAGGCGGCGGAGTTCGACCAGGCATCGCAGTTGCTGTCGGCGCTGCGCGTGCCGGAGCTGCACACGGTGCCCGGCGAGCACGACGTGACCGACGGCTCGGGCGCCGAATACTTCAGCCGGTTCGGCAAGGCGTCGGACAACCGCGGCTACTACAGCTTCGATCACGCGGGCGTGCACTTCGTCGCGCTCGTCAACGTGATGCACTTCAAGCCGAACGGGCTCGGCAGCTTCGGCGACGAGCAGCTCGCGTGGCTCGCGCAGGATCTCAAGGGGCAGTCGTCGAGCACGCCGATCGTCGTGTTCTCGCACATGCCGATGTGGACCATCTACGAACCGTGGGGCTGGGGCACCGGCGACGCGCCGCAGACGATGGCGCTGCTGCGCCGCTTCGGCTCGGTCACCGTGCTGAACGGGCACATCCACCAGATCGTGTCGAAGGTCGAGGGCAACATTACGTTCCACACCGCGCGCTCCACCGCGTTCCCGCAGCCGACGGCCGGCAACGGCCCGGGCCCGGTGCCGCTCACGGTGCCGCGCGACCGGCTGCCCGCGATGCTCGGCGTGACGACCGTCGACTTCGCCGGCCATCCGGTGGCTGCCTCGCTGCACGACACGACGCTGGCCTGATCCCTTGATCCCCTGATCCTGATAAGCAAGGAAACCGACATGACCTTCTTCAAGCCCTCGACGCTGGCGGCCGCGCTGATTCTGGGCACGGCCGCCGCCGGCACGCCGCTCGCCGCATTCGCGCAAACCCCGGCCGGCCCGCTCGTGACGATCCACAATTTCATGTTTTCGCCGATGTCGACCACCATCAAGGCCGGCACGACGGTCACGTGGAAGAACCTCGACGCGGAACCGCATACCGTTGTCAACGACGCGGGCGTCTTCCACTCGAATGCGCTGGACCAGGACGAGACCTACTCGTTCCGCTTCGACAAGCCGGGGGTGTACAAGGTGTTCTGCGGGATTCATCCGTACATGAAGGAGACCATCACCGTGGAATGACGCGGCGCGCCGCCAGACGCGCGACGATTCGACACCGCGGAGCGAAGCCCGTCGATCGCCTACACTGGTTCCAACCGGCCGGCCTCCCGCCGGCCGTCACCGACCGCGAGGCAAGCGATGACGGCAAGTCAACCCGCACACCCGAAGCTCCCCGGGCAGGTTGTGCTCGTGCTTCAGGGCGGCGGCGCACTGGGCGCCTACCAGCTCGGCGTATTCGAGGCGATGGACGCGTCGGGCATCCAGCCCGACTGGGTCATCGGCACGTCGATCGGCGCGATCAACGCGGCGCTGATCGCCGGCAACACGCCCGCGCACCGCGCGCAGCGGATGGCCGAGTTCTGGCGCCACGTGACCGAACGGACCGCAGTGAACGTGCCGGGCTTCCCGACCGGCTGGGACAAGATCGGCGCCGAACTCGCGGTCATCGGCGCGGGCATCCCGGGATTCTTCCGGCCGAATCCCGCCGCGTGGCTCGGGCCGCTCGCGCGGGTCGGCGTCGAGCACGCGTCGTACTACGTGGTCGAGCCGCTGCGCGACACGCTTGCATCGCTCATCGATCTCGACCTGCTGAACGCGCGGCGGCCGCGACTGACCGTCGGCGCGGTCAACGCGTGCACCGGCACGATGCGCTATTTCGATTCGCGCGACCGATCGCTGGACCTCGACCACGTGATGAGCTCGGGCGCGCTGCCGCCCGCGTTCCCGGCCGTGAGGATCGACGGCGCGCCTTACTGGGACGGCGGCATCTATTCGAATACGCCGGTCGAGGTGGTGCTGGACGATGCGCCGCGCCGCAGCTCGATCATCTTCTCGGTGCAGATGTGGAATCCGGTCGGGCCCGAGCCGCAAAGCATCTGGCAGGTGTCGGAGCGGCAGAAGGACATCCAGTACGCGAGCCGCACGGACGGCAACATCGCACGGCAACAGCAGATTCACCGGCTGCGCCACGTGATCAAGGAACTGGTGATGCGGCTGCCGGAGGCGGAACGCACGTCGGCCGATGTGAAGGCGCTCGCCGCGTGGGGCTGCCAGACGACGATGCACGTGATCAAGCTCGCGGCGCCGCGGCTCGACGGCGACGATCAGTGGAAGGACATCGATTTCACGCCTGACGGCATCGCGGCGCGCCGGCAGGCCGGGTTCGACGCGACGATGCAGGCGATCGCCGCGCGGCCCTGGGACCTGCCGATGGACCCGACGGAGGGGCTCAGCGTCTGGAGTCCGGAAGCGAACCGGATCGGCGAGCGGCACAACTGACGCCGCCGGCGCAACGTCCACGCGCGCTCCGTCCTGCCCGCTGTCGGCTTATAGTGCGCGCACGATGCCGCCGTCGACGCGAATGTTCTGCCCGGTGATGTAGCCGGCGCCTTCCGACAGCAGGAACGTCACGGTCTGCGCGATCTCCTGCGTCTTGCCGAAACGGCCGACCGGAATGCGGGCGACGATCTCGGGCGTCTCCGGCCAGCTGTCGATGAAGCCGGGCAGCACCGAATTGATGCGGATGTTGTCCTTCGCATGGCGCTCGGCATACAGGCGCGTGACGGAACTGAGCGCCGCACGCAGCGCGGACGACACCGGCATGGCCTGTTCGGGCGCGTCGGCCGCGAAGCTCGAGATGTTGACCACCGCGCCGCCGCCCTGCTTCAGGAAGACGGGCGTCACCCGGCGCAATACGCGAACGACGTTGAGCACGATCAGGTCGAGCCCTTCGTGCCACTTGTCGTCCTCGATGGCGAGCAGGTCGCCCTTCGGCGGATGCCCGGTGTTGTTGACGACCGCATCGATGCGGCCGTACTTCGCGAGCGTCTCGTTCACGAAGCGCTCGATGTCGGCGTCTTCGGTGACAGACCCCGCAACGCCGAAACCGCCGAGTTCCTTCGCGAGTTCGACCGCGCTGCCGGACCGCGACATCAGCGCGACGCGATAACCGTTGTTCGCGAGGTCGCGCGCGATCGCGGCGCCCATGCCCTTGCCCGCCGCCGTCACCAAAGCCACTTTCTCTACAGTCATGCCGTTCTCCCGGACAGGTCGGCTCAGCGCCGCAATCGTCGTTCCAAAGCGCCACTCTAGAACTCTATAATCGACTTGTCGAACGATGATTTCTCCATCCACCCTGTAGAATTTCTACTGCATGAAGGCGCTATCGCGTACTCGCCGGTTCCCGCCGCTCAATGCGCTTCGCGCGTTCGAGGCCGCCGCGCGACACCTCAATTTCCGGCTGGCCGCCGACGAACTCGGCGTGACCCAGGGCGCGGTGGCGCAGCAGGTCAGGCATCTGGAGGACGCCGTGGAGGTGCAGCTGTTTCGGCGCCTGCCCAGGGGGCTGGCGCTGACGCGCGAAGGGCTCGAGTATTTTTCGTCGGTCCAGCGTGCGCTGCAGATCATCTCCGACGCGACGGACGCCCTGGGGCAGCGCCCCACGGTTCTGGCGGTCAGCACGACACCGTCGTTCGCGTCGAAGTGGCTGATTCCGCGCCTGTCGGACTTCGGTCGCCTGCACCCCGACATCGAGGTTCGCGTCATCGCCGACGAAAGGCTTGCGTCGTTCCGGGCCGACGGCGTCGACATCGCGATTCGGCTGGGCAAGCCGCCATTCCCGGCCGGCCTGGTCGCGGAGCGGCTGTCTCCGCTCGATATCTTCGCCGTCGCCAGCCCGAAGCTGCTCGACAGCGGTCCGCCGATCCGGAACCCCGCCGACTTGTCGAAGCACGTGCTGTTGCACGACGCGCACGATCTGTGGCCCGAGTTCATCGACAAGCTCGGTGGCAAAGGGCTGGCCGATCCGACGAAAGGGCCGCGGTTCAGCCAGTCGCTGCTCGCCATCGACGCCGCAGTCGCGGGGCAAGGCATCGCGCTGACCAGCGAACCGCTCGTCGAGCGCGACATCGCGGAAGGCAGGCTGCGGCGCGTGTTCGATTTCTCGTTTCCGATGTCGCTCGGGTTTTACGTCGTGTTTCCGCAGGCCAATGCGCATTCGGAAGCGCTCGAGGCCATGCGCAGCTGGTTGTTCGCCCAGTACGCGCACGCGTGATCGGCTTGCCCCGCGAGCATGAATCAGCACGTGCTCAGCAATGCTGCAAACTTATCGGCGAGTGTCGGGCGCGAACGATGCGGCCAGATCGCACTGAGTTCGAACAGTGGCAGCGCGTCGACTTCCCGCACCTCGCACACGCGCACGCCGGCGAACTGGATCGCCTTGACGGATTGCGGCAACAGCGAAGCACCGCAACCAGCGGCAACGCACGCGAGCACCGTCAGCGATCGGTTGGCATCCTGAACGATGTTGGCTTCGCAACCGAACTTGCGAAACGCGCTGAGGATGCCAGCACGCACGACCGGCAGCTGTCCATGCGGAAACCACACCAAACCGATGCGCGCCAGTTCCGCGAGGCCGAGCTTGCCATCCTCGGCCAGCGGGTACGACGCCTGCACGACCGCGTGCAAGCGCTCGCGGACGATCAGCTTCTCGCGCATCCGGCCGCGTACGGCAACCGGCGTATGCAGCAATCCGATGTCGATCTCGCCGGATTCAAGCGCGCTGGCCTGCTCCGCGTTGCTCATTTCCCGCAATGTCAGCTCGACATCGGGAATCGCCGCGCGCAACGCCGCGATCGCCTTGGGCATGACCTCGAATAGCGCCGCGGATGCGAAGCCGATGGTCAGCCTGCCGCCACGTTGCGCGCCGATATCGCGCGCCCGTTTTTCCGCCGCTTCGATTCGCGACACACTCAGGCGAATGTCCTCGGCGATCGCTTCGCCCGCAGGCGTGAGCGCAGCGCCGCGGCGCGTGCGCGCGAGCAGCTTCACGCCCAGGTCCTTCTCCAGCCGCGTCATGGCCTGGCTGAGCGCCGGCTGCGCTATCCCAAGCTGTGCCGCCGCGCCCGTGACGCTTCCCGCATCGACGATGGCGAGAAAATACTTCAACGTGCGAATCGACTCCATGATCGACTTTCCATATCACAATGCTATGAATGAACAACACTTCCATAGTATGCACGCGTTCCTCACATTCCTAGAATGGCGTCAAATCGATTAACAGCGGCCGCCCATCAATCCTCGCGCGCGGCCAGCCCCCGGAGACGACCATGCGCTGGTATCAGGAAATCACGCCCATCGAGCGACGAACGTTGTGGAGCTGCTTCGGCGGATGGGCGCTCGACGCCGTCGATACGCAGGTGTTTTCCCTCGTCATCCCGTCGCTCCTGGCCACATGGGGCATCAGCAAGGGCCAGGCGGGATTGATCGGCGGCGCCACACTCGTGGCGGGCGCGCTCGGCGGATTGCTCGCCGGCATCCTGTCGGATCGCGTCGGCCGGGTGCGTGCGCTGCAGATCACCGTGATCTGGTTCTCGCTCTTCACGTTCCTGAGCGCATTCGCGCAATCCTTCGAGCAGTTGCTTGTGCTGAAGGCCCTGCAAGGCATCGGCTTCGGCGGCGAATGGACGGCTGGAGCCGTACTGCTCAGCGAAACGATGAATCCCAGGCATCGCGGCAAGGCCATGGGCATCGTGCAGAGCGCGTGGGGATTCGGCTGGGGCGCCGCGGTGCTGCTCTATATGGCGGTCTTCTCCTTCGTTTCGCCGCAGTGGGCCTGGCGCGTTCTGTTCGCGATCGGTCTCGTCC
Source organism: Burkholderia sp. Bp9143 (assembly GCF_003853645.1). Taxonomy (GTDB): domain Bacteria; phylum Pseudomonadota; class Gammaproteobacteria; order Burkholderiales; family Burkholderiaceae; genus Burkholderia. Next base: position 103,894 of record NZ_QTPO01000001.1, on the reverse strand, counting down.
CGGCTCTCCTCGTTCTCTACCTGCGCCGCAATGTGGTCGAACCGCCACGCGAGCCGAAAATCGCACGCGACGCCGCCGCGCAGCGCGGCGTATTCAGCATCGTCGCGGGAATTTTCGATCCTGCGGTGATCCGCACCACCATCGTCGGCGGCGTGATCGGACTAGGCGCGCATGGCGGCTACCATGCGATCACGACCTGGCTGCCGACGTATCTCAAGACCGAGCGCCATCTCTCGGTGCTGGGTACCGGTGGCTATCTCACGGTCGTCATCGTGGCGTTCATCGTCGGCTGCTTCGTGAGCGCCTGGTTGCAGGACCGCATCGGGCGACGCTGGAACGTGATCCTGTTCGCCGTCTGCTGTACGGTGATGGTGAACGTCTACACGTTTCTGCCGATCGGCGACACCGCCATGCTGCTTCTGAGCTTCCCGCTCGGCCTCTTTTCGGCCGGCATTCCCGCGACGCTCGGCGCGCTGTTCAACGAGCTGTATCCGCAAGGCGTGCGCGGCACCGGCGTCGGCTTTTGCTACAACTTCGGCCGCATCGCATCGGCCGCATTTCCGGTGCTGATCGGTCACATGAGCGGATCGATGTCGCTCGGTGCGGCGCTGGGCATCGACGCCGGTGTCGCCTACGGCCTCGTCGTCGTTGCCGCGCTGATGCTGCCCGACACGCGGCGCCGGCTCGTTCCGCCGCGGCACGAGAACGGCGCGCAGGCCATATCGCGCAACTGAGTGCGCGCACGTTCGTGCATCGACGCATCGCTCAACGTCAATCCGATTTCAAGCCCCGAAACGATGGACCGCTTCCAGCCCGCAAACCCGGCCGCCCCCTTCGATGGCCTTTCCCCGGCATCCCTGACCTGGCTCGACGAGACCACGACGTGCATCAAGGGCATCGATACGCATGCGCACATCTTTGTGCAAGGCCTGCCGCTCGCAGCACGACGCCGTCATGCGCCCGACTATGATGCAACGCTGGATCAATACATCGCGCAACTCGCGGCGCACGGCCTGTCGCAGGGCGTTCTGGTGCAGCCGAGCTTTCTCGGCACGGACAATGCGTTCCTGCGCGCGGTATGCGAGCGCTATCCGCGACGCTTTCGCGGTGTTGCCGTTGTCGCGCCAGAAATTGCCGATGCCGAACTGGAAGCGCTGGACGCCGCACATATCGTAGGTGCGCGGCTGAACCTGATAGGGGTAGCACTGCCGGATTTCGGCGATCGCCGATGGTCCGCGCTCCTCGCGCGCTTCAATGCGCTGCGTTGGCACGTCGAAGTCCAAGCGAATGCGGAGGATTTGCCGGTCGTGCTCGATGCGCTGCTTCGCCATGATTGCACGGTGGTCGTCGATCATTTCGGGCGGCCCGACGCGCGTCTACGCGCCGCAGATGCCGGCTTTCGCTATCTGCGATCAACGGCCTCTTCCGGCAACGTATGGGTCAAGCTCTCCGCGGCCTATCGTAGCGCCGACAACTCGAACGGCACCGAGCATGGGCGCGCGCTCGCCACGGCATTGCTCGATTCGTTCGGTCCCGAGCGTCTGGTATGGGGTAGCGACTGGCCGCACACGCAGCATCGTCATCTGATCGACTATGACGGGGCCGTAGATGCGCTGGAATACTGGATTCCCGATCAGGCGGCGAGAGACAGGGTGATGACAGTTTCCGCCGCGGAACTTTTCAGGTTCTAAGGTCCTCTTGCATTTGCCGTAATCCGCAACTTGCCAGCTGCGCGGCGAGGCTGTCGTGGAATACGAGACGGACGGGCACCCGGGGGCCGGAACGTGGTCGGATACCCGTCGCGCCGCTTGCCGTTGATAACTGCGCTGCAGCGCTTCCGGAAGTCTTTCCTCGAGGTGACGATCTCGCTCCAGGTACGGCCATCCGCGGCGGTTTACGAATGGGTCACCGGCGGCCGCTGCGACATCGGGATCGCCAGCCCCAAAAGCGGCTTTCTCGGTGTCGAGGAAGAACCCCTCATGGCATGGCCCGGTGTCGTTGCGGCCCCCGCCAGCCAACGGTTCGCGCGATTGAAGCGCCCGATCGTGCCGGCCAACCTCGACGGCGAGCCGTTCCTTGCATTGGCGCTTGAGGACGGCACCCGTCATGTGATCGACCAGATCTTTGCCGATTCACAGGTGCACCTCCATCCAGATCGCGACCCAGTACGCCGAAACGCATGCATGCGCGAAGAGGTCATGAGCGGCCTTCGTGCGCTGCTCCATGCCGACAACTCATCAACCCCACTCCCATCAGTGCCATCGCACATATCGCCTTTTTCCGATATATGATTCGCCCATCGACGATACCCGTTTGCACCGGTTTTCCGAACACCACACCCTTTCCATGCCGACCGAACTCGACATCGACGCGATCCTGAAAGCGCTTTCGAACCCTGTGCGCCGGGAAATCCTCGTCTGGCTGAAAACGCCGGGCGCGCATTTCCCGGAGCAGACGCTGCCGTACGACCACGGCGTCTGCGCCGGGCAGATCGACGCGCGCTGCGGGCTGTCGCAATCGACCGTCTCCGCGCACCTCGCGACGCTGCAGCGCGCGGGGCTCGTGACGTCGACGCGGATCGGCCAGTGGGCGTTCTTCCAGCGCAACGAGGCCGTCATCGACGCATTTCTCGACGCCCTGCGCCGCGAACTCTGACCCAGGCCATGCGGGCCGCACGCCGCGCACGACGCGCCGGCCGTCCCGCCTTTCGTGAAGAGGTTTTCTGCCATGCCCACCCTGTTCGACCCCGTTACCCTCGGCGACCTGACCCTGCCGAACCGCGTCGTGATGGCGCCGCTCACCCGTGCCCGCGCCGGCAGCGCGCGTGTGCCGAACGACCTGATGGCGCGCTATTACGCCGAGCGCGCATCGGCCGGCCTGATCATCAGCGAAGCGACTTCGGTCACGCCGCAGGGCGTCGGCTACGCGGACACGCCGGGCATCTGGTCCGACGAGCAGGTGGAAGGCTGGAAGCGCGTGACGCAAGCCGTGCACGCGGCGGGCGGCCGTATCGTGCTGCAGCTCTGGCACGTCGGCCGGATCTCCGATCCAGTATTTCTGAACGGCGACCTGCCGGTCGCGCCGAGCGCGATCGCCGCGGGCGGCCACGTGAGCCTCGTGCGCCCGCAGCGTCCGTTCGTGACGCCGCGCGCGCTCGAACTCGATGAAATTCCGGGTATCGTCGCCGCGTACCGCAAGGGCGCGGAGAACGCAAAGAAGGCCGGCTTCGACGGCGTCGAGATCCACGGCGCGAACGGCTACCTGCTCGACCAGTTCCTGCAGGACAGCACCAATCGCCGCACCGATGCGTACGGCGGCCCGATCGAGAACCGCGCGCGCCTGCTGCTCGAAGTGGTCGACGCGGCGATCGACGTGTGGGGCGCGGGCCGTGTCGGCGTGCACCTCGCGCCGCGCGGCGACGCGCACACGATGGGCGATTCCGACCCGGCCGCGACGTTCGGCTATGTCGCGCGCGAACTCGGCCGCCGCAAGATCGCGTTCATCTTCACGCGTGAATCGTATTCGGGCGACCACCTGAGCCCGCGCCTGAAGGAAGCGTTCGGCGGCCCGCTGATCGCGAACGAGCAGTTCACGCTCGAATCGGCGCAGGACACGCTCGCGAGCGGCAACGCCGACGCGATCGCGTGGGGCAAGCTGTTCATCGCGAACCCGGACCTGCCGCGCCGCCTCGAGCTCGGCGCACCGCTGAACAAGCCGGTGCCGGAGACGTTCTACGCCGAAGGCGAAACGGGTTACACCGACTACCCGGCGCTCAGCGACGCGGCCTGACGGCCGGCGCCCCGTTCATGCGCGCACGTCCGCGCGCATGAACACGCGGCACGTCTCGTCGAGCCCACGTGCGACGTGATGCGCGCGGATCGCACGCAGCGTGTCGTCGAGCGATGCGTCGTCGATGCTGTGGAAGCCGAGGCGCGCATAGTACGGCGCATTCCACGGCGCATCGCGGAACGTCGACAGCACGACCAGTGCGATGCCGTCTTGCGCGGCGCGCGTCATGATCCGTTCGATCAGGCGCGCGCCGATCCGTTGCCCCGCATGCGACGGCGCGACATCCAGTTCCTCCAGATAAAGCCGCCGCGCATCGAGCAGCCGGTAGAACGCGAAACCCACGCACGTCCCCGCTTCGTCCGTCGCGACATACGCGCGACCGTCGTCGATGCGTGCGAGCACGTCGGCCGCATCGGTCGGCTCGCCTTCGGCGATGCCGGGCATGCCGATGTCGCGAAAGCGCTGGGCGGCGGCCACTTCCACGGCGGCCATCGCGGCCGCGTCTTCCCGCGTGGCGGGACGAATCCGGATCGGTACTGTCATCACAACGAGGCAGGCGGGCAAGAACGGCCGTCACTATAATCGAAACTTCATACCTTTCGAACGCCCTGCTCTCGAGGTTCGTCATGACGCTGTCCGCGCTCGCCGTGTTCGCCATCGCCCTGCTCGTCACCGCCGGCACGCCCGGCCCGAGCGTCGCCGCGCTCGTCGCACGCGTGCTGACGAACGGCGTGCGAGACGTGCTGCCGTTCCTCGCCGCGATGTGGATCGGCGAGGCGCTGTGGCTCACGCTGGCCGTCGCCGGGTTGTCCGCGTTCGCGCGCACGTTCGAGACGGGGCTGCTCGTTCTGAAGCTGCTTGGCGTCGCGTACCTGCTGTTCCTCGCGTGGAAGATGTGGACCGCGCCGACCGACACGAAGGCCGGCGACCTGCCGCACGGCCAGTCGCCGTGGCGCATGTTCGTCGCCGGCACACTGGTCACGCTCGGCAACCCGAAGATCATGCTGTTCTATCTCGCGCTGCTGCCGACGATCGTCGACCTCACGCATGTCGGCGTCGTCGCGTGGGCCGAGCTCGTCGGCACGATGCTCGCGATCCTGATCCTCGCCGACTGCTTCTGGTCGCTGCTTGCGGTGCGTGCGCGCGCGTTTCTCACTTCGGCACGCGCGAAGCGGATCGCGAACCGCACGAGCGCGACCGCAATGGCGGGGGCAGCGGTGGCGATCGCGACGCGTTAGCGGCTCATTCGCACGACATCTCGTCGTTGCGGAACGGGCCGGGCGACGGGCCGCCACGCCCGCCGCCGCCGCGCACCACAGCACGTTACGGCGTCCCGGCGCTGCAGCAATAGGCCAGCAGGAACGTCGCGGTGCCCGTGTCGCCCTGCACGATCGCGCGTATGTCGCCATTCAGCTTCGTCATCGCTGCCGTCACGTAATCCGGCGCGGGCAGCTTGGCCGTATTGAAGTCGTGCACCGCAACCGCGACCGGCCTGTTGTCCTTCGTCTTGGGCGAAGCCAGCGCCCGGTCTTCCGCGGCGAATCGCTGATCGCGCGTGGCGACCGCGCCGACCTGCCCCGCGCAATAGCCGTGCGTTCCCGACATGATGTGAATCGTGTGCCCATCGCCGCTCAGCCCGGCCGCGATGGTATTGAGTGCCGCTGCGACGTCCCTGACGGTGCAGGGGCCGTGAAAGCCCCAGATCTGCACCGCGTTCGGGGTGTCCTTCATGATGTTGACGAGCGTTGCCATGACCTCTCTCCTTGCAGTCTGCGTGGCGGAAGGTTCGCGTAGCTGCCGGCGCGGCTTTCCATGACGCCGTTCCCGAGCCGGCGCGATGCCGGGCACGCGGTGCCCGTTGCGCCCCGCCGAGTTGAAAAACATGCGGATATCCGCCGACGGGCTCGATCGAACCGTGCACGCCCACGGACAGTTCAACCTTATCCGTCGGCATCGGTTCGCAACATGGACCGCTCGTCACACCTTCGGCAACGGGCCGATCTTCACGGGAGCCAGTCGGTACTAGCAGCCCATCGATCGACACCGCTCGCCCGACGCGGGCGCGTGATCGTTGCACTCGACCAGCGCCCGCACCAACGCCCAGTCATCGTCGTCGCAGAAATCGAGCAGCATCGCACCACACGTCCCACGTTGCGCACGCAACCGCTCGGCGAGCCGTGCCTGAATCCCCTGCACCCGGCCGTCGCCGCGCGCGACCACCGACGGATTCGCACCCATCCCCGTCCCGCTGCAGAAATTGATCGCCCAGCGGCCGCTCTCCGGCGACGGCATGCCGCTCAGCAGCGCATCGATCACCCGCCACTTGTAGTGGATCGACCCGGCGACGGGCACACGGTACTCGTCCTGAATCACGAACGCCGCATCGGGATGATCGATCGTGAAAGTCGCGTTGTCGGGCCACGCGGTCAGGTCGATGCCCAGCGGCCGGCGACTGCGGAACCGCCGCAACAGCATCACCGTGCCGCGCACGTCGCCGAGCGCCGGCAGCGCGCCGCCCGCATGCCAGCGCAGTCGCGGGTGACGTGCGCAATGCGCATCGAACGTCGCATCGAAACCGCGCGTGCACGCATGCGCGGGCCATTCGTCCTTCACCGACATCACGATGCATTCGCGCGGATGCGCATCGAGAAAGCGCGTGCAGTCCGCGAGCACGTCGTCGAACGACATGCCGAGCGCGATCCCGCCGTGATGAATGTCGAACGCATCGCACCGGTGCCGGCAGCGGATGTCGAGCAGCCGCACGCCGTGCGCGAGTTGCGCCGCGAGCGGCGCGCGCTGCGTGCGTACGAGCGGATCGTCGACCGTATACGCACAGGTGTCATGGCTGCCCGGTAGGGTCAGCGTATGCAGCGGCCGCGCGTCGTCGAGTGCCGACATCCAGTCGGCCAGCGGCGTGGAGGCTTCGTGTCGCGAAGGGATCATGAATCGATGACTAACAAGGAAAGAAAGACGTGGGTGACCGCGTCGGATGTCGCCGTGCGGGCCGGCGTGTCGCGCTCCGCGGTGTCGCGCGCGTTCTCGCCGACGGCGAGCATCGCGCCCGAAACGCGCGAACGCGTGATGGTAGCCGCGCGTGCGCTCGGCTACCAGGTCAACCTGATCGCGCGCGACATGATCACGCAGCGCAGCAGCATGATTGGCGTCGTGACGGCCGGGTTCGAGAATCCGTTCCGCGCGCGGCTGCTGTCGGACCTGATGGCCGCGCTCGGGCAGCGCGCGTTCACGCCGCTCGTGACCAACGCGGATGACCCGCATCAGGTCCTGCAATCGCTCGAACGGCTGCTCAGCTACCGGATCGCGGGCCTCGTGATGACGTCCGCGTCGCCGCCGCTGTCGGTCGCACGACAGTATCTCGACCACCGGATCCCCGTCGTGATGATCAACCGCGAAGCGAACCTGCCGGGCGCGGATGTCGTCGTCAGCGACAACGCGGCGGGTGCCGCCCATGCCGCGCAACGACTCGTGCAGGCCGGCGCGCGCCGGCTCGCATTCGTCGGGCCGCGCACCGCGAGCTACAGCGCACGCGCGCGCGCGGACGCGTTCGAGCAGGCGCTGCAACGCGGCGACGCGTTCGATGCGACGCTCGTACGCGTCATCGATACGCGCACCGACACGCATGCATGCGGCATCGATGCCGCGCGGCAACTGTTCGCGTCCGGCGAGCGCCCGGACGGCGTGTTCTGCTCGTCCGACCTGCTCGCGCTCGGCGTGATCGACGCCGCCCGCGGCACATTCGGCCTGCGCATGCCCGACGACCTGCGCGTGATCGGCTTCGACGACATCCCCGCCGCCGAATACGACGCCTATCGGCTCACGACGCTGCGCCAGGATACGCAAGGCCTCGCGCACGCGGCCATCGACCTGCTCGCCGACCGGATCCAGACCTTCGACGGCGCCTCGCGCACGCGCGTCGTGCCGGTTACGCACGTGGTGCGGCATAGCTGCGCGTAACGCGTCGCGTCACTTCAGCCCGCCGGCGAAGCCGCGCAGCAGGTAACGCTGCACGTACCCGGCGACAGCAAGCGTCGGCAGCGACGCCAGCAGCCCCGCGCTCATCAGGTCGCCCCAGTCGATGCCGTTCTCCGTCACGTAGCCGGCAATCGCGAGCGGCAGCGTGAAGCGGCTCGGCGTCGACACGAACAGCAGCGCGATCAGGAACTCGTTCCATGCGGCGATGAACACGAAGATCGCGGTAGCGATCAGCCCCGGCGCGCACAGCGGCAGCACGATCTGCACGAGCCGCCGTGCGCGACCCGCGCCGTCGATGCACGCGGCCTCCTCGTATTCGACCGGCACGTCGCGCACGAACGCGAGCAGCATCCAGATCGCCATCGGCAGCGCATAGATCTGATAGGCGAGCATCAGCCCGAACGTCGAATCGAGCAGATGCAGCCGTTTCGCGAGCGCGAACAGCGGCACGGCGATCGTGATCGGCGGCATCAGCTTCAATGCCAGCACGAGCATCAGGAACAGCACATCCAGCCGCGCCGGAAACCGCAGCCGCACGAGCGCGTAGGCGGCCGGAAACGCGAGCGTCAGCGCGAGCAGCGTCGTGCCGAATCCGACCAGCAGCGAATTGGCGAGCGGCGCGCCGATACCGTTCGACCACACCGACGCGAAATGCTCGAGCGTCGGCGCGACCGGCCAGATTCGCAGCGGATGATCGAGGCGCTCGAGCGTCGGCATGAACGCCGCGCCTGCCATCCACAGACACGGCAGCAGCAACAGCGCGAGCGCGACGACGCGCAGCACCCACGGCACGGCGCGACCGAATGCGGCACCCGCTCGCGCGTGCGCGATGCCCGCGGATCGCGCCGTCATGCGCGCCGCTTGCGAACCGTCTGCCATACGTACCCCGAAACCAGCAGCGCGGACGCCGCGAGCATCAGCACCGACGCGGCACTCGCCGGCCCGACGTTGAAGAAGCGGAAGCCCGTGTCGTAGATGTAGGTCGACAGCGTCTGCGTCGCGTTGCCGGGGCCGCCGCCCGTCAGCGCATAGACCTTGTCGAACAGCTTGAACGTGTCGATCGAGCGCAGCAGCAGCGCGAGGCCGATCTGCGGCGCCGCGAGCGGCAGCGTGACGTCGCGCAGGCACTGCCATTCGCTCGCGCCGTCGGTGCGCGCGGCTTCGTACAGTTCCTGCGGGATCGATTGCAGCCCGGCCAGCACGATCAGGAACGCCATCGGCGTCCACTGCCACACGTCGACGAGCGCGAGCGACCACAGTGCGAGATGCGGATCGGACAGCCAGCGCACGCCTTCGATGCCGAACGCGGCGAGCAGCGCGTTCAGGAAGCCGTCGAAATTGAGCCAGTTGCGCCAGATCGCCGAGCACACGAGCGTGGACAGCATCATCGGCAGGATCGCGAGCGGCAGCGCGAGGCGCCGCCCCGGGAACGCGCGCACGAACAGCAGCGCGAGGCCGAAGCCGAGCGCGACCTCGACGAGCGACGCCGCGATCGTGAAGCGCAGCGTGTTGCCGAAGCCGGCCGCGAACGCGTCGTCGCCGAGCACCGCGCGATAGTTCGCGAGCCCGATGAACGCGCGCCGGCCGGCCGCATAGTCGACCCGGCAGAACGAGTCGATCAGCACCTGCGCGACCGGGTACAGCGCGAGCGCGGCCAGCACCAGCAGCGCGGGCCCGAGCAGCGCGACGAACGGCAGGCTGCGGCCGAGAGCTTTCATGCGCGGATTCCGGGCGATGCGTGGCGGGCCGTCACTTGCCGGCCACGGCCATCGCCTGCGCGATCTTCTGCTGCGCCTGGCGCAGCGCGGCGTCGGGGGCGGCCTGTCCGGTCAGCGCGAGCTGCAGCTGGTCGCCGAGAATGCTCTCGACCTGCTGCCAGTCCTTCACGCGCGGCCGCGCACGGCCTGCCTCGAGCGCCTTCAGCTGATCGGGATACCAGCGGTACTGGCGCACCAGCGCCGGATCGGTGAACACGCTGCGGCGCGTCGGCGGAATGCCGATTCCGGCGAGGCGCGTTTGCGTGTCGCGCGAGCTCAGGTAGGTCAGGAAATCCTGCGCGAGCTTTGCATGCGGCGCATCCTTCGGAATGCCCATCTGCCAGATGCCGAGCATCGGTGCCGGGCCGGCCGTCTGTCCGGGCGGCGGCTGCAGCGCGATCTGCCCGACCACGCGCGACTGCTTCGGATCGTCGAGCGCCGGAATCCACGCCGGCCACACCTCGATCGACTGCGCGGCCGTGCCACGCTGCAGCGCGTCGCGCACTTCGGCGGCGCCGTACACGTCGACGTCCTTCGGCGCGGAGGCCTTCAGCGCGAGGAACGTCTTCAGCGCGGCCTGCGATTCGCGCGAATCGATCGTCACGTTGCCGGCACGGTCGAACACGTCGCCGCCGTAGGCCCACAGGATCGGCAGGAAACCCGTCACGACCGGATTGCCCTTGGTACCGCGGAACACGACGCCCGACACGCTCTTGTCCGCGCCGCCGACGGTCTGCGCGATCTTCAGCACGTCGTCCCAGTTGCGCGGCGGCTGCAGCTTGTACTTCGCGAGCAGATCCTTCCGGTAAGCGAACATCTCGACGTTGCCGACGATCGGCAGCGCGTACAGCGCGCCCGCCGCGTTGCGGCCGAGCGCGACCGCGGACGGCACGAGATCGGCATCGGCAAGCGACGCCGGCAGCGGCTTCAGCCAGCCGTTGCCGATGAATTCGGGCGCCCACGTGTCGTCCATCATCACGAGGTCGTACGTGCCGGTGCCTTCGCGCATCGACAGTTTCAGCTTCTGGTACAGGTTCGCGTTCGGCAGCTTGAGCAGCTCGATGTCGGTGCCCGGATGCAGCTTCGTGAAGCCGGCGACGGCGTCGGCCAGGCCCTTGCCGTAGATATCGTCGCGGCCCGCGATGACGAGATCCGCCGCGAAGGCGTGCGAGGCGGCAAGGGACAGCGCAACGGCGGCGGACAGCGCGCGCAGGCGGCTCAGCAGGGTCATGAGGTCTCTCTCGATCGACGTGGTGGCGGGTCGGCCTCGCGTTGCACACGTGTGCAACGCGGGCGACGCTTCGGGCAGCCTGAAGCGAACGCCATTGTTCACGTCGATCGTTAAGAATTTGTGGCACGCGGCGGAACCGGCCGCCATCGCCGCCGGCCGCCCCGCGCGTGTCAGCCCGCGTGCGCCGTCAGAAGTTCACCCGAATCCCGGCCATCACCGCGAGTTGCCGGCTCGAATTGCTGTTCGCGAGCACCGGGATCTGCGCGTAGTTCACCGCATTGCCGTTCGCGTCGGTGCCGAGCCCCGTGCCGCTCGCGATCTGGCCGATCGCGACCGCATACAGCGCCGTGCGCTTCGACAGGCTGTAGTTCGTGCCGACGTTCACCTGGTGGAAGCGCGTCGTGCCGCGCCCGTCGGTGTGTGCCGCATTGAAGATGTACGCGACGCCGCCCTGCAGCGCGGGCGTGAACATGTACGTAACGTTCAGCTCGCCGATATCGAACGTGAACGCTTGCGTGCGCGGCTGCGCGTCGGTCGAGAAGTAGCGGCTGTCACCGAGCCGCGTGTGCGTGTAGGTCAGCGCGACCGTCGCCGCGCCGAGCGTCACCGAGCCGCCCGCGCCGAACGCGCGCATCGAGCCGGCGTCCTGCAGCAGGCAATACATCGCGCCCGGGTTGCTGCACGCGAAGTCGCCGATATAGCCGCTCGCGCCGCCGAGTGCCGCATCGAGCGGCTGGTGCAGGTCGAGATAGCCGACCGAGAACGCGACCGGCGCACGGGTATAGGTCGCCGCAACCGAATAGCCGCGCTTCGCGGAAAAGTCGCCGGCCTGCCCGCCGAAGCTGAACGTGCCGCCGAACGTCAGGCCGTTGAAGTCCGCGCTGGTGAATTTCACCGCGTTGTTGAAGTTGAACGCGGCGTTGAGGTTGTCGACGTCACCGAGGTGCGAGCCGTACGGCGTCGCCCAGTTGTTGCTCGATACATAGGCGCCGAGCATGTCCGTGTACGAGTCGTACTGCCGGCCGAGGCCGAGCGTGCCGATCGCATCCTGGCGCAGTCCGACCCATGCCTGCCGGCTGAACGCGGTGCCGCCCTGCAGCGCCTGCCCGTTCGCGGACAGGAACTGCTGCTCGAGCGAAAACACCGCGCTGAGCCCGCCGCCGAGCGGCTCGGCGCCCTGAAATCCGAAGCGGGACGGCACGAGGTTGCCGCCGCCCATCTGCCATGCATGGCCGCCGCCCGTGCTGCCGTCGGCGCGCGTGAACTGCTGGTTCGTCGAATAGATGATGCCGGTGTCCACCGTGCCGTACAGCGTCACGCTGCCGGAGGTCTGCGCGTGTGCATGCATGCAACCCAGCGTGGCCGCGACCGCGGCCAGTCTTCGTCCGATCTTCATGTCCCGCCCCTCTGATGTCATCGATTCGCAGTGCAAACCGATCGTGTTGTCGATATGGGTGGCAGGACTGTATCCAGCGAAAATTCGGGACCCCTATCCCAAATCAGCAAATGGTGAAGCGAACGGGCGACACGCGACGGCACTCGGCTGCACCGTCCCGGTGCGAAGACGTCATTCGGGGCGCAAGGTTTGCGACGGCAGCTCGCCGAACAGGTCGCGATACTCGCGCGCGAAATAGCCGAGATGCGTGAAGCCCCAGCTCGCGGCGGCCTCGCCGACGCCGAGCTGCTGCGCGGACGTCGTGCGCAGCAGGCGCCGCACCGCGTTCAGCCGGATGGTGCGCAGATAGCCGACGGGCGTGACGTCGGCGACGCGCTGGAAGCTCGTCTGCAGCGTGCGGCGGCTGCAGCGCAGCGCCCGGCACAGCTCGAGCACGGTGACAGGTTCCTCGGGCCGGTCGCGCAGATGCTTCTCGCAACGGCTGACGATATCGCTGTAGGTGGCGTGCGTGATGTCGCGGCGCTCGACGCCGATGCCCTGCTCGAGCGCATCGAGGAACATGCCGAGCATCGCGTCGCGGAACATCTTGCGGGTGGCCGCGTATTCGAGGCAGCCGGGGTTGCGCTGCGCATCGTCGATCAGCGACGACAGCCGCGCGCCGAGCGCGACGCCTTGCGCGTCCGACAGCCGCGTGACGTGCCGCAGCTTGCGCGCGCCGGCCGCGCCGAACTCGGCCTCGCAGAGTTCGTCGACCATGTCCGACGCGGCGCTGATCCCGACCAGCCCCATCCCTTCCGGCGTATGGAATTCGAAATCCTCGCCGGCGCGCAGCGCGAGCAGCGCATAGCCGTCGATCGGCTGGCCCTGGAACGTGCCGGCGAGCGGCACCGACAACGGCACCGCGAGCGACGTGCGCCCGGCCGGCGAGAGACCGGTTTGCGCGACACGCCGGTTGGTCGTCTCGCGGAAGAAATGGAAGTCGTCGTACAGCACCTGCGTGACGGTGCCCCTGAACCGGCCCGGCGTCATCTGGCGGTAGACCTGATGCCAACCCGCGATCGCGAGTCCGTGGTCGTGCACGTCTTCGTGTGAGCGTGACTGGAACAGCATCGGCATCTCCGGTAAAACCCTGATTCCACGTTGCGGCCGCACGGCGCGCAGCGGCACAGCTTACCCCCGCAAAATTCCGCGCAGTGCGGTTTCGAATGCAAGACAGGCCGCCGACAGCGCGGCGGCCTGCTCGCCGGTCACGCGGACATAGCGGCGAAACGCCGGCATCCGGTTCACGACCTCGCTGCCGCCGAACGGCACGACGGCGAGCGTCCAGCGCCCGTCGCACGCGTCGATCGTGCAGTCGGTCAGGTGCAGCGGGCGGAGCGCGTCGGCAAGTGACGAATCGGCGACGAGCGCGGCCACCATCCGCACGAATCCGGGGTCGCATCCCGGCACGGGTTCGGCCGCGACGCCGGTGCGCCGCAGCCAGCCGGTCTGCAGCACGCGTGCATGGCCCTGCCCGGCCGGACCGTCTGCGTTGATCGACACCTGCACGCTGACCGTATGCATCAGGAACTGACGGTCGACGCATTCGGCGATGTTCACGCGCACGCCGTTCGGCAACCAGGCCGTCGCGTCACCAGCCCCGCCGTCCACTTCGCGTACCGCACCGAGGTCGGCCAGCACGCGCGCGGCGATCGTGCCGGGCCGGTGGCCGGGCGGCGGTGCATCGGGCGCCGCGCGCCACCGGGCGAATGCGAGCCTCACGATGCGACGTGCTCGTTGCGCAGCACTTCTTCCACCGGCACCGGCTTGAACGGATGCCGGCGCTGCACGACGACCGTCCAGAACAGCGCATAGAGCGCGGTGAGCCCGAGCATCGCGCCGAACGGCACGTAGATGTCGCGCGCGTTCATGCCGGGCGGCGTGATGTACCAGATCGCGAGCACGATGCCGACGCTCGATACGATCTGCGGCAGCGGAAACAGCGGCGAACGGTACGGGCGCGGCAGATCCGGACGGCGGATGCGCAGCATCACGACCGACGCGGTGACGAGCAGGTACGCGGTGCCCCATGCGCAGGTCGCGGCGAGCACGAGGTGCATGATGCTGTCGAGATTGCCGTTGATCAGCCATGCATGGAAGATCGGCACGACCGCCGCCGCGACGATGCCGACCACCGGCGTCTTGAAGCGCGGATGCAGGTACGCGAAGCAGCGCGGCAGCGCGCCGTCGATCGCCATTCCGTACAGGATGCGCGGCAGCCCGGCCATCAGCGTGTTGATCGTCGCGGCGCCCGCGCACAGGAACGCGATGCCGAACCAGACGCGGCCGAAGGGCCCAAGCACCTGCAGCGCGAACGCGGGAATCGCGCCCGGCGTGTCGAGCAGGTGCGTGAGGCCGTCCGGGCTCACCGGCACGTTCGCGACCTGGCGGCGGATCGCCGCGCCGTACAGGAACATGCAGATCGCGACGCCGACGAGGCCAAGCGCCATCGCGCGCGGAATCGTCCGGCCCGGCGCCTTCATTTCCGGCGCGAGCGGCGTGACGAACTCGCAGCCGACGAACATGAACATCGCCATCCCGACCAGCGACAGCACGGCCGGCACCGACGTGCCGACTTCCGAGCCGCCGAACCAGCCGTCGAGATGCACGGCCGGCGCGGCCGCGAGGCCGAGGATCCCGAAGATCATCAGCGACAGCCACATGCCGGCCGTCAGCACGATCTCGAGCTTGCTGAACACCTTGATGCCGATGATGTTGGTGATCGCGAACGTGACCACGAGGGCGACGCCGACGAGCCACGAACTGTTGTGCTTCTCGAACGCGGCGTTCAGCGATTCGAAGTTCACGAGCGCCATGATGCCGCTCAGGATCGTCTCCGCCGTGCCGGCGAACACGTGCACGAGGAAATACGCGGAAATCGTGCCGGTGATCGCCCAGAAGCGGCCGAGCCCGCACGACAGGTAATCGTAAACCGAGCCGGCCGTCGGCAGCATCGCGGCGGCTTCGGAGAACGTCGTCGCCTGCGCCTGCATCATCACGAACGCGATGATCATCGCGACCGCGAACGCCCAGCCGCCCATCCCGAAGCCCGATGTCGCGGTGAGAATCACCGGGCTCGCCATGATGAGGCCGACGGCACTCGCCAGCGCGGTCGGAAAACCGACCGCGCCCGCCTTCAGCACCGTGCCGCCGCCCGTTTCAGCCGACGCACCGGCGGGCGTATCGCCCGCGGCGCCGGTCACTCCAGACCATCCGGACATCCTTGTCTCCTTCCTTTGTCGGCCGGCGCCGGCGCCGCGGCGCCCGCTCCGTTCCGTGCTTCGCGGTCGGCCCGGGACGGCGCTTCAGCGCGTCGGCACCCGGGCCCCTGTCGATCCAATCCTGATCCGATGTCGAAAAAATACGCAGGCAAAATAATCCGGTCATAGCGCAAATCGGCAAACCGGCGGTGGCGAGCGGGTTATCCCGCCCTCCACCGCCGGTTCGGTGTCACGCGCTTACGGCATCACGGCGTGTCGGCCTCACGCGAACGGCACGGCCTCGAAGCCCGCCGCGAGCGCGTCGACGATCCGGTCGAGTTGCTCGCGCTGGATGACGAGCGGCGGCGACAGGATGATCTTCGTGCCGACCGGACGCACCAGCACGCCGTGCTCGCGCGCCACTTCCGCGACCGCGTTCGCGTAGCCGGACAGCGGGTCGATCGGCTCGCGGGTCTGCTTGTCCGCAACGAGATCGAGCGCGAGCATCAGCCCCTTGCCACGCACCTCGCCGACCGCCGCGAAACGCTGCGGGAACGACTGCAGCGCCTCGAGCAGATATGCGCCCTGCTTCGCCGCGTTCGCCGGGAGGTCTTCCTTCACGATGATGTCGAGGCTCGCGATCGCGGCCGCGCATGCAACCGGGTGCCCGGCGTACGTGTAGCCGTGCATGATCGCGCCGCCGAAGTCCGCGTTCGCGGCGAATGCGTCCTCGATCCGCGCGTTCACGGCCGTCGCGCCGAGCGGCACGTAGCCGGACGAGATCCCCTTCGCGAGACACATGATGTCCGGGCGCACGCCCCAGCCGCGGCTGCCGAACATACTGCCGCTGCGGCCGAAGCCGGTCACGACTTCGTCGGCGATCAGCAGTACGCCGTAGCGGTCGCACACCTCGCGCACGAGCGGCCAGTAGTTGGCCGGCGGCACGATCACGCCGCCCGCGCCCTGCACCGGCTCGGCGATGAACGCGGCCACCGTGTCGGGGCTCTGGAACTGGATCTCGCGCTCCAGCATTTCCGCGCAGATCCGGCCGAGTTCCTCCGGATCCTGCGTGAACGGGTTGCGGTACAGCCACGGCGTCTCGACGTGGAAGCAGCCGGGCAGGTTCGGCTCGTAGTTGCGGCGGAACACCGTGTTGCCGTTCACCGACGCGCCGCCGAAGTGCGTGCCGTGATAGCCCTGCTTCAGCGAGATGAACTTGGTGCGGTCGGCCTGGCCACGCACCTTCCAGTACTGGCGCGCGATCTTCAGCGCGGTCTCGATCGAGTCGGAGCCGCCCGAGCTGTACAGCACGCGACGCATCCCTTCCGGCTCGAGCATGTCGATCAGCTTCTTCGACAGCTCTTCCGCGCGCGGATGCGAGATGCCGTCGAACAGCTGGAAGTATTCGAGCTCGTCGAGCTGGCGCACGATCGCGTCCTTCACTTCCTGGCGGTTGTGCCCGACGTTCACGTTCCACAGGCCGGCGACGCCGTCGACCAGTTGCTTGCCGGTTTCGTCGAACACGTAGCAGCCGTCGCCGCGCACGATGCGGATCGGCTTGCGCCGTTTCATTTCGTTCGGGTGCAGCATCGGGTGCCAGAACTTCGCTTCGTTGTAGCTCATTGCAGTCTCCACTTTCGGATCGGTTGAACCTGGATCGCGGGCGATCGAGGTTGTCGGGGTGTTCGTCGTTGGCGCAGCGTGTCAGTGCGCGATGCAGACGGATTTGGTTTCGGTGAAGCCTTCGATCGCGTACTGGCCGAACTCGCGGCCGATGCCCGATTGCTTGTAGCCGCCGAACGGCATCGACGGATCGAGCGGAATGTGACAGTTCACCCACACGGTGCCGGCCTCGATCTGCGGCACGAGGTTCATCACGCGCTTCAGGTCGTTGCTCCAGATGCTCGCGGCGAGGCCGTACGGCGACGCATTGGCGAGTCGCACGGCGTCGGCCGCATCGTCGAACGGCACGACGACGATCACCGGGCCGAACACTTCGTCGCGCACGATCGCGCTGTCCGGATGCGGATCGGCGATCACGGCCGGCTTCACGTAGTAGCCAGGCAGGTCGTCGGCCGGCGTGCCGCCCGCGAGGAACGTGAGACCCGCGCGGCGCGCGCCTTCGATGTGCTGGACGACCTT
This sequence comes from Burkholderia sp. Bp9143, assembly GCF_003853645.1. GTDB lineage: Bacteria > Pseudomonadota > Gammaproteobacteria > Burkholderiales > Burkholderiaceae > Burkholderia. The sequence goes on along the minus strand of NZ_QTPO01000001.1, from coordinate 86,350 downwards.
GTCGCGATGGTACGCGGAGACGAGCGGGTTGATCTGCGCGGTGGTGTCGAGGCCCGCGCCGAGCTTCATCGACTGCGCGACGCCCGCGAGGCCGTCCGCGAGCCGCGCGAACTTGCTGCGATGCACGTAGATGCGCGACGCGGCCGCGCACACCTGCCCCTGGTTGAAGAACGCGCCGGCGGCGACGCCGTCGAGCGCCTGCGCGACGTCGACGTCGTCGAGCATCACGATCGGGTTCTTGCCGCCGAGTTCGAGCGAGAAGCGCGTCATGTTCTGCACGGCCGCCGCGCCGACCAGCTTGCCGGTCGCGGTCGAACCCGTGAACGAGATCTTTGCGATCGACGGGTGGCTCGACAGCGCGGCGCCGCACGTGCGGCCGCCGGTGACGACGTTGAACACGCCGGGCGGCACGCCGGCTTCACGGGCGAGTTCGGCGAGGCGCAGCGCGGTGAGCGGCGTTTCCGGCGACGGCTTCAGCACGATCGTGCAGCCGGCCGCGAGCGCCGGAATCAGCTTCCACACCGCGATCATCAGCGGGAAATTCCACGGCACGATCGCGGCGACCACGCCGACGGGCTCCTTGCGCGTATAGGCCGTATAGCGCGCGCCGGGCGGGAACGGGATCGACACGTCGAGCGTCTGGCCGGTGATCTTGGTGGCCCAGCCGGCCATGTAGCGCACGTATTCGACGCTCGCGCCGACCTCGATCGCGCGCGACACGTGGATCGACTTGCCCTGGTTCAGCGTTTCGAGTTGCGCGAGCGTTTCGGCGTCGGCTTCGATCAGGTCGGCGAGCTTCAGCAGGATGCGCTCGCGGTCCGCCGGGCGCAGCCCGCTCCACACGCGGGTGTCGAAGGCGTGCTTCGCGCTCGCGACTGCGCGGTCGACGTCGTGCGCGTCGGCATCCGCGACCGTCGCGAGGCGCTCACCCGTCGCCGGGTCGTACACGTCGAGCCGCGCGGCCGCGTGCGCGGGCTGCATGGCGCCGTCGATGAAAAGGCCGAAGTCGCGTGCGACGAAGGTGCGCACGGTGTCGCTGACGGCGACGAAGTTCGTGGTGCTCATGGGTGTCTCGATGTTTGTCATGGCTGGGCCGCGTGCGCTCGGGCATGCGGGCGTCGAACCACTGTATCGACGGGGAATCGCGCCCGGTGAGCGCAAATTGGCAGCGCGTTGGGGGATCGAAACGCGGGTGACGCGGGAACGTGGAATGGCGGCGTGCGAACGCCGCGCTATCGTCGGATGAATGGCGCGGCGTGAATGCGGGTGCGGGTGCGGGAAAATTTACAGGAACAACGCACCCACCAGCTCCGTGCGGTTCGACACGCCGAGCTTCCGGTACATGCGCATCAGATGCGTCTTGATGGTCGGCTGGCCAAGCGCGAGATCGCGTGCGATCTCCTTGTTCGAGCGGCCGTCGCGCACGAGGCGCGCGATCTGCTCCTCGCGGTAGGTCAGCCGCTCTTCGCAGCCGATCCGGTGAATCCCCCGCCGCACGCGCAGCAGCGGACCCAGCGCGGCTTCGGCGACCGGCTGAAGCCGTGCCAACGCGTCGATCTCGCCCGGCGCGAACCGGCCCGCCGTGCTGTTGCCGTCCGCGTCGCCTTTTCCGAAACGCAGCAGCGAAAACGCGCCGACCGTCCGGCCCGCGTCGTCGCGCAGCCAGATCTCGACGACATCGGCGACATCGTGCCGCCGCAGGAAACGGGTCCAGTACGCGGACGCATCGCGTCGTTCATCAGGCAATTGGGACGCGAGCGTCACGACCGCGCGGTCGCCCGCCGCGCAGCGCGACGGGTGCAGCGGATCGAGCATCCGGTAGCGCGCGATGTAGGTGCGATGCATCGCCTCCGGCATCCCGAACAGCTCGAAATCGGCCGGCTCGCCGCTCACGTCGAGCCGGTAGAACACGATCGCGGACGGGCTCGCGAACGCGTCGAACGCGTCGACGCACGCGCGCAGCGCGCGCTGCCAGTCGGCGGCTTCGTGATCGGCGGGAACGGATGAGGTCGGCATGAGGGGAGCGGCCGGCGGCCGAACGCGTCGAAGTTCGGGCCAGCCTACCGGCGCCGAAATGGGCCGGTGAGCACAAATCGGCAATTCGTCCGCGGGTGGTGGATGACGGGCGTGCCGTGTCTCGACGACGGAATCGGCGACGGGAAATCATGCGCCGTGAGCCGTGCAATCGAAAACGGACGTCGAAGGCGGCGCGAAACATCGCGCGCATCGATCAAGCGCGATCGGAACGATCAGCGGTGTTTCCGGAGCGGCCGCGCGTGCGGCCTCGACGCGGAGGCGCGGCAGCGTGTGCGCCCCGCCCTGTCAGTCAGGGTCCGTGTCAGTGCGCGTTCGCGGCGAACGTATCGCAGACGCTGACTTCACCCGACTCCAGCCCGCGCCGCAGCCAGTACACGCGCTGCTCGCTGGTGCCGTGCGTGAAGCTCTCCGGCACGACGTAGCCCTGGCCTTGCTGCTGCAGCCGGTCGTCGCCGATCGCGGCCGCCGCCTTCAACCCCTGCTCGAAATCGCCGGGCTCCATCAGCCGCTGGTTCGCGCGCTGCGCATTGTTCGCCCAGACACCGGCGAAGCAGTCGGCCTGCAGTTCCATCCGCACCGACAGCGCGTTCGAGCGCGCTTCGCTCGAACGCCGGCGCGCGGCATCGACCTTGTCGGAAATGCCGAGCAGGTTCTGCACATGATGGCCGACTTCGTGCGCGATCACGTAGGCCTGCGCGAAATCGCCGCCCGCGCCGAACCGCTTGCGCAGTTCGTCGTAGAAGCCGAGATCGATGTACACGTTGCGGTCGCCCGGACAGTAGAACGGCCCCATCGCGGTCTGGCCGGTGCCGCACGCGGTCGGCGTCGAGTTCGTGAACATCACGAGCTTCGGCGGCTCGTACTGCGCATGCAGCTGGGTATTGAAGACGCCCGTCCACGTGCGTTCGATATTGCCGAGCACCTTGCGCGTGAACACCGCGCCGGGGTCATTCGCCGGCGCACCCTGGTGCTGCGTGGGCGCGGGCTGCGCCTGCTGCTGCCGGCCCTGCAGCGCCGACGCGCCTTCGAGCACGACGCGCGGGTCGATCCCGAAGAAATACGATGCGGCCAGCGCGACCACGATCGTGCCGATGCCGATCGTCGCGCGCCCGCCGCCGAAACCGCCGCCACCGCGTCGATCCTCGACGTTCACGCTTTCTCTTTCGTCGTCCAGCCTCATTGCCGGCCCCTCCCTGTTCTTGTCGATGGTCCGGCCGCGCGATGCGCGACCGGGCGATCAGCCACCGCGACATGCGCCATCGGCAGACGCGATGCATCCGTATCGGGCGCACGCGCACGCCGATCGTGCTGCCTGCCGCTCCGCTTGCACGACGGAATCGGCCGGCCGGCGCGCCACGCACCGGTGCGCGGGCTCGCCCGCGCTATTTTGCCGGGCTTTTGCGACATATCTCAAAAATACGGAGGATAGAGCGATTCGGCGCCGAACATCGTCAGTCTTTGCAAAATGGCCGCGACCGTGCCGGTGGCGCCGGGCGCCGACCTCGACCGTCCGGCCGGTTCGCGTTCATCCTTTCGGCGGATACCGGCGTGCATCGGCGCCGCCTAAAGTGACCGGAGACGACACCCTTCCGGAGAACGACATGACGCACCCGCAACCCCGTACGATCGCGATCACCGGCGCAGGCACCGGCATCGGCGCTGCGTGCGCGCGCCGCTTCGCCGCCCGCGGCGACCGCATCGCGCTGATCGGCCGGCGCCGGGCGCCGCTCGACGCACTCGCCGCCGAGACGGGCGGCCTCGCGCTCGCCGGCGACGCCGCGAGCACGACCGACTGGGCCCGCTTCCTGCCGGAGATCGCCGAGCGGTTCGGCCCCGTCGATGCGCTCGTCGCGTGCGCGGGCGGCCGCGGTCTCGGCCGCGCGGACGAAACCGACGACGCACAGTGGCGCGATGCGATGCATGCGAACCTCGACACGGCGTTCGTCAGCGCACGCGCGTGCGTGCCCGACCTGATCGCGCAGCGCGGCAGCATCGTGCTGGTCGCGTCGATCGCCGCGCTCGCGGCCGGACCCGGCGTATGCGGCTATACGGTCGGCAAGCATGCGCTGCTCGGGCTCGCGCGTTCGCTTGCCCGTGACTACGGGCCGCACGGCGTGCGTGCGAACGCGGTATGCCCGGGCTGGGTCCGCACGCCAATGGCCGATGCGGAAATGGAGCCGCTGATGTCCGCGTACGGCGACACGCTCGACGGCGCGTATGCGCGCGTGAGCGCCGACGTCCCGCTGCGGCGCGCGGCCGATCCGGACGAGATCGCGGCCGTGTGCGCATTCCTGGCCTCGCCCGACGCGTCGTTCGTGACCGGCGCGACGCTCGTCGCCGACGGCGGCGCGATGGTCGTCGATGTGCCCACGCTCGCGTTCGACAAGCTTTGATGCACGGGGATACGCCGCCCGCACGATCCATCGTCGATGCACGGGGACGCGCCGCCCGCGTGCGCATCGTCACGGGCAGCCGCGCTTGCCCTCGGGCGCGATCGCCCGTCCCCTCGCCCGGCGGTATGCGGTCGAGGTATTGCCGGTCGAGGCGTGATGGAAGGCGGCGCGTGCGCAGACAATAAAGGACATGACCCGCACGTGGGCCCGTTACCCGCCTGCGCCGCTCGCCGTCATCGCAGGCAGCCCAGCCCCGTCAGCGCCTCCTCCACCGCCGTATCGAGCGGCGTCGCCGGCTCGCGGCCGAGCACCGCCGTCACCCGCGCGTTATCCATCCGGAGCGGCTCGCGCCACAGATAGCGCATCTCGAGCATCTCGCGCATCGTCGTGACGAACGGCGCCGCGACCCACACGAGCCACCACGGGAATCGCCGCACCGTCGGCCGCATCCCGTGCCGTTGCGCGACGCGGCGCACGGCCTGCGCCATCTGCGTGCCGTCGTCGTCCCAGTGCCCGCCGAAGTGGAAGCGCGCGAACGGCTCCAGCGTGTCGCGTCGCTCGACCAGCTCGACCATCGTGCGCGCGACGTCCGGCAGGTACGCCCACTGATGGCCGACGCCCGGCCGGCCCGGCACGCTGATGGCCGCGACGGGTCGCCCGGCCTTGACGAGCCCCTGCCCGAACCAGTTGTTGCCCGCGTGCGCCCCGAAGAAATCGCCGGCCCGCACGATGATCGTCCGGACGCCCTGCGCGGTCGCGGCCTGCAACCGCCGCTCCATCTCGACGCGGATCGTGCCCTTGCGCGTCACCGGATGCTGCGGTGCCTCTTCGCGCAACACCGGAAACGCGTCGGGTCCGTAGTTGTAGACCGTCCCCGGCAGCACGACGGTCGCCTGCGCCACCGTCGCCGCCGCGATCGTGTTGTCGAGCATCGGCAGCACCTGCGTCGACCAGTTCCGGTACCCGGGCGGGTTCACCGCATGCACGATCACGCCGCAGCCGCGCGCCGCGCGAACCACCGCCTCGCGGTCGAGCGCGTCGCCGCGCATCCACGCGATCCCGTCGCGCTCCACCGTCTCGGCGTCGAGCCCGCGCTTGAGCGCGCGTACCTGCCAGCCGGCAGCGCGCAACTGACGCGCGACCTCGCCGCCGATGCCTCCGCTCGCGCCGAGCACGAGTGCCTGTCGTTGCGTTCCGCCTGCGTTCGCCGTCATTGCCGTTCTCCGTGAATGAACCGTTGTCAGCACGCATTCTGGCGCGAGGCCGCCTAACAAGGAATTGCCGAACCCGATCCATCAGCTATACATTTATGTATGACTATCGATCTGAACTGGGAACGTTACCGCACCTTCCTCGCCGTGCTGACGGAAGGCTCGCTGTCGGGCGCGGCGCGCGCGCTCGGCATCACGCAGCCGACGGCAGGCCGCCACGTCGCCGCGCTCGAAGCCGCGTTCGGCCAGACGCTGTTCACGCGCTCGCCGTCGGGGCTGCTGCCGACCGAGGCGGCCCTTGCGCTGCGCGGCCATGCCGAAGCGCTGCGCAGCGCGGCGGCCGCGTTCGAACGCGCGGCCGCGAGCCACGGCGCGGGCGTGCGCGGCACCGTGCGGATCTCGGCCAGCGACGTGATCGCGGTCGAGGTCCTGCCGCCGATGCTCGCGCAGTTGCGGCGCGATCATCCGGGGCTCGTGATCGAACTGGTGCCGACCGACCGCATCCAGGACGTCCTGAATCGCGAAGCCGATATCGCCGTGCGGATGGCGCCGCCCGCGCAGGAAGCGCTCGTCGCGCGGCGCGTCGGCGACATCGACGTCGGGCTGCATGCGCGCGACGACTACCTCGCACGCAACGGCACGCCGTCGACGATGGACGAACTCGCGCATCACACGCTGATCGGTTTCGATACGGTGACGCCGTTCATTCGCGCGGCCGGGCGCGGCCTGCCGTTGTGGAAGCGCGATACCTTCGCGCTGCGCACCGACAGCAATCTTGCACAACTCGCGATGATTCGCGCGGGCTACGGGATCGGCTTCTGCCAGAACCGGCTCGCGCAACGCGACGCGCGGCTCGTGCGCGTACTGCCGGACGGGCCCGCGATGAAACTGGAAACCTGGGTGGTCATGCACGAGGATCTGCGGACGAGCCCGCGTTGCCGGGCCGTGTTCGATGCGCTGGCGAACGGGCTGCGTGCGTATGCCGAAGGGACGGCCGACTAGGCCGTTCGCCCCCGCCGCGCGTGCGAATCGCCGCGAAGCGCGCTATTCGTAGATCTTGCCGGCGAAGAGGATGTCCGCCATGCGCCGCCACGGGTTGTCGGGCAGGTCGTAGCAGCGCAGCCCTTCCTCGGACGCTTCGGCCCAGTCGACCATCGCCTCCAGGTACTCGCCGATCGAGCGGTTTTCCCAGCCGAGCGCGGCGGCCGCGTACGGCGCCGGCGGCACGTCGGCCTCGAGCTGGCGCTCCTTGTGCCAGTCATGACCGAGCACGCGCAGGAAATGGATCAGCGAGCGCTCGTCGACCACCCGCTCGAGCGCGTGCTGCAGCCGCGCGGCCATCTCGCCTTTCAGTTCGTCGTTCATGCGTATCGCCCCCTGCTACGCAACGTTCAGAAAGCTTCCACCTCGCACCAACCGGGATACGCTTCCTCGACGATGAAGAAATCGTCGAAATAGACAGCCCGAGCCGTTCGAGCGACCTCATGCACGCATCGGCAGCGTCGCCGCCGAAGAACGGGCCGAGCGACACCAAGCGGTCCGACTCGTCGAAGCAGTCGGCGAAATTGAATTCGCGCATGACGGCAGACAGGTCGATCGCTTTCTCGACCAGCGCCGCGCGTCGAACGACAATCCCGAAATCTCTCGATATTTTCATCGGTACCGACTCCCGTCGAATACGTGCCTCTGCGCTCGCGCGCATGCCTGCTTCACATCAGCAACTGCCGCGACAGCACCTCGCGCGCCTGCGTGACCGTCTTGCGTTCGCCAGGCATCGGCGGCGTCAGCGAGAACACCGCGTCGGGCAGCGCCGGCAGCCGGTATTTCGCGCCGAGCCGCACGAGGCCCTCGCCGATCGCCGATGCGCACAGGCAGCCGACGCCGAGCCCCGCCGCCAGCATCGACTGCAGCCCCGCGACGCCCGACGCGCTGTGCACCAGCACGTACGGCGCGTGCTGCTCGGCGAGCGAGCGCACCGCGATCTGATGCATCATGCAGTCGTCCGGCAGCAGCACGAGCGGCAGCGGCTCGGGCAACTGCTCGGCGAGCGCGGGCGACGCGACCCACGACAGCGGCTCGCGCCGCAGCACCCAGCGCGTATCGGCCGATGCAGGCCGGAACGGGCCGCTCGACAGGTTCATCACGACGCCGAGATCGATCTGCCCGCGCGCATGGGCAGCTTCGATCTCCGCGCTCTTCATCGCACTCACGTGCAGGCTCAGTTGCGGGTAGCACTCCCGCAACCGCGCGAGCAGGCCCGCGACTTCATGCGTCCGGTAGTAGTCGGTGATCGCGACGCGCAACTCGCCCTTGATCGCCTGTCCGCGCACGTCGTCGAACGCGGCCTCGTTCAGCGCGACGATGCGCCGTGCATGCTGCAGCAGTCGCGCGCCGGCCGGCGTCGGCTCGACGCCGCGCTTGCTGCGCACGAACAGCGGCACGCCGGCGCGCGATTCGAGCTTGCGCACCTGCTCGCTGACCGTCGACTGTGACAGATGCAGCAGCGGCGCGGCTGCCGTAAGGCTGCCCGCATCCGCCACCACCGCGAACGTGCGTAATTGATCCAGGTCGAAACCGCGCATCGCCCTCTCCATCCATCGAATAACCCGATGGATGCTACCACCAATTCCCGCTTTTCCGAATCATCGACGGTCCGCAGAATATCGGTTCAACGGCCGGCCTGAAGCCCGTTTCGACGGGATTCAGCATGCGTTACGGCCCTCATTGCTTCGGACCTCCGTTCATGACCGACAACACCCTTGCCCCCTGCGCGCCGGCCGGCGCGGCCGCCGCGGCACCGTCGCGCAGCCATCACGGCTGGGCGCTCGTGGTCCTGCTGGTCGGTGCCATTCTGCCGCCGCTCGACTACTTCATCGTGAATCTCGCGCTACCGGCCATTCGCGACGGCATCGGCGCACGGCCTGCCGAGCTGCAGCTCGTCGTGTCGGCCTATGCGTGCGCGAACGCGGTCGTGCAGATCACCGGCGGGCGTCTGGGCGACCTGTACGGCCGCAAGCGGATGTTCATGATCGGGATGGCCGGCTTCGTCGTCGCATCGACGCTGTGCGGGCTCGCCGGCAGCGGCGCGGTACTGGTCGGCGGCCGCGTGCTGCAGGGCCTGTTCGCCGCGATCCTCGCGCCGCAGGTGCTCGCGACGATCCGCGGCGTATTCAGCCCGCAGGAGCAGGTGCGCGTGATGGGCTTCTACGGTTTCGTGTTCGGCCTCGCGGCCGTGATCGGCCAGCTCGGCGGCGGCGCGCTGATCAGCCTGCATCCGTTCGGGCTCGGCTGGCGCGCGATCTTCCTGGTCAATGTGCCGATCGGCATCCTCGCGCTGCTCGGCAGCTGGCGCTTCATCCCGGAAAGCCGGCCGCCGCGCGGCCTGCGCATCGACGTTCCCGGCACGGTGCTGCTGTCGCTGTTCCTGCTGATGCTCGTCTATCCGCTCACGCACGGACGCGACGCGGGTTGGCCGCTGTGGATGGTCGCGTGCGCCGCCGGCGCGCTGCCGATGCTCGGCGCGCTGCTGGCGGTCGAAGCGCGCCGGCTCACCGGCGGCCGCGATCCGCTGCTCGACGTGCGCCTGCTGCGCAACCCGGTCGTCGCGCTCGGGCTCATGCTCGCGTTCCTGTTCTACATGCTGAGCGCGTTCTTCCTGAGCTATGGGATCTATCTGCAGGGCTGCCTGAACTGGTCGCCGCTCGCATCGGGGCTGGCGATCCTGCCGCTCGGCATCGGCTTCCTCGCGAGCCCGCTGCTGATGCCGCGCCTCGTCGCCCGGTTCGGCGGCTATCGCGTGCTCACGCTCGGCTTCGCGATGCTCGCGGCCGGCGTCGCGACCGCCGCCGCAATGGCCGGCGAACACGCGCCCGGCCCGGGCTTTTATGCGGGCATCGCGTCGATCGGCATCGGGCAAGGCCTCGTGCTGCCGTCGGTCGTGCGGATCGTGCTCGCCGAAGTCGACGCGGCGCGCGCCGGGGTCGCATCCGGCATGGTCACCGCGATGCTGCAGATCGGCGCAGCCGTTGGCGCGGCGACGCTCGGCGGGCTGTTCTTCGCGCGGCTCGGCGCGCACCCTGGCGCGGTCGACTACGTGCAGCGGTTCAGGGCGGCGATGTGGGCGCTGACGGCCGTGCTGCTCATGTGCGTTGCGTTGTCGGCCGCGCTGGGGCCGATGCATCGGCGGGCGCGGGCCGGCGCGTGACGACACCGGGCCGGGAACACGTCGCCGGCGGCGAAACCGGAACGGTGCGTGCGCGGCCGCTTGCCGGCATCGGCATCGGGCTCACTTCACCGGTGATGCTTCTGTTGCGCGTGCCGCGCTTCCCATTCGGCCAGTTCGACGCGATAGCGCGCCAGTGCTTCGTCGTACAGGTCGAACACGCACGGCGAACAGCCGCTGTTGCAGCAGTCTTCCAGTTCGGGTTGTACGGGCGGGGTCGGACGCGGATCGTCGTCCGGCGTATCCACGGCGGCAGGCTTGGTCACGGCTTCAGTCACACGATGTCGGATGAACAGTATACGGTGAGGGGCAGCGCCATGCAGGCACGGGTGTCCACGGAGCCATGCATCGGCATCTACCGCCGACCAACAGGAGCCGCATCATGGCCGAAGCAGTGAATCCGCCGGAAGTCTGGGCGCCGTTCGGCGCCTTCTCGATGGCCGTGGTCCAGGGCGACGGCCGGATCGTTCATCTGAAGGGACAGGTCGCACTCGACCGGGACGGTCACGTCGTCGGTGCCGACGACATGCGCGCGCAGGTTCGGCAAACGCTCGGCAACATTCGCGACGTGCTCGCCGCGCTGGGCGGGCAGCTGCAGGACGTGATCTCGCTGGTTCACTACGCGACCGACATCAACGCGTTCATGCAGGCCAGCGACATCCGCAAGGCGTTCTTCGCGGAACCCTATCCCGTGACGACGACCGTCCAGGTCGAACGTCTGTACCGCCCCGATCTGCTGATCGAAATCGCGGCGATCGCGGAAATTCCGCGTGCGCGATTTCGCATGCCCTGACGCCGCACTCGCGTGCGACAGCCGCCCCCTACGCCACGCGGCCGCTCACCGGAATCGATGCGCCGGTGATCGCCTGCGCATCGGCCGACAGCAGGAACCCGATCGTCGCCGCGATCTGTTCCGGCCGGACCCAGCGCGAGAAATCCGCGTCCGGCATGTCCGCACGGTTCGGCGGCGTGTCGATGATGCTCGGCAACAGTGCGTTCACGGTCACGCCGCGATCGAGCAGTTCCGCCGCCAGCGCCTCGGTGAGCCGCGCGACACCGGCCTTCGCGGCCGCATACGCGCCCATCCCCGCGCCGGCCTTGAACGCCGCGCCCGCGCCGATGTTGACGATGCGGCCCGCCGGGCTCGCCACCAGGTACGGCAGCGCGGCCTTCGACGCATTCAGCGCCGTCTTCACGTTCAGTTCGTACATGCGGTCCCACGTGGCCGCGTCGCCGTCGGCGATCGTCTGCCACACGAACGCGCCCGCGATGTTCAGCAGCGCGTCGACCCGGCCGAATTCGCGATTCACGGCTTCAAGCGCGCGCGCAGCCGCCTGCGGATCGACGAGATCGATGCCGCCGATGCGCAGCGCATCGGCCGGCACGCCGGGCAATGCCTGCGCGTCCGGCGCCGCGCCGCGGCCGATCAGCGCGACGCGCGCGCCGCGCTGGCCGAGCCAGGCGGCCGTGGCGACGCCGAGATGGCCGAATCCGCCGGTGATCGCGACTGCCTTGCCTTTCAGGTCGTGTTCCATCGATGTGCTCTCCAGGGTCGAGGGGGATTGGATGATACGTGGTTCGGGGCGATGCCGGCCGCGACACGGACGTACCCGGCCGGCGTTTCGACAGCGTAGCGCCGTTCACGCTTCCGCGCGCGCGGCGACGAACGCGTGGCCGCCGACGAAGCCGGCCAGCTGCCCCCGCCGCGGCCATGACCGCGCGCACCGCGCATGCCGGCCGGCAGCCGGGCATAATGCGCGATCGCGATACGCCGCGCGGTGCGCCGCGATCGCATCGGCGTCTTGAGCAGCCTGCGCCGTTCCCGTCATGAAACCCGAACTTCACCCCGTCTATCCCATGCAAGTACTCGTCGTTGGCACCGGCAAGCTGGCAACCGAACTGCTCGACTCGCACCAGCTCGACCCGGCAACCTGTCGCGTGATGACCTGGTCGGACCGCGCACGCACCGAAACGCGTTCGATCGTCGTTCACGCCGGATCCGGCCGCGAGCTGCCTGCCGCGATCGAATTCTGCCGCGCCACGCGCTCGCCGCTCGTCGAGCTGTCCACCGGCTCCGACCTCGAAACCGGATCGCACGACTTCCCGGTCGTGCTCTGTCCGAATACGAACATACTGATGCTCAAATTCATGAGCATGCTGGAAACCAGCGGCCATCTGTTTCGCGACTGCCGCATCAGCGTGACGGAGTCCCACCAGGCCAGCAAGACGTCCGTGCCGGGCACCGCGGTCGGCATCGGTCAGTCGCTCGGCGTGCCCGCGCAGGACATCCGCTCCGTGCGAAACCCCGACGAGCAGCGCGACGCATTGCAGATCCCCGACGATCAACTTGGCCGCCATGCGTTCCACCGGATCCGAATCGAGGATGGCGCATGCAGCCTGCAGTTCGAATCGCGCGTGTACGGCGCGTCGCCTTACGCGGATGGCGTGTCGCGGATCGTCGAGGCCGTCCGGCAGCACGAACTCGAACCTCGCCGATACTCGATCGTGGAGTTCATCCACAACGGCTGGCTGTAGGCACAAGCGTGCGCGGGTCGGCCGACGGCGCCTCTGCCGGCACACCCGGCGGCCGCCACCGCGCAATCGTCAACGCACCCGTTAGCCGTTAGCCGTCGCCCAGCACGGCCCCGCTCTCCGGCAACGTCGCGCCGCCATCGACGACGATCGTCTGCCCGGTGATGTACGCCGCATCGGCCGACGCGAGAAACAGCATCGCGTTCGCGATGTCCTCCGGCTCGCCCATCCGCGCGAGCGGGATGTCGCGCGCGATCTGCGCGACGACCGACGCATCGCCGAGATTGCCGAGATTGCCGGCCGCCGGCGTGCGGATCATCCCCGGCTCGACGCCGTTGACCGTCACGTTGCGGCGCGCGAGTTCGAGCGCCGCCGCGCGGATGAAGCCGTTCACGCCAGCCTTCGACGCCGCGTAGTGCGCGAGCCCCGGATAGACGACGCGCGGCCCCGTCACCGACGACGTCACGAGCAGCCGCCCGGCTCCCGCGCGCTCGAATGCCGGCAACGCAGCCTGCGCAAGCCAGAAAAGCGCCGACAGGTTGACCGACAACGTGCGCTCGAGTGTCGGTTCGTCGATCTGCGCAAACGGGGTCAATGGAAAATATGCGGCGTTGTGAACGACGACGTCGAGCCGGCCGCCGTCGCGCTCGACCGCCGCGACGAGCGCGCCGAGTTCGTCGCGGCTCGCGGCGTCGACGCGATACGCACGCGCATCGCCGCCCGCGCTGGCGAGCGCGTCCGCCTGCGCGGCGGCCGCATCGCCGTTGAGATCGGCGAGCGCGACGAACGCATCGGATTCCGCGAAACGGCGGGCAATCGCCGCGCCGATTCCCTGCGCGGCGCCCGTGACCAGCACGACGCGTCCGCCGAAATCCGCACGCAGGCGGCCGCTGCCGAGCACGGCGTTCATCGCCGCGCCTCGCCGCCGAGCGGATGCACGGTCTCGTTCAGCACCTGCGCATGCGCGCCGATCGGGAAGTTCGACAGCGTGCCGAAATCGCCGCCCTGATAACCGAAGATCTTGCCGTCCGTCTTGCGTTGCGCGAGATCGATCAGCACGACGCCGAGCGTCGGCACCACCTTCTCGCGCCACACGAACAGATACAGTTGCTCTGCAATCCTGAAGTAATGGCAGCGATCCACGTCCGCCAGCCCGCCTTCGACGCCCTGCAGGCACTGCCACGCGTAGAAGTTCTCGTTCAGGTAGATGTGCTCGTAGCATTCGGTCGGGCTGTAGCGATACATCGTCCGCTTGCCGATCAGTTCGCGCGTGGGCCCGTGCAGCGGGCCCGGCCGCGCATGGCCGCCGAGCGTGCCGTGCCGGAACGTCGCGTCGACGCCCGTCAGCGGCAGCCCGCGCGCGACCCGCGTGAATGCGTCGACGTGCGTGTCGGCTTCGGTCGGCAGCGTGCCGATCACCGACGTCCACACGCCGTTGCCGACGTCGATCACGAGGCTGACCGACGTCGCGCGCGCCACCGGGTCGATGTAGTCGACGAAGTACAGGTCGTCGCGCAGCCGCGTGACGCGGCACGGCGCACGGCCACCCGTGTCGGTCGCCGCGTCGCGCCGTTGCAGCGCACCCGCCTCGAATGCATAGACGCGCCATGCGCCCGATGCGTCGCCGAGGGCCAGCGACCGCCCGACGAGCGCGTTCACGGGCGCGAGGATGTTCGCGTCCGCCGCGAAGCCGTCCGCGAGCGCGCCAACCTGGATGAATACCGGATCCTGTCGTTCCACCTGCCGTCTCCCGCGCAGCTTCAGGCCCGGCGGGCCGTATACGCTGCTCATGTGCACATGGTGCGGGCTGCGCGCGTCACGCGGTATCGGCCAAAAGGATGAAGGGCGCGCGGCGCCGGAACGCGCTAAAGTGCACGTGATCCGCGCCGCTGCTGGCGCGAGGAGCGCTCATGCACCGTGTCACCCATTACCGACGGACCGATGAAGGCATCGAGGCGATCAGCCTCGAGTCCGACCGCACGTTTCCGCGGCATGCGCACGACGAGTTCGGGGTCGGCGTGATCGTCAGCGGCGCGCACCGGTCCTGGAGCGGCCGCGGGCAGGTCGACGCGCTGGCCGGCGACGCGATCATGGTCAATCCGGGCGAGATGCACGACGGCATGCCGATCGAGACGGGCACGGGCCGGCGCTGGCGGATGCTGTATCTCGCACCCGCGCTGGTCGCGGGCGTCGCGGCGGAAGAAGGCCTCGGCGGCGTCGAGCTCGCGCATCCGGCCGTGCGCGACGCGCGGCTCGCGGCCGCGTTCGGCCGGTTGCATGCACGAATCGTCGCGGGAGATACATTGCCGCTCGCCCGCGACGAGGCGCTCGTGACGCTGGTCGCCGGGCTGCTTGCGCGGCATTCGAACCGCGTGCTGCCGGCCGCCGGCGTCGCGCCGGCGATCCGCGTGGCCCGCGAGCGGCTCGATGCGGCTCCCGCCGCACCTGTCTCGCTGGCCGAGCTCGCCGGCCTGAGCGGCGTGAGCCGCTTCCAGCTGCTGCGCGGGTTTTCGCGCGAACTCGGCATCACGCCGCACGCGTATCTGGTGCAGTCGCGCACGCGGCTGGCGCGGGCACTGCTCGCGAGCGGCCGGCCGATCGCGGATGCCGCGGCCGAAGCCGGTTTTGCCGACCAGAGCCACCTGACACGCGCGTTCGCACGCCAGTTCGGGATCACGCCGGGACGATTCACGCAAACCGGCTGACGGGCTTCGCGGTCCCGGCACGGCCGCCGCCGGTCGCGCGATATCGTCGATCGCTGCCGTTCAGCAACGACGATGGCGCTTGATGGCGGCGCTATCGGTCATCCGGAGACACCGGACGCAGTGCCGCTCCGCTCACCGGCGCCGCTGCAATTTCGTTCAAGACGCCCGCGCCGCCGCACGCGATGATGCGGCGCATGAAAACACGACTGATCGGCTATCTCTATCTCGCCGCCGCAATGGCAGGCGTCGGCAGCACCGTCATCGCGAGCCGCCTCGCGGCCGGTGGCCTGCCGCCGTTCGCGGCCACCGCGCTGCGCTTCCTGATCGCAACCCCGCTGCTGTTCGCGCTGATGCGGGCGCAGCGGATGCGATGGCCGCGCGTCTCCGCACGCGACGCCGTGCTGCTGGTCGTCCAGGCTGCGGCGGGCGGTGTCGGCTATACGGTGCTGCTGATCAGCGGCACGAAGCTGTCGTCGCCCATCGACGCGGGCGTGATGCTCGGCACGCTGCCGGCGATGTCGACGCTGATCGCGGCGATCGTGCTGCGCGAGCGGCAGACGCCGCGCGACTGGGGCGCGGCCGCGCTTGCCACCGCCGGTGTGCTGTTCGTCACGTTCGCGCCCGGCCAGGCCATGCCGTCGCTCCGGACACTCGCCGGCGACGCGCTGGTGCTGGCGGCCGTCGCTTGCGAGGCCGTGTTCATCCTGCTCAACCGGCGGCTGTCGGCGCCGTTGCCACCGCTCGCGCTGTCGACGGCGATGTCGGGCCTCGGCTTCGTGCTCGCGCTGGTGCCGGCCGCGTTCGAATGGCACGCGCTGGCGACTGGCTGGAACGTCGGCGCGGTGTCGGCGATCGCGTACTACGCATTGGTGCCGACCGTGCTCGGCTATCTGTGCTGGTATGCGGGTTCGGCGCGCACGAGCGGCACCGAAGCCGCGCTGTTCACGGCGGTCGCGCCGGTCTCGGCCGTGCTGTTCGCGGTCGCGCTGTTCGGCGAGACGCTGGGCGGCACGCGACTCCTCGGCATCGCGCTCGTCGTCGCGGGGATGCTGGTGGGTGCGATGCGGCGGCGTGAACCGCCGGCACGCGAAACGGATGCACGGTCGAGGTCGCCGGCGCGGCCGGCGGCATCCACGTCGGCCGCTACCGATTGATCCGCGTGAGCGACGACTGTAGGAATGTGTCCGCACACGGCAAAATCGTTGCGTCCCACAGCCCAAGATGCAATATTCGCGTGGCCGGGCCATTTGACAACCACCGAACAACAATTCGCAACGCCATGAACAAGAAGGAAGCCAAAACAAGAATCGCGGCGCTGCTGTCCGCGGGCGCGAGGAAAGCCGATGTGCTCGCCGAGCTGGCCGGACAGGGCCTCAAGGATCGCGTGCTCGCGCGCCTGATCGCGTCGCGCCCCGATCCCGAGCTGTGCAGGAAGAACAAGGTGCATACGTGGGTCCTGATCGGGCTCGGCATCGCGCAGTTGGTGATCAGCCTCGCACTCGCCTATCTCATCTTGGCGGACACACTCAGCGAAGGCGCCGCGCTGCTGTTCCTCGCACTGACGGTACCGCTGTCGCTGCTGTTCATCTGGGGCTTCGCGACCCATCGCGTCGGCGCGTATCACGCGTTCATCGTTCTGTCGCTGCTGCAAGTACCGAAGACCATCGCCGATCTCGGCCGCGACCCGTCGGCCGCGCTGCCGACCCTCGGGGTGACGGTCATCCTGGTCGGCTACGTCTGGTTCGTCCGCAACCGGCTGTTCCCCGACTTCGGCTGGTTCACGCCGCGCAAGGTCGAAGGCCGTTATGCGTTCGTGGAAAGCACCTGACGAAGCGCCCGCCTTCACCACACACCATGAAAAAGGCGCCGGGCCACCCCGCAATCGCGGGACGGCCCGGCGCCTTCTGCATTCCGGAACCCGGCAGCTTATTTGGCCTTCTCAGCCGTATCGCTGATTGCCTGACCACCCTTCGAAATGTCCTGCCCCATGCCTGCAACGGTATTGCAACCGGCGAGCGCGGCGGTCACCACCAGCAGCACTGCAGCAATCGTACGCGTCATTCTCATTCTCCTTCGAGTCAGCAAGCCCGACCGGGCGAATCGTATGCGGCGTGGTGCCCTGCGGTGCGCAGGACACGGGGCCTGACCTGATTATACGGAGACGGCCGCCGTGTGCCAGTGCCGTCCCGCGCATCACTCGGCCGGTCGCACAGATTTCCCTTGACTTCGTCGGCACGCGAACTAATATACGCACCGCGTATATTTTTCATCAGGTGCCGCCGATGACCGTTCCCCAGCAAGCCTTCCTGCGCGACGCGATGCGCCGCCTCAACATGACCCGCGAAGCGTTCGCGAGCCGCATCGGCGTAAGCCGCCGTGCACTGGATACATGGCTGTTGCCCGACGACTCGCAGGAATCGCGCGGAATGCCCGAGATCGTCGAACGCTTCGTGTCGGAAATCGTCGACCGCGCGGCACCGGATGGCGGGGACTATACGCAAAGCGTAGACAAACAGGGGCTCGCGAAGCAATTCCTGTTCGAAGGCAAGCCACAGCTGATCTCGGTGGACCAGTTCTCGCGCGACTCGGTCGAGGCGTTGTTCCGCGTCGCCGACGTCATGCAGCCGATCGCACGCCGCCACAAGATCTCGCGCGTGCTTGAAGGCGCGGTGCTCGGCAACCTGTTCTTCGAGGCCAGCACGCGCACGCGCGTGTCGTTCGGCGCGGCCTTCTGCCGGCTCGGCGGCTCGGTGTGCGACACGACCGGCTTCACGTTCTCGTCGATGGCCAAGGGCGAATCGATCTACGACACGAGCCGCGTGATGGCCGGCTACGTCGACGCACTCGTGATCCGCCACCCGGAGAAAGGCTCGGTTGCCGAATTCGCGCGCGCGACCAACCTGCCGGTGATCAACGGCGGCGACGGCCCGGGCGAACACCCGAGCCAGGCACTGCTCGATCTCTATACGATCCAGCGCGAGTTCTCGCGGCTCGGCAAGATCGTCGACGGCGCGCATATCGCGCTCGTCGGCGATCTGAAATATGGCCGCACCGTGCACTCGCTCGTCAAGCTGCTGGCGCTGTACCGCGGGCTGAAGTTCACGCTCGTGTCGCCGCCGACGCTCGAAATGCCGGCGTACATCATCGACCAGATCGCGACCAACGGCCACGTGATCGAGCAGACGAACGACCTCGCGGCCGGGCTGCGCGGCGCGGACGTCGTCTATGCGACGCGAATCCAGAAGGAGCGCTTCACCGATGAGTCGTTCGAGGGCTACACGCCGGATTTCCAGATCAACCAGGCGCTCGTCGACTCCTTCTGCAAGCCCGACACGCTGATCATGCACCCGCTGCCGCGCGACAGCCGGCCCGGCGCGAACGACCTGTCGGTCGACCTGAACCGCGATCCGCGCCTCGCGATCTTCCGGCAGACCGACAACGGCATTCCGGTGCGGATGGCGATCTTCGCGGTGCTGCTCGGCGTCGAGAATCTCGTCCAGCACTCGATGCGCGACGCGACGTGGCGCCCGCCGGCGTACCTCGGGCCGGAGGATGCGGTGTTTCACGGGATCGATTGACCCACATCCGGTATCGCGCGGCCGCCCTCGACTACTTCAGTTCAGGGGGCACGCACGGACTTAACGCACAACGCGCCGCCTTGCACGGCGCGTTTTCATTTTCGGCGCGGGTAACGCGAGGGCGGACAGCCCGCGTCAGCGAGCCCACGGATCGATCACGCGCAGGCCCGCCGATTCGAACGGCGCGACGTCGCGCGTGGCCACGATCAAGCCGTTCGCTGCGGCGGTTGCAGCGATAAGCCCATCGGCAGGTGCCATCGCGTTGCCCGCGGCACGCGCCTTCGCGCGAAGGCTCGCATACGCTTTACTGGCCGCATCGTCGAACGGCAGGATTCGGCCGCGAAACAGCGGCACGACACGCTGCTCGATGCTTTGGTGCAGCCAGTCCCGCCGTCGCCCTTCCGGCAAGGCTGCCACGCCGAAGCGCATTTCCGCGAGACTGATCGCGGCAAGAAACAGCGTCTCGACGTTCTGCGCGTCGAGCCAATCGATCACGGCCACACTCGGCTCGCGTCGCAGCGGCTCGGAAATGACATTGGTATCGACCAGAATCATTCGAAGCTCATCGGATCGGTCGGCGATCTGTCGCGCGGAACCTCGAAATCGATGCCTCCCGCTTCGCGCCCGATTTCAGCCAGCAGCGTTCCCAGCTTGGGCCGCCCGCCGGGCCGAACGGCCTGCTCGAGGATATCGCGCACCTCTGCTTCGGTACTGCGGCCATGCTGCGCCGCACGGATTCGAAGCGCGCGATGTACCTCGTCGGGCAAATTTCGAACGGTAATCACAGGCATGATGCACCCCACCACAATTGCTTTCAATGCATGCATGCTATCACCTTGCTGTCACTCCGGACGAATGAAGACACAACCACTGTAGCTCGCTCGGCAAGGCCTTCACACTCGGCCAGTCGGCCATCCTCCCCGCCCCGCCAGCCCGTAAAGCCTCCGTAACATTCGTCAACAATCCCCTCACAAACGCGAACAAGAACGCTTCTCATTTAAAAATAAATTACATAGAATGCCGCTTGAAAACAAATCGTAATAATTCCCGGCGGCATGCACATTTCCGTAGCGCGTCGTTCCCGGGGCCACACTGCGAGGTCGAAGCGCACCATGAAGTCCCGTCCTGAAGAGCAGAAGCTCGGCAAATTCACCACCCTGTGCAGCGTGCTCGCCGCGAGCCCTGCGTTCGCCGACGGCACGCCGCCGCCCGCCCCGGTCAGCAACGAAGGCCACCTCGCGCCGATCGAGGTCCAGGGCAAGACCGAGCACAGCTACAAGGCGGACTTTTCCGCATCCATGAAATTCACCGCGCCGCTCGTCGACACGCCGAAGTCGGTGACCGTGATCCCGCAGGAGCTGATCCGGAACAGCGGTGCGGCAACGCTGACCGAAGCGCTGCGCACGGTGCCCGGCATCACCTTCGGTGCCGGCGAAGGCGGCAACCCGCTTGGCGATCGTCCGTTCATCCGCGGCTACGACACGCAGGGCAGCATGTTCGTCGACGGGATGCGCGACACGGGCGCGACCACGCGCGAGATCTTCAACACCGAGCGCGTCGAGATCACCAAGGGCTCCGACGGCGCATACGGCGGCCGCGGCGGCGCGGGCGGCAGCATCAACCTGATCACGAAGGCGCCGCACCTCGGCACGACGGCCGCCGCGAGCGCAGGTTTCGGCACCGACCGCTATCGCCGCTTCACCGCCGACGGCAACTGGCAGTTCGCCGATCACGCGGCGTTCCGCCTGAACCTGATGAGCCACAACAATGACGTCGCCGGCCGCGACGCCGTCAACAACGAGCGCTGGGGCGTCGCGCCGTCGATCGCGTTCGGCCTCGGCACGCCGACGCGCGTGACCGCGAGCTACTACCACCTGTCGACCGACGACATGCCCGACGGCGGCATTCCGTACTTCTACACGACGTCGAACAAGCCCGCGAACGTCGACACGATTTATCCGGCGCCCGTCGACCGCCACAACTTCTACGGGCTGATCGACCGCGACTTCCGCAAGACCACGTCGGACATCAGCACGATCAGGATCGAGCACGACATCACGCCGGGCCTGACGGTGCGCAACACCACGCGCTACACGGAATCGACGCAGGACTACATCTGGACGCAGCCCGACGACAGCCAGGGCAACGTGGTCAACGGCAAGGTCTGGCGCCGCAACAACAACCGCAACAGCTCGATCAACAGCCTCGCGAACCTGACCGAGCTGTTCGGCGAATTCCGCACCGGCCCGTTCAAGCACAGCTTCACGACCGGCATCGAGCTCTCGCGCGAGTGGGGCAAGCGCGATTCGTACACGGTCGCGACCGACAAGGGCACGATCTGTCAGAAAGGCATCGGCGCGCCGTCCGGCTACAACTGCACGAGCCTGTGGTCGCCGAACCCGAACGATCCGTGGGCCGGTTCCGTCACACGCAACAACGACTATGCGCATGCGCGCACCACGACCAAGTCGATCTACGGCTTCGACACGATCGAGCTCACGCCGCGCTGGCAGATCAACGCCGGCGTGCGCGTCGACGATTACTCGACCCGCTTCACCGACACCAGGGCCAACGGCGGCAAGACCTACACGCGCGACGACACACTCTTCAACTGGCAGCTCGGCGCCGTGTTCAAGCCTGCGCAGAACGGCAGCATCTATGCGTCGTACGCGACGTCGTCGACGCCGGCCGGCATGCTGCTCGGCGAAGGCGACGAATCGGGCAGCGCGCTGAAGCCCGGCCGCGGCGGCGTCGGCCCGAACGCCGATCAGATGGCGCCCGAGAAGAACCGCAGCATCGAGCTCGGCACGAAGTGGAACGTGCTGCACGACAAGCTGTCGCTGACCGCCGCACTGTTCCAGATCGACACGACGAATGCGCGCGTGACGCTGCCGAACAACCAGTACGCGATGGTCGGCAACAAGCGCGTGCAGGGTCTCGAGCTCGGTGTCGCCGGGCAGATCACGAAGCAGTGGCAGGTATTCGGCGGCTATACGTACATGAAGAGCGCGCTGCGCGACAACGGCAAGGACAGCGCGAACAACGGCAACCGCTTCCCGAACACGCCGAAGCACAGCCTGACGATGTGGTCGAACTACGACGTCACGCCGAAATTCACCGTCGGCGGCGGCGCGTTCTACATGTCGGAAGTGTTCGGCGATCCCGCGAACCTGCGCGCGGTGCCGTCGTACTGGCGCTTCGACGCGATGGCGCAATACCGGATCAACAAGAAGCTCGACCTGCAGCTGAACGTGAACAACCTGTTCAACCGCACGTACTTCGATCAGGCGTATCCGGCGCACTACGCGTCGATCGCGCCGGGCCGCTCGGCGTTCGTCACGCTGAACGCGCGCTACTGATCGATGGAGACCGTCTCGCTGAAGGCGCTCGCGTCGGTGTCGCCGCGCGCGTTCGCCGACATCCTGGCCGGGCCGCCCGAGCGTGCCGCCGCATGGGTCGCGGCGGCCGCCGATAACGGGATCGTCGACGCGCAGGCCGTCTACGGCCAGTACCTGCTCGACGGGCACGGCGTCGCGCGCGATCCGGCTGCCGCATTCGGCTGGTTCCGGCATGCGGCGCGGGCCGGTCACCCGATGGCGATGAACATGCTCGGCCGCTGCTACGAGTTCGGTTGGGGCACGGCCGCGTGCGCGCCGGTGGCCGTGTACTGGTACCGGCTCGCCGCGCAGGCAGGGCTCGACTGGGGCATGTACAACTACGCGACGGCGCTCGCGCTCGGCAACGGCGTCGACGAGGATCGCGCCGCCGCGCTCGACTGGTTTCGCCGCGCCGCCGCGCTCGGCCATGCGAAGTCGATCAACCTGATCGGCGGCTTCTACGAGGACGGCTGGGTCGTGGACGTCGATGCCGACGCCGCGTTCGACCACTATCGCCGCGCCGCCGAGGCCGGCGATTTTCGCGGCCAGTTCAACTATGCGCGGCTGCTCGCGGAGCGCGGGCGCATCGACGATGCACTCGCCTGGCTCGCGCGCGTGCCGGCCACCGCTACCCCCGCGTTCGTCGCGAAGATGCGCGCGTATCTCGCGTCGTCGCCACTCGCCGCGTTGCGCGCGGCGGCGATGCGGTTGCCGTCTCACGGCATGGAATTCGAATCATGATGCTTCATATCCCCGGCGTGTTGACCAAGGCGCAGGTCGCGCAATGCCGCGAGATGCTCGATGCCGCCGACTGGGTCGACGGCAACGCGACGTCCGGCGCGCAGTCGGCGCTCGCGAAACGCAACCGGCAGTTGCCGGAAGGCTCGCCGGTCGCGCGTGCGGTCGGCGATGCGATCCAGGATGCGCTGGCCCGACATGCGCTGTTCTTTTCGGCGGCGCTGCCGTTGAAGGTGTTCCCGCCTCTGTTCAATCGCTACGAAGGCGGCGAGACGTTCGGCACGCATGTCGACAACGCGATCCGGCTGCTGCGCGGCACGGATTTTCGCGTGCGCAGCGACCTGTCGGCGACGCTGTTTCTCGAGGAACCGGATGCGTACGACGGCGGCGAGCTGTGCGTGGATGATACGTACGGCTCGCATCGCGCGAAGCTGCCGGCCGGCGATCTCGTGCTGTATCCGGCGTCGAGCCTGCATCGGGTGACGCCCGTCACGCGCGGGGAGCGCGTCGCGTCGTTCTTCTGGATCCAGAGCATGGTGCGCGACGACGGCGACCGCACGCTGCTGTTTCAGCTCGATACGCAGATTCAGGCGTTGTCGGCGGAAAAAGGCGCGAAGGATCCGATGGTCATTTCACTGACGGGGATTTATCACAACCTGTTGAGGAAGTGGGCGGATGCGTAGGGTGAACCGATAACGCCTCACCCGTGCGGAACAACATCGGCCGAGGGCGGCGCCCCGTCGCTTGCATCGGATCGCCACGCGCGTCTAAAATGACCATCGTCAAATGACCATGCTCATATCATGATGCCGCACGCTCCCGTATCGAAATCCGAATTCAAGGCTCGCGCACTCGAATACTTCCGGCTCGTCGAGGCTTCGGGCGAAAGCCTCATCGTCACCGATCACGGCAAGCCGACGCTCGAGATTCGGCCGTACCGCGCACGCGAGGCTCAGCCGTTGGACATATTGCGCGGCTCGGTCATGCGCTACGACAATCCTCTCGATCCGATTGCGGAAGATGATTGGGAGGCGTCACGGTGATCGTGCTGGATACGCATGCATTGGTGTGGTGGGTGGCGGGCGATCCTTCGCTCAGCAAGAAGGCTCGCGGCGCGATCGATCGCGCGCGCGGCGAAGGGACGCTCGCTGCTTCCGCGATCTCGGCATGGGAAATCGCGATGCTGGTGCGCAACGAGCGCCTCGCGCTGACGATGGACGTCGATGCGTGGCTAGCGACGGTTGCGCAGATCGACGGCATGCGCTTCGTGCCCGTCGATGCCGACATCGCCGCGAAGTCCACCGCGCTGCCCGGCACGTTCCACAAGGATCCGGCCGACCGCATGATCGTCGCCACCGCACGGCGCCTCGGTGCGCCGCTCGTCACCCGCGACGAAAAGATTCGCGCATACGAGCATGTCAGGACGCTCTGGTAAGCCGCATGCCGCCGGGCAGGCGAAGCCGATGCAATGCTTCCGCCCGGCGACTCGCATACCGGCGATTCATCTAATCAAATCACCTTCGACGAGCCACACCGGCGACACGACACTCATCGGCATCAGCGTGACGAATTACCCGCCGGAATCGTGGCATTGGCCGCTCGGCGGCCGAGATTGACCCGGGATGCCGAGTGAATCGCACGCCATCTCCGGCCCTGTCGAGAAAACCATGCTCAACGAACCCGTTCGCCGACATTCTTTCCGACGGTAGCGAGCACGCGTCGGTAACATCCGCACTTGCCGATCCATGCCCGCTCCCGCACAATCGGGCCACCTGCCTCCCTCCCCCCGCGCCGATGTCCTATGCGTCACTCGCCACCGGCGTCCTGCTCGCCGGCGGTCTCGGTCAACGCTTCGACCCAAGCGGTCTGCACAGCAAGCTGCTCGCGCTGCTTCCCGACGGCACGCCGGTCGCAGTCGCGGCCGCCCGTCATCTCGCGGCGGCCACGGCCGACGTGATCGCCGTCGTACGCCCCGGCGCCGAAAAACTCGCGATTCTGCTGAACGAAGCCGGCTGTCAGGTCGTCTATGCGCCCGACGCGACGCGCGGCATGGGTGCCAGCCTTGCAGCCGGTGTCCGCACCACGCCGGAAGCGACCGGCTGGCTGGTCGCGCTCGGCGACATGCCGTGGATCGCGGCGTCCACCTACGAAGCGGTCACACGCGCCCTCGATGCCGAAGACGCATCGATCGTCGCCCCCATGCATCGCGGCATGCGCGGCCATCCGGTCGGCTTCGCCGCGCACCACTTCGATGCGCTCGCCGCGCTCGACGGCGATGCCGGCGCCCGCGCGCTGTTCGCCAGCGCACCGGTGAACCTGCTCGACGTCAACGATCCCGGCATCCTGCGCGACGTCGATACGCCCGCCGATCTACGCTGACATCGGAGCGCGCCGGCCGCATCGCGCATCGCGGATGCGTGCCGTCGCGCGATCGGGCGCGATCCGTGCAGAGGCTTGCATGCCGCCGGCAATCCGCGTGCCGCCGCGAGAATCCCGCTGCAAACCCCCGCCCGATTGCCTATAACGGAGACGAGGCGCGCCCGCCGCGCCACCGCCGTCACGCATTGCGCGAGTTCCCCATGGACCACACGACCCCGATGCCCGAGCCCCCGGCCGACCCGAACCGCGATCCGGAAGACGATCCACTGTCGCCTCCGCCGCCGGGGCATCCTCACGACAATCCGCAGCAACCCAACGGGCCACCGAGCAAGGATCCCGTCTAGCCGTGCATCGGTACACGTCGGATTTTCCCGCGCGCGCTCCGAACGGTTCACGAAACCACGCGCCGGACGCTGCTGCCCCTACACCGCCGCGCCTTCCCGCGCCACACGCACCTCGTACGTCTTCAGGTGGTTGTACGCGATCCGCAACAGCGACAGCGCATCCGCCGCCTGCGGGTCGCGGCGCGCGAGCAGGTCGCCGATCACGTGATCGGCTTCGACCCGTGCGCGGTTCTCGACGTCGCGCAGCATCGACGCGGTCAGCGGCGACGGCGTCAGCACCATCCGCCGCATCCGCTCGACCGCGGCGGGCTCGGGCCGGTAACCGTTGTGGGCGGCGATCGCGCTGCACTCGTCGAGCATCGTCTCGAGCAGGCGTCGGCCGTCCGGCGCGGCAAGAATCTCGCCGATCGAACCGCGAAACAGCGACGTGCTCGCCGCGAGCGTCGCGAGGAACACCCACTTGTCCCACATCCGCGCGGCGATGTCGTCGCTGAGCGTCGCATCGAAGCCCGCGCCGCCGAGCACGTCGGCCACCGCGCGCACGCGTGCCGATTCGCCGCCGGCGAGTTCGCCGAACGACAGCCCGTGCGTGTCGTTCAGGTGCACGATCCGCTGCTCGCGATCGAGCGTCGCCGCGATCACGCACAGGCCGCCCAGCACCTGCGCGGCACCGAACCGGTCGCGCAGCACGTCGAGATGGCGCATCCCGTTGAGCATCGGCAGGATCAGCGTCGACGGCCCGACGAATGGCGCGAACGACGCGATCGCATCGTCGAGGCTGTAGGCCTTGCAGCTCAGCAGCACGAGGTCGAACGGCGCGGCCGTATCGCTCGCGCGCAGCGTCTGCACGTTCGCGAGCGTCAGGTCGCCGCGCGGGCTGCGGATCAGGAGCCCGTCGCGCGCGAGCGCGGCCGCGCGGCCGTCGCGCACCAGGAACGTCACGTCGCGCCCCGCCGCCGCGAGCCGGCCGCCGAAGTATCCGCCGACCGCGCCGGCCCCCACCACCAGAATTCGCATCGTTGCCTCCTTTCAGGTTCGTTCGACGTCGCCGCCCCGCGCCCGACCGTCCGGGCACGACGCGCCATCGCCATCGCCATCGCCATCGCCATCGCCATCGCCATCGCCATCGCCATCGCCATCGCCATCGCCATCGCCATCGCCCGACAGTATAGCGATGCCGAATATGTATATGCATAGATTCCCGTACCGCGCCCGATGGTGTCGGGCTGCGGCCGTTTCTAAGGGATTTCCCGTCTACGCCAACGTGCGTTGCGAGCCGTCAAAGAGTTATCCCGTCACGCCGTTCCGGCGCGCTTGTTCGACCGACCGACCTCACTACCCATGCGCACCCTTTCCCTGAACCAGAAACTCGCCTCGATGATCGTCATTCTGTGGCTTGGCCTGCTCGTGATCGCCGGCATCGGCGCGTGGCAAACGCACGCGTCGATGATCACCGACCGCCGCGACCAGCTGGCTTCGCTGGTCGCGCAGGCGACGAACGTCGCCGACCACTACTACAAGCTGTCGCAACAGAACGCATTGCCGGAAGCCGACGCGAAGCAGAAGGCGCTCGAGTCGATCGCCGCGATGCGCTACGGCACCGACGGCTACATCTCGATCAACGACTCGAAGCCGGCGATCGTGATGCATCCGATCAAGACCGAACTCAACGGCAAGGACATGTCGAATTTCACGGACCCGAACGGCAAGCATCTGTTCGTCGAGATCGTGAAGGCCGGCAACGGGGAAGGCGGCAAGGGCTTCGTCGAGTATCTGTGGCCGAAGCCGGGCGCCGACAAGCCGCAGGACAAGACCAGCGCGGTGCAGCACTTCGCGCCGTGGGACTGGTATCTGGTGACGGGCATGTACATGAACGACGTGCGTTCGGCCGTGCTCGCGAGCGTCGGCCGCTGGCTCGCGATGACGGCCGTGCTCGGCGCGATCGCGACCGCCGTGATGGTGCTCGTGCTGAAAAGCGTGCGCGCGAACCTCGGCGGCGAACTCGAAGTGGCGCTCGACGCCGCGCAGCGCATCGCGCAGGGCGACCTGACCGCACGCGTGAACGTGAAGCATGACGACCGCGGCAGCCTGCTGCATGCACTGCATACGATGCAGAGCGGGTTGATCGACATGGTGTCGCGCGTGCGGATGGGCACGGAGAACATCAACGTCGGCGCGGGCGAGATCGCGTCAGGCAACACCGACCTGTCGCAGCGCACCGAGGAACAGGCGGCCGCGCTCGTGCAGACCGCGTCGAGCATGGACCAGATGACCGCGAACGTGAAGCAGAACGCGGACAGCGCCGCCCAGGCCGCGACGCTCGCCGGCCAGGCCGCGCAGGTCGCGACGCGCGGCAGCGAGGTGGTCGACGATGTCGTGCGCACGATGAACGAGATCACCGACCGCTCGCACAAGATCGGCGACATCATCGGCGTGATCGACGGGATCGCGTTCCAGACCAACATCCTCGCGCTGAACGCGGCCGTCGAAGCGGCGCGCGCGGGCGAACAGGGCCGCGGCTTCGCGGTGGTCGCGGCCGAGGTGCGCTCGCTCGCGCAACGCTCGGCGACGGCCGCGAAGGAGATCAAGTCGCTGATCGTGTCGTCGAACGAAACCGTCGAGCACGGCGCGACGCTCGTCACGCGCGCGGGCGAGACGATGGCCGAGATCGTGCAGTCGGTGCGGCGCGTGAACGAGATCCTCGACGAGATCAGCCATGCGTCGCGCGAACAGAGTGCGGGGATCGAGCAGGTCAACCGTGCGGTGGGCGAGATGGACCAGGTCACGCAGCAGAACGCGGCACTCGTCGAGGAAGCCGCGGCCGCCGCGCATTCGCTGCGCGACCAGGCCGAAGCGCTGCGCGACGCGGTCACGCGGTTCGCGTTGCCGGCCTGACGTCGCCTCATCCGTCGGAATCCCGCGGAATCCGACGAATTCCGACGGATTCCGCCTGACGGGCCGGCAACGCGCGGTGCCGGCTCCGCGTCTCTTCCGCGTCTCTTCCGCGTCTACCCCGCGTCTACCCCGCGCCGCCCGGCCGGCCCACGGCCTTGGCACCACCGAACCCCATCCCGGCCGCCCGCTGGATCAGCTCGATGTCGTTGGTCACGCCGAGTTTCTTCATCGCGCTGATCTTCTGCGCACTGACCGTCTGCTTGCCCTTGTTCAATCGCTGCGCGATCGTCTTGATCGGCACGCCGGCCAGATAAAGGCGTATCACCTCGATCTCGCGCGTCGACAGTTTCACCGGCGGCTGGTCGTGTTCGGCGAGCGCATCGAGCGCGCGCCGGACGAGCGGCGACAGATAGCGCCCGCCGCTGTAACTCGAATGGATCGCGGTGACGATATGGCCGACTTCGTCGAACTTGCTGACGAGGCTCGCGCCGCCTTGCGCGAGGATCGAGCGGAAGATCACCGGATTCTCGTTCCCGACCAGCGCGACGATCCCGACGTTCGGGCGCGTGCGGCGCAGCCAGTCGAACAGCGCGAGGCCGTCCATCTGCACGTCGCCGCGGATCGCATAGTCGACCAGCACGATGTCGCACTCGAGGCTGCCAAGCGCCTCGACCAGTTCCCCCGGAGTCCGGGAGACGCCAACGAGATCGATCGCGCACGCGTCGCCGGCAATGTGTTCCATGCCCGCGAGCGTCAGCGGCCAGTCGTACGCGAAAACAGTGCGAATACTGAATTTCCCCATGCGCAGTTCCAGAAGGTTCGCCGGGCCGCGCGACACGGAATGCGTGCGCGGCCGGATCGGCGTTGAATCGACGTTCGGGATATTTTTATCCCGACCGTTATTCTAGGAAGCGGCGCACGACCGGGATATCGGACGGCGTATAGATTGGCCTGCTGGAACGTAATACGAGTTTGATATTTGCGCCGATTCGACCGTTCGGTGGCATCCGGAATCGGCCGGACGGCCAACGTTGCGGGTGGCGCGGGCAGCACGGACGGCCCGCGGGGTAAAATTGCGGCCTTTGCATGCCATTCCGGGCATACGGGCACCCGGCGACCGGCCAGGGGCAGCGCGCCGTTCCCGGCCGCGCGCCCCGCCCGTTCGCCGGCGGCCCGTACTCCCCGCTTCCTCCATGACCGAATCCGATCTGCAATCCGACGACACCACCATCCGCGAAGACGGCCTCTGGCGCGACAACGGCTGGACGGCCCGCATCATCAAGAACGAAGACGACGACGGCTGGGCCGTCGAGATGATCAAGGACGGCGAAGCCGAGCCCGCGCTCGTCGGCCCGTGGACGATGGGTCGCGACAAGAAGAACCCGAAGCCGATGGACGCGAACGCGTTCCGCACGCTGGTGAAGACCGCGACCGAG
The DNA here is from genome assembly GCF_003853645.1 of Burkholderia sp. Bp9143. Lineage (GTDB taxonomy): Bacteria > Pseudomonadota > Gammaproteobacteria > Burkholderiales > Burkholderiaceae > Burkholderia. The sequence goes on along the minus strand of NZ_QTPO01000001.1, from coordinate 56,503 downwards.
GTGCTGATGCGTCACGAGCAGCAGCGCCGCGCGATGCTGCACAAGGAAGTGACGGTGCAGGACGGCGACGGGCAGGATGTGTCGGTCACGCTCGACATCGTGCCGGACGAGTTCGAGCCGTATGCGCAGCTGAAGGCGTTCGACCCGTACGGCGACCTGCTGGCCGACGCGAAGGTGTCCGCCGGGTTCAAGCTCAACAAGGCCAGCGCCGCACGCTGGGTCGAATCGGGCTTCGAACGGCCGGCCTGACGCGGCCCACCGCGGCCGCGCGGGTGCAACCGGCGTCAGTCATGCAGTCCATGCGCGGTCATCAGGCGGTATAGCGTCGCGCGCGAAATCCCGAGCTCCGCCGCGGCGTTGGCATGCTGGCGCCGATGCCGCAACAGCGTTTCCTCGATCGTGCGCCGCTCGGCCCGCCGGCGCGATTCCGCGAGCGTCGGCGGCCGGTGCAACGTGTACTGGTCCAATTCGAGGTCGGCGGCCGAGATCAGCGGGCCGTTCGCCATGACGACCGCGAAACGGATCCGGTTGATCAGCTCGCGCACGTTGCCGGGCCACGCATGGTTGTGGATCGCCTCGATCGCGCACGGCATGAAGCCGCGAATCCGCTGCGAACTGTCGCCGCGATAGCGCTGCAACATATGCTCGGCGAGCAGCATGATGTCGCGGCCGCGCGCGCGCAGCGGCGGCTCGTCGATGCGCAGCACGCACAGCCGGTAGTACAGGTCCGGGCGGAACCGCCCCGCCTGCATCGCGGACTCGAGATCGACGTGAGTCGCGGACACGATCCGCACGTCCACCGGAATCGACGTGTGCCCGCCGAGCCGCTCGATCGTGCCCTCCTGCAGGAACCGCAGCAGGCTCGCCTGGCTCTCGAACGGCATGTCGCCGATTTCGTCGAGAAACAGCGTGCCGCCGTGCGCGGACTCGATGCGGCCGATCTTGCGCTGATGCGCGCCGGTGAACGCGCCGCGCTCATGACCGAACAGTTCGGCCTGCAGCAGCGTCGACGGAATCGCCGCGCAATTCACGACGACGAACGGCGCGTCGGCGCGCGACGAATGCTGGTGGATCGCCGCCGCGGTCAACTCCTTGCCGGTGCCGGATTCGCCGGCGATGAACACGGCGGCCTCGGTGTCCGCGACCTTGCGGATCGTCGCGAACAGGCGACGCATCGCGTCGCACGCGCCGATCATCACGCCGCCGGGCGGCGCGGCATCGACGGCCGGATCGCTTTCCGCCAGTTTCAGCATCCCGTACGCATGGCCGACAAGATAACCGATCGTCGTGTAGGCCATCGCATTGCACATGTAGTCGAAGCAGCACCGGCGGATCAGGTGCGCGATGGTGGCGTCGCGCAGCCGCTCGCTGTCGGCGAGCGCGACCCAGCCGATCCGCGGATCGCGCAGCAGCGCCTCGAACAACGCGACGTCGGGCGACGCGAAGTCGTCAAAATCGACGATGCCCGCATGCAGGCGGTTCGTCTTCACGAGATTGAGTGCGTCCGCAACGGATTTCGCGCGCCGCACATCCCAGCCGCGCGACGCGAGACAGTCGACGAGACCGGCGTCGGGATGCTGCGACAGGTATACGAGCGGGCGCGACAGCACGGCATGGTGACGCCGGACCGCGACGAACGGCGGCGTGCATGCGGCGCGTTCGCCGTCCTGCGGGTCTGACAGACTGATGGAGCAGCAATGGTTCACGATGGCCTCGTCGCGCAGGGTTGTCCGTGCAGGAAAGTTTCCTTGTCTGCCGAACACGACGCGATGCGTACCGATCTGCGGTTCGACGAACACCGCCGTCATCGGCACGCATGCATGCTGTGTTGTCGGGACGAATAGCCAGGCCGATCCGGATGCCCCCGACTGGCTTATGGCGAGTTGGCCAACCCGTATCCTGATCGCGTCACGTCGACCGCTCGCCGGTACGTCCATTGACGCAAGCGGCATGCCACGCGTTATTCCGCCGACGGCGGCGCGCCGCCGGCCGCGGCGATGCTCCATCAGATCGCGAGGGCCGGCATGTTTCGTTTCACGAATGTATCGCGACAACGGGCGTCGCCGTCCGACGATCGAATGACACGAAGCAACGCCGGAGGAATCGGCCCGCGCCGGCGGAATCGAAGCGCAATTGATTCAACCGTGAAACCGTCGACGGAATCACGCTGCGATCGACGGTTCGGGCGCGTGGCCAGAAGGAGTCAATCCGGATGCGGCCGACGCGCGTCACGGCGACATGACCCATCCCGCCGCTACGTGCCGAGCAGTTCCTTCTTGCGCAGATGCACGACATCGCGCATCGGCGGCGCGCCGAACAGCCGGCTGTATTCGCGGCTGAACTGCGACGCGCTTTCGTAGCCGACGGTCGCGGCCACCGACCCGACGTCGCCGCCCTGCCGCAACAGCAACCGCCGCGCCTCGTGCAGCCGCAGCTGCTTCTGGTACTGCAACGGGCTCAGCGTGGTCACGTGCTTGAAGTGATGGTGCAGCGACGACACGCTCATGTTGACCGCCTGTGCGAGCGTGTCGACGCGCATCGGCTCCGCATAGTGATCGCGGATCCATTCGATCGCGCGTGCGATCCGGTGCGTCTGGCTGCTCGCGACGGCCATGTGCCGCAGCCGCGCGCCCTGCCCGCTCGTCATCAGCCGGTACAGCAGTTCCTTTTCGATCAGCGGCGCGACCACCGGAATGTCGGCCGGCGTATCGAGCAGCCGCAACAGCCGCAGCGCGGCATCGAGCAGCGGCGGCGTCAACTCGGCGAGCGCGATGCCCTCGCCTTCCGGGCCCGCATCGTGCTCGGGCAGCCGCATCTCGGCCGCGAGTTCGACGATGCGCTGCAGATCGAGGGTGAGCGACAGGCACAGGTAAGGCGCGTCGGGCGACGCCTGCGTGACGCGCGAGAGGATCGGCAAGTCGATCGACGTAATCAGGCAATTCCGCGTGTCGTATTCGTAAGCCTGGCCGGCCACGATCACGCGCTTCGCGCCCTGCGCGGCGATCACCAGCGCGGCGCGCGACACGCCGCAGCCGAGATCGACCGGATGCGCATGCCGGTGCAGCATCAGCGCCGGCACGGCCGTCGAGTGGGAGCCGTCCGACGGCGCGAAACGGCCGATCAGCGACGCCAGTTCGCGCCGCCCGGATTCGCGCGACGCCGCGATATCGGTCATGTCCATGACGGACTCCTCGCTTCATTTCCCTGAGTCGCGGAAGCATAGCGAATCGCTCGCCGGCGCGCCCGGGATTTGCAGGATTGTTCAATAAATTTGCAGAATTGGGTAGACGTAAAGATCGGCCGTTCGCGCACACTGCCACCTGGTCCGGCGCATGCCGGGTTTTCCCCACGGAGACAAAAAATGCCCACCACGTTTGTCCTGAACGGCAAGAGTGTCACGCTCGACGCCGATCCGTCGATGCCCGTCCTCTGGGCGATCCGCGAGCACGCGGGGCTGACCGGCACGAAGTTCGGCTGCGGCATGGCGCAGTGCGGCGCGTGCACCGTCCATCTCGAAGGCCAGGCCGTGCGCTCGTGCGTGCTGCCGCTCGCCGGCATCGCGGGCAAGCACATCACGACGATCGAAGGCCTGCAGAGCAAGCCCGCGCAGGCCGTGCAGGCCGCCTGGGTGAAGCTGCAGGTGCCGCAGTGCGGCTATTGCCAGTCCGGCCAGATCATGTCGGCCACCTCGCTGCTCGAACAGAACCCGAAGCCGACCGACGCGGACATCGACGCCGCGATGAACGGCAACCTCTGCCGCTGTGCGACCTACGCCCGCATCCGGGCCGCGATCCAAGACGCGGCCGCGACACTGGGAGCCTGACCATGACGATCGAACTCGACAACCCCGGTTCGGTGCGACCGTCGCGCCGCACGTTCCTGAAGGCCGCGGGCGCCGCGGCCGCCGTCAGCCTGACGATCGGCTTCGAATGGGCCGGCCTCGGCCGCCGCGCGCTCGCCGCGACGGCACCCGCCGCCGACTTCGCGCCGAATGCGTTCCTGCGCATCACGCCCGACGGCGCGGTCACGGTCATCGCAAAACACGTCGAAATGGGCCAGGGTGCCTATACGGGCATCGCGACGATCGTCGCCGAGGAGCTCGACGCCGACTGGTCGAGCGTGCGCGTCGAAAGCGCGCCGGCCGATGCGAAGCGCTATGCGAACCTCGCGTTCGGCACGATGCAGGGCACGGGCGGCAGCTCGGCCATGTCGAACTCGTGGCAGCAATTGCGCGAAGCGGGCGGCAAGGCCCGCGCGATGCTCGTGTCGGCCGCGGCGGCGCGCTGGAAGGTGCCGACGGGCGAACTGACCACCGCCAACGGCGTCGTCACGCATGCGAAGAGCGGCAAGACGGCCGCCTACGGCACGCTCGTCGCCGACGCGTCGAAACTGCCGGTGCCCGACCAGGTCACGCTGAAGCAGCCGGCCGACTTCAAGCTGATCGGCCATCGCATTCCGCGCGTCGACGCGTCGGCCAAGTCGAACGGCACCGCGCACTTCACGCTCGACACCACCTTCCCCGGCATGCGCGTCGCGCTGCTGCAGCGCCCGCCGCGCTTCGGCGCGACAGTCAGGTCGTTCGACGCGACGGCCGCGAAGGCCGTGCCGGGCGTCGTGTCGGTCGTGCAGGTGCCGGGCGGCGTCGCGGTCGTCGCAAACGGCTTCTGGGCCGCGAAACAGGGCCGCGACGCGCTGAAGGTCGAATGGGATGAAACGAACGCCGAAAAGCGCGGCTCGGACGAGATCATGCGCGAGTACCGGCAGCTCGCCGCGAAGCCCGGCGCGTCCGCGCGCAAGGACGGCGATGCCGACGCGGCGATCGCGGGTGCCGCGCGCAAGATCAGCGCGACCTACGAATTCCCGTATCTCGCGCACGCGCCGATGGAACCCCTCGACGCGGTCGTCAAGCTGACGGCGAACGGTTGCGAGATCTGGGCCGGCGACCAGTTCCAGACGGTCGACCAGGCCAACGCGGCCAGGGTCGCGGGCCTGAAGCCCGAGCAGGTGCGGATCCACACGCTGTACGCGGGCGGCAGCTTCGGCCGGCGCGCGAACGCGTGGTCAGACTACGTGGTCGAGGCCGTGTCGATCGCGAAGGCGCTCGGCGCGGACGGCAAGCCGGTCAAGCTGCAGTGGACGCGCGAGGACGACATCCAGGGCGGCTTCTATCGCCCGATGTATTTCCACAAGCTCGACGCGGGGCTGACCGCCGACGGCCGGCTGGTCGGCTGGCGCCACCGGATCGTCGGCCAGTCGATCCTCGCGGGCACGCCGTTCGAAGCGTTCATGGTCAAGAACGGGATCGACGCGACGTCGGTCGAGGGCGCGGCGAACCTGCCGTACGCGGTGCCGAACGTGTCGGTCGAACTCACCACCACCAAGGTCGGCCTGCCGGTGCTGTGGTGGCGCGTGGTCGGCAGCTCGCACACGGCCTACGCGGTCGAGGCGTTCATCGACGAGGCCGCGCACGCGGCGGGCAAGGATCCGTACCTGTTCCGCCGCGACCTGCTCGCGAAGGAGCCGCGGATGCGCGCGGTGCTCGAGCTGGCCGCGCAAAAGGCCGGCTGGGATCCCGCGAAGCCGCTGCCGAAAGGCCGCGGGCGCGGGATCGCGGTGGCCGAGGCGTTCAAGAGCTATGTCGCGCAGGTGGCCGAGGTGTCGGTCGACGCCGACGGAAAGGTGAAGGTCGAGCGCGTGGTGTGCGCGGTCGACTGCGGGATCGCGATCAACCCCGACATCGTCGCCGCGCAGATGGAAGGCGGCATCGGCTTCGGGCTCGGCGCGGCGCTGCACAGCGCGATCACGCTGAAGGACGGCCAGGTCGAGCAGCGCAACTTCGACGGCTATCACGTGCTGCGGATGGCGGAGATGCCGAAGGTCGAGGTGCATATCGTGCCGTCGGCGGAGGCACCGACCGGCGTCGGCGAGCCGGGCGTCGCGCCAATCGGGCCGGCGGTCGCCAACGCGATCTTCGCGGCGACCGGCAAACGGCATTACGTGCTGCCGTTCGATTCGGGCGACACGGCGAAGGCTTGACGGGCGGGTGAAACGCCGGCCGCGTGACGGGAACGTCGCGCGGCCGGTTTTTTTATTGCCTGCGTATTGTCGAAATGCCGGCGAAGCGGGTTCCGATGTAGGGTTCGAAGTCGGCAAAAATCCCCGCCAACCTCTTGATTTTGCGTGGAAACCAGTTCATTCGAGCAGGGTTCGATGTAGGGTTCGCAGTCCACCCGACACCGACCAGCCGGAAGGAATCCGCGCGTTCCCCCACGTTACGCCGCCCGTAACGTCCGTAACGTTCCCGCTTGATGCTACGTAACAATCCTTCAATATTGCTCCGACCCCTCCAAAGCCCACCCCGCATCCCGCGTTAAAAATTCTTTTAGATTCAAGGCTGGCGCGCCGCCCACCCCGCCCCCACCACCCGTCGTTTCCTGACAGCCCAGCCCTGGCCCGGAAGTTGCGGTACATGACCCGCAAACACTCCTTTACGGACATGCGAGGGCCAACATGGATTGCAAATACCTGTACATCGACAACATAAAAATCAACTTCGTGCGCCGCACGATCGAAATCGACAACACAGTCGTCGACGTCACGCCGCGTGAATTCGATGTCGTCGAATTCCTGCTCGACAACATGAACAAGATCGTGCCGCGGCAAGCGATCCAGGAAGCGGTCTGGGGCCGCGAGCTCGGCGTGTCGTCGCGTACGCTCGACACCCATATCTCGCGCATCCGTTCGAAGCTGCGGCTCGATCACGACAAGAACCTGCGGATCATCCCGATCTATGCGGTCGGCTATCGGCTGGTGCTGTTCGGCGCGGCCATGACGCACGTCGAGCGCCACGATGCGGCGCCGCTACTGCGCGCCGCACCGCACCAGGCGCTGGCCGCCGACTACGCGTAACGCGCGACGGCTCACCCGCGCGCCGCCACTGCACGGCGCGCCGCCAAGGCTCCCCCAACGCGCGGCGCGTTCGACGTGCAGCGCTCGCGGCCCGGCACGCCTGCCCCGCCGCACCACGACCGCCGCCTCCGGGCGGCGGCCGCTTTTGTGCGTGCGACGCCGCACGCGGCCACGCCACCGCGCGACAGGCTTCGTAGCTCGCCGCCGCCCGCGCGGCCGGTAGACGCGCGCGACTACGGATTCCGGCGCGGCACGCGGCCGGCACCGTCCCTACAATCGACGCAGCAGCCGCGCGCCCCCTGCGCCGCCGGCCACCACAACCCGTCGCACCAACGCCGAATCCGCCCTGATCCCGCCGTGCCTGCGCTGTCCCTGACGAATGCCGACGCCGGCGACGCCGCGAACCGGGCCCTGCCCGCCGCTGCCCCCCCGGCCGCCGCGGCGCCCGCCGTCCCGCCCCCGCCGGCCGCGGTCGCGCTCGACGCGTCGCCCTGGCTGCCGCGCCTGTCCGCGGCCGCCGCGCGCGGGCTGTCGCATGCGTACGGCGCGACGGCCGCGGTCCCGGTCACGCTCGGCGAGCACGCGTACGAGGTGCGCTGGCGCGTCGATGCCGAACCGACCGCCGACGCGCATGCCTACCGCTTCGTCATCGGCCCGGCCGCCGGCACGCTGTGGGTCGATCCGGTCGCGGAAACCGCATGGCTCGGCGACGCGGCCGACCCGGCCGTGCCGGCCGTGATCCGCGCGGCGCTGCTCGCCGACCTCGCCGCGCCGCTCGCGGCCGTGCTGCAGGCCGCGACGCGGCAGCGCGTGGAACTGCTGCCACCGCCGGCGAGCGTGCCCGCATGGCGCACCGCGCCGGCCGCGCTGCGCTTCGAGCTGCGTCGCGCCGACGGTGCATGGCGTTGCCACGGCGCGCTGCTGTTCGATGCGCCGGACGCGCTCGCCGTGTTCTTCGCGGCGCCGGCGGCCGCGCGGCCCGACACGCTTGCCGCGTATGCGAGCCTGCCGGTGCCGCTGGTATTCGAGATCGGCCGGACCGAGTTGACGATGGCCGAGCTGGCCGACGTCGTCGGCGGCGACATCATCGCGATCGAGCGCTGGCGCGCGCACGAGCAGAACCTGCTGTGCATCGCGCGGGTGCCGGCCGCGCCGGCGTGGGAGATCACCGGACGGCCGTCGGGCAACCGGCTGACCGTCGAACGAATCAGGGAGATGCCTTTGGAACCGACCCGCACCGACACCCCGCCCGCGACCGGGCACGACGCGTCGCCGGACGACGCACCGCGCTCGCTCGACGGCCTCGCGGTCGACCTGCGTTTCGAATTGCCTCCGACGTCGATCCCGCTCGGCGAACTCGGCACGCTGCAACCCGGCGCGGTGATCGAACTGCAGCAAGGCATCAACCAGAGCGTGATCCATCTCGTCGCGAACGGGATGCTGATCGGCACCGGCCACCTGATCGCGGTCGGCCAGAAGCTCGGCGTACGCGTCGTCACGCTGACGCAGCCCGCGCCGCGCGAGCGCTGAACGATGGGCAGCCTGCCGAATCCGGTCGCGCTGATCGCGGTGATCGCCGCGCTCGGCATCGCGCCGTTCGCGGCGCTGATGGTGACGAGCTATACGAAGCTCGTGGTCGTGCTCGGCCTGCTGCGCTCCGCGCTCGGGATCCAGCAGGTGCCGCCGAACCTCGTGCTGAACGGTATCGCGCTGATCCTGTCGCTGTTCATCATGGCGCCGGTCGGGATGTCGATCCGCGACGCGCTGCAGGCACGCCACTTCGACGCGTCCGGGCAGCTGTCGACCGCCGATATCGGCGCGCTCGCCGATGCCGCGCTGCCGCCGGTCAAGGATTTCCTGGTGTCGCATACGCGGCAGCGCGACCGCGAATTCTTCGTGCGCACCGCGACGTCGGTCTGGCCGAAGAATCGCGCGGACGGCATCAAGGACGACGACCTGCTCGTGCTGGTGCCGAGCTTCACGCTCGCGGAGCTGACCAAGGCGTTCCAGATCGGTTTCGTGATCTATATCGTGTTCATCGTCGTCGACCTGCTGGTCGCGAACATCCTGCTCGCGCTCGGGATGCAGATGATCTCGCCAACGACGATCTCCGTGCCGTTCAAGCTGCTGCTGTTCGTCGCGCTCGACGGCTGGTCGCTGCTCGTGCACGGGCTCGTGCTGTCGTATCGCGTGTCGGGGGCGGGATGAATGCGCCCGGCCTGCGCGGCGCCGTCGCGAGCCTGTGCGCGACGATCGCACTGGCACTGGCACTCGCATGCGCGGGCATGCAGCCGCGCAGCGCGCACGCGGCGGGCAACGCCGCAGGCTTCGCGCAGCTCGCGCGCGCCTGCGCGCCGAACGTCGATCCCGACACGCTCGCCGCGCTGGTACGCACCGAGTCCGGTTTCAATCCGTATGCGATCGGCGTGGTCGGCGGCCACCTGACGCGCCAGCCCGCGTCGCTCGACGAAGCGCGCGCGACCGCGAGCGAGCTGGCCGCGCGCGGCTTCAGCTACAGCGTCGGTCTCGCTCAGGTTAACGAACGAAATTTCACGAAATACGGCCTCGACGACACGACGATGTTCGAACCGTGCCGCAACCTGCGCGCGGGCGGCGCGATCCTGACCGACTGCTTCGCACGCTCGTCGAACACCGGCCGTCCCGCGCAGGCCGCGTTGCGCGCGGCGCTGTCGTGCTACTACAGCGGCAACTTCACGACCGGGTTCTCCAGCGGCTATGTGAGCCGCGTCGTCGCGAGCGCGCGGCGCAACGCACGCGAAGGCGGCGTCGAGCCGATTCCGGTGGTCAGCGATACGCCGCCGCCCGCGCGGCAACGGCGCATGGACGCGGCCGCGACCACGCCGCCCGAACGCGCGCACAGGCTCGCGTCGCCCGCGGCATCCGCCGACGCGCCGTCGTGCCATGCGCGCCCGGTCGTGATGATGTGCCGTGGATTGTCGGCGAGCCAGGCGAAGCGGCTGTGCGTGAGGTGTCTCGATCAGTGAGCGGCCGCACGCGGCCGGGATGACGGGCACGACAGGCATGGCATGACACGGCGCGCTGCGTCATCCCGCTTCATGCGGCGCGCTGATGTTCCAGCCACGCCTGGAACATCAGCACCGTCCACAGCTGGTGCTGCCAGTTCATCCGGCCCGTCTGGTGCTGCCGCCACAAACGCTCGACCGCCTGCGCGTCGAAGAAGCCCTCGTCGCGCAGCCGCGACGGCTGCAGCAGCGCGTCGGCCCAGTCGCGCAGCGCGCCGCGCAGCCAGTGATCGACGGGTGCGCAAAAGCCCTGCTTCGGCCGATCGATCAGCGCCGACGGCACGTACTGGTCCAGCAGCCGGCGCAGCAGCGCCTTCGGCTGCCCTTCCGGCAAGCGCACCGACGCGGGCACGCGCCACGCGAATTCGACGACGTGATGATCGAGGAACGGCATGCGCGTCTCGAGACTCACCGCCATCGCCGCGCGATCGACCTTCGCGAGGATATCGGTCGGCAGGTACGTGAGCGTGTCGATCGCCATCGCCTGCTCGGCGAAGCTCAGGTGCGCGGGCCACGCGGACACCGTATCGAGCGGCGTCGGCGGCTCCTGTCCGGCGAGCGCGAGGCGCTCCGGATGATGCACCGACGACATCAGCAGCCGGTACAGCCCGATGCGGCTCTCGGCCGTCATCACGTGGCCGAGCTTGTGCAGCCGGTCGCCGATGCGCGTCGCCGAATCGCGTGCCTCCACGCCGCCCCATGCGCCCTGCGCGACCGCCGCCAGCTGGTCCGCATGATCGGGGCGCAGCGCATGCAGCGCGGCGGCGATCCGCGCGCGCACCGCCGCCGGCACGCGATGCAGCTTGCGCCACAGGCGCGGCGTCAGGAAGTAGCGCGTATAGCCGCCGAACAGCTCGTCGCCGCCGTCGCCGGACAGGCTCACCTTCACGTGCCGTCGCGTCAGCTCCGACACGAGGAAGGTCGGAATCTGCGACGCATCGGAGAACGGCTCGTCATAGATCGTCGGCAGTTTCGGCACGACGCCGAGCGCATGGTCGGCCGTCACGTAGAGCTCGGTATGCCGCGTGCCGAGGTGGCGCGCGACCGCCTTCGCATAGCCGGCCTCGTCGTAGCCGGCTTCGTGAAAGCCGATCGTGAACGTGTCGACCGGCTTCGCCGACTGCGCCTGCATCAGCGCGACGATCGCCGACGAATCGATACCGCCCGACAGGAACGCCCCAAGCGGCACGTCGGCTTCCATCTGCCGTGCCACCGCCTGGCGCAGGATCGCGTCGAGCTGCCCGACGGCCTCGTCGGCACTGCCTTCGAACGGCTGCTCGCGGCCGGCTTCGATCGCCTGCTCGAGCGTCCAGTACGCGCGCACGCGCGGCGTGTCGCGCGCATGCTCGAACTGGATGAAGGTGCCCGGCGGCAGCTTGCTGATGCCGCGATAGATCGTATGCGGCGCGGGCACGCTCGACTGGCGCAGGTACAGGCACAGCGCGTCGCGATCGATCGTGCCGTCGAAGCCCGGATAGCCGCGCAGCGCCTTGAGTTCCGACGCGAATACCAGTGCGTCGCCGATCCGGCCGTAGTAGAGCGGCTTCTCGCCGATCCGGTCGCGCGCGAGCGTCAGCACCCGCGACGCGCGATTCCACAGCGCGAACGCGAACATGCCGGTCGCGCGCCTCAGCGTCGCGTCGACGCCCCACGCGGCGATCGCCGCGATCAGCACCTCGCTGTCGGAGTGGCCGCGCCACGCCGGTGCGCGACCCGCGCGCTCGAGCGCCGCGCGCAACTCGCGATGGTTGTAGATTTCGCCGTTGAAGACCATGACGTAGCGGCCGCACGCGGATGCCATCGGCTGCCGGCCGTGGACCGACAGATCGACGATCGCAAGCCGCCGATGGCCGAGCGCGATACCGGCTTCCGGGTCGACCCAGAGGCCCTGCCCGTCCGGCCCGCGATGCGCGAGGCTCGCCGTCATTCGCGCGAGCGTGCCGCGCGCTGTCTCCTCATCGATGGCGACGCTATTCAGAAAGCCGTCGATTCCGCACATTTGATTTGTTCGCCCCTGTTGACCTGTTCCGTCAGCGGCGGCGCAACCTCGCAGGCCGCCGTCAGGCTGACGGTCGAGCCATATTACGAAGAAATAAATCAGCAATAATTCATGGGTGAATGTTGACCAGCTCCGGAAAAAAAACGGCGTCAAGCGCGGCGTGCGATCGGCCCGGTGAGCCGGAAACAGGTCCACATCACGGCGTATCGCCGGGCCGCGCACATGCCGGTGTTCCGGCCCCGACAGGTCGCGCGCGTCAGGCCGCGCCGGTCGCCCACTTCAGCAACTGCGCGACCTCGCGGAAATGCTGCTGCTGGATCGTGCCCTTTTCAGGCGTGCTCTCGTACAGCGCCTGCGCGAGGCCGGCGTTCGCGAGTGTCGGACGCAGCGCGTCGCGCGCGAGCCGCACGATCCGTTCGGCCGCCTCGCCTTCGCCACGCGCGAGCACCCATGGCAGCGTGCCGGGTCCGCCGTAATAGAGCGCGACCGCAACGCTCGACGAATAGACGACCACCGACGCGAAACCGATCCGGTCGGGCAGCGACGAGAACTGCGCTTCGCGCGCGAGCTGCCGGCGCTTCGCCTCGACATGCGGATCGCCTTCGTCTTCCTTGTGCTCGCGCCGCACTTCCTCGATCGACATCTTCATCTTCTGGCTGAACTCGCGTCGCTGGTGCACGATGTCGATCAGCGCCATCACGATATAGATCAGCGCGGCCCAGCCGAACAGCAGCATCAGCAGCTTCACGATCAGCGCGAGAATCGACATCGGCCGCGTGAAGCCGGACTGCACCGCCGGGTCAAGCGACTCGACGATCAGCCAGCCGAGCGTCGCGACCAGCAGCACGGTCTTCAGCAGCATCTTCGCGAGATTCACGAGGTTGCGCATCGACCACATGTTCTTCAGCCCCTCGGCCGGATTGAGACGCGACAGCTGCGGCACGAGCCGGCTCCACGCCATCACGCCGCCCACCTGCACGAAGCCCGCGAGCAGGCCGGCCAGCAGCCCGGCCGCGACGATCTGCGCGGACAACATGGCCCAGTCGCGCGCCGCGCCGTCGATCAGCACCGCGATCCGCGCGGACGGATCGGCCGCGCCGGCCGCGTCGAACACGAGCCGGAACAGCGCCTGCAGCCGCGCGAACAGCGTGCCGAGCCCCACCGCGAGCGCAACGCACACGCCGACGAAGAACGCCGATGAGATCGTCTCCGCGCTCTTCGGCACGTCGCCCTTCTGCCGCGCCTCGCGCAGGCGCTTCGCGGTGGGCTGCTGGTTCTTTTCGGCCATGGGCGCTCCGGTTCCGGCGGGCCGTCACGCGCCGCCATGCGCGGCGAACAGCGCGCGCAGCAGCGCCATCAGCCCGCTGTCGGGGCTCAGCAGCGCACGCAGCGACGCGTACACCACCGGCAGGAACAGCACCATCATCAGCAGCGCGAGCGCGCTCTTCAGCGGCTGCGCGAACACGAAGATGTTCAGCTGCGGCACCGCGCGCCCGACGAGGCCGATGCCGAGCTCGACGAGCACCAGCACGATGATCACCGGCGCGGCGAGCTTCACCATCCACTCGAAGATCGTGTCGGTCTGCCGCACGACGAAGGTCTCCAGCATCGACGAGAAATCGGGGCCGAGCGAGCCGATCGGCCACCACGCATACGACTGCGCGAACAACTGCACGAGCACCTGCAGGCCGCCCGCGGTGACGAACAGCGCGATCGCGACGAAATTGAGGAAGCCCGACGTCGGGCCGCCCTCGTGCCCGCCCATCGGATCGAAGAACGCGGCGCTGCCGCTGCCGGTCTGGAAATCGATCAGATAGCCGACGCCCTGGATCGCGAACAGCACCGCGCTAAACGCGCCCGCGAGCAGCATGCCGACCACCGCCTCCTTCGCGACGAGCAGGCACCACATCAGGAACGGCAGCGCGGCGACCTGCGCCGGGTCGATCACCGGCGCGACGAACGCGGCGATCACGACCGCGATCCCGTTGCGCACGAGGCCCGTGACGATCTGCTCGTTGAACACCGGCACGACGAACATGATCGGCAGCAGGCGCGGCATCACGTAGAGCAGCGGACGCAGCGTGCCGGCGATATCGTTGAAGTTCGCCGCGTGGTCTAGCATCGGCGCTCCGCGGCGGCGGGTGCCGGGTCGTCGGCGGGGTTGGCTGCAACGGTCGAGTCGGCCGTGTCGGCAGCATCGGCCGTATCGGCATCCGCCGGTCGCGACACCATCTCCGCATCGAACGCGGCGGCCATGTCCGGCTGCCCCGATGCATGCCCCTGCGCATCGCCCGCCCACACGCCGGCCGTCGCGAAGCGCCGCACCGCATGCGCGTCCGCGACCTCGTCGGCATCGCGTTCGACCCGCGCGGCGCGTGCCTGCAGCGCCTTCTCGCCGGCCTTGTCGAGCTTGTCTTCGGCGGCCTTCGCCTTGCGCGCGGCGCGCTGCAGGTCGGCGAGCGTCGCCTCGTGATCGCGATGCACGTGCGTGGCCTCGCTGACCGACGCGTTCGCGACGCCGATATGCCGGTCGAACGTGCGCGTATCGGCCGCCGCGTTCTGCAGCGCACGCGCCTCGCGCACGTCGTCGGCGAGCCGCGTCTGGATCGCGGCCTTCGCGGCGACCTGTTGCGCGAGCTGGGCGTGCGCGGCGTCGAGTGCGCGCCGGCTCTGCGCGGCGACGCCCTGCTGGCGCGCGGCCGCCACGCGCGCGATCTGGCTGCGCATCTCGCGCACGCGCTTCAGGCGTGCGAGCGTCGCGAGCACGAGGCGGTCGTCGGCTTCAGACATGGTCGTGCGCGAGTTTCGTCAGCTTCGCGAGCAGCGCGTCGAATCGCACGTCCTCATGCGACGCCTGCGCGCAGAACGCGCCGATCGCATCGCGCGCACGCAGCGCGAGATCGCCGAGCCGGTCGCTGCCTTCGCGATACTCGCCGATCTGCACGAGCAGCTCGATTTCCTGGTACTTCGCGATCAGCTCGCGCACGCGCGCGGCCGCTTGCTGATGCGCGCGGCTCGCGACGAGCGGCATCACGCGCGACAGGCTCGCGAGCACGTCGATCGCCGGATAGCGGTTCGCGAGCGCGATCTTGCGCGACAGCACGATGTGGCCGTCGAGGATCGATCGCACCTCCTCGGCGATCGGATCGGATTCCTCATCGCCTTCGACGAGCACCGTGTACAGCGCGGTGATCGAGCCGGTCGCGCCCTGCCCCGCGCGTTCGAGCAGGCGCGGCAGCACGGCGAACGTCGACGGCGGGAAGCTGCGCCGCGTCGGCGGCTCGCCGCTCGCGAGGCCGACCTCGCGCTGCGCGCGCGCGAAACGCGTCAGCGAGTCGACCAGCAGCAGCACGCGCTTGCCCGCGTCGCGGAAGTGCTCGGCGATCGCGGTCGCGACCAGCGCGGATTTCACGCGCTCCATCGCCGGGCGATCGGACGTCGACACGACGACGATCGAGCGCGCGCGCACCTCGGGCGACAGGCTGTGCTCGATGAACTCGCGCACTTCGCGGCCGCGTTCGCCGACCAGCGCGATCACGTTCACGTCGGCCTGCGCGCCGCGCGCGATCATCCCGAGCAGCGTGCTCTTGCCGACGCCGGACGGCGCGAAGATGCCGACGCGCTGGCCGACGCCGAGCGTCATCAGGCCGTCGATCACGCGCACGCCGGTCGGGAACGGCGTGTCGATCATCTTGCGCGCGAGCGGATTCGGCGGGTCCTGCTGCGTCGATACCCACGCGGCGCCCGTCACCGGCCCGAGATCGTCGAGCGGGCGGCCGAGCCCGTCGAGCACGCGGCCGAACAGCGCTTCGCCGACCGGAAACACATGCTCGCGCCCGGACGGCACGACGGTCGTCTCCGGCGACAGGCCGGCCACGTCGCCGAGCGGCGTGAGCAGCGTGGTCTGCCGCGAGAAGCCGACCACTTCGGCAAGCAGCGTCGGCTGGTTCGGCGTGCGCAACTCGCAGATCTCGCCGAGCCGCGCACGGATGCCGGTCGCGTTCAGGATCTGCCCGACCGCGTGATTGACGCGGCCCTGCACCGACACCGGCGAGAAAAACGCGAGCCCCGCGTCGAGATCGCCGACGAGGCGGCCGCGATCGAACGGCGCGGCATCGTCGTCGCTACCGGCGCCGAACGGCTGCGGATCGTCGAGCGGCGCGTTCATCGCGTCGTGCCCTTCAGCGCGTCGCGGCGGATCGCCTGGCGCAGCGCGTCGATCTGCAGATCGAGGCTCGCGTCGATGCGCCCGGACGGTGTCTCGACCGTGCACGCATGACGTTCGAGCTGCGCATCCTCGACGATGCGGATCCTCTGCCGGTTCGACTGGCCGGCGAACGCGCGCTCGAGCGCGTCGCGCATCTCGTCCTCGCGGCCCGGCGCGACCCGCACGATCAGGAACGCCTCGTCGCGCACGAGCGGCGCGATCCGCGCGAGCGCCGCCTCGTACAGCTTCTGCGTGCCCATCTCGCCGACGATCGCGCGCACGGCCTTCACGACGATGTCGGCCATCGAATCCTTCATCGACTCCATCGTGCGCGCGGCGGCCAGCGCCTGCGTGTAGGCCTGCGCCGCATGCTCGCGCTGCGCGCGGCGCATCCCTTCGTCATAGCCGGCCGCCTGGCGCTTGTCGAATTCGCGCTGCGCGTCGGCGACGATGCGCGCGGCCTCGTCGCGCGCGGTCGCGATCACCGCGGAGGCGTCGAGCAGCGCCGCGTATTCGCGCTCCTTGAGCACCTTGCGCTCCGACAGCAGCTGCAGGTTGTCGCTCGTGATCAGAAAAGCCAGTCCCATGACGCAAGCCTCTCGGGAATCAGAAACAGGAACAGCAATTCGCCGAACTGGTCGCGCTGCGCGCGGTTGAGCCAGTACGGCGCCTCGTCGTCGATCGCGCGGTTGAATTTCAGGCGCGCGCGCCGCGCGACCGCGTCGCCCGCCACGCCGATGAAATCCGCGAGCAACCGGCCGCCGCGCGCACGGATCACGACCGGCAGCGCGGCCGGATCGGCACGCCACGGTTCGAGCGTGTCCGCGAGCGCGCCGAATTCCGGCGCGCGCTCGAGCGCGAGCTCCAGCGCGTCGCCGCCGAGCTTCGCCGCGACTTCCGCGCGAATGCGCCGCACGGTCAGCGCGTCGCGCAGCCAGCCGCGATGCAGCAGCAGCCCCGCATACGACGCGAGCTGCTCGAGCGCCGCGCCGGGCAGCAGCGCGAGCCGGGCACACGGACTGGCGACGTCGAAGTCGTGGTGCCCGGCCATGCCGTTCGCGTCGAGCAGGTGGCGCGCCAGCAGCTTGCGGCCGGCCGGGCCGAACGCGTCGGGCGAGCGATAGCGCGCGGGCCACTCGGCCGGCACGCGCGTCACGTGCAGATAGCGGTCGGGCCGCAGGTTGAATTCGCAGACGAGCGCGTGAAACGCCGCACGCCGTCCGGCGGGCGGCAGCGCGAGCGGCTGCAGCCACGGCAGCGGCGCGGCGTCGGGCGTGGCGCCCGGCGGCAGCGCGGCGTGTTCGCTCATGCGCCGTCGCGCGCGCCGTCCGGCGTGCGCAGGCTGCCGCCCGACTGCGCGGTCCCGCCGCCCGAACCGTTCGCGCCGCGCGGCGTGCCGACCAGCCCGGCCAGCCGGGCGCCGAACATCCCGCGCCGCGCGGCCGACAGTGCGATCACCGCGCAGGTCAGCAGGATCAGCGCGAACACCAGCCAGCCGAGCGGCGAGCGCAGCCGCAGGATGTCCGACACCGCGCTGCCGATGCCGTCGACGCGCGTCGTGCGCGCGGCGGCCGGCTGCAGGAACAGCGACACGTTGTCGTACTGCAGCCCCTCGATGCTGTGCGCGACGAGATCCTTGACCATCGGCGCCATCGCGCGCAGGTCCACGCCGGGCCGGTAGCGGATGTACACGGCTGCCGACGACGGCTTGATCTTGTCCGCGAGCGGGTCGTTCTCCGGAATCACGACCTGCACGCGCGCGACCACCACGCCCTCGATGTCCTGCAGCGTGCGCGACAGGTCCTGCGACACGCCGTACAGGTAGCGCACGCGCTCCTCGGCGGGCGTCGACACGAGCCCCTGCTTCTGGAACAGCTCGCCAAGGCTCGCATAGCTCGGCTTCGGCAGCCCGTTCGCCTGCAGCACGGTGAGCGCCGACTGCATGTCGCCGTCCGCGACGCTCACCTGCCATGCGTTGCGATCCGACGTGTCGCGCGCGTCGTTGTCCTTCGACGCGCTGATGCCCGCGTCGCCGAGCACGGCGACCATCTGGTTCGCGTCGCGCTCCGACAGGCCGGAGTAAAGCTCCTTCTGGCAGCCCGCCAGCAGCGCGAGCAGCCCCGCGAGCAGCACACGCGCCGCCCGGCTGCGCCACGCATGGCTGCGCGGCGTCGAATCGATCGTCGTCATCGTTTGTCCGCTTCATCGCGCGCGCGGCCGTCGGCGGCCTGCGCGCTCGTCACTCCTGCGTCTTCAGCACCGTGTGCGTGAAGCCGTTCGCCGCCTGCGCGACCGACAGGCTCAACTGGTATTCCGAAATCGTGGTGGTCGCCGTCCACTGGAAATCCATCGCCTGCACCATCGTCATCAGCGGATCGCTGCGGTTGTCCGCCATCGACGTCAGCATCTCGGTGCGATGCTTGTCGATGTTCGCGTACCGCGTGTCGAGATCGTTGCCGTACGTGCGCAAGCGCTCGACGAGCGACGAATGGTTCGCCTGTGCGGGCGTCGCGGGCGTCATCTGCACCGCCGGCGCCGCATCGGCCGGCGCGCGCGACATCGCGACGCCCGACGCCGACGGCGACGCCGCGGCCGGCGACGCACCCGGCTGCATCAACGCATCGAACTGGCGCACCTGCGCCGGATCGGACGCCGTGCCCGCCTGCTGCACGGCACCCGCGAGCGCGGCCGCGCCTGGCGGTGCCGCGCCTACGCCTGTTACCGACATGATCGTGTCCTCCTTGACCGGCAGCGCCGGGAACTTGCCGGCCGGCACGCGCACACGCCCCGCCGGGCGCCCGTCACGGGCGGCCCCGGCATCTGGCGTCGCGCGGCACGGCCGGCGACCGGCGTCATGCGCGGCCGGCGGAACTCAGGTGTTGCGCAACCTGGGCGTTCGCCGTCCCTTCCTGCGCGGTCACTGCGTTGCTGGTTTCGAACGTCGCGGTCGACTGCTGAACCTGGAAGTTGATCTTCGTCAGTTCGAGCTGCGTCTTGGTCAGGTCGTCCGCCTGCTGCTGGACCTGGTTCGTGTTGTTGGCACCAGTCGGGGGGGTACTCATGTTTCGCTCCTTTGCGTGAACGTCGGTGAACTTCTTCCCTCTTCCGGCGGCGGCCCCATGCCCCGCCGGCGACGTGACGCGCCGCATGCGCGCGGCGTGTCGCGTAATGCGCGCACCGCGCGACACGCGATGCGCAGGTCCTGTCGCGGCGCTAGTGCGCCGCCTCCTTCGATGCACCGGCCGCGGCAACCGCCGGTACCGCCGGCGCATCCGGCAACAGCGTCGGCCCCGGCACCGGCTGCGCGACGCCGGCCGCCGCGCCGCTCGCGAGCGGCGGCACGGGCGGCGCCGGCGCCTGCCCGGGCGCGTTCGCGGACGGGCCGCCGAGCGGCATCGTGATGCGTTGGCCATTACGTTCGAACACCACTTCGTCCGGGCCGATCGACACGACGGTCGGCCCTTCCTTCAGCCGCGCGCCTTCGAAATAGCGGCTGCCGTCGGCCGTCTCGATGTAGCGCTGGTCGCCGTCGCCCGCGAACACGGTCGTGATCTCCGGAATCCCCGCGATGCCGCCGAGCGTCGTCGCGGTGCGCGGCGCGGCGGCATCGGCGTCGCGCACGTGGTCGACCACCTCGAGCGCCGGGCGCGCGTCCTTCATGTAGTTGCGGATGCGCGGCTCGATCTGCGCGCGCTCGGCCGCCCCCGTCAATTCGATCCGGCCGCGGCCGAGATAGGTGACCGTCAGCGCCGTGTCGCTGAAATACGTCTGCGCGGTCGCGACGAGATCGCTGACCACGTAGATGTTGCCGAGCGCCGCGTTGTCGACGCCCGCGACGATCTGCGCGACGCGTTCCCGCGCGGCCGGATCGCTCACGTAGCCCGACACGATCACGCCGTCGTCACGCGGCGCGACGGCGAGCTCCGGATACGCATGCAGCAGCAGCTGCAGCCGGTGCGTGCGCGCGAGCACCGATTCGTGCTGCCACGGCAGGCGCCCCGACCACGCGACGAAGCCGTAGCCGAGCGCGCCGAGCAACACGCCGATCCACAGCGCGACGACCGCGATCACGAGTCGCCGGCTGCCGAGACGGCGCAGGCCGCCCGTCAGCCAGCCGAGCCACGCGGCCTCGCGCGCGGCATCCGGCGCGTCGGCCTCGTCGGGCACCGCGACGCTCGCCTGCGCGTGACGCGCGATGCCGAGCTTGATCGAGCCGACCGTCACGACGTCCTGCGGCGTCATCGAGCGGCGGCCCGCGCCGAGCGGCTCGTCGTTGAACAGCACCGGTGCGCCGCCGTCTCCGCCGTGGTTCTGCACCGTCACCGCGAGCGCGCCGACCTGCAGGCACACCTGTTTCGCGCCGATCTCGCGATCGGGCAGGATCACTTCGCAGTCGGCCGCGGTGCCGACCCAGTTCGCGCCGCGCGCGAGCGACATCGTGCGGCCGTACATCGGTCCGCTGAGGAAGCACAGGTTCCACGGCGACGCGAGCGCGGCCGACCCGGCCGCGGCGCCCGCCGCGCCGCCGGCCAACGCGCCGTCGCCGTGCGGGTCAATGATGGTCGTCGACATGGGTGGATGCTCCTGCGGTCGTCGCCACGGGCTGCGACGCCGAATCCTTCGGCGGCGGCGGCAGCGCGGGCGGGCCGAACTTCGTGCCGGGCAGCGGCGCGGGCGTGAGCGGCACCGCGATGTCGTTGTCCGGCGGGCGATACATCGACGTGCCGTTCGAACCGGCCGGCCCGTCCGCGCCCGGGTTCACGGGCGAGCCGTCCGGCGCGTACATCGACGCGGTCGTCACCACGCGCGGCGTCAGCAGGTAGAACCGCTCCATGTGGTTGCCCGACTTGTCGGTGTACTTGAACAGGTTGCCGATCAGCGGGATGTCCGACAGCCACGGCACGCCGCTCTTGTTCAGCCGCACCTCGTCGTCGTTGAAGCCCGCGATCAGCAGGCTCTTGCCTTCGTCGATCATCGTCTTGGTGACGATGTTGCGCTGCTGGATCACCGGCACGTTCGACACGGCCTGCCCCGGCACGATGTTGCCGTCCTGGATGTCGATCGACATCATCACGCTCTGCGGATTGCCCGATACGGCGGCCGCGTTGCGGATCGCCTCGTCGACGATCATCGGCGTCACCTTGATGCTGGTGCCGGTCGTCACGCTGTACAGCGACGAATCCTGGTAGCCCTGCACCTGCACGTAGAACTGCGTGAGGTTCTCGAGAATGGCCTCGGTGTTGTCGAGCGCGAGCACCTTCGGCTTCGAGCGCAGCTGCGCCTGCCCCTTCTGCGCGAGCGCGTTCACGCGCGTAAGAAGGTAGTTGCGCAGCGAGCCGCCGATCGACGCGGTCAGCGCGATGCCGGTCGGCAAGAAGGTGCCGGTCTGCCCCGCCTCAGACGTGCCGATGCCGAACGTCAGCGGCGGATTGCCGGCGCCGTTGAACTGCGTGTTGCCGTTCAGCGGGTTCTGGCCGTTGCCGATCTGCACGTCGCCGTGCGTCGTGTGCAGGCGCCAGTCGATCCCGAGGCTGTCGAGCGAATCCTCGTTGATGTCGATGATCGTCACGTTGATCTCGACGATGCGCGGCCGCTCGTCGAGCTGGTTGATCAGCGACTGGTAGCGATACATGTTCTCCGGCAGATCGCGCACGATCACCGCGTTGATCGCCGGGTCGGCGACGATCTGCGGCAGCGTGTCGCCGCCGCCTCCGTTCGAGAACGGCGAGAAGCCGCCGGCAGCGCTGTCTGCACCGCCATAGCTGCCATAGCCGCCCTGCCGCGCGCCGCCGGAAATATCGGGGAAATCGAGCCGCGGCACCGCGATCGTCAGCCCCGAGCCGAGCTTCACCTGGCGCGCGGCCTGCCCGAGCGGCGTGCTCGACGGCAGCTCGTTCGTGCCGCCGCCCTTGCCGAACAGCCGGCGCAGGATCGTCGCGACGCCCGGCACCGTCACTTCCTTGCCCGAGCGGTTGATCGTGAAGTCGGACGCCCAGCCGTACCTGAGCCGGAACGCGCGGATGTCCGCATGCGCGCCGTTCGCCGACGGATCGCCGACCGAGCCGACCGCCTGCCGCACGAGCTCCACGTAGCGGCGCGGGCCGGCCACGTACACGCTGTTCGCGCGGTCGTTGATCACGAGCGTGTAGCGCTTGTCGGGAATCTGCATCGCCTGCAGCGCGCGGCCGATCTCGCCGGCCGCGTTCGGCGGGATCGGGATCATCTGCGTCTGCGACTGGTCGGCCGGGTCGACGTACAGGAACGATCCGTCGTAGTACCACGTGAGCCCGTAGGTCGAGCAGATCGTGTCGAGCGTCTGCTGCGGGGTGCCCGCGAAGCGGCCGCTGATCACGCCGTCGACCTTCGGATCGACCACGGCCGTCACGCCTTGCGACGATGCGAGCTCGCGAATGAAGTCGCCGATCTTCTTGCCGTTCGCGACGATCGTGAACGGCTTGTTGCGCCAGCGCAGTTCCGCCGCGCGCGCCGGCTGCGCGACCGTCATGCACAGCGATGCCGTGAGCAGCGCGGTCGCGCACATGGCGAGCGCGGCCCGTTGCAGGCGGCGCGGTTGAAACCGGATCGGGGCGACGCGTCGACGCATCAAAACACTCCTGTGGAAGAAACGAACATGCGTTCCAGCGCCTGCTGCGCGAAGCGCAGCACCTCGCTGCCGAGCCAGCCGGACAGCAGCACGAGCGCGACCATCACGGCGATCAGCCGCACCGCGATGCCGATGTTGGCGTCCTGCACCTGCGTGACGGCCTGCAGGATCGCGACGACGAGCCCCGTGACGGTAGCGATCAGCACGATCGGCAGCGACAGCAGCAGCACCAGCATCAGCGCCTGCCGGGTCAGGTCGAGGATCGTCGAGCTCGTCATTGCGCGACTCCCGGCGCACGTACGCCGGCGCCCGCGCCGAGCGTGCCGTCGTCGGGCGGGTTCTTCACCCAGCCGACCGTATGAAGCTGCACGTCCTCCTCGACCTCCTGGTACGACAGCACCGCGAGTTCCGGCAGCACCGGCTGCAGGATCGTCTTCACGTAGCGGCGCGCGCCGAGCGCAACCATCACCGCGAGCCGCGCGGCGCCCTGCGGGTTGCCGTGCCCGGCCGTCTGCGATGCGGTTGCGGCCTGCACGATCGCGCGTACCTGTTCGCCGATGTCCTGCTTGATCGCGCTCGACAGCGCGAGGAAATTGCCCTGCTTCGTGCGCATCACCGCGTTCTCGATCCGCTCCTGCAGGTTCTGCTCGAACAGCACGACGCGCAGTTGCCGCGTCGCGCCTGCATGACGATCGGTGATCATCCGGCGCAGGTCGACGCGCACGAGCTCGACCAGCGCGATCACGTCGTCCGGCTCGTTCGGCGCCCACGTGATCAGGCTCTCGAAGATCACGCGCAGGTTGCGGATCGGCACCTGTTCGGCGAGCAGCCGGCGCAGTACCTCGGTCACGCGCTGCAGCGGCACGAGCCGCGTCAGTTCGCCGACGAGTTCCGGGTGCTCGCGGCGCACCAGGTGCACGAGTGCCTGCGTTTCCTGGATGCCGAGCAGCTCGTCCGCATGCTGGCGCACGATCTGCTCGACGTGCGCGGCGAGCGCGCCCTCGCTCGTCAGCCACTTGCCGTCCGGCGCCGCGCCGTCGGGCTTGATCCACAGCGCGGTCGCGAACGGGCCGAACGCCTCGGCCGGCTGGCGCTCCGCGCGCTCCGGCAGCGGCGCGACGCCGTCCCACAGCAGCCAGCCCGGCTTCAGCGCGCCATGCGCGGCGAGCACGTCCTGCAGATAGATCCGGTACGTGCCGGCCACCGCCCCTTCGTCGTCGTTCAGCGTGATGCGCGGAAACACCGTGCCGATATCCGCGTCGACGCGCGCCTTCGCGCTCGACAGCGCGGTCTGCAGATGCGCGAGGTTCAGCGTCGTGCGCAGGTCGTCCGACAGCGACACCGCGATCAGCGACGTGACGCCCGCGGCATGCGACACCTTCGCGGGCTGGCCGTCGTCGGTCGCGCCGATGCGGCCCGCGATATGAATCAGATTGAAGCTCGGCGCGGTCGTCTTGCGCTTCAGCTGCGTGAAGGCGAACGCGCCGAGGCCGAACGCGATCAGCGCGAACGACCACTTCGGAAAACCCGGCACGACCAGGAAGCCGGCCAGCACCAGCGCCGCGATCAGCAGCGCGCGCGGGTGCGCGCCGAGCTGCTCGCCCAGCTGTTCGCCGAGCTGGCGCTGCCGCGTGTCGCGCGTCGCGACGCGTGTCGTCACGATGCCGGCCGCGATCGACACCAGCAGCGACGGGATCTGCGACGCCATCCCGTCGCCGACCGTCAGGATCGCGTAGCGCTGCACCGCCTCGCCGATATCCATCCCGTGCATCAGCGTGCCGACGGCGATGCCCGCGACGATGTTGATGAATGCGATCACGAGGCCCGCGATCGCGTCGCCCTTCACGAACTTCATCGCGCCGTCCATCGCGCCGTGCATCTGCGATTCCTGCTCGAGCTTCTCGCGGCGCTCGCGCGCTTCGTCGGCGCTGATGATGCCCGCGCGCAGATCCGCGTCGATGCTCATCTGCTTGCCCGGCATCGCGTCGAGCGAGAAGCGCGCGCCGACTTCGGCAACCCGTTCCGAGCCCTTCGCGATCACGATGAACTGCACGACGGCGATCACGAGGAACACCACGCCGCCCACCACGACGTTGTTGCCCACCACGAGCCGGCCGAATGCGTCAATCACGTGGCCCGCGTTCGCGTGCAGCAGGATCAGCTTGCACGACGCGATGTTCAGCGCGAGCCGGAACAGCGTGGTGAACAGCAGCAGCGCGGGAAACGACGAGAAGCTGACCGCAGACGGCACATAGGTCGACACCGTCAGCAGCACGACGCTCGCGGCGAGGTTCAGCGAGATCATCCCGTCGAGCGCGGCCTGGGGCAGTGGCAGGATGAACAGCGCGACCACCGACACGATGAACGCGGCGAGAAACAGGTCGGCGCGCGGCGACGCCCCGAGACGTCGCCCGGACACGCTGCGGCCGGCGGAAAAGATCCGCTGCCAGTCGCGAGGGAGCGCCTTCGGTTCTGCCATCGTGCCGTCGTCCTGTCGTTGTCGCCGGCGGGCGCGGGCCGTCATGCCCCGCGTCGCGCGGACCGTTGAATGGGACGAGTGTAGCGACGCGAAACCGCGTAAAAAGGGATGCGCCTCGTAGCGTCGCGGCGGTTTTCCGGCGACGATCGGATCGGACTACGAAACCCGGCGATGCCTGTGCGCGCGCATCGCCGGAACCGCTTCCATCGCGCGGCGGGCGCCGCGCGGGTAGACAGGGTCAGGACTCCAGACGGCGTGCGGCGAGATACGCGAGCTGCGCGCGGTTCTGGACGTTGAAGAGCTTTTCGAGCGAACGGATATGGTGACCGACCTTGTGCAGCGACGTGCGCAGCGCGCTCGCGATCTCCTGGTCGGACAGCCCGTGCACGAGGCGCTCGAGCACCTGCTGCTGCTCGTCGCCGAGCGCGAAGCCGCGCATGCGCGCGATGCGCGCCTCGAGAAACGGCAGCGCGACGCGATGCACGGCGAGGCTCACCGACAGCGCGCCGCCGATCACGCGATCGTCGATCCAGTCGGTGCCGTGGGCTTCCGACGTCACGTTCACCGCGACGCGCAGGTCGAGCCGCGGCGCCGACAGGCTGAAGATCACACCGCTGTTCATGGCGTGCGCACGCAGATGGCCGGCCAGCGCGAGCACCTTGCGGTCGCCGCTGCCCTGCGCGGACGACTCGATCTCGTCGAGCCGCCACGCGACCGGAAAGCCGCTCTGCCGCACCTGCGCGAAGCGCGGGTCGCTCTCGTAGAGCATGCCCTCGATATACGGCTGCATGAACGTCGCGGGTGCGAGGTCGCGCAGCAGATGCGCGCACAGGATGCGCCGCCCGATCATCTCGTACGCACCGTAGCCGAGCGTGCTGAAGCCAATTTGCCGCAATCGGGCATGGCATTGGGCGAAATCGACGGGAGTCGCGTCGGATTTACCGGGCGCAATTTGAATGCCGGTAAAAACGTCGCGCTCGAATGGTTGAATTTCCTTCGAATAAGCGGCAGCGGCCGCGATATCGGCTTGCGAGAACCACTCGACGCGGGGCGCGTCGTCAGCATATGTCATGAGGAGCCCACCCTTTCCCAATATGTGAAACTGCCCCGTCACGATCTGGTCTTTTCTTTATGATTTTCTGGTCGTCTCTATACCGGTGCGAATATGAACCTTTCGCCCGAATTAGTATTACGGCATATTACGCGCACACAGGCATTTTTGTACAATGCCCCCGCGTTTCGTCTGGATGACGATCGGCGCATATCATAAAGATGCTCGATCGCATCGTCGCGAGCGCCGTGCACGACACGGCTGCCGCCGCGCGATGCGCGTCGATTCCGAGGGATGGCTCATGTCCGATATTGCATTGCAAGAAGAAGCGGTCGCCC
Organism: Burkholderia sp. Bp9143; assembly: GCF_003853645.1. Classification (GTDB taxonomy): domain Bacteria; phylum Pseudomonadota; class Gammaproteobacteria; order Burkholderiales; family Burkholderiaceae; genus Burkholderia. The sequence continues at coordinate 29,872 of NZ_QTPO01000001.1, read as the reverse complement.
CAACCTTGCCCCGTCCGCCCCGGCGGACGGTCGCCTGCACCGACGCGTCGAGAGCGCGCCCGGTGCAGGTCGTCTGGTGCGACGACGTCAAGCGCGGCGACATCGCGCAGCCGCACGCGCCGAAGCTCGGCGTCGCCGATACGCTCGCGCACGCGCAGAGCACCGCGGAGCGCAACCGGATCGTCGCAAGCCTGCTGCACCTGACGGGCTTCTCGACGTTCGCGTATTTCGCGCTCGAATTCTCGCGGGAGCGCGTCGAAAGTCTCTACCTGCACGAGGCGTTCACGCCGACCACCTATCGCGGCGACTACGTTCGGCACAACCATCACGACATCGATCCGCGCACGCTCGACGCGCGCGTGTGCAACATGCCGATCGTGTGGGACCTGCAGCAGTTGCGCCGCGAACACCGCGAGCGCGACAACGGCCCGTGCGTGACGCCGGCCGCGCTCGACGGTTTCCTGCAGACGATGCAGGACGACGGCATGTGCAGCGGCATCATGTATTCGATGGCCGTGCCCGGCACGCGGCTGCATGCGTTCATGAGCTTCACCGCACCACGCCGCACGCGCGAGTGGATCACGCCGGCGACGATCGAGCAGGCGTTGTCGATCGGGCTGTCGGTGCACAAGTTCGCGTCGCCGCAACTGATCGCGACGTCGCGCGAACGCACCGTGAACGGGCTCACGCCGTTCGAGCAGGAACTGCTGCTGGGCATCGCGGAAGGCGCGTCGGACAAGGAGATCGGCCGGCGCCTCGACACCAGCGCGCACAACGTCGACTATCACCTGCGCAAGCTGCGCAAGCGCTTCGGCGTCGCGAACCGGATCCAGCTCACGTACCTGACGTCGAAGCTCGAGCTGATCTGACGCGCACGCCATTTGCCCGCGTAAACGCACATGCCGGCCTCGCGGGCCGGCATGTGCGGGTTGCGGCGCGGTGCCGGCTCCGGCGCCGCTGCCTGATAGACGCGCGCCGTTACTTCAGCAGCGTCATCTGCACGACCTTGACGATCACGAGACCGACCGCGATCACCAGGTAGCCGCGCAGCACGGCCATCCAGACGCGCGTCGCGACCGTCATGTTCTGCGGCGCGAGCGTGTCGAGCGGCGGCATGCGCCACGTGGCACGCAGCGCGCGATCGATGCCCGGCTCGACGACGCGCTTGTTGCGGCGGATCAGCACCGTCGCGAGATAGCCGGCAATCGCGAGCACCGTGCCGCCGACCAGCACGTCGACGATCGCTTCGCCGCTGATGTCGGGATACATCACCGACGCGGTCAGGATGATCGACAGCAGCACGAGCACCCAGATCACCGCGCCCGTGAAGATGTTGAGCTTCGTCGAGTTGACCCACGGGCCGAGCACCTGGCGATCGTTGCAGAGCACGAGCAGGAACACCGTCGCGCTCGGCAGCAGCACGCCGGCGAGCGTCTGCACCGCTTCGGTCAGCAGGCCGAGCGGGCTGCCCGGGATCAGCACGAGCGCGGCAGCGGCCGCGACGATCCCGAAGTAGACGAGATAGAAGCCCTTCGCATCGGACACGCCGCGATGCAGCGAGTGTCGGATCTTGAACACGTCGCCGATCGCGTACGCGGTCGACAGCGACACCGCCGCCGCGCCGATGATGCACGCGTCGAGCAGCGCGACCGCGAACAGCGTCGCGCTCGTGCGGCCCGCATACTTCTCGAGGCCCGCGATCACGCCGCCCGCGTCGGTGAAGCTGCCCGCTTCCGGATGACCGCCGAACAGCGCGGCGCTGAAGCCGATCATCGCGACCGCGCCGATCAGCACGAACGCGATACCGATCCACAGATCGACCTTCTCGTACTTCATGAAGCGCGGCGTGATGCGCTTGTCGATCACGTAGCTCTGCTGGAAGAACAGCTGCCACGGTGCGACCGTCGTGCCGACGACGCCGATCACGAGCAGCATCACGTCGGACAGCTTCGCGTGCGCGGGCCAGTTCGGCACGAAGAAGTCGCGCGACATCTGCGCCACCGGCGGGTGGATCGACACGAGCACCGGCACGAGCAGCAGGCTCAGCACGCACAGTACGATCGCGAACCGCTCGAAGCGCCTGAAGTCGCCGGTACTCACCGCCGCCATCGTCAGCGCGGCCGCCACGCACACGCCCGCAACCTTCGGGAGCCCGAAGAAAGCCAGCACGAACGTGATGCCGATGAACTCGGTGACGATCGTCAGCGCATTGAGCAGGAACAGGTCGATCACGCTGAACGCGCCCCAGAACTTGCCGAAGCGCTCGAAGATCAGGCGCGCATGGCCGACGCCCGTGACCGCGCCGAGACGCAGCACCATTTCCTGGTTCACGTACAGCACCGGCACGAGCAGCAGCAGCGTCCACAGCAGCGTCGTGCCGTAGTTCTGACCGGCCTGCGTGTAGGTGCCGAATGCGCCGGCGTCGTTGTCGCCGACCATCACGATCAGGCCGGGGCCGATGATCGCGAGCAGCGTGCGCAGGCGCGCCCACCACGTGCCGCGCGCGGCGGTGTCGTGATGCGCGATGGTGCCGAGCGCGCCGCGGATGTCACCCAGGTGGGCTTCGTCGAGCACGGCGGTGCGTTCGACGGCGATCGGTGGAGAGACGTTGGATGGCGTGGACATGATGAATTCCGTACGGCTGGTTTTTTTATCCGGTCAAGCGTGTGGTCTTGGAATACGCGCGCGGAACGGGCCCGTGCGCGCATGCCGAGACGCGCTCGGCGTTTCGGTTCAGTAGAGCAGCGATTTCAACCGGGTGAACAACCGGGAGAACACCCGCGGACGGGCGTCGAGCATCAGCATCGCGTCGTAGTGCGGGCGCGATTCCGTGACGTGCGGAAGATTCGACAGCAGAAGGCCGAAGTTCATGGTCTGGCTCCTGGCGGCAACGGCATGCATGCCTGCCGCGTGGTGGGCGCGGGGCCAGTCCGGGGCCTGAACGACGTGTCAGGCTAGTCGGCCGGAATGTCCCTGCGACCCGGGTTCAAAAGGGTCTGTGCGTGCAAAGGGCATATGGGACAACTGTCACTGTCGTTCATGGCGGCTCCTGTGCGGTGTTCCGGAGAACACGGTTGGCCGCCGCCCGGCGCGCGGGCCGCCGTTCGGGCGCATGCGACATGCATGCGCGAACGCGGCCGCGCACCGGGCGGCGGCGAAACCGGGCAGCGCATGCGCGAACGCATCACGCTAACCGGCGCGAATCAGGGTGCACGTAGGGGGTTACTGCGAAATACTGCTGCGCGCACCGTTTGCCTGGGGGACAAACGGCGGCTTCGATGAGGCGCGGACGTCGGTCGCTCAGGCGGAAACTTCGTTCGAAGATCGACTACTGCAGGCGTCCAAGGCGGCGGCCCCAAGAGTGAAGATGGCGGATTCTATGGACCGGCCGAAACGGAAGTCAACCCTTTGAAGCGGGCTTGACGGAATATTTTTTCGGGCTCATGCGAACTGAAAGATTCGCGCCCCAAATGACGCGCCGCAACCTTTCAGCGCGTCGGACCGCATGCGCCGCCGATGCGTGCGAGCAACAGTCGCCGCGCACCGCCGGCGGGCGGTCGTGCCGTGCATCGACCGGCCCGGGCATGGCGGCGCTGGCGGTGCGAGATGCGCAACGTCGCCGCCTTTTTTGCTTGCACCGCAGCAAAACTCGCGACTACAATCCGCCGCAATTCATCAAGGGAGTCCCTTCGTGGACACATGCTCCAGTTGCAGTTCGATGCCGGTCCAGGCCGGCCAAGCCATCGCGAGATAGCAGCCAGACGCATGTCATTCGCCGCTAGCTCGCATTCGTCGGGTTAGCGCGCTTCCTCCCGGGCCGGCATCGCCGGATTGTCCGTGTCGCACGCTCCGTTACGTTCCAACCGCCGATCGCCGGTCGCATCATGCACCCGCGCTCGATCACGTCGTCCGGCATGCGCCGGACCGGACGGAGGCACGTCATGTTCTTTCAATCGTTCGCGGTCAGACTCAAGCGATTCGCTCGCGTCGCGTGCGACCGCTCGTTCGTTTCGGTCCTTTCGCCACTCGCCCACACGCTCGGCAACTGGCGCGGCACCGCGCTCGCGCCCCTGTCGGCGGCGCCCCGGCCGCTCGACTGCGCGCTGGTCGGCGCGATGGCGGCTGCCGTCGTGCTCGTCGCGCTGCTCTGCACGACCGCGTCGCGCCTCGGCTTCGCGCAGGTATGGCGGATCGGCGGCTGGCTGCCGTAACCGGCTGCGCGGAACGCGCCGTGTGCCTGCGCGCCGTCGCCCGCCCCTGCTCCATCGCTTCACGTTTCCATTTCTTCAGCCTAACTAATCAATCGAATAACGGAGCCCGCATGAAGAACCGCTTCGAATCCGCACGGCGCACACCGCGCCTCGACGCGCTCGCCGCGCTGTTGCTGTCGCTCGCCGCCGCGCCCGCGTTCGCGCAATCGTCGTCGCCGGCCGCGGCCGAACCGGCGGCCGGTGCCAGCGACGCTGCCGCCGCCCCCGCACAGGCCGCCGATGCCGCCGCGCCCGCTCCCACCGGTTTCTGGGAACGTTCGAACCTGCTCGGCAACATGGGCGGCCTGCGTGACGTGCTCGGCGATCACGGCGTCACGCTGAACCTGCAGGAAACCAGCGAATACCTGTACAACGCCGCGGGCGGCACGCAGCGCGGCGGCGCCTATCAGGGGCTCACGCAATTCGGCTTCAACGTCGATACGGAGAAGGCGATCGGGCTGCCGGGCGGCACGTTCAACGTATCGGCGCTGCAGATCCACGGCACCAACCTCACGCAGCGCTATTTGCGGACACTGCAGACCGCGACCGGCATCGAGGCGAATTCGACGACGCGCCTGTGGGAACTCTGGTACCAGCAGGCGCTCCTCGACGGCAAGGCCGACGTGAAGGTCGGCCAGCAGAGCGTCGACCAGGAATTCATGGTGAGCCAGTACGCGGCGACGTTCATGAACGCGACGTTCGGCTGGCCCGTGCTGCCGTCGACCGACCTGCCGTCCGGCGGCCCCGCGTATCCGCTGTCGTCGCTCGGCGTGCGGCTGCGCGTGAAGCCGGCCGACGCGTGGACCGCGCTGGTCGGCTTGTTCGACGGCAATCCGGCCGGCCGCAGCGACGGCGACGCGCAGGTGCTGAACGCGCACGGCACCAACTTCAACCTGCGCAGCGGTGCGTTCGTGATCGGCGAACTCCAGTACGCGCTGAACGCGCCGCCCGCCGATCCGAAGGCGCCGCAACTGGCCGGCCTGCCGGGCACGTACAAGCTCGGCTTCTGGTATCAGTCGCAGCACGCGAACGACCCGCGCGTCGGCACCGACGGGCTGTCGCTCGCGAATCCGGCCAGCAACGGGATTCCCGCCACGCATCGCGGCAATTACGGTTTCTATGCGGTCGCGGATCAGATGGTGTGGCGGCCGTCGGCGGACAGCCCGCGCTCGGTCGGCGTGTTCGCGCGCGTGATGGGCGCGCCGGGCGATCGCAACATCGTCGATTTCGCGGCGAATGCGGGCGTGACGCTCAAGGCGCCGTTCAAGGGCCGCGACAACGATACGGCCGGCATCGCGGTCGGCTACGCGAAGATCGGCTCGCATGCACGTGCGCTCGACGGCGACACCGGCACCTATACGACGCCCGGCTATCCGGTGCGCCGCGCGGAAACGGTGATCGAGGCGACTTACCAGTACCAGGTCGCGCCGTGGTGGCAGCTGCAGGCCGACCTGCAGCACTTCTTCCGGCCGGGCGGCGGCATCCCGAACCCGAATGCGGCCGGCGCGCGCATCGGCGACGAAACGGTGATCGGCGTGCGCACGACGATCACGTTCTGACACCCGCGCATGCGACACGGGCCGGACTGCCGCTTGCGCGGCGATCCGGCCCGTGCGCGTTCAGATGCCGGCGTGCCACGCACGCCGCGCGTCACTCGCCATACAGCCCGAGCAGTTTCAGCGTGACGCCGTTGGTCCAGCCGAAACCGTCCTGCAGCGGATATTCGCCGCCCCCGCCGCCGCCCGCGCCGGCGCCTTCGACCACGTACTTCTCGACGAGCTTGCCTTCGGTTGCATACACATGCTTCACGTCGGCCAGGAAGCGCGTGCCGATGTCCTTCGCGAGCGCCGGTTCGCCGTAACGGCGCAGCCCGTCGATCGCGATCCACTGCAGCGGCGCCCAGCCGTTCGGCGCATCCCACTGCTGGCCCGTGTTCTCGGTCGTCGTCGCGAGGCCGCCCGGCTGCAGCAGCGTCTTGCGCACCTCGCGCGCGGTCGCCTTCGCGCGCTCGGGCCAGGCGACACCCGCGAACAGCGGATACAGCGCGGCGGCCGTCACGCCGTCGCGCGGCTTGCGCAACGGCCAGTCGTAGTCGCCGTAATAGCCGCGGCGGTTCCACAGATAGTGGTTGATCGCGGCCGCGCGCCGCGCCGCCCGTCCGGAAAAGTCCGCGACGCACGCGACGTCGTGCGTGACCGTGCAGCCCTTCACGATCGTCGTCTCGAGATGGAACATCAGGCTGTTCAGGTCCACCGGCACGATCGACGTCGTGCGGATCGTCGCGAGCGTCCTGCCGTCGCCGAACCAGCGCGAGCTGTAGTCCCAGCCGCTTTCGGCGCCCGCGCGCAGGTCGCGGTACACCTCGTTCGCGGGGCGATTCGGCACGGCCTTCGCGGTCGTCACATCCTCGAGATACGACTCGTCGCGCGGCGTGTCGCTCGCGTCCCAGTAGCGGTTCAGCACCGCGCCGTCCGGCATCGCGACCACGTTGCGCGCGGCCTGCCCGCGCGGCGTCGTGCTTTCGCCCTGCATCCAGTACGCATGCTCCTTGCGCAGCGCCGGCAGGTACTTCTGGTAGACCTTGTCGCCTTCCGCCTGCGCGGCGAGCGTAACCATGTAAGCGAAGAACGGCGGCTGCGAGCGGCTCGCGTAGTACGTGCGGTTGCCGTTCGGGATGTGGCCGATCGTGTCGATCAGATGCGCGAAGTTGTCGAGCATGTCGTCGACGAGATCCTCGCGCCCCGACACCTGCAGCCCGAGCATCGTGAAATAGGTATCCCAGTAGTAGCCTTCGCGGAAGCGGCCGCCCGGCACCACGTACGGCTTCGGCATCGGGATCAGCGAGCCGTATGGCGGCACCGTCGCGCTGGTGCGCGTGAGCTGCGGCCACAGCCAGTCGATGTGCTGACGCAGTGTCTGGTTCGCCGGCGGCGTGACCCCGCCCTCCGGCGGCGGCGTGAAGTACTGGTCGACGAACGCCTTCAGCGAGAAGCCCGGCTGCGACTTCTGTTGCTGATACAACTGCACGATCGTCGCCGGATCGGCGTTGGGCGTCGCGTCGACGAAGGTCTTCTGGTCGGGATAGAGCTGGGCGGTCTGCACCGCGACGAACAGGTCGCCGTAGAGCTGGCTCGGCGGCGGCAGCAGCGTGCCGGAGGCCGGGCTCGCGAGCGCCGCCGTGGCGGGCGCGGCGGACTGGCTGGCTGCCTGCATCGCGGCTTGATTGGCACTGTCGGCTTGCGCGGCGCAACCGGCGACGGCGAGGTAAGCGACGGCGAGAATGGCAGCCCAGCGCAGACGCGGCGCGGGCACGGGCGGATGCGAGGCAGGATGCGATGCGGTCGATGCGGCACGACGTAACGTCATGACGTGTCCCCTCCTTTCGATGGTGAGTGGATCGGCAGGGGTCTCGTTCGCGCGTGCGCTCGTCTCGATGGCCGTCGATCGATGCGCGTCGTTGTGTTCCGCAGATGAGCTCCGACTGTCGCACGAAACGCGCATCGCACGCAAGTTTCGCGGCCGGGCCCGCAGGCGCGCGTCATGTGTCATGTCATCAGCCGCGGTCGTCTCTTTTTCCGCGCACGGTAACAGGAACGACTGTTGCAACATGCGGAACAAGCGTTGTCTCACGTGACGCAACGACCACATTGTGGGCATAATGGCGTCTTTACCGCGCGCCCTGCCCATGTCGCCCGTCTTTCTAGCACCGCTCATCGTTGCCTGTGCGTTGTTCATGGAAAGCGTCGACGCCAACATCATCGTCACCGCACTGCCCGCGATGGCGAGGGACTTCGGGCACAATCCCGTCACACTGAACATTGCGATCACGGCCTACGTGGTCGGCCTCGGCGTATTCATCCCGATCTGCGGATGGCTTGCCGATCGCTTCAGCGCACGTTCCGTCTTCCGCACCGCGATCGGCATCTTCGTCGCCGGCTCGCTGATGTGCGCGGCCGCCAACTCCCTCGGCGTGCTCACGTTCGCGCGCTTCGTGCAGGGCGTCGGCGGCGCGATGATGGTGCCGGTCGGCCGGATCATCATCTTCCGCGCGGTGCCGCGCTCCGAACTCGTGCGCGCGATGAACTACCTCGCGATTCCCGCGCTGTTCGGGCCCACGGTCGGGCCGCTCGTCGGCGGCTTCATCACGACCTACCTGCACTGGCGGATGATCTTCTTCATCAACGTGCCGATCGGCATCTACGGGATCTACCTCGCGAGCAAGCACATCGCGAACACGCACGAGGCCGATCCCGGTCCGCTCGACTGGTTCGGCTTCCTGCTGTCGGCGAGCGGCGCCGCGCTGCTGCTGATGGGCCTCACGCTGATCGACGGCTCGCTCACGTCGCGCGGCAACGCGATCATGATGTGCGTGGCCGGCGCGGTGATGCTCGCGCTCTACGTGCCGTACGCGCGCCGCAAGGAACGGCCGGTGCTCGACCTCAGTTTCCTGAAGATCCCGACCTACCACGCGAGCGTGGTCGGCGGGTCGCTGTTCCGTATCGGCCTCGGTGCGGTGCCGTTCCTGCTGCCGCTCGCACTGCAGGAAGGCCTCGGGATGAGCGCGTTCCACTCCGGGCTGATCACCTGCGCATCCGCGTTCGGCGGCGCGGTGAGCCGCTCGACGGCCACCCATACGCTGCGCCGCTTCGGCTTTCGCACGGTGCTGATCTACAACGCCGCGTTCGCCGGTCTCGCGATCGCCGCGTACGGCCTGTTCCATCCGGGCATGGCGACCTGGGCGATCTGGACGATCGTGCTGGTCGGCGGCATCTTCCCCGCGCTGCAGTTCACGAGCCTCAATTCGATGATCTACGCGGATATCTCGCAGGCCGACGCAGGTCGCGCGACGAGCCTCGGCAGCGTCGTGCAGCAGATGTCGCTCGGGCTCGGCGTGACGGTCGCCGGCCTCGTGCTGCACGTGTCGCACTGGCTGCAGGGGCATCAGACGATGGTGTGGTCGGATTTCTGGCCCGCGTTCGTCGTGGTCGGGCTGTGTTCGTTCGCGTCGATTCCGATCACGCGGCGGCTGCCGCCCGGCGCCGGCGACGAAGTCGCGCGCGGCAAGCGGCAATAGCGGCAATAAATGGGCAGTCTGGCGGGGAAAAGGCAGGCGGCGGAAAAACCGGAAAAACAGAAAAAATCAGCGGACATCCACACGGGGCCGGTGCACAGCCGCATGGATGTCCGCTCAGGGCTCCGGGTCTCTCGTTGGGGGTTGAGAATCCCGGATCTGCTTCCTGCGTGCCATTGACATATGTGCGTCGGAAGCCGAATCGTTGCGCGCATATTTCGTCGCGCCATGACTGCACTATAAGGAAAGTCGCGCCGCGCATCTGTCAACCATTGTCAGACGCGTCGCGTGCGCGCGTCGCACACGTGTGCCGCTTTCGCGCTAAAGTGGTGCCCGCCCGCCACCCTCAGCTGCCGCTCCGATGCTTACGCTCTCGCCCGCCGCCGCCCGCGCGCTGCATCTCGCCGCGCAGGGCCTGCTGACCCCGCCCCGCCGCAAGGCCACCAAGGCCGACGTGCTCGACACGATCCGCCGGATGGCGCAGTTACAGATCGATACGATTCACGTCGTCGCGCGCAGCCCGTATCTCGTGCTGTTCAGCCGTCTCGGCGATTTCACCCCGCAGTGGCTCGACGAACATCTCGCCGAGGCGCGCCTGTTCGAATACTGGTCGCACGAAGCATGCTTCCTGCCGGTCGAGCAATTCGGGTTGATGCGCTACAAGATGCTCGATCCGTCGGGGATGGGCTGGAAATACGCGGCCGACTGGCACGCGCGGAACCGCGCCGACATCGAGCGGTTGCTCGCGCGGATTCGCGACGAAGGCCCCGTGCGATCGGCGGATTTCATTCGCGAAGACGGTGCGAAAGGCAACGGATGGTGGGACCGCAAGCCCGAGAAAAAGCATCTGGAAGTGCTGTTCACGACCGGTCACCTGATGGTGTCCGAGCGCCGCAATTTCCAGCGCATCTACGACGTGCGGGAGCGCGTGCTGCCCGGCTGGGACGATGCGCGCGACCTGCCGCCGCGTGACACGGTGCTGCCCGCGCTGCTCGACTACACGTGCCGCGCGCTCGGCATCGTGCGCGCGGACTGGGTGGCCGATTACTATCGGCTGCCGCGCCGTTCGTACCGCGCGGAGCTCGAGCGGCTCGCGGACGCGGGCGAGCTGATTCCTGTAGAGATCGCCGACTGGAAGGAGCCGGCCTACGTGCATCGCGCGCTCGAAGCGCTGCTGCCGGCCGCCGCGGCCGACACGCTGCGCTCGACGGTCACGACGTTGCTGTCGCCGTTCGATCCGGTGGTGTGGGACCGGCGGCGCGCATCGACGCTGTTCGGGTTCGACTACACGATCGAGTGCTACACGCCCGCGCACAAGCGGCGCTACGGCTATTTCTGCCTGCCGGTGCTGCATCGCGGCCGGCTGATCGGGCGCGTCGACGCGAAAGCGCATCGCGCGCTCGGCACGTTCGAATTGAAGGCGGTGCATGTCGAGCCGGGCGTGCGGTTCGGCACGGGGCTCGCGGCCGACGTCGCGAAGGCCGTGAAGAAGCTCGCGGCGTGGCATGGCACGCCGAAGGTGACGGTCGCGCACGCGCCGCCCGAATTGACGAAGGCGCTGGCCGGTGCGTAGTGCCGGTGGAGTCGCGCCGAGCGGCGACGACGCGTGGGCCGCGTGCTGCCGCTCAGCTCCACCTGGCCGTGCAACTCAGTCGCGCAGCTTGCGAAACCGCGGCGTGCCGTCCGGAAGGTTCTCGTTGAACATCGCTTCCGGCCGTACCCACAGGCCGCGCGCATGCGGCCACAGATGCTCGTACACGACCACCGACTCCTCGGTTTCGGAATGACGGGCGACGCCGATGTAGCGATACAGCCCGCCCTTGTAGTGACGATGCGTGGCGAGCTGTTCGGCTTCCTGTTCGGTCATGATCTGCTTCCTTTCGGCAAAAACGAAAGCGCGTATTGTATGCGTTCGTATGCGCTCGCCGCGCGTCAGCGTTTCGCGTAGATATCGGGACGGCGGATCTCCATCAGCCGCTCGGGATTCGCGGACGGCCCAAAACCGACCGGCCGGTACAGCGCGTGCGCGTCGGTCGTCACGAGCATGATGCGGCGCAGGCTCTGCACCATCTGCTGCGCGAATACGTGGTCGATCAGCGCACGGCCGTAGCCATTGCCGCGTTCGGCCGGCAAGACGAACACGTCGCACAGGTACGCGAACGTCGCGTGGTCGGTCACGAGCCGCGCGAACCCGACGAGCCGGTCGTCGACATACGCGCCGAAGCACAGCGAGCCTTCGATCGCACGCTCGACGACGTCGCGCGGAATGCCCTGCGACCAGTACGCATCGCGATGCAGGAATTCGAAGATCGCATCGATGTCGAGTTCGCGCTTGTCGGTGGAAAATCTCAGCGTGGCGGGGGTGGCTGCGGGCACGTCGGCTCTCCGGAAGGATCGGGGCGGAGCAGCAACGATAGCGCGGTGTGGGCCGGGCCACAAGCGACGCCCGACCTGACATGCACATCAAGGAATCGTGCAGCCAACGTAGCCCGATTCGATGATATCGTCGCCTGCTCGATCAACCTCCCGCATCGCCTCATGCCCTATCGACTCATCGCGTTCGACTTCGACGGCACGCTCGCCGATTCGCTCGACTGCTTTCTCGCGGCGCTGACGGAGGCATCGCGCCTGCACGGCTTTCGCGACGCGACGCCCGAGCTGCGCCCCGCGCTGCGCGGCATGTCGGCGCGCGAGATCATCCGCGCGCTCGAGGTGCCGATGTGGAAGGTGCCGCGCGTGACGATCGACATGCGGCGGCTGATGCGTCCGCGCATCGCGCACGTGAAGCTGTTCGCCGGCGTCGACGCGACCTTCGACGCGCTCGCCGCACGCGGCATCCGCATCGCGATCGCAACGTCGAACACCGAGGACATCGTGCGCGACCGGCTCGGCCCGCACGCGAGCCGCTGCGTCGATACGTTCGCGTGCGGCATTCCGCTGTTCGGCAAGGCGCGCCGGCTGCGCGCGCTCGTGCGCGAAGCGGGCATCCCGCCCACCGACGTGCTGTACGTCGGCGACGAAATCCGCGATGCCGAAGCGGCACGCCGTGCGCGCGTCGCCTTTCAGGGCGTCGCATGGGGTTACACGGCCCCCGACGCGTTGCAAGCGCATTGCGCGACGCCGTTGCTGCCGCGTCTCGACGCACTGCTCGATCGCGTGTGAGGGTGCCGTGCGAATCGCGCGGCCGATTCGACGCGTCGTGAAGCAACCACGCGACGCCCTGCCCGCACGACGATGAAACGCCGATGACACGCGAGCACCTCGCATCGATTTCATGCGCGCCGCGCACGCAAAAATTGCCGCCGCGATGTACCCGACAGGTACGCCCTACCTGTCCGCGCGCGCACCCATCGATTCGTCTTACCAACCGTTACACAAACCACAGCGCGGTTGCACCTGCTACCGGACCGCTCTCCTAGAATCAGTCGGGCCGGGAAACACTTCGAACGCCGCCGCGGCAGAGCGGCGAGCGACTCCGGCCCGGGCGCGCCCGGTCTCTCTCGCACAGCTGCGGATCACGCGATCCGTCCGTTAATCAGAGCCCCGATCGAAAGGAGGTCCCATGAACCGCTTTCCCCAAGTCTCGCGCCTTGCATTGTCTGCCGCTGGCCTGCTTCTTGTCGCCGTGACGGCGACCGCGCAAACCGCGCAACCGGCGCCGGCCGCACCGGCCGCCGCCACGCAGACGCGCATCCACGAAGCCGACCAGACCTTCATCACCGACGGCACGAAAACCGTGTCGACCCAGCACGACGCCGCACGCATCGCCGATTCGCGCACGTCGGACAGCCAGGTGAAGGCGTTCGCGCAACGCGTGTCGACCGACGACGAGAAGATCATCCAGGCGATGCGCGCGGCCAGCCCGCGCGGCGTCGACGTGCCGGCCAACGATCCCGACACGGCCGTGCTGGACAGCATCAAGAACCTGCGCGGCGCGGAGTTCGACAAGGCGTACATCGAGCAGGTCGCGCTCGCCGGCGAGCAGAAGGCGATCTCGGCATTCCAGGCCGAAATCGCGTCGGGCCGCGACACGAAGCTGAAGGAAGTCGCACGCCAGGCGCTGCCGATCCTGCAGGCGCACTACGCGGACGCGGAGAAACTCGCTAAGCGTCATCACCTCGCATCGGCGCAGTAACGCGATGCCCCGCCGCGCATCGCGCGCGGCACGCCGCTTCCCCCTCGTCGCGTCGCCGTCCCCCTCTCCGGCGGCGCGACGCCTGCGCCACCCGCTTCACGTTACGTCGCGAGCTTCGCCCGCAACCGCTCGCGTACCTCAGGCCATTCGTCGTCGATGATGCTGAAGCGCACCGAATTGCGCTTGCGCCCGTCGGGCATGATCCGCTCATGACGCACGATCCCTTCCTGCTTCGCGCCGAGCCGCAGAATCGCCGCGCGTGACTTCTCGTTCAGTTCGTCGGTCGTGAACTGCACGCGCACACAGTGCAGCGTGTCGAACGCGTACGCGAGCAGCAGCCATTTCGCTTCGGTATTCGCGCGCGTGCGCTGCGCCGATTCGCTCAGCCACGTATGACCGATCTCGAGCTTGCGATTCTTGCGGTCGATCTTCCAGAAACGCGTGCTGCCGATCGCGCGGCCCGACGCACGCTCGACGATCACGAACGGCATCACGGTGCCGGCCGCGCGGCCTTGCAGCGCGGTGTCGATATAGGCGTCGACCGTATCCTCTCCCGGCACGACCGTGACCTTCAGATTCCACAATTGACCGTCCGCCGCGGCATCGAGCAGCGCCTGCCGGTCGGCTGCCTCGAGCGGCCGCAGTTCGACGCGCTCGCCGGTGAGGGTCGGTTGTTCGACAGAAGATGAAGCGTCGGTCATGACGGGTTCCGTTTCCGTGAAAGTGGCGACAAGGATGCGCGCCGCGAAACGCCCATCATACGACCAGCGTCAGCCCGGCAGCGCGGCAAGCCGTTGGCGAATCGCCGTCGCTTCGCCGCGCAGCGCATCGGCGAATGCGTCGACGAGCAGGCTCTTCGGCCGGTGCTCGGGCACGATCACGCTGACGCGGTACGGAAACGAGCGTGTGAGCGGCCGCACGTGCAGGTCGCGCCCGACGAAATCGAGCGCGGTCAGCGGATTGACGATCGCGGCACCGAGCCCCTGCCGCACGAACGCGCACACCGACACAGCCGACGGTGTCTCGACCACCGAACGCGGCGCGACGCCGAGCTGCGCGAACGCCTCGTCGATCAGGATCCGGTACGGGTCGTTCAGCGACAGGCTCACGAACGGGCGATCGGCGAGATCCGCAAGATCGATCGCGCGCCGCGCGAGCAGCGGATGGCCGTCGGGCAGCACGCAGACCTCGTCGACTTCGAGCAGCGGCGTGAGCACGGTGCCGGCCGGCGCGACGTCGTGTTCGGTCAGCCCGAGATCGTAGCGCTGCGCGGTCAGCCACTCCTCGAGCACCGGCGACTCCTGCGTCGCGACCGACACGCTGACGCCCGCGTGTGCGTCATGGAAACGCCGGCAGGCGCCAGGCAGGATCGCGTGCGAAAACGCCGGCAGCGCGATCACCGACAACTGGCCGTCGCGAAACTCGCGCAGCCGCGCGGCCGTCGCCGCGACACGCTCGAGCCCCACATACGCGAGCCGCACGTCGTCGAACAGCGTGAGCGCGGCCATCGTCGGTCGCAGCCGGCCGTGCGAGCGCTCGAACAGCGCGAAGCCGACCACCTGCTCCATCCGCGCGAGCTCGCGGCTGATCGTGGGCTGCGACGTATAGAGCATCTCGGCCGCACGCGTCGTGCTGCCGGTAACCATCAGCGCTCGGAAGACCTCGATGTGCCGGTGTGTGAGCATGACCATATATATCAAAAATGAATCGAATGTCGACAAACAGGCATTTTACTGTATAGCTATTCAGGCGCATCATTCACGCTATCCGTTCATTCGATCCGATTTCTCCGCCATGTCCCTCGATTCCCGCCAGCTCGCGACGCTCGCGCAGCAATACGGCACCCCGCTGTGGGTGTACGACGCCGACGTCATCCGCGACCGCATCGCCCAACTGCGCCAGTTCGACGTGATCCGCTATGCGCAGAAGGCTAACTCGAACCTGCATATCCTGAAGCTGATGCGCGAAGAAGGCGCGTGCGTCGACGCCGTGTCGCTCGGCGAGATCGAGCGCAGCCTCGCGGCGGGGTTCAGTCCGGCAGGCGAACCGGAAGGCGTCGTGTTCACGGCCGACCTGATCGATCGCCCGACGCTCGCGGCCGTGCTGAAGCATGGCGTGACCGTGAATGCCGGCTCGCTCGACATGCTCGCGCGCGTCGGCGAGCATGCGCCCGGCCATCGCGTGTGGCTGCGCGTGAATCCCGGCTTCGGCCACGGCCACAGCAACAAGACCAACACCGGCGGCCCGCAGAGCAAGCACGGGATCTGGATCGACGACGTGCCGCGCGCGATCGAGATCGTGCGCCAGTATGGGCTGAAGCTGGTGGGCATCCACATGCATATCGGCTCGGGCGTCGACTACGGCCACCTGTCGCAGGTATGCGACGCGATGGTCGACCTCGTCACGTCGCTCGGCCACGACGTCGAAGCGATCTCCGCCGGCGGCGGGCTGTCGATTCCGTATCGCGACGGCGAGCCGCGCGTCGACGTCGGTCACTACTTCAGCCAGTGGGATGCCGCGCGCAAGCGGATCGAACGGCATCTCGGCCACGCGGTGCGCATCGAGATCGAGCCGGGCCGCTTCCTCGTCGCCGAGGCGGGCACGCTCGTCACCGAAGTGCAGGCCGTGAACCACCGGCCGAAGCACGACTTCGTGCTGATCGACGCGGGCTTCAACGACCTGATGCGCCCGTCGATGTACGGCAGCTACCACGCGGTGTCCGTGCACGCGCAGGATGGCGCGCTGCCGGCCGGCCGGCCGCTCGTCGACATCGCGATCGCGGGGCCGCTGTGCGAATCCGGCGACGTGTTCACGCAGGATGCGGGCGGCGTGGTCACGCACCGCAAGCTCGCGCAGCCGCAGATCGGCGACCTGCTGTTCCTGCACGATGCGGGCGCATACGGCGCGTCGATGTCCTCGAACTACAACAGCCGGCCGCTCGCGCCGGAAGTGCTCGTCGATCGCGGCACGCCGCGGCTGATCCGCCGCCGGCAGACGATCGACGAACTGCTCGCGCTCGAAACGTTCGAGTAACACGCATAACACGCGCACGCGCGTTCGACGACTCGAACGCCAACGGCCAGGCTTGCCGCTACCGGCATGCCTGGCCGTTTTGCTTTTCGGCGGTTGTCCTCGGGGCAACCGCTCGACCACGTCGTAGCACCTGATGCTGCACACCCCGTGCAACCGCAGCAGATCGCTTGCACCGGGTTCCATGCACGGAGAAAAACATTCCACGCCGCGTGGAAAGTCCGTGCATTTTTGGAAGCACTTTCCTTTTTGACAAAACTAAGATTGCCCTCAGTCGTTCAGCATTTGCGTCACCGGATACGCATCGACGATGCAGCCGGTCTCCCCCACTCGCAAGCCGCACGGGCACTCATGAACACGATGCTTGAACTCTTCGCCGCGCACCGCTACGCCACCGTGCGCGAACGCATGCCGTAACGCCTCGCGGCACACGGCTCGCGCCGTCTCTCGCCGCATCTTTTCCCGCGCCGCATTCGACTGCGGCCCGCTTCCCGCCCACGGCGACGCCGCCCGTCGCCGCGGATGCGCTCACCCTGAATTTTCGACAACGACGTTTCGACAACAACCCGGAGACAACCATGAAGCCCTTCACCCCGACGCTCAAGCAAACCCTCGCCGCCGTCCTCCTCTGCGTGGCGGCCACGGCATCGCACGCGGCGGACCTGCTCGACACCGTCAAGCAGGCCGGCGTGCTGAAGATCGCGCTCGAAGGCACCTACCCGCCGTTCGACTATCGCAATGCCGAAGGACAACTCGAGGGGTTCGATGTCGACGTCGCGAAGGCGGTCGCCGCGCGGCTCGGCGTGAAGCCGCAGTTCGTCACGACCGAATGGAGCGGGATTCTCGCCGGGCTGCAGGCCGGCAAGTTCGACGTGATCGTCAACCAGGTCGCGATCACGCCGTCGCGCCAGCAGGCGCTCGACTTCAGCACGCCGTATGTGTATTCGTCCGCGCAGCTGCTGCAACGCCAGAACGACACGCGTGCGTTCAAGTCGCTCGACGAGCTGAAGGGCAAGAAGGTCGGCGTGACGATGGGCAGCAACTACGTCGATCTCGTGAAGACGGTGCCCGCGATCGATCTGCAGGTCTATCCGGGCACGCCGGAGAACCTGCGCGACCTCGCGGCCGGCCGTATCGACGCGGCGGTCAACGACCGCCTGATGCTGAGCTACCTGATCAAGAACTCGCACCTGCCGCTGCGCCCGGGTTCCGTGCTCGCCGGCGGCGAGGACCGGATGGGCATTCCGTTCCGCAAGGGCAATCCGAAGTTCGCGAAGGCGATCGACGATGCGGTCGCGTCGCTGCAGCAGGACGGCACGCTGAAGAAGATCTCGATGCAGTGGTTCGGCTCGGACACGACGAAGCCCATCACGCAATAACGCAGCCGCCACGCGCCCGCGCGCACGAACGCGCGGGCCGGCCGCCGCCTACCCGAAACACAAGCGGCACACGACACACAATCAGGAGACACGCGATGGAAGCACTCGATCTGGTCATTCAAACCCTGCCCGTGATGGTGAAGGGCGCGCTGCTCACGCTGAAGTTCGCGGTGGCGTCAATGGCGCTCGGCCTCGTCGTCGGGCTCGTCGTCGCGATCATGCGGATCGGCAGCAACCGGTTCGCGTCCGGTCTCGCGCAGGGCTACGTCAGCCTGATGCGCGGCACGCCGCTGCTCGTGCAGATGTTCGTCGTCTACTACGGGCTGCCGGATCTCGGCATCACGCTCGACCCGACGACGGCCGGCATCTTCACGCTGACGCTCAACGCCGGCGCGTACCTGTCGGAAAGCATGCGCGGCGCGATCCTCGGCATCGGCCGCGGGCAATGGGCGGCCGCGCACAGCCTCGGCCTCACGCACGTGCAGACGCTGCGCTACATCGTCTGCCCACAGGCGCTGCGCCTCGCGGTGCCGAGCCTCGGCAACACGCTGATCAGCCTGATCAAGGACACGTCGCTCGTGTCCGTGATCACCGTCACCGAGCTGCTGCGCTCGACGCAGGAAGTGATCGCCGCGACGTTCCAGCCGCTGCCGCTCTACCTCGCGGCAGCCGCGATCTACTGGGTGCTGAGCACGCTGCTCACGCGACTGCAGGGCCGCGTCGAGACGCGCCTCTCGCTGCCGTCCACGCATTGAGCCTGCGCGCGTCTTTCAACCCGAAACTCAACCACGGACAACCCATGATTACGCTCGACAACGTTTCCAAGTGGTATGGCAAGCATCAGGTCCTTTCCGCATGCAGCGCGGCGGTATCGAAAGGCGAAGTGGTCGTCGTCTGCGGGCCGTCGGGCTCCGGCAAGTCGACGCTGATCAAGACGATCAACGGCCTCGAGCCGTTCCAGAAGGGCAGCATCGTCGTCGACGGCATGCGGCTCGGCGATCCGGCCGCGAAACTCGCGCAACTGCGCGCGCGGGTCGGCATGGTGTTCCAGCATTTCGAGCTGTTTCCGCACCTGTCGATCACCGACAACCTGACGCTCGCGCAGGTCAAGGTGCTCGGCCGCCGCAAGGACGAAGCGATCGAGAACGCGATGAAGCTGCTCGATCGCGTCGGCCTGAAGGCGCATGCGAGCAAGTATCCGGGGCAGTTGTCCGGCGGCCAGCAGCAACGCGTCGCGATTGCGCGCGCGCTGTCGATGAACCCGGTCGCGATGCTGTTCGACGAGCCGACCTCCGCGCTCGACCCCGAGATGATCAACGAAGTGCTCGACGTGATGGTCGAACTCGCACGCGACGGCATGACGATGGTGTGCGTCACGCACGAAATGGGCTTCGCGAGAAAGGTCGCGCATCGCGTGATCTTCATGGACCAGGGCGCGGTGGTCGAGGATGCGGCGAGCGATGCCTTCTTTGCCGCGCCGCGCTCCGAACGCGCGCGCGACTTCCTCGACAAGATCCTGCACTGACCGCGCGACGGCTTCGCTCCGAAATGACCGACTCTCAAAGGACGACATCTTGAACCAACCGCACTCGACCGACACCCTGCTCGCACACGAAGGCCGCACGCACGGCCAGCCCGGCTCGCCGGTGAACCCGCCCGTGTATCGCCAGTCGACGCTGCTCTTTCACGGCACCGACGCGCTCGACGCGGTGCGCGGCACGCCGCTCGCGTACGGGCGTCACGGCAGCCCGACCACGCGGGCGCTCGAAAAGGCGCTCGCGCGCCTCGAAGGCGCGCACGCCGCGCTGCTGACGCCGAGCGGGCTCAGCGCGATCACGACCGCGCTGCTCGCGGTGCTGAATCCCGGCGACCATCTGCTGATGGCCGATTCGGTATACGACCCGACCCGCTCGTTCTGCGACGAGACGCTGGCACGCCTCGGCATCGAGACGACCTACTACGATCCGTCGATCGGCGCCGGCATCGCGTCGCTGATGCGGCCGAACACGCGCGCGGTCTTTACCGAATCGCCGGGCTCGCTGACCTTCGAGGTGCAGGACATTCCCGCGATCTGCCGCGTCGCGCATCAGCACGATGCGGTCGTGCTGCTCGACAACACGTGGGGCACGCCGCTGAATTTCCGCTCGTTCTCGCACGGCGTCGACGTGTCGATTCACGCGGCGACCAAATACATCGCCGGACACTCCGACGTGCTGATGGGCGTGATCCTGACCACCGAAGCGCTCGCGCAGAAAGTCACGCGCTGCTACCGGCAGCTCGGGATGACCGTCAGCGGCGACGACGCGTATCTCGCGCTGCGCGGCCTGCGCACGCTGTCGGTGCGCCTCGAACGCCACCAGCGCAACGCGCACGTGCTGACCGAATGGCTCGCGCGGCAGCCGGAAGTCGCGCAGATCCTGTATCCGGCCCGGCCGGGCGACGCCGGCCATGCGCTTTGGCAGCGCGACTTCACGGGCGCCTGCGGATTGTTCGGCCTGGTGCTGCATCCGCAGCCCGACGATGCGGTGCGCGCGCTGCTCGACGGCATGACGTGCTTCGGCATGGGCTACAGCTGGGGCGGCTTCGAAAGCCTGATCATCCCGTCGAATCCGTCGCGTCACCGCACCGCGACGCAATGGACGGCGGCCGGCCCGCTGCTGCGCATCCACGCGGGGCTCGAGCATCCGGACGACATGATCGCCGACCTCGACGCCGGTTTCGCGAGACTGCGCGCCGCCGTGGCCGCGCTCGCGGAAGCCTGACCTCGGGCGCGTCGCACGCATTACCCCGCACGATCCTTTTTCTTCAACGTTCGACCACCACTGATAGCGAGGCCATCATGAAAGACACGCTGTTCATTCTCCGCCCAGGCTTTTTCAAGGACTCCGAAGGTCCGTTCTACTGCGGCGATTCGGTTGCCGTCGAAGGGCTGCTGAGCTTCTATCCGCAGTTACGCGACGCCGTCGCGGTCGAGTACGTCGACGCGCTGCGGCCGCGCCGGCCGATCGTCGCGCTGATCGGCGAGGACAATCAATCCGCGCCGGTGCTCGTGCTCGGCGACGGGCAGGCGCCGAAGGATGACGCGATCGGGATTCGCGAACACAACGGCCGCCGCTTCATCGATTCGCCGGCCGATATCCGGCGCTACCTGTCCTCGCAATACGGCGTCGCGCACGTCGCGTAAGCATGCCGGCGCCCGATCTCGACGGGTGCCATCGAACGGGGCGCGCGGCAAGCGTGTCCCGTTCGCCGTTTCCGGCACGCACGTCGCCACGCGCGTGCCATGTACTCGGCCACGCGGATTCACCGCTACCGATGACCGGCCAGGGCACCCCACCCTCGGCCGCATGAACTTCGACGCAACGCGACACCGGCTGCCGGCACACCCCGGGGCCCGCCGCGACCGGCGTCAGCCGGGCGAACTGCAGGCAGGCGCGAACGCGAATGCCGCCGGTTCGGACGGCACGTGGCGCGCAAGCCACAATGCGGCCTCGGTCCGGTTGCTCACGCCGATCTGGCGGAACAGCGCATACAGGTGATTCTTGATCGTGCCTTCCGCGACGTTCAGCACGCGGCAGATCTGCTTGTTCGACTTGCCTTCGGCCAGCAGCCGCAGCACGTCGCGCTGGCGCGGCGTGAGGCGCTCGAATGCGCGATCGTCGCCGGCCGGCACGCCGCCCGGACGCGCCTGCGTCGCACCGCCGTCGTTCGGCGGCACGTAGATCGCACCGGCCGCGACCCGGCCGAGCGCATCCGCGAACTCGTCGGCGCTCGCGTGCCGGTCGATGATGCCGGCCGCCCCCGCCAGCAGTGCATCGGCGATCGTGCGGCGGCACACGGCCGCCACCACGCACAGCCACGGCGCGCCGGCGAACGCCTCGTTCAGCACGCTCGGCCAGCTCGGCCGCGCGGCGTGCTCGTCGCATTCGATCGTGATGGCCTCGACCGTCTCGGGCAGCAACGCATCGCGCAAGCGCAAGACGTCCTCGGGACGGCGGGCCGACCAGACATGCCAGTCGACGTCGCGTTTACACAGTACGTCCGCCACACCCGCGACGAATAACGGCGGGCTATCGATCATCAGAACGTTCATTGCGCGGTTTCCTCGAAATCGGGATGCTCGGTTTAGGTTTTTTTGCTTCCCTACCCGGCGTTTTTTTTACCGCTGTTTCACGCACCGCGCACTAGGCCCGTCGCTCCGTGACGAATGGCCTAATTCGTCCACACCGAGCCCCGCCACGCATGCCGATGCCCGTCGCGAACCGGCCCGGGCCGCCGGACATGACGGACGTCATATTTGGTAAACGTCTTCAATTTCGTAACGTGAATAACGACAGCGAATTTCCGTTGTCTTCCACGCGAAGAGGAGTTTATTCATGGACGCGAATTTCATCGGCTCAGTGATTAACGCTTTACCCATGGACCAAATGATCGCCGGCCCGTTAAAAGCGATGATCAGCGCGCAGACGCAGGCCGCGAAGAGCTACGCGGATTTCCTGATGCAGGTCTGTATCCAGGGCGGCAAGGCCGTGGCCGTCCAGTTCGATTACGACGAGACGCTGGTGGACGAAAGCGGCGTGTCGAAGGGCGTCGTGCAGAAGACGATGCGCATCCCGTTGCTCGCGGCGATCGTGCACCCGATCATCGCGATCGAGGAAGGCACGATCGACTTCGAGATGGAGATCACGCAGTCGGAGAAGTCGTCGTCGTCGACCGAGGCCGGCGGCGAATTCCAGGCGAAGTTCGGCTGGGGGCCGATCAGCGTCAGCGTGTCCGGGCGCGTGTCGCACAAGGCGGAGCAGACGCGCAGCACCGACACGCGCGCGAAATACTCGATCCATACGCAGGTAAAGCGCCAGTCGCCGCCCGAGGCGCTGATGCGCGTGATCGACTTCCTGACCGAAGCCGCGACCAAGCCGGTCGTCACCGAAGGCAACGCGAAGGCCGTGAAGCCGCTGCCGACGACACCGACCGACGGCAAGCTGGTCGGTGATGCGTCGGGGGCGGGCGGTAGCGCGGCCGCGCCTGCCGGCGCGGGTGCGGATGCCCAGCAGCCGGCGCACGCGTAAGCGGGCGGACCGGCCATGTTCAGGCTCTTCAGACGGTCGCGCCGCGCGGGCGGCGGCGGGCACGACGACGGGGATACGCGTCCGGGCGGCGGCACGGCCCGGCATGAACCGGACAGGCCGGTCCCGCCGCCGGCCGCGCCGGCAGCGGGCCATACCGGCGCGGTGGCGGGCGCCGCTGCACCGGTGTCGGTAACCGACGATCCGGCGCGCCACGCGTCGCCCGATGCCGCTGGCTGGCCGGCCGGTGCCGCGCCGGGCACGAACGACTCATCGACCGCCCCGCCCGGCGCGTCCACCGGCGGCTTGCCGCCCGCTCCACCGGCCCCACCCATCCCGCCGGCGCCGCCCGCCGCCCCACCCGGCACGCCGGCCGACGACGAACGCCCGCCGCCGCGCGGCATCGCGCTCGACGAGATCGCGCGCGGGATGCAGCACGCCGCCGCTGCCGCGAACCAACTGCTCGCGCACCAGTACACGGCCGTGCTCGACCAGTTCTTCGACCTGCGCGACGACGGCCTGCTCGCGCCGCGCGAGGTCACGGTCGCGCTCGACGCGGAGCACACGATGCCGGTGCCGCTCGTCGCGCTCGCCACGCCGCGCGGGCTCGCGCTCGACCGGATGATCGTGCACCTGACCGTGCGCGGCGACTTCACCGAGGCGGTGCCGGCCGGCGGCGTCGCAGGCGACGACGACCAGCGCGGCCGCTTCTACGTGACGTTCGCGCCGCGCTCCGGAAAGAAGGACGCCCAGGGCAATGCGCGGCAGCGCGACACCGAGCACATCGACATCGAAATGCAGTTCGCGGCGCTGCCGCCGCCCGAAGCGATCATGCGCGTGATCGACGAATACACGCATCGCCTGGTGCCGCGCGCACGGCCGGGCGTCAAGGAGAACGACGATGGCGAACCAGCCTGAACGCACCGGCGAGCAAGGCATCGCGCTGATCAAGCAGTTCGAGGGGCTGCGGCTCGCGCGCTATCTCGACGCGGTCGGCAAGCCGACGATCGGCTATGGGCACCTGATCCTGCCGAACGAGCGCTTCGCGCGCCCGCTCACGCCGGTCGAAGCCGAGGCGCTGCTGCGGCGCGACCTGCGCGGCGCCGAGCTGAACCTGCGCAAGCTGCTGCGCGTGCCGGTCACGCAGCAGCAGTTCGATGCGCTGATGTCGTTCGTCTTCAATCTCGGCGCGGGCCGGCTGCGCTCGTCCACGCTGCTGCGTTACCTGAACGCCGGTGCGAGCGCGCGTGCGGCCGACCAGTTCCTCGTCTGGAACAAGGCGGGCGGCAAGCCGCTCGCGGGGCTCACGAAGCGCCGCCAGGCCGAGCGCGCGCTGTTTCTGTCGTGAGCACCGCGAAGCCGCACTGGCCGAACGTCACGGGTCGCCGCGCATGCCGTTCGCGCCATTTCGCATGTCGTCGGCTGCCCGTAAGCTGAAACCGTCACCGAAGTCTTGCCGCACCCGATCCGTTCCAATCATTCGTCATCCGCCACGCGTCACGACAGGAGCCCACATGAACGTCACTCGCCCGCCCGGCCGCACGATGCCGCCCCGCCTCGCCGTTTCGCACGCCGTGCGCCGCGCGCTGGGTGCCGCCTGCATCGCCGTCGCCGTTGCCGCCTTGGCGGCGGTCGCCCCGCAAGCCGCCGTCGCCGCCACCGCCACCGCCGATCCGCTGCCTGCCTACGCGGCCAACCTGCAGCGCACGTCGGTGTCCGGGCTGTCGTCCGGCGGCTTCATGGCCGCGCAGTTCGACGTCGCGTACTCGAGCCGGCTGATCGGCGCCGGTATCGTCGCGGGCGGCCCGTTCTATTGCGCGGGCGTGAACGCGCTGATCCCGCCGGCGGTGGCCGCGACCACGCTGTGCATGCAGCCGATCGGCCCCGCGCCGTCCGCGGCCGATGCATGGCTCGCCGCGCGCACGTTCGCGCAGCGTGGCGAGATCGACGATCCGGCCGCGCTGCGCGGTCAGCGCATCTACGTGTTCAGCGGCGCGAAGGATACGGTGGTGTCGACGCGCGTCGTCGACCAGACCGCGCGCTTCTACACGCTCGCGCAGGTCCCGGCCGCGAACCTCCAGTACCGCCAATCGCCGGAGGCCGGGCATGCGTTCATCACGAACCGCCCCGAGGACAACGCGTGCGGTGCGAACGCGAGCCCGTATATCGACAACTGCGACTTCCAGCAGGCGCACGACATCGTGCGCTGGATCTACGGCACGACCGACAAGCCGCTCAATCCGCCGGCCGCGCAGGCAGGCGGCAAGCTGCTGAAGTTCGACCAGCGCGCGTTCGATCCACAACGTGCCGCGTCGCTAGGCGATACCGGCTACGCCTACGTGCCGGCCGATTGCGAGCGCGTGACCTGCGCGGTGCACGTGGTGTTCCACGGTTGCGTGCAGAACGTCGCGGCCGTCGGCGAGAGGATGATTCGCGGCGTCGGCTACAACGAGATCGCCGATACGAACCGGCTGATCGTGCTCTATCCGCAAGTCGAGAAATCGGCCGTCAATCCGCTCGGCTGCTGGGATTTCTGGGGCTATACGAGCGCCGATCCGCTCCACCCCGGTTTCTACCGCCGCGACGCGCCGCAGATGGCCGCCGTGATGCGGATGGTGCAGCGCCTCGGCGCCGCGCGTCAGTAATCCGCGTATCGGCCGCCGTCACGCCGTCATCGCCCCTTCTTCACGAGGAATCGCCATGTTCTCGACGTTCATCGCCCAATGGGAACGCGCGCACGCCGACGCGCTCCAGCTGTTCGGCAAGGCCGCCGCGCAGACGACCGACACCGGCGGCACACCCGGCGGCCCCGCGTGGCGCGCGTTCGCGCACACCGCGCTGCTCGCCGGCCACCGCTACACGGATGCCTGCCAGGCCGCGACCGACGCGTGGTGGCGCGGCCAGCTCGAGCGATTCGCGCTCGGCGGTTCGGCCGCCGCGGTCAAGGAGCTGGCGGCCCTGAACGCGGATCTCGCGACGCGCTTCACGCAAAGCCATCTGCAGCATGCGGGCGCGATGGCCGATGCGGCCGCGCAATACCTCGACGATCTCGGCCGCACGCGCGGCCCGGCCGATGCCGCGATGGCGCTCGGCCGCCTCGCCGGCGACCTGCAGGCCCAGGCGCGTGCGCATGCGCTGCACGTCGCGTCGCTCGCGAACGGCGTCGCGCCCGCGCTTGCTCAGTGGGCCGACCGCACGCTGCGCGATGAACGCGGCACGCCCGATCAGGAGCAAGCGTCATGAACATCAAGCTCCGCTTCATCAATCGCTCGAACGACTGCGGCAACAGCGAGGTCGTGCTGTTCCAGCGCGACGTGATCCCCGATCTCGACGCGTTCGCGATCGCATGGAAGGTGATCCGTTATTGCGGGCGCGACTGCTTCCATCCGTTCGACTACTCGACCGATATCGACGTCGCGCTCGGCGACGAGCACGGCAACTTCTCGCCGCGCGTCACGGCGCCCGCCGGCGTGCGCCTCGTGGTGGACGCGCAGTCGACCGGACGCGGCCGGCTCGTGCCCGACCCGGCCGACGCGTCCGCCGGCGACATCGAGGTCGTCAACCGGATGCGGCGCGGCGCGGTGAACGTCAACGCGTTCAGCGCGGGCCGGCTGATCGCGGTGAAGGAAGCCGTCGCGCCCGGGCAGAAGGCCGTGTTCCGCTTCACGCCGACGCTGTGGATCGGCGTGGCGTCGCAGGTGCAGGAAAGCCGCGCGCTGCACGCGGCGGTGATGTCGAGCGCGAACACGCTGCTGCCGCTGGCAGGCGTCGCCGCGGCCGACATCGTGATGACGGGCGGCGGCACCGGCGCCGACGCGCAGCCGTTTGCGTTCGCGCTCGAACATGTCGTGCGCGCGTAGCGCCGCCCGATACGGATCGAACCGGCTTGACGGCACGGCTTCGCGGCCGGGCCGGCGGGAAAGGTGTGCGGCAGACCGACTGCCGTTTTTTCAAACTCAAGGAGCAACGACGTGGATATCCAACTGAACCTGATCAACCGCTCGAACGACGCGAACAACTCGAGCGTCGTGATCTTCCAGAAGAACGTGGCAACCGACTTCGACGAACTCGCGATCGCGTGGAAGGTGATCCGCAATTGCGGCCAGGGCGACAACCATCCGTTCAAGTTCCCGATGACGATGAGCGTGAGCGCGAGCGACAGCTGGGGCAACTACATGCCGCAGCAGGTCGCGGCGAACGGCCAGGTGTTCCAGGTCGTGCGCTCCAGCTCGGGCGACGTGCTGCAGCTCGGCGGCGACCCGGGCGCGAGCGCCGAGGTGCAGGTGCGCAACGATCTGCCGGCCGGCGCGATCAACGCGACGATCTACAAGGACGGCAGCGCGCTCGCGCGCAAGACGTCCGTCGCGCCGGGCCAGAAGGCCGTGTTCCAGTTCAAGCCGACGATCTGGATCGGCGTCGCGTCGCAGATCGAACAGGGCGCGCTGATGAATTCCGCGGTGATCTCCGACATCAACACGGAACTGTCGCTGCTCGGCATCGCGAGCGCCGACATCGTGATGACCGGCGGCGGCCCCGGCCCGCGTTCGATGCCGTTCACGTTCCGGCTGGAAAACGTGGTGATGGCGTAACGGTCCGTGCGCCGGCAACTCACGGTCGGCGCCCGCTCAATCAGTTA
This sequence comes from Burkholderia sp. Bp9143, assembly GCF_003853645.1. Classification (GTDB taxonomy): domain Bacteria; phylum Pseudomonadota; class Gammaproteobacteria; order Burkholderiales; family Burkholderiaceae; genus Burkholderia. The sequence continues at coordinate 2,305 of NZ_QTPO01000001.1, read as the reverse complement.
TCCGAATCGAATCAAGGTGACTCATGGACATCAATCTCAACTTCGTCAACCTGTCGAACGACGTCAACAACAGCCAGATCGTGATCTTCCAGAAGAACGTGTCGACGGACTTCGACGAGCTCGCGATCGCGTGGAAGGTCATCACCAACTGCGGACGCGGCGACAACCATCCGTTCGTGTTCCCGATGCTGACGACCGTCTCCGCGAGCGATGCCGACGGCAACTACATGCCGCAAAAGCGCGCGGACAACGGACAGGTCTTCAACGTGTCGCGCTCGACGTCGGGCAACGTGCTCGCGCTGGCCGGCCCGGCCCCGACATCACGCGAGATCCAGTTGCGCAACGACCTGAGCCAGGGGGCGATCACCGCGTCGGTCTTCAAGGACAACCGGCTGCTCGCGCACAAGACGGGCATCGTGCCGGGCCAGAAGGCCGTGTTCGAATTCAAGCCGACGCTGTGGATCGGCACCGCGTCGCAGATCGAACAGGGCGCGGTGATGAATTCGGCCGTGCTGTCCGACATCAACACCGAACTGTCGCTGCTGGGGATCAAGAGTGCCGACATCGTGATGACGGGCGGCGGCGGCGGCACCACCGCGACCGCGTACCAGTTCCGGCTCGCAAACGTGGTGATGGGGTAAACGGCGCGCGCGCGACGGCGAACGGGTTGCTCCCGTCGCGTCGTCGCGCGGCCGCAGTGCGTGAATCAGCTCGCGCGCTGCACGGGCGCCATCCTCGAGAAGTACTTCGCACCCGCCACGCAGCCGACGACCACGACCGTCACGACGAGCATCGACGGCGGCACCGTCTCGTGCAGCAGCCCGGCCGCGAGCAGGAAGCCGAAGAACGGCTGCAGCAGCTGCAGCTGGCCGACGCCCGCGATCCCGCCGAGCGCGAGGCCGCGATACCAGAACACGAAGCCGATCAGCATGCTGAACAGCGACACGTACGCGAGCCCCCACAGCGCGGCGGCGTCGACACCGTCGAACGTCGCGGGCCATGTGAACCACGCGAGCGGCAGCATCACCGGCAGCGACAGCACGAGCGCCCACGAGATCACCTGCCAGCCGCCGAGCTGGCGCGACAGGCGCGCGCCTTCCGCATAGCCGAGACCGCACGCGACGATCGCGGCCAGCATCAGCGCATCGCCCAGCACCGACGCGCTGCCGCCGTTGCGCAGTGCGAACGCGGCCACCGCGCCGCTGCCGACCAGCGAGAAGACCCAGAACGGCAGCCGCGGCCGTTCGCCGCCGCGCCAGACGCCGAACAACGCCGTCGCGAGCGGCAGCAGCCCGACGAACACGATCGCGTGCGCGGACGTCACGTGCTTGAGCGCGAGCGCGGTCAGCAACGGAAAACCGACCACGACCCCGAGCGCGACGACGAGCAGCGACGCGGTCTCGGCACGCGTCGGCCGCTTCTGCTTCAGCGCGACGAGCAGGAGCAGGCCGAGCACGCCGGCGATCGTCGCGCGCGCGAACGTGAGGAACAACGGGTCGAGGCCCTGCACCGCGACGCGCGTCGCGGGCAGCGAGCCACTGAAGATGATCACGCCCAGCAGGCCGCTGAGCCATCCGTCGGTCGTCTTTTGCACGGGAAATCCTGATCGGAAAAAGGTGGATGACCGATGATCCGCCGCCCGCGAAAAGCGCGTAAGCTACAGTCCAATACAATTTTGACAAACTGTACTGGACAACCGTCCGTACAGTTAGCGCTTGCCATGAACCGCTTCGTGCCAGACCCTGCTCCGCCCACGCCGTCGCGCACGCGCGTGGAAACCGTGATGGATACGCTGCGCGCTCGGATCGCGAGCCGCGCGCTGATGCCCGGCGCGCGCGTGCCGTCGATCCGGATGATGGCCGACGCGCTGCATGTATCGAAATCGACCGTCGTCGACGCCTACGAGCGGCTCGCGAGCGAAGGCGTGCTCGTCGCGCGGCGCGGCTCCGGCTTCTACGTGTCGGGCCACGCGCCGCCGCTCGCGCTCGCGGAACTCGGCCCGCGGCTCGATCGCGAACTCGACCCGCTGTGGCTGTCGCGCCAGTCGCTCGAGGCCGCGCCGAGCTCCGTGAAGCCCGGCTGCGGCTGGCTGCCGTCGTCGTGGCTGCCGGACGAAAGCCTGCGACGTGCGCTGCGCGCGGTGTCGCGCGACGAACCCGACGCGCTGACCGACTACGCGACGCCGCTCGGGCTGCCCGCGTTGCGCCAGCAACTCGCGTGGCGGCTCGCGCAGCACGGCGTCCATGCGGATCCTACGCAGATCATGCTGACCGACGGCGGCACGCATGCGCTCGATCTCGTATGC